>NZ_JBJGZK010000003.1:0-313211 GCF_054050475.1 Geodermatophilus sp. SYSU D00525
CCGGAAGTGGAAGCGCCGCAAGGCGTGCGAGCTGACCGGTACTAACAGGCCGAGGGCTTGACCACACACTCCTCCAAGCTTTGCTGTCTCGCGTCCACTGTGCGGTTCTGAACGCACCCGACCCCCCGCAACCGGGCCACCCTCCGTGGCCCGGCGCGCGGGCCGGGGACAACGTTCACAGTGTTACGGCGGCCATGGCGAGAGGGAAACGCCCGGACCCATTCCGAACCCGGAAGCTAAGCCTCTCAGCGCCGATGGTACTGCCCCGGAGACGGGGTGGGAGAGTAGGACGCCGCCGGACAACCATTCACGAACGGGGGTCGGAGCCTTTGGCTCCGGCCCCCGTTTCGTTGCTCATGGGTCCCGCACCACCGGTGCGGGACCCGGCTGCATTCCCGGGGAAGGCGCGCGAGGGCTGTCGGGCCGCGGCGCGGCAGCGCCTCTGGCGTTCCGTCCTGACGAAATCCTCGCCGGGCGGGTCAGACGAGGACGCGCCGGCCGTGGACGGGGTCCGCGGCCTCGGCGGCGAGCAGGATCCGCCGGGCGGGGCGGTACCGGCCCTCCCGCAGGCTGCGGGCCCGGGCCGGGTCGTAGGCCGCCTGCTGTGCGGCGGCCGCGAGGAGGTACTGGTTCTCGGCCAGCTTGACCAGGCGGCCGAGCGGGTGCGCCGCGCACCGCCGGATGAGGCCGGCGATGTACGGCTCGCCCGGACGCGGCGTCACGGCGTCGATCGCCTCGACGACGACCGCGGGCACACCCAGGACGAGCAGCCGGGCGACGTCGTACCGGCGGGCGGGATCGGGGTGGTCGCCGGTCATCCGGGCGACGTCTTGCAGCACGCCGGCCATCTCGGCATGGGGCCCGTACGGCCGCAGCGACTCGGCGATCGGTCGCAACCGCGCCAGGTAGAGGTCCCGGCCGTGCTCGTCGGTCTGTCCCTCGTGGGCGGCCAGGGCGAGGAGGTGGGCGTCGGGAACGGTGAACGCCACGGTTCGAGGCTAGGCGGTTGCGGGCGCACGGGGTCCCCGTGCGGGCCGTGTCGGGCGGTGCTGCGACGGGATCACAGCCACTCACGGCCGGTGGAGCCCGCCCGGGCCCGCGCTCGGCGCAGCGGACCCGGGCGAGCCGGGTGCCGGGACGGTGCCGGGCCCCGCGGTCACCGACCGCGGGGCCCGGCGGTCCCGGTCAGAAGGGCGGCTCCTCCTCGGCGAAACCGCCGACCGGCGCTGCGGCCCAGGGATCGGGCGAACTGCCCCGGCCGGCACCGTTGCGGCTCTCGCGAGGTCCCTGACCGCCACCGGAGCTCCCGCCGGGACCGTCCCCGGAGCGGGCGACCTTGGCGACGGTCGCCGTCGCGTAGCGCAGGGACGGGCCGATCTCGTCGACCTCGAGCTCGATGACGGTGCGCTTCTCGCCCTCCTTGGTCTCGAACGACCGTTGCTTGAGACGCCCCTGCGCCATGACGCGCGAGCCGCGGGTCAGCGACCCCGCGACGTTCTCGGCCATCTGGCGCCAGACGCTGCAGCGCAGGAAGAGCGCGTCGCCGTCCTTCCACTCCTGGGTCTGGCGGTCCAGGGTGCGCGGGGTCGAGGCGATGGTGAAGTCGGCAACCGCCGCTCCCGAGGGCGTGAATCGCAGCTCGGGGTCGCTGGTCAGGTTGCCGATGACGGTGATGACAGTGTCGCCGGCCATGATCCGGTCCTCCGTGTTGTCAGTGCATCGCTCAGGTGAGCGTCCGGAGGCTACGAGCACGGTCCGACAGTTCCGCGCGCTCGGCGGATTTCGTCATCGGGGGGTGTGACGATCGAGGGCAGGACGGCGCGGCAGCGAGAGGACGGCAGGTGGCAGAGGCGCGGACGGGGGCGGTCCTGGAGGCGACGCTGGAGCGGATCACGTTCGCGAACGCCCAGACCGGCTACACCGTGGCCCGGGTCGACACCGGGCGCGGCGGTGACCTGGTCACCGTGGTGGGCTCGCTGCTCGGCGCCCAGCCGGGGGAGACGCTGCAGCTGCGCGGCCGGTGGGGCGCGCACCCCCAGTACGGCCGCCAGTTCCAGGTCGACGACTACACGACCGTGCTGCCCGCCACCGTGCAGGGCATCCGGCGCTACCTCGGCTCGGGACTGGTCAAGGGCATCGGTCCGCGGCTGGCGGCGCAGATCGTCGACCACTTCGGGGCCGACGCCCTGCGGGTGATCGAGGAGCAGCCGGGCCGGCTGGCCGAGGTGCCCAAGCTCGGCCCCAAGCGCACCCGGCTGATCACCGAGGCCTGGGAGGAGCAGCGGGCCATCAAGGAGGTGATGGTCTTCCTGCAGGGCGTCGGGGTCTCCACCTCCCTCGCCGTCCGCATCTACAAGCAGTACGGCGGCGCCTCGATCGGCGTCGTCCGCAGCGAGCCCTACCGCCTGGCCGCCGAGGTCTGGGGCATCGGCTTCAAGACCGCCGACACGATCGCCGCCGCGGTCGGCATCCCGCACGACAGCACCCAGCGGGTGGAGGCGGGCCTGCAGTTCGTGCTGTCCGAGGCGACCGGGCAGGGCCACTGCTTCCTGCCCGAGCCGGAGCTCACGGCCCGCGCGATCGAGATGCTGCAGGTCCCCGCTGACCTGGTGCGCCACTGCCTGGCCCTGCTGGTCGCCGACCAGGGCCTGATCCGCGACGAGCTGCCCGCCGCGCACGGCGGCCCGCCCACCGTGGCCCACTACCTGGTCCCCTTCCACCGGGCCGAGGTCTCCCTCGCCGCCGGGCTGCGGAGGCTGGCGACCGCCGCCGAGGACCGCATGCCGGCCTTCGCCGGCGTCGACTGGGACGCCGCCCTCTCCTGGCTGCACCGGCGCACCGGTGTCGAGCTCGCGCCCGGCCAGCGGGACGCCGTCCGCCTGGCGCTGACCGAGCGGCTCGCCGTCCTCACCGGCGGGCCCGGCTGCGGCAAGAGCTTCACGGTGCGCTCGATCATCACCCTGGCCAGGGCCAAGGGCGCGCGGATCGTGCTCGCGGCGCCGACCGGCCGCGCGGCGAAGCGGCTCACCGAGCTGACCGGGGTCGAGGCGGTGACCGTGCACCGGCTGCTGGAGCTGCGCCCCGGCGGCGACGCCGCCTACGACCGGGACCGGCCGCTGGACGCCGACCTGGTCGTCGTCGACGAGTCCTCGATGCTGGACCTGCTGCTGGCCAACAAGCTGGTGCGCGCGGTCCCGCCGGGCGCGCACCTGCTCCTGGTCGGCGACGTCGACCAGCTGCCGTCCGTCGGCGCCGGCGAGGTGCTGCGCGACCTGCTCGCCGAGGGCACCCCGGTGCCGCACGTGCGCCTGACGCAGGTCTTCCGGCAGGCCAGCCGGTCGGGGGTGGTGACCAACGCCCACCGGATCAACGCCGGCACCCCGCCGCAGGTGCAGGGCCTCGACGACTTCTTCCTGTTCGCCACCGACGACGCCGAGGAGGCCGCCCGGCTCACCGTGGACGTCGTCACCCGGCGGATCCCGGCCCGCTTCGGCCTCGACCCGCGCCGCGACGTCCAGGTGCTCACCCCGGTGCACCGCGGGCCGGCCGGCGCCGCCGGGCTCAACGAGCTGCTGCAGGAGGCGCTCACCCCCGCCCGGCCCGACCGCGCGGAGAAGCGGTTCGGCGGGCGGGTGTTCCGCGTCGGGGACAAGGTCACCCAGATCCGCAACGACTACGACAAGGGCCGCAACGGCGTCTTCAACGGCACCCAGGGCGTCGTCACCGCGATCGACCCGGTCGACCAGAAGGTCACCGTGGTCACCGACGAGGACGAGGCGGTCGACTACGACTTCGCCGAGCTCGACGAGCTGGTGCACGCCTACGCGGTCACCGTGCACCGCTCGCAGGGCAGCGAGTACCCGTGCGTCGTCGTCCCGCTGACCACCAGCGCCTGGATGATGCTGCAGCGCAACCTGCTCTACACCGCGGTCACCCGCGCCAAGCGGCTCGTCGTGCTGGTCGGCTCGCCGCGGGCGCTGGCCCAGGCCGTGCGGGCCGCCGGGTCCGGGCGCCGGCACACCGCCCTCGCCCACCGGCTGCGCGGCCGCGTGTCCGCCGACGACGGGCCGGACCAGGACTGACGCGGATGCCGGGGGTGGGGTGTCAAGCCGACACGCCGTTTTGTCGGTACCCCTTCCTAGATTCGGGATCGACATCTTCCCCGTGTCATCCAAGGAGTCCGACATGGCCGTCCCTGGCCTCAAGACCCGCAAGCCCACCGGCCGCGTGCCGTGGCCGTGCATCCTCCTCGAGGGCGAGGAGAAGGCAGGAAAGAGCTGGGCGCTGGCCCAGTTCAGCAGCAGTGACCGGATCGGCGCGCTCTACTGGATCGACCTCAACGAGGGTGCCGGTGACGAGTACGGCGCCATCCCCGGCGCGAAGTACCAGCTCATCGAGCACGACGGCTCCTACGCCGCGGTGCTGGCCGCCGTCCAGGCGGTCAAGGCCGAGGCCCGCCGCGCCTCCGACGCCGGCGAGCTCCCGGTCGTGCTCGGCATCGACACCGGCTCGGCGATCTGGGACGGCCTGAAGGACTGGGCCAGCGAGCGCGCCGCGAAGTCCGCCCGCAACCGCGAGCTGCTCAAGCGCGACCCCAACGCCGAGGTCACCATCAGCCAGAACCTGTGGAACGACGCCGGCGCCCGCTGGCGCAAGCTGCAGACCGAGCTGCTCACCTTCCCCGGCATCGTCGTCGTGACCGCCCGGGGCAAGGAGGTCACCGAGGTCGACTCCAACGGCCGCCCGATCGAGGGCCAGAAGACCTGGTCGGTGCAGACCCACCGGGAGTTCCCGTACGCGGCGTCGGTGTGGATGCGGCTGCGCCGCGGCCGCCGGCCGCTGATCGTCGGCGCGCGCAGCGTGCACGTGGGCATCAAGCCCAACGACGACCCGGCCCGCGAGGTCACCGACCCGAAGGCGACCGGCCGGCTGCTGGAGTGGCTGGTGTTCGACGCGCTCAAGTGCGACCCGGGCACCGCGCACGTGCGCGACCTCGTCTCCTTCCACGGCGGCGGGCTGCTCGACCACGAGCGCACCGAGGAGGCCCGGCAGGGCCGCCCGGCCGCCCGGGCCGGCGGCCGGGGCGAGCCGGACGCCGCCGACCTGGTCGCGCGGATCGACGACGCCCGCGACGACGACGAGCTGCGCGAGGTCTGGACCGAGGCCAACCGCAACGGCCTGCTGCAGGCCGACGTCCCCACCCCCGGCGGCTCGTACACGGTCGCGGAGCTGATCCGCGCCCGGCACGAGCAGCTGGTCGAGGCGTCGATGACGGAGCACCCCGCCGGCAGGCGCCGGGTCGCGGCCGGCGACCCGTCGGTCCCGCAGACGCCCGCCGGGGTGCTGCAGGCCGCCCAGGCCGCGGCCGCGGCGGCGCAGGCCGCCGTCTCGGCCCCCCGGCCCGACGCCGAGGAAGCCGCGCCGGCGAACCCGCTGCTGGAGTCCTCGCCGACCCCGGACGACCCGCGGGAGCGGCGGAACACCGCGGCCCGGCGGGGCGTGCTCGCCAGCCTGGAGAGCCTGGGCGTCACCGACGAGCAGATCGGCGCCCGGTTCGGCCGGTCCGTCGAGCACGTGGCGACCAAGCGGCTGACCGCGCTGGTGCGCGCGGTCATCGCCGAGCGCCGGGACGGCGACGACGGTCGTGCGGACGTCGCCTGAGCCGCGGGACGGAGCGGGGCCGGTCCACCCGGCCCCGCTCCGCCGCCGCCTCCGGAGGGCGGGACGGTGACCGCCGTCCTGCCCGCCCGTCCCAGCGCCGCCGAGCGGCGGGCCGCGCCCAGCCTGGCCGCGGCGGTCCGGGACCTCGACAGCCGCCGGGCCCGCTCCCGGCAGCGGATGATCGGCGCCTCGGAGGTCGGCGAGTGCCGGCGCCGGGCGGCCTACCGGATCGTCCGGCGCCGCCCGACCAACGCCCGCGCCGGGCTGCAGGCCTTCATCGGCACCGAGCTGCACCGCGGGGTCCTGCGCGCGCTGCGCCGCCAGTACGGCGGGCTCACCGAGGTGGGCCTGCGGGGCGAGCAGGTCAAGGGTCGCTGCGACTGGTGGCACGAGCCGGTGGTCGAGGACCTCAAGACGACGTCCCGGTTCGGCTTCGAGCGGGTCCTCACCCGCGGGGTGCCGGTCCGGCACTGGTTCCAGGTGGCCCTGTACGCGTGGCTGCTGCGCACCGGGCAGACCGCCGACCGGCGGCTGCCGTCGGGCGACGGGCAGGACGTCGAGGGCCTGCGCCTGCGCTACCTGTCCCGCGACTCCGGCGAGGACGTCGTCTTCGAGGCCGACCACGACCCGGCGCTGACCGCCGAGGCGCTCATGTGGCTGACCGACGTCTACGCCACCGTGGAGGAGGACGGCGTCGACGCCGTCCCGCGCGACGGGTTCGGGCCGGGCGTGGACGGGATGTGCGACTGGTGCCCGTTCCTCGACCTGTGCTGGGGCCCGCCGGTGGACCCGGAGACCGAGGGCGAGGTCTCCCGCCAGTCCCGGCTGACGGTCACCGACGCCGACTACGTCGAGGCCGTCCACGACTACGACGCCTGGCGGGCGGCGGAGAACGAGGCCCGGCGGCACAAGGAGTTCGCCCGCGAGCGGCTGCGGGGCCGGTCCGGGCCGGCCGGCGACCTGCACTGCGAGTGGTCCGGCGGCGGGCTGCGCACGCAGGTCGACAAGGACGCCGCGGTCGAGCGGCTGGCCGAGCTGGGCGAGGTCGTGCCCACCCGGCGGACCCGCAGCGCGTCCACGATCCGGGTCACCCGGACCGGCATCCGGCCCGATTGAGCACCCGGTGGCGCGGCGTCCCCCTCCGGGTGCACCATCGAACGCACGTTCGAAAACTCGATCCCGGAGGCCCGCGATGACCACCGTCCCGACGTCCCACCTGTCCGCCGGGGAGCCGGTCCTGACCGGCGACGTCATCGGCACGGACTTCGGCCTCCCGCTGGTCCGCCCGGTCAAGACCGCCCGCGGGGGGCAGGTCCGGGTGGTGCGCTCGCGCTGCCGGGCGCACGGGGGCGTCGTCGTCTGGTTCACCGACGGCACCAAGACCCCGCCGCTGCACGGGCGCACCAGCTGGATCCTCGCCGAGCCCGGGCCGGACGCACCCGCACGGGACGTGGCCTGACGCCGGCCCTCACACCCAGGCGGTGCGCCGCAGCGGCGGCGGCGCACCGCCTGGCCGCTGGACGAGCACCTGGTCCACGCCCATCGTGCCCGCCTCGAACGCCAGCGCGCAGGCCGCCATGTACAGCCGCCACACCCGGGCGCGCCCCTCGCCGGCGGCGGCCACGGCCTCGTCCCAGTGCTGCTCCAGCCGGGCGACCCAGGCGCGCAGCGTCAGGCCGTAGTGCCGGCGCAGCGCCTCGACGTCGAGCACCTCCAGGCCGGCGTCCTCGAGCGCGCCGACGGTCTCCGCGAGGCCGAGCAGCTCCCCGTCGGGGAAGACGTAGCGGGCGATGAACGAGTCGGGGTCCGGCCGCCACCGCCCGTCGCGCCAGGCGATGGCGTGGTTGAGCAGCCGGCCACCGGGGCGCAGCAGGTCGCGCAGGTGCGCGGCGTACCCGGGCATCTGCTGCCGGCCGACGTGCTCGGCCATCCCGATCGAGGCGATCGCGTCGAACGGCCCGTCGGTGACCTCGCGGTAGTCCTGCACCCGGACGTCGACCCGGCCGGCCAGCCCCGCCTCGGCGGCCCGCTCCCGCGCCAGCGCCGCCTGCTCGGCGGACAGCGTGACCCCGACGACGTCGGCGCCGTACCGCCGGGCGGCGTGCAGCGCCAGGCCGCCCCACCCGCAGCCCACGTCGAGCAGGCGCATGCCGGGCCGGAGGCCGAGCTTGCGGCAGACCAGGTCGAGCTTGGCCTCCTGGGCGGCGTCGAGGCCGGTGCACGCGTCGGTCCACACCGCGCACGAGTAGACCAGCGTGGGCCCGAGGACGAGGGCGTAGAAGTCGTTGCCGACGTCGTAGTGGTGGGCGATGGCGGCGGCGTCCCGGCTCCAGGTGTGCCGGGCACCCGTCCGGCCGACGCGGGCCTCCTCCGCCGGCGGGGGCGGCGGGGGACCGACGGCGCCCAGCCGGGCCGCGGTGCGCAGCAGCGCCCAGCGCGCGGACGGGGGCAGCGGCGGGGCCGGTTCCCCCTGCCCCCACGTCGTGAGCACGCCCAGGGCGGTGAGGGTGGCGAACACGTCGCCGGGGACGTCGACGTCCCCGGCGACGTAGGCGCGGGCCAGGCCCAGCTGGGCCGGCGACCACAGGACCCGGCGGAACGCCCGCCGCGAGCGGAGGACGACCACCGGTGCGCCGGCCGGCCCGACCTCGCTGCCGTCCCAGGCCCGCAGCCGGACGGGGAGCCCGTCGGCGCCGAGGACCGTCGCCAGCGCGTGCGCCGCCCGGGGCGCGACCTCCCTCGTGCGCATGCCGGCTCCTTCCCGGCGCGACTGCTCACGCCGCAGGAGGCACCGTGCCAGGGAACCGGCGGGATGTGCACCGGTTTCGATCACGCGGTGTCGGGCAGGTCCCTCCGGCGTCAGGGACCGGTCCGGACGCCCGGTGGCCGGCGGCCCACCTGCCCGGCCCGGCGGAGGGCGTCGAGGGTCACCGCGGGGACCGGGCCGAGGGGGTGCTGCGCTTACCCCCGGACCGTGGCGCCGGGACGGCGGAGGTCCGCAGCGGGAGCTGCACGAGCCAGGCGTCGACCGCCGCGTCCCTGCCCTTGAGCTGCAGGCCGGACACCGGCACCAGGTCGACCGCGCCCGGCAGCTGGTCGCGCGTCCCGGTGCCGACGAGGATGCCGCCGACCGGGGCGTGCTGCTGCAGCCGGGCCGCCACGTTCACGGTGTCCCCGACGGCGGGGTAGACCAGGTAGCCGCTCCCGCCCATCTCGCTGAACACCACCGGGCCGCTCTCGACGCCGATCCGCAGCCCCGGCCAGTCGGGGTGCCCGGCGCGGATCCGGGCCACCTCGGCCTGCAGCGCCGCGGCGGCCTCCACCGCGCGCAGCGCGTGGTCGGGCTGGTCCCCGGCGCGGTTGAACGTCGCGAACACCCCGTCGCCCGCGAACTTCTCCACCTCGCCGCCGAACCGCCGGGAGAGCAGCGGCGCGGCCCGCTCGTAGTAGGCCCGCAGCATGGCCGCGACCTCCACGGCGTCGCGCCGGGCGGTGAAGGCGGTGAAGCCGGCCAGGTCGCCGACCAGCACGGACACCTCGCCGCGGTGCTCGCGCGTCGTCGGCAGGTAGAGGGTGCGGAAGCGCTCGTCGCGCCACTCCCGCTGCGCGGCGGCGAAGACCAGGAGGTAGGCGATGACGATGAGCGCGTGCCACACCCACCAGGCGGGGTGCCACTTGCGCTCCCCGGCCAGCGCCACGCCCACCAGGGCCTCCGCGAGCAGGCCGTAGCAGGCCACGACGCTGAAGAGGAGCAGCCCGAAGTGGGCCCGGTTGACCCACCAGAGGCGGACCGCCGCCAGCAGGTAGAGCAGCGCGCCGAGCGCCGCGGCCACCGTGAGCGCGACGTGCTCCCCGCCCTCGGCGGTCACCTGCTGCAGCGGCGGCCACTCGGCCACCGACCACAGCCCCCAGACGACGATCGCCGCGAGGACGGCGCCCCGCAGCGCCTGCCGGTGGCGGGCCACCCACGCCTCGGTCGGGGGCCGGGCGTCCACCAGCGCCGACGCCGCGGCGAAGGGGGCGGCGACGAGCAGCCCGATCGTGATGGCGACGGTGAAGCCGGGCATCGCGTCGTGGGTGAGCACGTGCTGGGTGCCGATGGCGTGCAGCGCCATGAACCCGCTGGTCGCGAGGAACGCCAGGGACAGCAGCAGGACGCGCGCGTCCCCGCGTCGGCGGGCCGCCTCCCCGGCGACCAGCGACAGGCTGGCCGCCACGGCCCCGACGGTCAGGAAGACGGAGAAGTGCAGCGCCGCCCCGGTCCAGTGCAGCCCCTCGAAGTCGCTGCGCAGCAGGAACACCAGCCCGGCCAGCGGGAGGGTCAGTGCGACGAGCACCATCGCCGCGACCGTCGGCCGGCGTCCGTGGACGGCGACCAGGTGGGCGAGGGGGCCGGGCGTGGTCCGGCCCGCGCCCGCGAGTGCCGGGGGGACGGCCTCCCGGCGGTGGCGGAGGGGTGACCCGGTCGCGGGGTCGCGGTGCCGGCCGCTCACCGCACGTCCCCGGCGCGGGCGCGAGCGGGGTCGCGCCGCCGGGGCTCCTCCCGGAGCCGGCGGCGTGCGCACCCGGCCGAGGTGGCCGGCGCCGAGGCCACGGAGGGCAGTCTGCTCCCCGGGAGGGGCGGGCACCAGCACCGCGCGGCACCCGGCCCCTGGCCGGTGCCGCCGGTCAGCGCGCCGGGCGGCCCGTCCGGTCGCGGTAGCGGGCGGCGCGCCGGGCCGCGGCCGCCTGGCGCCGCTCCCGGTCGCGCTGCTCGCGCACCTCCCACCGGGCCTCGCGGTGGGCGGCGGCGGTGCCGACCGGGTAGCCCGCCTTGACCACGCGGTTCTCGGTCGCCTCCACCATGTAGGCCAGCGAGTAGACCATCCCCAGCGCGATGCCGCCGCCGGCCGCCGCGAGGCGCAGGCCCCAGCCGGCCGGCAGCAGCAGCATGACCAGGGCGATCGGGACCGCCATCTGCACCAGGCTGCGCACCACGTGCCGCGCCCACCAGGTGCTCGTCGTCGTGTCGAACAGGACCCAGCCGCGGTTGCGCCGGGGGAGCCCGCCGCCGAGGGCGTACCACACCCACCGGTGCGGGGCGGGACGGACGACGGGGTCGGCAAGGGCGCCGGGTGCCGGACGGGGCTCGCTCATGACGGTGGGGTGCTCCTGCTCGACGACGGCCACGTCCCCATGGTCCCCCCGATCGCGTGGTGCACCAAGCGTTGGGGTGCCATGTGTGTCGGACCAGACAGTGTGCGGGTGGTCAGTCGTGGTCGCGGGCGGCCAGGGCCTCCTGCGAGGCGGCGATCACCCGGGTGAGGGCCCCGTGCAGGCCCATCAGCTCCTCGAGGGGCATCCCGAGCCGCTCGACGATCCCGGCCGGGATCGCCTCCGCCTTCGCGCGCAGCGCCAGCCCCTCCTCGGTCAGCGCGAGCGCCAGGTTCCGCTGGTCCCCGGGATCACGCTCGCGGCGCAGCAGGCCGGCCGCCTCGAGCCGCTTGAGCAGCGGGGAGAGGGTGCCGGGGTCGAGCTGGAGCAGCCCGGACAGCCGCTTGACCGACAGCGACCCGTGCTGCCACAGCGCGAGCATCACCAGGTACTGCGGATGGGTCAGGCCCAGCGGCTCCAGGACGGGGCGGTAGACGGCGACCACGTTGCGCGCGGCCACGGACAGCGCGAAGCACACCTGCCGGTCGAGGGCGAGCACGTCCTCGGCCTCGAGGGCGGCCTGCGGGGTCTGGCTCGGGGTCACCCCGCCAGGGTAGGCCGTTGGGGCACCAACGGTTCCGCGGCCGAGGGGTCGCCGGCCGGTGTCGCGGGGAGCGGGGTCGACGGGGTCGGCGAGGTGAGCAGTGCCGGCTTCCCGGCGTCCGCCGTCCCCGGGTCGGCGTGGTGGACGGCGAGCAGCTGGCCGTCGGTCCCGTTGACGGGGAGCTCCTCGCAGCGCAGGGTCAGCGCGCCACTTGCGGGTCGTCGAAGGTCACGTGCGAGCCCATCGCCACCTCGACGTCGTGCTGGGCCCACAGCTGCCGGACCCGCTCGCCGGCCAAGCTGAGTTCGCCGACGAGCCGCACCACGTGCGGGTCCTCGGTGTCGCCGCCGATCCGCTCGCGGAAGCCGGCCACGAGCCGGGCCGTGCTGGACGGCACCGCGGGGAGCCGCTGACCGCCGCGGGACCGCCCGCTCCGCTCCCGCCGTGCAGCGCGCCGTCCCCGCGCCGTCGCGCTGAGCAGCGGTGCGCCGGGCGGGCGGCACGGCGGGGCGCGCGTCGCCCGCGCGGGGGGTGCCGGCCGGGAGGGTGGCTGCGGACCGGTTCCCCGAGCCCACCCGGGAGGCACCCGTGGCACAGGAGCGCGTCCCCCTCGGGGCCGCCGTCGGCCCGGCCGGGTCCGACGGCAGCGTGGGCACCGCCGGCAGCGGCGCGGTGGTCGGCAGCGCGGCCACCGCCGGGAGCGCGGCCGTCGTGGGCAGCGCCGCCACCGCCGCGTCGGCCGGGGTGGTGGGGAGTGCGGCCACCGTCGCGAGCGCCGGCGTCGGGGCCGGCGTGGCCGTCGCCGCCGGCGCCGGGGTGGTCGGCAGCGCGGGGGTCGCGTTCAGCGCCGGGGTCGTCGGCAGCGCCGGTGTCGTGGCGGGTCTGGCGAACGTCGGCTGCGCCGCATGCGTGGCGTGCGTCGCCTGCGTGGACTGCGTGGGCTGTGTGGCGTGCGTGGGCTGCGTCGGCCTGCGCGGGGCGGTCGGCGCCGTCGGCGTGCGCCGCCGGTAGCGCAGGTCCCGGTTGCGCCGCCTCCGTGGCGGCCCTCGGGCCGGCGACGGCGACCGTCCCGGGGAGCCGCCCGACCCCGGGCCCGCGCGGCCGCGACGTGCGCAGAAGTGCCGACGGCTCCGGCGGGTGCGCTCCGCGATCCTGCCGATGTGCCCCCGCCCCGGTCTCCCTAGCGTGCCGGACACGGATGCGACGAGCAGCGCAGGAGGCGGACATGAGCCAGCACCCGCACGTGACCACGGTCGACCGGATGACCGGGGCCGTCCTCGGGGGCGACCGGGCGGTCCTCGACGAGCTCCTCACCGACGACTTCACGTTCCACTACCGGGGGCCGTACCCGGAGCCCGGGGACTACGCCGGAGCGGCCGGGCTGATGGAGGTCATCGGCGCGGTCGTGGAGGCCACCGGCGGTGACGTCGACCTGCAGCAGCGCTTCTGCGTGCCCGCCGGGGAGTGGGTGTCGGAGTGGGAGCACGCGGTCCTCGGCCGCCGGGACCGTCGCCTGGAGTCGGACAACGCGTTCGTCTACCGCTTCGACGACGGCCGGATCGCCGAGATGTGGATGTTCATCGGGGCGCCCCCGGGGAGCGAGGCGTTCTTCGCCTCCTAGCGCGGTGCTCGCGCCGGTCCGGGGTGCTGGTGTCCCGTCCGGGCCGGCGCGACACTGTGCTGCATGCGACGGCCGACCGGCTGGAGCACGGGTGGTCCGGCCGACTGGGAGAGCGCCCACCGCGAACTCGCGGCCGTCCTCGACGACGGCGAGCCGTCCCCCGACGACCTCGACGCGGTCGCCGCGGCGGCCTACCTCACCGGTCGCGCCGAGGAGGCGTTCGGCCTGTGGGCACGGGCGCACCGCGCCTGCCTCGACGCCGGGCAGGTGCCCGGGGCCGCACGCGTCGGGATCGGTCTCGCGCGGTGCCTGGCCTTCTCGGGCGACCTCGCCCGCGCCCGCGGGTGGGTGGGACGCACCCGGCAGCTGCTCGACGAGGCGGGGCCGGACTGCGTGGAGCAGGGACACCTGGAGCACGTGGCGGCGATGTGCCGCATCGTCGAGACCGGGGACGTCCCCGGCGCCCACGCCGGTTTCACCCGGGCGCTGGAGGTGGCGGCGCGCTTCGAGGACCGGGAGCTGGACACCCTCGCCCGCATCGGCCTGGGCCGGTGCCGCGTCTACCTCGGCGAGGTGGCGGAGGGCCTGCGCCTGCTGGACGAGGCGATGGTGGCCGTCGAGGGCCGCGAGATCCCGCCGGTCGCTGTCGGCGACGCCTACTGCACGGTCATCGACGCCTGCCACGAGCTGTACGACGTGCCGCGCTTCGAGGGGTGGACCGAGTCGTTCACGCGGTGGCTCCGGTCGCAGCCCGGGCTCACCGTCTACGGCGGGCACTGCGCCCTGCACCGGGCCGAGCTCACGCTCCTCCGGGGCGACTGGGCCGACGCCGCGACCGAGGCGGACCGGGCGGTCAGCCGGCTGGGCCGGCCGCGGAACCTCCTGACCCTGGGCGGCGCCCACTACGTCCGGGCGGAAGTGCACCGCGTGCGCGGGGAGTTCGACGCCGCGGACGGCGACTACCGGAGGGCGCACGAGCTGGGGTGCGAGCCGCACCCCGGCCTCGCGCTGCTGCGCCTGGGCCAGGGCCGCACCGATCTCGCCGAGGCCGCCGTCCGCAGGCTCGAGGCCGAGGTGGGCGAGCCCGTCGCCCGGGCGCGCGTCCTCGGGGCGTTCGCGGAGATCGTGCTCGCCGCCGGGGACGGGCCGGCCGCCGGTGCGGCCGCCGACGAGCTGGCCGCGACGGCGCGGGCGCAGGGGTCCCGCTACCTGGTCGCCGCGGCCGCCCACGCCCAGGCGGCGGTGCTGCTGGCGGCGGGGGAGGCCCGCCCCGCCCTGGTGCTCGCGCGCCGGGCCTGGCACCACTGGACCGAGCTCCGCACGCCGTACGAGGGGGCGCGCACCCGCGTCCTGCTCGCCGGGGCCTGCCGGGCCCTGGGTGACCGGGAGACCGCGGACCTCGAGCTCCGGGCGGCGCGGGCCACCTTCGCGGACCTCGGTGCACGACCGGACGCCGACCGGGTGGCGCGCGCACCGGCTCCCGCCGTCGCGGAGTCCCCGGTCCCGCTCTCGGCCAGGGAGGTCGAGGTCCTCGTGCGGGTCGCGTGCGGCAGCACCAACCGGGCCATCGCGCGGCACCTCCGCATCAGCGAGCGGACGGTCGCCAGCCACGTCAGCCACATCTTCACCAAGATCGGCGTGGCCTCGCGCTCCGCGGCGACCGCCTACGCCTACCAGCACCGTCTGGTCGGACCCGGCGCGCCGGACCCGACCGGCACCGGCGCCGGCCCGGCACGCCGCTGACCCGGGGCCGGCCCGACACGCTGTTCCCCGGGCGGGCCTGCGGCTCAGTGCGCCTGCGGACGGCCCAGCCGCGCCTTGGTCTCCTCGACGTCGAACCCGTGCAGGCGGAGCAGGTTCTCGCCGAGGATCTTCCGCTTGGCGACGTCGGTGAGCTGCGGATAGCCGTAGCCCTCGCACAGGTCCTGCGGGATCGAGAAGTCCATGAAGGCCCGCAGCGCCCACTGCGGCTGCCAGATCGGCGCCTCCGAGCCGTAGACGATCTTGTCCTCGCCGCACCAGAACAGCAGCTTGCCGAGGATCTCGGCGAACCCGCGCGGGGCCCGCACGATCAGGTTGATCGTCGCCGCCAGCGAGGCGTACAGGTTGGGCCAGCGGATGAGCTGCCAGCAGGTCTCGTCGATGAACGGCAGCCCGACGTGGAAGATCACGAAGTTGATGTCCGGGAAGGCGGCCGCGGCGCCGTCCATGTCCCAGGTCTGGGTCGCCTCGACCGGCTGCGGGCCGAGCGGCACGCCCTTGTGCACGCCGATCAGGTCCACCCCGAGCTCCTGGGCCTTCTCGAACACCGGGAAGGCGACCCGCGGGTCGTCCATCCGCCACGGGAACGGGGAGCCGTAGTCGTAGCGGACGTTGTAGAACTTGAACGCCCGGGCGCCGAACTCGCCGACCTGGCGCTCCATCAGGTCCAGCGCCCGGCGCCCCTCGAGCGGGTTGACCGAGCCCCAGAACACCGTCCGGTCGGGGTCCCGCTGGGCGAGCTCCGCGCACGTCTCCCACGGGGAGAGGCCGTCGCGGAACAGGTCGGTGAGTGGCAGCGGCATCGCGGCCAGCATGTCGGTGTCGGACTGCTCGTAGACCATCTGCCGGATGTCGGCCGGCGTCCACTCCCGGAGGAACTCCTCGGCCGACAGCGTCGGCTCGCCGTCCGGGGTCAGCGTCGTGTGGAAGGCGTACAGGTGGTTGGCGAACATCTGCCCCGGTGACCCGAACGCGTTCTTGGCCGTGAAGTTGAACGGGTGCGCGACCCCGTCGAACACGAACGCGTCGCCGATCATGGTCGTCCTCCTGTGCTGGGGCCGAGCGGCCGGGGGCGGTGGGCGGAGAGGAAGGCGTCGCGGTCGGGGACGGCGACGGGGTCGGGGAGGGACCGCAGCCGGCGGGCGGCCGCGGGGGAGAGCCGGTCGGTCGTCCAGGCCTCGTCCCAGACGACCTCCACCTCGCAGGTCTCGACGCCGGGCTGGCGCAGGATCACCGTCTCGACGTCGGTGACCACCCGCGTGGCGAACGGGCACCAGCCCGAGGTGAGCAGCAGCTCGACCCGGGCGTGGCCGTCGCGGACGTCGACCGACCGGAGCAGGCCCATGTCGACGACGGAGATGCCCTTCTCCCGGCAGCAGGGGTCGAACACCGTGGACAGCGCGCGGGTCGCCCACCCGGGCACCGCGGGGGACGGCTGCGTCATCCCGCCATGGTGTGACCTGCGCCACATCTCGGCCAGGGGTTCGGTCGCGACCGGCGCCGTCGGGCGGCGGGGGAGGGGGGTGGGAACAGCGCGGCGGCCCAGGTGTTGACACCATGGAGGCCCCGCCCCCGGGACCGGAGCGGGTCGCCCCACGGCGGCGTCCCGCCGGCGGGGCTCCCGGACCCGCCGCCCGTGGCCTCCGGGAGCCCGGAGGCGTCCCGCCGGCCCAGGGGCACCGGTCCCGTCCGGAGCGTCCCCGCTCCGGCCGCGGGACCGTGCGCGATGCTGCCGCGGCGACCCTGCCCGGCACTGCAGAGGAGGATCCTTGGCTCGACCAGGCCAGCGCCGGTCAGGCGCTCGCCGCAGCGCCCCGCGCGACCAGCGGCGGGGCCGCCGTGACGACGACGTCGTCGCGGTGCTCGCCCGCACCGTCCGGGACGTCGAGGCGGCCGCCCGGCGTGGGCGCGTGACGCCCGCCGTGCGCACGCGGTTCCAGGCCGTCGCGCTGCTGCTGCGCGACGAGCGCGCCCGCGTCCGCGCGGACACGGGCCTCAGCGACGGCCGCCGGACCGAAGAGCTCAAGCGCCTGGACGGCGTCGCGACCATCCTCGCGACGACCGCCGTCCGCGACGCCGGGCTGCTGGCGCTGCTCGGCGAGGACGCCGTCGTCTCCGACGCGGCCCGGTCGCTGGTGCGCGAGATGCAGAGGGCCGCCGGCGTCGAGCCGGTCGCCGAGGAGGCCGCCCCGGCCGAGGAGCCGGCCGAGCCCGCCGCTCCCCAGCGCCGCGCCGTGCCGCAGTCGGTGGTCTCCCGGCAGCTGGCCAACCCGTTCCTGGCGCCGGACTTCTCCGCCGCCGCGCCGCGGGCGCCGCGCCCGCGCCGCCTGGCCGGTTGGGAGCTGCTCGGCCCGCTGCTGACCTCCTTCGAGCGCGCCGGCGGCGGGGCCCCGGCGTGCATGGACCTGCCGTTCCCGACCTCCCGCTTCACCCCGGCCGGGCTCGAGCTGATGCCGCACCAGGGGCAGCTGGTCGCCGCGGCCGCGGCCGGGCACCGGACGTTCCTGCTCGCCGACGAGCCGGGCCTGGGCAAGACCGCGCAGGCGCTGCTCGCGGCGGAGGCGGCCGACGCCTACCCGCTGCTCGTCGTCGTGCCGAACGTCGTCAAGACCAACTGGGCGCGCGAGGCCGGCCGCTGGACGCCGCACCGCCCGGCCACCGTGGTGCAGGGCGACGGCGAGACGGTCGACGGCTTCGCCGACGTCGTCGTCGTCAACTACGACGTGCTCGACCGGCACGTGGGCTGGCTCGGCGACTTCGGCTTCCGCGGGATGGTCGTCGACGAGGCGCACTTCATCAAGAACAAGACCTCGCAGCGCTCGCAGCACGTCCTCGCGCTGTCCGAGCGGATCCGGTCGCGCACCGTGCGGCCGCTGCTCATGGCGCTCACCGGCACCCCGCTGATCAACGACATCGAGGACTTCCGGGCCATCTGGCAGTTCCTCGGCTGGATCGACGACACCAAGCCGCTCGGCGAGTTGATGGACGCGCTCGAGGACACCGGCCTGACGCCCGCGGACCGCGGCTTCTCCGCCGCCGCCCGGCAGCGCGTGATCGACCTGGGCATCGTGCGCCGCCGCAAGGTCGACGTCGCCGCCGACATCCCCGCCCGCCGCATCGCCGACCTCCCGGTCGAGTTGGACGGCGCGGCCGGCCGGTCGATCCGGGCGGCCGAGCAGGAGCTGGTCCGCCGGATGGTGCGGCAGTACGAGACGGCGCTGGCGGCGCGGACCTCCGGCGTCGTCGAGGGCCGGGGCATCGAGGGGATCGACGCCGACCTCGTCCGCCGGGTGGCCCGGTCCGAGCTCAAGGACGCCACCACGACGACCGGCGAGAACGTGTTCGGCATGATGCGGCGGATCGGCCGGGCGAAGGCCGGGCTGGCCGCCGACTACGCCGCCCAGCTGGCGCGCAGCGCCGGCAAGGTCGTCTTCTTCGCCAAGCACGTCGACGTCATGGACGCCGCCGAGGAGACCTTCGCCCGGCAGGGCGTGCGGTTCTCCTCCATCCGGGGCGACCAGACGCCGACGGCGCGGCAGCGGGAGGTCGACGCGTTCGTCACCGACCCCGACGTCCACGTCGCGGTGTGCTCGCTGACCGCGGCGGGCGTGGGGCTGAACCTGCAGGTGGCGTCCAACGTCGTGCTCGCCGAGCTGTCGTGGACCGACGCCGAGCAGACCCAGGCGATCGACCGCAGCCACCGCATCGGCCAGACCGAGCCCGTCACCGCGTGGCGGATCATCGCCGCCCAGACCCTCGACGCGCGGATCGCCGAGCTGATCGACACCAAGGCGGGGCTCGCCGCCCGGGCGCTCGACGGCTCGGACGAGGAGGTGTCCTCGTCGGCCGACGTGCAGCTCGAGGCGCTGGTCGCGCTGCTCACCGACGCGCTGCGGACGTCGTCCGGGCAGGAGGAGGCCCTCGGCGCCTGACCGCATCGCGCCGGTCCCCGTGCCGGGGACCGTTGTCCGGGCGCGGGGAGGGGCGCGATGCTGCCCCATGGCGTCGAACCCCACGTACGAGCAGTCGAAGCAGGTCGCCGAGGCCGGCCGCGAGGCCGCGTGGACCCGGCCGTCGTTCGGCCGGGAGCTGTTCCTCGGCAACCTGCGCCTGGACCTGGTCCACCCGCAGCCCGAGCTCGACCCGGCCGCGGTGGCGAAGGGGGAGGCGTTCCTCGACCGCCTCCGCGCCTTCCTCACCGAGCGCGTCGACCCGCAGCGGATCGAGCGGGAGGCCCGGATCCCCGCCGACGTGATCCGCGGCCTCGGGGAGCTCGGCGCCCTCGGCATGAAGATCCCCGAGGAGTACGGGGGACTGGGGCTGAGCCAGGTCCACTACAACCGGGCGCTGGCGCTGGCCGGCACCTGGCACTCGTCGCTGTCCACGCTGCTGTCGGCGCACCAGTCGATCGGCCTGCCCGAGCCGCTGCGGCTGTTCGGCTCGGAGGAGCAGAAGCGCGCGTGGCTGCCCCGGCTGGCCCGCGACGCCGTCTCGGCGTTCCTGCTCACCGAGCCCGACGTCGGTTCCGACCCGGCCCGGATGAGCACCACCGCGGTCCCGACCGAGGACGGCACCGGCTACCGGATCACCGGCACCAAGCTGTGGGCGACCAACGGCGCCATCGCCGACGTCGTCGTGGTCATGGCCGTCGTCCCGGCGTCGGAGGGCCACCGGGGCGGCATCACCGCGTTCATCTGCCCCACCGACCGGCCCGGCGTCACGGTCGAGCACCGCAACGCGTTCATGGGGCTGCGGGGCATCGAGAACTCGGTGACCCGCTTCGACGACGTCCTCGTCCCCGCCGACGACGTCATCGGGGGCGAGGGGCGGGGTCTGCGGATCGCGCTGACCACGCTGAACACCGGCCGCCTGTCGCTGCCGGCGTTCTGCCTGGCGGAGGCCCGGTACGCCCTGAAGATCGCGCGCGAGTGGTCGGCCGAGCGCCGGCAGTGGGGCCGGCCGATCGGCGAGCACGACGCGATCGCGCAGAAGCTCGCCTGGCTCGCGGGCACGGCCTTCGGGCTCGAGGCGGTGCTCGAGGTGTCCAGCCGCCTGGCCGACGACAAGCGCAACGACATCCGCATCGAGGCTGCGCTCGCCAAGCTCTACGGCTCCGAGCTCGGGTGGACCGCCGTCGACGAGATGGTGCAGATCCGCGGCGGCCGCGCCTACGAGACCGCCGAGTCCCTCGCCCGGCGCGGCGAGAAGCCGGTGCCGGCCGAGCAGATGCTGCGCGACATGCGCATCAACCGGATCTTCGAGGGCTCCACCGAGATCATGCACCTGCTCATCGCCCGCGAGGCCGTCGACCAGCACCTGCAGGTCGCGGGCGGCCTGCTCGGCGACTCCGGCCTGGCCGACAAGGCGCGGGCCGCCGGGAAGGCCGGCGCCTTCTACGCCCGGTGGTTCCCGACGCTGACCACGGGCCCCGGCCGGCGCCCCGGCGCGTTCGCCGAGTTCGGCGAGCTGGCGAGGCACCTGCGCTGGGCCGAGCGCTCCGCGCGCAAGCTCGCCCGCTCGACCTTCTACGCGATGGGCCGCTACCAGGGGCGCCTGGAGCGCAAGGGCCGGCTGCTCGGGCGGATCGTCGACATCGGCGCCGAGCTCTACGCCGTCGCGTGCGCCTGCGTGCACGCCGACACCCTCGCCCGCGAGCGGCCCGACCGCCGGCAGGAGGCGGTCGAGCTGGCCGACCTGTTCTGCGGCCAGGCCCGCCGCCGGGCGGGCCGGCTGTTCCGCGAGCTGTGGGCCAACGACGACGACCGCCAGTACGCGGCCGCGCAGCGGGTGCTCGCCGGCCGCTACGCGTGGTTCGAGGAGGACGTGCTCGACCCCGCCGGCGACGGCCCGATGATGCCCGCGCACGCCCGGCCGGACGGGGCGCCGGTCAGGGTGGAGGCGACGGCCGCGCCGTAGGAGGCGGCCCGGGTGGCGGTCCACCGGGTGGAGCACGGGAGCGGGCGGCCCGTGCTGGTGCTGCACGGCGCGGACGTCGACCACCGCGAGACCGAGGCGTGCTTCGAGCCCCTGCTCGCCGGCGTGCCCGGGCTCCGGCGCGTCTACCCCGACCTCCCCGGGACGGGCCGCACGCCCGCTCCGGCGACCCTGCGCAGCGCCGACGACGTCCTCGAGGCGCTGCTCGCCCTCGCCGACGAGGTGGCCGGCGGGGACCGGTACCTGCTCGTCGGCCACTCCGCGGGCGGCTACCTGGCGCAGGCGATGGCGGCGCGGCGCCCGGCGCAGGTCGCGGGCCTCGCGCTGGTCTGCCCGCTGCTGCCGGGCGTGCGCGACGTCCCGGGGCACCGCGTCGTCGCCGGGCCCGGCGGGATCGGCGACGACGTGTTCCGGAGCTACTTCGTGGTCCAGACGCCGGAGATGCTCGAGCGGTACGAGCGCACCGTCGCCCCGGCCGCCGCCCTCGTCGACGAGGCGGCGATGGCGCGGATCGGCGCCCGCTGGGAGCTGACCCCGGACGGTGCGCCGCCCTACCCGGGCCCGACGCTGGTCGTGGCCGGGCGGCTGGACTCGACGGTCGGCTACGCCGCCGCGGTCGACCTGCTGGGCGCGCACCCGCACGCCACGCTCGCCGTCGTCGACGACGCCGGGCACGCGCTGCCCCACGAGCGGCCGGAGGTCCTCCGCGCCCTCCTGGCCGAGTGGCTGGCGCGCGTCGGGCGGCGGGATCGCGGCAGGACGTGACCGCCGCGACCGGCTCCCGGCCGGCGGGAGGAGCGGCCGCCCGGGCCCTGGCCCGGCTGCGGCGGCGCGACCCCTCCCTGGCCGCCGTCCGGCGGGCCGGCCGGGTGACCGTGGCCTCCTGCGCCGCGTTCTACACCTGCCGGTACCTGCTCGACGACCCG
Organism: Geodermatophilus sp. SYSU D00525; assembly: GCF_054050475.1. Lineage (NCBI taxonomy): Bacteria > Bacillati > Actinomycetota > Actinomycetes > Geodermatophilales > Geodermatophilaceae > Geodermatophilus > Geodermatophilus sp. SYSU D00525. The sequence continues at coordinate 21,641 of NZ_JBJGZK010000003.1, forward strand.
ACCGCCGCCGTCTACGCGGTGTTCGCGGCGGTCGCGCTGGGCAGCCTGTCCGAGGTGACGGGGCGGCCGGCGGAGCGGACCCGGGTGTACGCCGGCAGCCTCGCGGCCGGCGCGCTGCTGGTCACCCTCGGCACCCTGCTGGCGGTCACCACGTGGACGGCGGTCCTCGGCATGCTGGCCGTGGGGTTCGCGGTGGCCTACGCGGGCGTCGGCGGGCCACGGGTGGCCGGCGTCGTCAGCGGGCTGCAGCTGTTCTACGTGCTGCCGTGCTTCCCGCCGTACGCGCCCGGCACCCTCGGCCAGCGGCTGCTCGGGATCGGGCTGGGCATCGCGCTCCTCGCCGTCGCCGACCGGGTGCTGTGGCCGGCCCCGGCGCCGGGAGACCCCGCCGTCCGCCTGGCCGACGCCGCCGGGCGGGTGGCGGCGTACGCCCGGGTGCTGGTCCGCGAGCTGCAGGACGGCGGCGGGGCGGGGTCGCCCGCGCCGCGGGCCGCCGCCGCGGACGCCGCGGCCGGTCTGCGGCTGAGCGCGCTGCCGGTCGCCGAGCGGCCGCTCGGGCCCGGCGTCCGCGACCGGTGCCTCGTGCGGGCCGCGGCGGCGCTCCGGGTGGTCGCCGGCCGCCTGGGCGCGCTCGCCGACGCGTGGCCCCCCGGCGGGCGTGGGACGCACCCCGCGACCGCGCACCTGGTGGCGGCCGTGGGGGACGCGGTGGCCGGGGCGGGGGAGGCGCTGCGCGGTGCCGGGCCGCCGCCGTCGACCGGCCGGCTGGAGGCCGCGCTCGCCGGCCTCCGCGAGCGGCGTGGTCAGCAGCTGCCGGCGGCCGACCCCGCGGCGCTGCGGGCCGGTGTGGGCGCCGTCGCCGTCGCGGAGGCCGCGCGGAGCCTGGTGCTGACCGTCCGCGGCGCCGTCGGCGCCCCCGTCGCCGACCCGGCGGACGTCCCCGCGGACCTGTGGTTCCTCACCGCCGCTCCCGGCCGGCTGTGGTGGCAGCGGCTGCGCGCACACCTGACACCGCGGTCGGTCTACCTGCAGAACGCGGTGCGGCTGGCCCTCGGCCTCGCCGCGGCGCGCACCGTCGCCGGGGTGTTCGACCTCGCGCACGGTTTCTGGGTGCTGCTCGCGACGCTGAGCCTCATGCGGACCAGCGCGGTCGCCGACCGCTCGGTGCTGGCCCGGGCCGTGGCCGGCACCGCCGTCGGCGCCGCGGTCAGCGGGGCGGCGCTGTTCCTCGTCGGCGGGGACACGGCGGTCTACGCCTGGGCCCTGCCGGTGCTGATGGTGGTGTGCCTCGCGGCCGGCCCCCTGTTCGGGGTGGCGGCGGGACAGGCCGGGTTCACCGTCGTCGTCGCCCTGCTGTTCGCCCAGGTCGGACCGGTGGACTGGCGCATCGCCGAGGTCCGCTTCGAGGACGTCCTCGTCGGCGGCCTCGTCGGCACCCTGGTCGGTGTCGCGGTGTGGCCGCGCGGAGGGCGCGGGGAGCTGGTCCGGGCCGCCGGGGAGTGCCTGCGGGCGGGCGCGGCGGAAGTGGTGGCCGTCGTCGGCCAGCTGACCGGGGCGGGGCCGGCGCCCCCGACCGCGCTCGGCCGGCTGTCCGGGCTGCTCGACCACACCTACGCGCAGTACCGGTCCGAACCGGCCCGGCCGGGGGCCCGCGTGGACTGGCTGGCCGTGCTCGGCGTGGTGCACCGCCTCGACCACTACGCCCGCACCCTGCGGTCCCGCCACCCCGACGCGGCGCCGCCGCCCTTGCCCCGGCCGGCCGCCCAGCTGCGGACCGCGGCCGCGGACGTCGCCGTCGGCTACCGCGAGGCCGCGGCCGCGCTCGAGGCCGGCCGGGTGCCCACGGCCCGTCCGGCCGTACGGGTGGACCCGGTTCCCCGCGAGGAGCTCGCCGCGTCCCCGGACGCCGCCCTGCGCCTGCTCGACGCCTGGGGCTGGCTGCTGACGACGGCGGACGACCTGGCCGGTGTCGGCCGCGCGCTCGCGCCCGCCGCCGCGGCCGCGGTGGCGGGGGGTCAGCGCTCGAAGCGGTAGTGCAGGACGACCGTCCCCCGGCGGGACCAGGCCGTGCTGTGCGACGCGAGCCGGTGGTAGAGGCGCAGCAGCGGCGGGAACAGGGCGACCTCGGGCTCCCGGCTGAGCAGGATCTCCCGGACCAGGCGCAACCGGGGGTCCCAGCGCTCCAGCTCGTGCGGGTCGTCGACGCCGGGGAAGCGGAGGAGCCCGGAGACCGCCTTCGTGCCGGGCACGAGCCGGGTCGCCCGGAGGGCGAAGCGCGAGTAGCTGTTGAAGGCGACCTCGCCGGAGGGGAAGTGACCGACCAGCCGGCCGAGCAGGGCGGTCACCTCGTCGCGGCCGAGGAACCCGATGAGGCCGTCGGCGACGACCACCGCCGGCCGGCCGGCCGGGACGGCGTCCAGCCAGTGCCCGTCCCGCACGTCCGCGGCGACGGTGCGGGTCCTCGCGCGTGCGGGCACGACGGCGTCGCGGGCGGCGACCACCGCGGGGAGGTCGACGTCGTACCAGTCCACGGTGGGCGGCGGGGCGATCCGCGCCCACCGGGTGTCCAGCCCGGCGCCCAGGTCGAGCCCGACGGCGTCCGGGTGGCGGTGCACGAAGTCGGCGGCGATCTCGTCGAGGCGCTTGGCGCGCAGCGCGCAGCTCGTGACCAGGTTGGCGTCCACGTGCGCGCGGGTGGCATCGGCGTCGAGCTCCCGGACGATCTCGCCGGCCAGCGCGTCCCCCAGGACGGGCCGCGGCGAGCGGGCGTCCAGGGCCCGGGAGCGGAGCGTCACGAAGAGGCTCTCCTCCAGCGGGCTGAGGGTCGGCAGGGTGGTGACCATCGGATCGGCTCCCCGGGACGTCGGGCACCCCCGTGGGACCAACCAAGCCCTCCGGGGCGCGCCGCTCCAGGGCCCTCCGTCCCGTCGCGCCGCCGTCCGGCCGGGTCAGGCGGTGCGTCGCAGGAGCGGTGCGGCGTCGGCGAGGAAGTCCTGCAGCGACCGTGCCGGCCGCCCGGTCACCCGCTCGACGGTGTCGGTGACGGCGGCGAAGACACCGGCCCGCACGCGGTCGAAGGTCAGCGCGGTGAGTTCCCGCTCGAACCCCTCGAGGCCGGCGAGGGCCTCCTCGACCGGGACGTCGCGGTGGGTCACGGGGTGTCCTGCGGCGCGGGTGAGCAGCTCGGCGGTGCGCGGCAGCGGGACCGCCTCCGGGCCGGTGATCTCGTACACCGCGCCGTCGTGCCCCGGCTCGAGCAGGGCGTGGGCGGCCACCGCGGCGATGTCGCGGGCGTCGATCCAGGCGACCGGCGCGCCGCCGCTGGGAAAGGGGAGATCGCCCGCGGCGACCGCGTCGTGGTAGAAGCGCCGGTCGGTGAGGACCTGCACGAACCAGCTCGGCCGCAGCACCGTCCAGCCGTGCCCGCTGTCGCGCACCGCGCGCTCTCCGCGCGGCGACCACCCGTCGGGGCCGACCTGGTCGGCGGCCTGCTCCGACAGCAGCACGACGTGCGCGCCGGCCGGGACCACCGTCATCAGCGCACCCAACAGGCCGGGGGCGTCGGCGCGGTCGGGGCGGACGACGTAGACCGCGTCGACGCCGGCGGTGGCCACGGGCCAGCCGGACGGGTCGTCCCACGAGAAGGCGGTCGGCCGCACGCCGTCGAGGGCGACCCTCGACGGATCCCTGCTGCCACCGAGCACCTCGACGTCCCGGGCGACGAGGAGCTCGGCCAGCGGGGCGCCGGTCTTGCCGCGGACCCCGGTGACGAGCACGCGGGTCACGACGGCTCCTCGGTCCTCGGGTGGTCCACGCGGGGCTCCTGTCGTGTCGGGGCTGCGGGTGCCCATGCAAGCACGGACCGCCTGTCGAGGACGGGTGTCCGGACCACCGGGAGCGCAGGCCTGTCCCGGTGGGGGCGCCGCTGGGAACATCGCTGCGTGCCCGTACGGCGCACCTGGTCCGCTCTCGCGTCGGTCGTGCTGGTCGCCTCGGCCGCGTGCGGGTCGGACGGCGGGACCGAGGGAGGCCCGTCGCCGACCGCCGCGCCGCCGAGCGTCGGCCCGGACGAGCCGTGGATCGTGTTCCAGGGCGTCGAGCGCGGTCTCACGCTGGCGCGCCCCGGTGGATCCGGCGTGCACACCGTCCTCGAGGGGGAGACGCTGCACCCCGACTGGTCGCCCGACGGATCCGAGATCGCCTACGTCGACGCCGGGAACGGCCCCGGCCAGGTGTGGCTGACGGACCCCGCGGGAGAGGAGCCCCGGCCGCTGCTCGAGTCCCACCCGGCCGGCCTCGAGGACCTCTACTGGGAGAACCCGGCGTGGTCCCGCGACGGTGCGCGCATCGCGATGGTCGGCTACGACGGCGACCCGAACACCGGAGCACCCGCCCGGTCCGTCCTCGCCGTCGTCGACGTCGCCACCGGCGACCTCACCGTGGCCGGCGAACTCGCTCTCGCCGACGGCCGGCTGCACAGCTTCCCCCGCTGGTCGCCCGGCGGCGACGCGCTGGTCATGAACGTCGACCACTTCACCGGCGAGGTCTGGGACGGTGCGACCGTCGCGGTGAGCCGGTCCGGCGAGGGCGGCTGGAGCCCGCCGGCGGACATCACCGAGGTCGGCCCGTTCGGGAGGGTCGACTGGCACCCCGTCGAGGACCTCATCGTGTTCGGCGACCACGACATCGGCGGTGAGCAGGACACCGACGAGCCGACGAACCTGTTCACGATCCGGCCGGACGGCACCGAGCGGCGCCCGGTCACGGACTTCGGTCCCGGCGAGGCGCGGGCGACCCAGCCGACCTGGACGTCCGACGGCCGCATCCTCTTCACGTACGTGACCGGGGACGGCGACCTCGACCGGGCCGTCGCGCAGGTCGACGCCGACGGGTCGGACCTCGAGGTCCTCGTCGAGCCGGAGCTCGTCGGCCCGGGGAACCGGCCGCACCCGCGCCTCCGACCGGTCCCACCCGGCGGGGAGTGAGCGCCGTCGAGCGCACCGGCGGCTGCCTCCTACCGGGCCAGGCGCAGCGACGCCGCGGCGGGGGCGGGACCGTCGGCCGGTGCCGATCCTCCGGGGAGGAGGACCAGCGCGGGACGGGACGCGGTCGCCCGGGATCCCCCGAGCCGGGCCCGGAGGGAGGCGTTCGGGTAGCCGGCGGGGAGCCGGTGGCACTCCTCGGAGGAGGGCCGTGGCGCCGGACGGGTGCCGGGGTCCTGCGCCAGGTGGACGTAGAGGACTCCGTCGGCGGGGTCGTAGGTCCTCATCCGGCCCTCGCCTCCTCCCGGCGGTGCGGTGGCCGAGGTGTGCGGTGGTGACACCTGCGGTGCGATCCGGACAGGCACGGTGCGATCCGGACAGGCACAGTGTCGTCCCGGGGTGTGACAGGAAGCGGGCCCGGAGGCGGGATCCGCCGTGGTCAGCGGGCGAGGAAGTGCACGCCGAGCCAGGCCCACACGAGGAGCACCGTCAGCCGGCCGGGGGTGGTGCGCATCGCCGCACCGAGCGCCTGCGCCAGGGGAGCCGGGTGCCCCCTGCGGCGGGCCGAGACCTCCAGGGACAGGCCGGCGACCAGGAGCAGCACCACCGCCGTGACGGACACCGCGGTGCCGGTCACGACCGCTCCGGAGGGGCTGCGGGCCGGGTCAGCAGCCAGGCGCCGGCCGCCAGCCAGCCCAGGGTCGCCGCCGCGCGTGCGGCCGGGTGCGCGAGGAGCGGGTCGGTGAGGTCGCTCAGGGTCGGCAGGTCGCCGTCGAGGAGGGCGACCGCCTCCCACGCCAGGGCCGCGGCCAGCCAGGCGAGCCAGGGCAGCGCCCGGCGGCCGGCCCGCGGGGCGGCCGCACCGGCGTGCGCGGTCAGCCCGGCAGCCGTCGCCAGCAGGCCGGTGCCGCCGACGGCCAGCAGCGCGCCGGGGGACAGCTCCCCGGACACGGCGACGGCGGCGGTGCACCCGGCGGCCACGACCGCGGCCGCGAGCCGGAGGGTGCGGCGGGGAGGTCCCACCGGTGCATGCTCGCCCATCCCGCCGCCGGGGGACCGGTCAGCCGACCACCCAGGTGTCCTTGGCGCCGCCGCCCTGCGAGGCGTTGACCACCAGCTCGCCCTCGGTCAGGGACACCCGGGTGAGGCCGCCCGGGAGCACGGTCGTCCCGTCCCCGGCGCAGAAGGCGTAGGGCCGGTAGTCGACGTGCCGTGGCACGAGCGCGCCGTCGACGACGGTGGGGTGGGTCGACAGCGCCACCGGCTCCTGGGCGATCCACTCCCCGGGATCGGCCAGGACGGCGGCGCGGGCGCGCGCGAGCCGGTCGGCGTCCGCGCGCGGGCCGATCAGCACCCCGTGGCCGCCCGAGCCCGAGCGCGGCTTGAGCACCAGCTCGGGCAGCCGGTCCAGGACCTCCCGGCACCGGGCCGGGTCGCCGAGGTCGTAGGCGGGCTGCGAGCGCAGGAGCGGCTCCTCGCCCAGGAAGAAGCGGACCAGGTCCTCGACGTAGGGGAAGGTGCGCTTGTCGTCGGCGACCCCGGTGCCGAACGCGTTGACCACGGTCACCCTGCCGGCGCGGAGCGGGCGCAGCAGCAGCTCGCCGAGCTCGTTCGGCCGGCCGTCGTCGCCGGCCGGCCGCTCCTCGCTCGTGCGCCGCCAGAGCAGGTCCACCCGGCGCCCGTCCGGCAGCAGCAGGTCGTCCCCGCGGAGGGTCAACTGCGACGGCAGCACCACCGGCGCCCCGACCATCTCGCCGAGCCGGTCGATCTCCCAGGTCACCGCGCTGCGCGACCCGTCGCCGAGCACGGCCACGACCGGGTCGGGGAGGTCGGTGGCGGCAGCGAGCATCCGCCGCACCGCCGCGGCGGCGGCCTCACACACCGGCGCTGGTGACGTGCTGGAACGGCCTTGCTGCAGGGGCCCGCGGCGAGCCTGCGAGGCGTGGGGGGCAGCGAGGTCCTCCATCAGCCGCGGGGCCACCAGGTCCCGCGCGGCGAGGGCGTAGGCGAGCAGCGTCGGCGTCCGCACGTTGTCCTCCAGGACGACGAGCCGCCCGTCGGCGCCGCGGACCAGGTCGGGCCCGGCCATGCCGATCCAGCGCCGCGGCGGCGGCAGGCCCGGGGCCAGGTGGCGGTTGGTGTCGAGCACCGCGGCCGGGACGACGCCGGCGCGGACCGCCTCCCGCGGACCGTGGGCGTCGGCGACGAAGGCCTCCAGCGCCCGCAGCCGCTGGGTCAGGCCGGCCGCCACGGCCTCCCACTCCGCGCGCTCGAGCACCCGCGGGACCGGGTCGACGGTGAACGGGTGCGCCTCCTCGGCGGGCCCGTGCACCAGGCCCAGGGCGGCGGCGTCGCGGGCGACCTCCGCGGCCAGCGCGCCCGGGTCGTACGCGCGGACGGCGGCCAGGGCCGCGGCCGCGTGCGGGCGGTCGCCGCCGTCGGGCAGCAGCGCCTCGTCGAGGCCCGCCTCCGGGCTCACGCGGCCGCCGCCGGGCGGTGGGCGGCCGCGCGCTCGGCGACAGCGAGGGCGGCGCGGGCCACCCACCGGCCCTGCTCCGGGTCGGTGACGTCGAAGCCGAAGGGCGCGTTGGCCTCCAGCGCGAGCAGCCGGCCGTCCGGCTCGACCAGCACGTCCACGCCCATCAGCCCGCCGCCGAGCACGGCGACCATCCGCTGGGCCAGCTGCGCCATCTCCGGCGGCGCCTCGTACACCCGCGGGTACACCGTCCCGTGGGTGACCAGCGCGCCCTCCTCCCGGGACTTCTCGTAGACCAGGGAGGTGGTGGTGGGCGTGGCGAAGACCCGCGCGCACGCCGGCTCGGCGATCCACTCCTGCAGCAGCGACGTGCCGCGCCGGTGCCCGCCGGCCGCCTCGTGCTCCCGCCAGCCGGCCTCCACCGCGCGCGCGGCGTCGAGGTCGTCGACCAGCTCGACGTAGCGGGCGCCGTCGCCGAGCGAGGGCTTGAGGACCATCCGCCGCCCGGGCATCGGCCACTCCCGCACCCGGGCGAGGTCCCACGCGGCCGGCTGCGGCACGCCGGCGCCCGCCCACACGGCGTGGGTCACCAGCTTGTCGGCGGAGGCGACGAGCGAGGTGACGGGGTTGAGCAGCGGCACGCCGGCCGCCTCGAGCAGCGTGGCCAGGGCGAAGGTCGGCGCGTAGGCCACGACCTCCTCGACCAGCACGTGCGCGATCGCCAGGTCGTGGCGACCGGGTGGCGGGCCGGTGACCGGCCAGTCGTCCGGCACCCGGGCCAGCCGCTCGACCTCCGCACCCTCCGCCTCCAGCGCCCGCACCCACGCGGCCGCGTAGCCGGCGTCCTCGTACCAGTCCTCGTCGGTGATCACCAGCAGCACGCGCACGCCGCCCTGATGCCCGCGAGCCGGGCCCGTCGAACCCCACGGGCCCGGTGCAGCACGGACGCAACACGCGGAACACCTCCGCGGACACGCACCGGCCCTACGGTGCGGCGCATGACGCAGGTGGTGCCGGGGAGCCGGTCCCGGGACGGGCGCTCCGCCGCGGCCCGGCGACGGCGCTACACCGCCGAGCTCGCCGGGGTCCTGCCGCCGAGCGCACCGTTCGAGGCCTGGCTCGCGGCCGGCGGGGACCCGGCGCCGGACTTCGCCCGGCTGCCGGCCCGCACCGGCCTGTGGTCGCCGGTCGAGGGCGTGGCCGACGCCGCCGGGTGGCCGGCCCGGCGGGCAGTGCTGCGGGCCCGCTGGCGCCGGTGGCTGACCGGGGACCTCCCGCCCGCGCCCCGGCGCACGCCCGCCCGCGTCGGCCGGGTGCGGACGGCGGGCGGCGTAGAGGTCCGCGAGATCACGGTCGGCGGGACCACGGTCGGGGCGGGCTGGTCGGTGCGGGCGCGGCTGCTGCTGCCCGTGCCCGCGGCCGGCGTGCGCCGCGACGTCCCCGTCTACCTCCTGCAGTCCAGCCACGGGCCCTGGGCGGAGGCGGCGCTGGCCCGCGGGTGGGGCGCCTGCCTGGTCTCGGCCGCGGACGGGGACGACGACACCGAGGACGTCGCGCGGGCCTTCCCCGCGGTCGTCGCCGGCCGGCTGGCCTGGCGGGCGTGGGCGCTGTCCCGCGTCCTCGACGCGCTGCAGGACCAGCCCGGCGTGGACGCCCGCCGGGTGCTGGTCGGCGGGCACAGCCGCAACGGCAAGACCGCCCTGCTGGCCGCCGCCTCCGACGACCGCTTCGCCGGCGTCGTGTCCAGCTCCAGCGGCGTGCTCGGTGCGATCCCCGCCCGGCTGTGCACCGACCGGCACTTCGGCGAGGGCGTGGAGCTGCTCACCCGGCACTACCCGGGCTGGTACCACCCGCGGCTGCGCTGGTTCGCCGGGCGGGAGCACCGGCTGCCCACCGACGCGCACGAGCTGCTCGCGCTGGCCGCGCCGCGGCCGGTCCTGGTCTCGGTGGCGGTGGAGGACCCGGTCGAGCGCGTCCCGGCCGCCCGCGCCGCGGTGGACGCCGCGCGGGAGGCCTACGCGCTGCTCGGCCGGCGCGACGCCCTCGAGCTGGCGCTGCGCCCGGGCGGGCACCGGGCCGAGGAGACCGCGGTGGCCGCCCAGCTGGACTGGGCGCAGTCGGTGCTCGGCGGCCCGCCCCGCCGCCCCGGGCGCGCGCCGACGGCGCCGGCGCCGGTCCCGTGGCCGGCCGACCGCGTGCGTCCCGGCCCGTCCCCGGTCCGCGGCGAGCAGCTGCGCGCCGCCGTCCGCGCCGCGCTCGGCCCGGCCGGGACCGCCGCCGGCGGCGCGGGGGAGGGCCTGCGGACCCCGGACGGGGTCGCGGTCACCCTCCTGCGCCCGCCGGGCGGGGGGAGCGGCCGCGGGCTGGTGCTCTGGCTCGGCCCGCCGTGCGCGGCGACCGGGTGGCGGGCGGGCTACGAGCAGGCCGAGCCGCTGCCGGCGCTGCTGGCCGCGGCGGGCTGGGTGGTCGCCTGCCACGACCCGGTCGGCAGCGGCTCGCGGCACGGCGAGCGGCCCGGGCCGGGCTCCTCGCCGCTGGGCCGGATGACCGCCGACGCGGCCGCGGTGGCCGCCGTCGCCGCGGCGGCCACCGGTCACGACCGGGCCTGGGTCGCCGCCTACGGCACCGGCGCGCTGGTGGCGCTGCACCTGTCCGCCCTGGGGGGCGTGCCGCCGGCCGGGACGGTGCTCGCCGCCCCGAGCTGCGGCGAGCCGCTGCTGCGGGCCCGGCCCGGGTACACGCTGGCCGACCTGCTCGCGACGACGGCGGACCGGCCCGCGGTCGTGCTGGACCCGGCGTGGGACCCGGAGGCGCCGCCCGGCGCGGTGGCCGCCGCCTGCCGGGCCGCCGGCGTGCCCCGGGTGCCGCTGGCCGACTGGCACCGGCTCTCCGGCGCCACGCGGGCGGCGATGGTCGACTGGCTGGACCGGCACGGCTCCCGGCAGGCTCCGTGACCAGGACCCGCTGACCCGCCGAGGAGGCACCCCGTGATCGACGACGTCGTCGCCCGCTGGCACCGCTACACGGCGAGCAGGGCGCCGGGCGCCCTCGACGAGCTCCTCGCCGACGACGTCGTCTTCTACTCGCCGGTGGTGTTCACGCCGCAGGAGGGCAGGGCGATCACCACCCGGTACCTGGAGGCGGCGGCCGACGCGCTGGCCGGCGACGGTCCCGACGGGACGTTCCGCTACACGAAGCAGGTCCTCGCGGGGGACACCGCGGTGCTGGAGTTCGAGACGAGCGTCGGGGGCAGGTACGTCAACGGGGTCGACATCGTGCGCTGCGACGACGCCGGCCGGATCGTCGAGTTCCGCGTGATGATCCGCCCGCTGCAGGCGATCCAGGCCGTCCACGAGCAGATGGGCAGGCGCCTGGCCGCGCCGCCCGGGGAGTCCCCGGCGGGCGCCGGCCGGTGACGGGGTTCGACCTCGCCCTCCCGCGGCGGGTCGTCTTCGGCCCGGGACGCGCGGACGACCTCGCGGACCTGCTGCCCACCCTGGGACGCCGGGTGCTGCTGTGCGCCGGGCGGGACCCTGCGCGTCGCCGGTCCCTCCTGGGGGGCGTCGACCCGGTCGCCGTCGTGTCGGTCGCGCACGAGCCGACCGTCGACGGGGTGCGCGCGGCGACCCGGCGGGCGAGGGACGCCGGGGTCGACGTCGTCGTCGCGATCGGCGGCGGGAGCGTGCTGGACACGGGCAAGGCCGTCGCCGCCCTGCTCGGCAACGGCACCGACCCCCTGGACCACCTGGAGGTCGTCGGCCGCGGGCTGCCCCTGCAGCGGCCGGCCCTGCCCTGCGTCGCGGTCCCCACGACCGCGGGCACCGGTGCGGAGGTGACCGCCAACGCGGTGCTGGCGTCTCCGGAGCACGGCGTCAAGGCGAGCATCCGCGGTCCGCACCTCCTGGCGGCGGTCGCGCTGGTCGACCCGCTGCTCACGGTGAGCTGCCCACCGGAGGTCACCGCCAGCAGCGGGCTGGACGCGCTCACCCAGTGCCTGGAGCCCTACGTCTCACCCCAGGCCAACCCGGTGACCGACGCCGTCGCAGCGGCCGGGCTGGCGCGGGGTGCGCGGGCGCTGCGGGCCGCCCACGAGGACGGCGGGGACCGCGCGGCCCGCGAGGAGATGGCCCTGTGCAGCCTGTTCGGCGGCATCGCGCTGGCCAACGCGAAGCTGGGGGCGGTGCACGGGATCGCCGGCGTCGTCGGCGGCATGGTGGACGCCCCGCACGGCGCGGTGTGCGCGGCCCTGCTGGCGCCGGTGGTCGAGGCCAACGTCCGGGCGCTGCGGGAGCGCGAGCCGGCCTCGCCCGCGCTGCGTCGCTACGCCCGGGTCGCCCGGCTGCTGACCGGGCGGGACGACGCGACCGTCGAGGACGCGGTGGCCTGGCTGGGTGAGACCGTGACCGCGCTCGGCGTGCCGCCCCTCGGGGTGTTCGGCCTCCGCCCGGCCGACCACGCCGAGGCCGCCGCCAAGGCCGCGCGCTCCAGCAGCATGCGGGGGAACCCGGTACGGCTCACCGACGACGAGATCGGCGCGGTGCTGCGCGCGGCGTCATGACCTCGTGGGCAGCACCACCCGGGAACCCACGGCCGTGACCACGCGCCCGCGGCGGTCGGTCAGGTCTTGGCCCTCCGCGGGTGCATCAGCCGTTCCATCTCCCGGGTGGCCCGCTGCTTCTCCTTGCGCTCGCTGCGCTTGGCCTTCACGGACTTGCCCGACTTCTTCGCGGAGTGGTCGTCGTGGGGCGACTTGTCGGCCATCGGAGTGCTCCCTCGTCGACGGCGGGAGGCACTCTCTCTACATCCGGCCGCCCCGCCGCGCCAGGGAGTCCGGCGCGTCCGCTAGACCCGTTCGCGAGCCCGCCCCTGCTCGCGCGTCGGATCCGGCTCAGCGCGGCCGGCGCACCTCGATGCGGGTGACGGAGACCTCGATCCACACCCCGGTGGGACGCGGGGACAGCGCCTCCCGGGCCGCCTGCTCCAGGACCTGGCGGGCCGCCTCGGCGGCCCGGGCGGTGACGGCCGCCGCGACGGCGAGCGCCGACGCGGTGACCAGCGACCCGGCGGTCGTGCGGGACAGCGCCGGGAGCAGGGACCGCACCGCGGCCGGCACCGTGCCCAGGGCCGTGCGGCGCCGGGGCACCCGGCTGCCGTCCGCCCGGTAGATCTCGCTCGGCTCGATCGGCTGCTGCCCGGCCACGGCGCCACCCCTTCCGGTCCCGACGCCCGATCCTCCCACCGGGCACTCCCCGCGACGAGCGGACCGGACGGCACGCCACGCGACGGTGCGCTGCCGCCGACGGCGGTCCGCGGGCACCCGCGTCGATCCCGGTCGTCCTCGCGGGGACGGAAGACGCCCCGATCCCGGGGACGGGTCCCTACGCTGGCGTCGTGGGCAACATCGGCAAGGAAGTCCGCCGCATCGAGGTCCTGCCCGTGCCCGAGCCGCCCCTCGAGCCGGCCGCGCCGGAGCGACCCGAGCGGCCCCGGGATCCGTCGCCCGTGAAGTAGCGGCGGTGGATCCCTACGGTGGCTTCGAGCCACGTGTGGGACAGATCAGAGCGCTGCGCACCTTCCGGATCGGTCCGGACGGTGCCCTCTACCCCTTGTTCTCGAACGACCCCTGGCGCGACGGTGCCAACGAGGCGCGCTGCCTGAGGAGGGACCGCCCGCCGCACCCCAGCCCCGACCCGGACTGCACGTGCGGCTTCTACGCCTTCGGCGCGGAGCAGTGGGCCGGTGACCAGCCGCGCAGCCGTCACGTCCTCGCCGTGGTCGCCTGCTGGGGTCACGTCGTCGCGGGGACCCGCGGCCTGCGGGCCGAGCACTGCCGGATCGAGGCGCTGTGGCTGTCGGGCGCCGTGCCGGTGGACCTCACCGAGCGCGTCCGGCGGAACCACCCCTCCGTGGCGGTGTACGAGGACCGGTCCCGGATGCTCGCCGAGCACCCACCCACCGAACTGGACTGCTACGAGCCGCCGGGCCGGGGGAGTGGCCGCCCCGCCGGACGCCTGTGGTGGTCGGCCGCGATCGCGGCGGCCGTGCTGGGCGTCCTCCCCGCCGGCCTGCTCGGGGGTGCGCACGCCGCCGCGCTGCTGTCGGCCGTCCTGGGCACGGCCTTCGGCGTCGGTGCGCTGCCCCTCGCCCGGCGCGGCGCCGGCGACGAGGGGTCCGGCCGGCGCCTGCTGTGCCTGGCGACCTCGATGTGGCTGTTCGCCTCCTTCCTGGGTCCCCTCGGCGCGGTGTTCGTGCGGTTGCCCCTGCTGCAGGCGGCGTCGATCGTCGGGTTGCAGCACGTGTGCCTGCTCGTCGAGGGCCGCCGCATCCCGGACCGGATCGCCTGACCGCACGCCGTCGGCTCCGCCCGGCCCGCGTGCGGCGACCGCGGTACGCCGGTCAGCCGTCCTCCTCAGTCGTCCTCCTCGGCCGCCCAGCTCACCGCGGCGGAACGCTCGGCGAGCGGGAAGGCGCGGGCCTTGCCGGGCCAGAGCACGGTGAACACCGTCAGGGCAGGCCGCGCCCACCGGGCGTCGGTGACGACCGCGATGCGCTCGAACGCGGTCGGGTGCCTGACGCCGAGCTCCAGGTCCTCCCAGACGGCGCCGCCCTCGTAGTCGTCGAACTCGCGGCCGAGCACGTGGACGAGGCGGACCTCGCCGTGCCGTGCGATGGCCTGCTCGATCGCGGGGAGGACCAGGTTCTCGTAGTCCTCCCGCTCGACGTCCTCCCGCTCGACGTCGTCGACGGCCTCGAGGCCCAGCACGCCGTCGGGCACGTCGGTCAGGCGACGGATCACCGGTGCCTCCGCGAGGGTCGCCGGGATCTCGGACGCCGGTCGTCCTCGGTGGGCCGGGGCTCGTACCGACTCCCCTGGGACGGATGAGCCCGCCACCCGCGACGTGCCCCGTCCCGTCCGGACGCCTCCCCCCGCCCCTCGGATCCGGGCTCCGGTGCCGCCGCGTCCGCTCGACCGGGGGAGCGGCGTCCCGCACCCAGCCGTGTCGGGGCGGTCCGGCGACGTCGGCTACCCCGCACCGTCCGCCGCGTCGCGGCCGGGGACGGGCAGGCCCCGGTCGTGGTCCCGCCCGGGGCCGGGCGGTGGCCCGCCGGCCGGCTCGCCGTCGCTCTCCGGTGCGGTGCCTGCCGGCGGGGTCGCCACGCGCCGCCCACGTCGCCGCCGGACCCCGGTGGGGCGTCGCCCCGTGCGCTCGCCCCCCGACGCCCCGGCCAGCAGCGTGCGGGCCCATCGACGCCCCGGGTCCTGGCCCACGAGCACGGCGTGGAGGAACAGCGTGAGCGGGACGGCGAGGATCGCCCCGAGCGGGCCCAGGACGACGGTCCACACGAACACGGACAGGAAGGTCACCGTCACGGAGAGCCTGACCACGTCCCCGACGACCACCGGCTGGATCACCGACTGCAGGACGAAGTTCGCCACGGTGTAGACCACCACCACGAGCAGTGCCGTACCGGGCCCGTGGACCAGGAGCGCGAGGAGCGTCGGCGGCGCCAGCCCGAGGAAGAACCCGATGTTGGGGATGTAGTTGGTCAGGAACGAGACCAGACCCCACAGCAGCGCGAGCGGGATGCCGAGGACGACGAGGGCGATCGTGTCCACCACGGCCACGGCGAGGCCGAAGACCGTGGTCACGACCACGTAGCGCCGGGTGTTCCTCGCGAACGCACCCAGCGCCTCGTGCAGCTGCGACGTGCCGGGCACCTCGGCCAGACGCGCGGGCAGTCCGGTCGCCTCGGCGGTCATGAACAGGACCGTCGCCACCACCAGGAACAGCGCACCGGCGGCTCCGGCGACACCCGACAGCACGTTCCCCAGGACCGCGGCGACCGTCTCCGGCTCGATCGAGCGCAGTGCCCGTTCCACCTGTTCCGGGCCGACCCCCCACCCGGCCAGGGTGGAGCGCAGGCCGTCCAGGAGCTCCTGCCACTCGTCGGTGTACTCCGGCAGCACGGTCGCCAGCTGGCCGAGGGAGATCGCGAGGGCGAGTGCGAAGGCGATGATCCCCCCGTCGACGACGAGCACGGCCACCGCGATCGCGAGCCCCCGCCGCACCCCGCGGCGCACCAGCGCGGCGACGAGCGGATGGGCCACGACGGTCAGGACGAACGCGAGGACGACGGGTCCCAGGATCGGCGCGGCGGCGTGGATGCCCCACAGGGCGACGGCCGTGCCGGCCACCCCCAGCACGACGGTGAGCCACAACGGCAGAGCGCGTCGTTCCACGGGTTCGGACACACCGTCTCCCGCGGTCAGCCGACGCACCCGTCGGCGGTGGAGGGCAGGACCGCGCCGACCGCCGTGGCCGCTCCGAGGAGCCGCGGGGTGGCAGGTCCACCGGCCCGCAGCCGGTCCGCGTCGACCGTCGGCCGTACCGGTGGGGCAGATCCGGGAGTCGCGCTCACGACGTGCCTCCGGAGGGGGACGGACTCGTCGGACGCCGACGCTAGGAGGGCGGCCCGGACGCGCGACTCACCTCCGGCGGGTGATGCTGTGGCCCCCACCCCGGCGCGATCCGGTGCGCCGTGCGGGTCGTCGACGCCGGGTCACCGCCGATCCCGGACAGGTCCTGACCGGTCCCGGGGACGGACGACGGCTGCTCCGGCCGGGGCCGCGCCGTCGCGGTGCCCGTCACGCCTGCTGGTCGGCGGGTGCGCGCGCGGCCGGGGGTGCCGGGGTCCGCGGCCGCGGTGCCGGCTCGGCCGTGACCGCCCGTCCCGCCGTCCGCAGGGCCGCCTCGGCCTCGGCGACGAGGCGGGCGACCAGCTCGCGGGCCGGGACGACGTCGTGGACGAGCTGGACCGACTGCCCGGCGAACGGCAGCAGGTCGTGGCCGCCGCCGGCCCGCACGCGGGCGCGCAGCTCGTGTCCCACGCGCTCCGGGTCGACCGTCTCCGGCGCCCGCTGCAGCCGGGAGACCAGCTCGGTCCGCAGCGCCCGCGGCGCGTACGGCTGCCCGAGCTGCGGGAGGGTGAACCGGGGCATCACCCGCTCGCTGTGCGGGACCTTGACCGCGTCGGTGGCGTCCGCGGCCACGATCCGGTCCTTCCACTCCTGGTCGATGCCCATCTCGGGGGTGGCGAGGAAGCGGGTGCCCAGGCTCGCGCCCTGCGCCCCGAGCGCGAGGGCGGCGGCCAGGCCCCGTCCGTCGGCGATGCCGCCGGCGGCGACCACCGGCACGTCCCCGGCCAGGTCGACGACGGCCGGCACGAGCACCAGGGTGCTGACCCAGCCGGCGTTGCCGCCGGCCTCCGTGCCCTGCGCGACCAGCACGTCGGCACCGGCCTCCAGCGCCGCCTCCGCGGCCCGCACGTCGCCGACCGCCTGGATCCAGCGGATCCCGGCGTCGTGCGCACGCGCGACGAGGTCGGTGGGGACGCCCATGTGGAAGCTGATCGCCGCGGGGGCGAACTCGAGCGTGGCGGCGAAGGCCTCGGGGTCGAACGGCCGCCCGGTGTGGTTGACCGCGAAGGGGCGGTCGGTGGCCTCCCGCACCCGCTGCCACTGCGCGCGCAGCTCCGACGGCCGGCGCAGCGCCGTGCCCAGGCTGCCGAGGGCGCCGGCCCGGCAGGCCTCCACCGCCAGCGCGGTCTCGTCCCAGGGCCCGAACGGCGCGACCACCACCGGCACGGCGATGTCGAGCAGGTCGCACAACCGGGTCCGCAGCATCGCAGGCTCCAGGGGGAGGCGGGACCCGAAGTGTGGCCCCCCGGCGGTGACACGGGCCAGGGTGCCGTGCGCGCCGCGGGCCGAGGTGCCGACGGGGTCCCGGCAGAGGGGAACCTAGGGCCCTGTCGCGCGCTCCCGACGTCCCGACACTGGTCCCATGACCACCACGACTGGTCCAGGCAGCGTCCGGTCCACGGCGGCTCCGGTCAGCGACACCGCCGTCGCCGGACTCCGTGCCGCGCTGCGGGGCGAGGTCCTCACCGCTGCGGACGCCGGGTACGACGAGCACCGCAGGCTCTGGAACGGGTCGGTCGACGGACGTCCCGCCGTCATCGCGCGGTGCACGGGCGCGGACGACGTGCGGACCGCCATCCGGTTCGGACGCGAGCAGCAGCTGCCGATCGCCGTCCGGAGCGGGGGGCACAGCTTCCCGGGCCTGTCGACCTGCGACGGCGGCCTGGTCATCGACCTCCGGCGGATGAACGGCGTCCGGCTGGACCCGGACTCCCGGGTGGCGGCGGTGCAGGCCGGGACGCTGCTGGGCGAGCTGGACGAGCGGACCCAGGAACACGGCCTGGTCGTGCCGGCCGGGATCGTCTCCCACACCGGGCTGGCCGGGCTGACCCTCGGGGGTGGCATCGGCTGGGTCATGCGCCGGTACGGCCTCACCGTCGACTCCCTGCTGTCCGCGGACCTGGTGACCGCCGACGGCGAGTTCGTCCGGGCCGGCGAGGACGAGAACGCGGAGCTGTTCTGGGGATTGCGCGGCGGCGGCGGCAACTTCGGGGTGGTCACCGACTTCCGCTTCCGCATGCACCCCCTGGGACCGCAGGTGGTGGCCGGGGCGACCTTCTGGTCCATGGACGACGCCGAGCCGGTCCTGCGCTCCTACCGGGACTGGGTGGCCGAGGCTCCCGACGAGCTGATGACGATCGTCGTCCAGCGGCTCGCCCCGCCCCTGCCCGTGGTCCCGCCGGAGCTGGTCGGCCGGCCGGTGGTGGCGGTGGCCGCCTGCTACGCCGGCGACGTCGAGCAGGGGCAGCGGGTCCTGGCGCCGATGCGGGGATTCGGGTCGCCGGTGCTGGACGTCGTGGCGCCCAAGCCGTTCCTGGCGCACCAGCAGATGTTCGACCCCTCGTTCCGGCACGGCTGCTGGTACTCCGTCCGCTCCTGCGACGTGGCGGCGCTCAGTGACGACGTCATCGACGTCGTCGTCGAGTACGGCCGCCGGATCACGTCGCCGCTCAGCAGCGTGGCGCTGTGGCAGATGGGCGGGGCGGTCGCGCGGGTCCCGGACGACGCCACCGCCTTCACCGGCCGGTCCACCGGCTTCACCTTCAACATCAACGGGAACACCGCCGGCCCGGACGGGTTCGAGGAGCAACGCCAGTGGGCGCGCGACTACTGGACGGCCCTGGCCCCGTTCCACACCGGCGTCTACGTCAACTTCCTCATGGAGGAGGGGCAGGCCCGCGTGCGGCAGGCCTACGGGGACGCCACGCTCCGACGCCTGACCGCGCTGAAGCGGCAGTACGACCCGACGAACGTCTTCCGGCGCAACCAGAACATCGACCCCGGATGACGTCGTCCGGTCCGGGCGGCCGACGCCCTGGCCGGTGACGCCGCGGCCGACGGCCCCGCCGGGACGCCGGCGCGCGGGGACGGTGGTCACGTGACAGTGGTCGTGGAGGCGCCTCGTATCCTCCGCCGGCATGCGGACCCCGCCGGCGGTCGACTCGCTCCGGAGCTGGGCGATGGTCGCCGCGGCGTTCGCCGCGATGTTCGCCTCGTTCGGGATCGCCTACTCCTTCGGCGCGTTCCTCGAGCCGATGGCGGAGGAGTTCGGTGCCGGTCGCGGCACGACGTCGGTCTTCTTCGCCCTCACCTCGCTCACGTACTTCGGCCTCGGCGCCCTCAGCGGCATCGCGGTGGACCGCTACGGCCCTCGACGGGTGCTGCTCGTCGGGGGGATCGCTCTCGGCGCCGGGCTGGCGGCGACGTCCCGTGCCGGTGAGCTGTGGATCGGACTGGTCACCTACGGCCTGGGGGTCGGGATCGGGGTGGCCTGCGCCTACGTCCCGATGGTGGCCGTCGTCGGCGGGTGGTTCGAGCGGCGCCGCACGCTGGCGATCGGGGTGGCGGTCACGGGGATCGGCCTGGGCACCCTCACCGTCGCACCGGTGGCCGCCGCCCTGATCGGCGAGCTGGGGTGGCGGGACACCCACCTCGTGCTCGGCCTGGCGGGCGCGGCGGTGCTCCTGGCCTGCGCCGCGGTCGTCACCTGCCCTCCGGTGCCGGCCGGCCCGGCGGCGCTGACGCCGGCGGAGGCCGTGCGGAACCGCGACTACCGACGGCTGTACCTGGCGTCGGGTCTCGTGTCCGTCGCGCTGTTCGTCCCGTTCGTGCACCTGCCCGGCTCCGCCGAACAGGTCGGGGTGGACCAGGTCGCGGCGGCGTTGCTGGTCGGGGTGATCGGGGCCGCGAGCACTGCCGGCCGGCTGGTGCTCGGGGCGGTCGCTGCGCGGACCGGGGCGTTGCGCGCGTTCCGGTGGTGCTTCCTGACGATGGGCGCGAGCTTCGTGCTCTGGGGCCTCGCGGGCGGGTACGGCGTGCTCGTCGCCTTCGCCGTCGTGCTGGGGATCGGCTACGGCGGCTTCGTCGCCCTCGGGCCCGCGGTCGTCGCCGAGCGGTTCGGCACCACGCGCCTGGGTGGGCTGCTCGGGGTGCTCTACACCAGCGCCGGGATCGGATCCGCCGTGGGAGCTCCGCTCGCCGGGGCGGCCGTCGATGTCTCCGGGTCCTACGCGCCGGTCATCGCCGGGTGCCTCGTCCTCGGGCTCGCCGCCTGGCTGACCACGCTCACCGTGGCTCGCTGACGGGCACCGCGGCGCACCGTCCGCGCCCGCCGCTGACCGTCCCGGGCACGCGACGTGAGCCGTGGCCCCGCCCGAGCCCCCGGCCCGCGATGAGGACGCCGTCCGGTCCGGCCCGGGCGCCACTGCCCGGCCGGCCCTGCGCGGAGCCCGCGACGCCGCGACGACGTGCCGTGCGACGAGCGCCGTCGCAGGCTCGCTGACAGGGTGGGCGGCATGGCCAGCGTCCCTCCCGTCGTCGTGGTGACCGGTGCGAACGGGTTGGTGGGCACCGCGGTGTGCCGGGCGCTGGCCGAGCGGTCGGCGCAGGTGCGCGCCGTGGTCCGCCGCGCCGGCAGCGCGCCCGCGCTCGACGGGCTCACGGAGTTCGTCGGCGACTTCGCCGACGAGTCCCTCGCCCGCGCGGTGACCCGGGGCGCCGACGCGGTCGTGACGACGGTCCACCCGATGGGCTCGTCGCGGGAGGTCCAGCACCGTGTGGGCGTCGAGGGCACGTCGGTCCTCGCCCGGGCCGCCCGCGACTCCGGCGTCGCCCGGCTGGTGCACGTCTCCACGGCCGGGGTCTACGACCGCTCGGCCGGCATCGGGGACATCGCCGAGGACGGTCCCCTCCTGCCCGAGGGCAGTGGTGACTACCCCGACACCAAGAACGCCGCCGACGCCGCGCTGGCGCAGGTCGGCGGGCTCACCACCGTGCTGGTCCGTCCGCCGGCGATCCTGGGCGCCGGCGACACCTCGGTCTGGAACACGCTGCGACCGCAGGCGATCCGCGACGGCGGGGACCGCCGGGCCGACCCGTCGCGGACCTGGCCCTGGGTGCACGTCGAGGACCTGGCGGCCTTCGTCGCGGACGTCGCCACGGGTGCCGTCGCGACGTCCGACGACCCGGAGCGGGGTCCCGTGGCCGGCGGCACCACCCCGGTCATCGTCGCCGGCGAGCCCGCGACGTGGCGGGACTACCTCGGCACGGTGACCGACGCGCTGGGCGTCGCCCCCGAGTGGACCGACGAGCCGGTGTGGACCGGGCAGCTGCTCACCGACCGCGCGCGGAGGTGGGGGTGGGTGCCCCGGGTCGGCCTCGCGCAGGCCCTGGACGAGTTGCGGCGGGGCCTGACGCCGCGGGCGTGACGGACACCCCGGCGACCGGGACCGTCAGCGCGGGGCCACGCGGAAGACCGGCCAGCCGACCTCGGTCCGCCAGGCCGACGGGTCGGGGGTGTCGCGCGGGCCGGCCAGGTAGGTCTCCCGCACCGGCCCGGCCACCGCGAGCGCGTTGGCCACCACCCAGGCACCCAGCTCGCCGTAGGTGACGTCGATGTCGTGGTGTTCGCCGACGTGGATCGCGACCGCCAGCTCGGCGGCCGGCAGGGTCACCGGGTGCACGCGGCCGCTGCGCGGGGGCCGGGCCGTCGGCCGGTACACGAGCGCGTGCCCGCGGCCGGCCTCGAAGAGCGCGTTGTCGTACAGCCCTCCGGGGACGCCGGTCGGCTCGCCGACGACGGCGTCCAGCTCGGCCATGGCGCCGGCGTACCAGGGGAGGAGCTGGTCGTGCGCCACGTCGTCCTCGACCGCGGCGACGGTCGTGGCCGGCTCCGCGCGCACCTCGACGTCCAGCGGGGCCGGCTCCGGTCGCAGCAGCCGGCGCAGCGACGCCACCGCGGCCCGGGTGCGGTCCAGTTCGGACTCCAGCCGCTCCAGGTGGCCGGAGACCAGGGCGGCACGGGTGCCCGGGTCGGGGGAGCGCAGGATCCGCTGGACGTCGGACAGGGGGACGTCGAGCTCGCGCAGGCGGTGGATGACCTGGGCGGTCGGGATCTGGTCCGCGGTGTAGTAGCGGTAGCCGGTCGCCTCGTCCACGGTCGCCGGCTCGAGCAGGCCCGCGTCGTGGTACCGGCGCAGGGTGCGCACGCTGAGGTGGGTCAGCCGGGAGAACTCGCCGATCGCCAGCACCGGAGCACTGTGCACCCTCTCCCGGGGGGAGGGTCCACCGCTCGACCCTCCCGCCTCGGGAGGACGCACCGTCGGGGCATGACCACCCCGACCAGCAGCCGGCCCGACCAGCTCCCGGCTCCGATCCGCGAGTACCTCGCCGCGCACGCGGCCCGCGATGCGGACGCCGCGCTGCGCGCCTTCACGCCCACCGCCGTGGTCGTCGACGACGGCACGACCTACCGCGGGACCGAGGAGGTCCGGCGCTTCCTGACGAGGGCCGGAGCCCAGTTCAGCTACACCTCCACGCTCGTCGCGACGGAGCGCACCGACGACGCGCACTGGGTCGCCACCCACCGGCTGGAGGGCGACTTCCCCGGCGGCGTCGTCGAGCTCGGCTACCGCTTCGCGATGGACGGCGATCTCGTCGCGGAGCTCGTCATCGCCCCGTGACGACCGCCGTCCGGCGGTCAGGCCTCGGCGCTCGGCAGGCTGTGCCAGGTGTCGTAGGCGACCGCGGCCGCCCCCTCCGCGTCCCCGGCGGCGCACAGCCGGATCAGCTCCTCGTGCCGGGTGACCGAGGCCCGGCCGCGGAGGGAGCCGAACCGCAACCGCTCCGCGCGGCGCACCGTGGGCGTGAACTGCTCGAGGACGCGCGCGAGCGCGCGGTTGCCGGAGAGGCGCACCGGCACGCCGTGCAGGTCGTCGTCGATCCGGAGGGCGGACTCGACGTCGCCGGAGGCGACCGCGGCGGCGAACCGGCGGTTGGCGTCGCGCATGGCGGCCAGGTCCGCCTCGGTGAGGACGGGGACGGCCTCGCGGACCGCGAGCTCGTGCATCGCCGCGACGACGTCGCGGGCGTCCCGGACCGCGCGGACGTCGAGCGGGCTCACGACCGTCGACCGGCCCGGCCGGGCCAGGACCAGCCCGCCCTGCGCGAGGCGCAGCAGCGCCTCGCGGACCGGAGTCCGGCTGACCCCGAGCCAGGTCGCGAGCTCCAGGTCCCTCAGTTGCTCACCGGGGGCGAACGTGCCGTCCACGATCGCGTCGCGGAGGCGGCGGTAGACGTCGTCGCGCAGCAGGCCGCGGTCGACGCCGGGGGCGGTCGAGGGGATCGGCACGGACGGACCTCCCGGGAACGCACGGACTGCGGAACGAGGAAGCGCGGAAAGGAGACTGTCCGCCCGCAGATCCAACATGCAATATATCGCACACCGGCCGTCCCGACGGGAACGCGTTCAGGGCGGGCGACCGGACGGGCGACGGGGGTCGCCCGCCGACCGAGAGGGAGAAGCGATGACCAGCAGCACGCCCGACACCCGCACCGGTACGCAGCCCACGGTGGTCCTCGTCCACGGGGCCTTCGCCGACTCGTCGAGCTGGAACGGCGTGATCACCCGTCTCCGCGCGAACGGCTACCCGGTGGTCGGGGTGGCCAACCCGCTGCGCGCCCTGGCAGGTGACGCCGAGTACCTGCGCCACGTCCTGGACGGCGTGGACGGGCCGATCGTCCTCGCCGGCCACTCGTACGGCGGCAGCGTGATGAGCGAGGCGGCCGACGGGCACCCGCAGGTGAGGGCGCTGGTGTACGTCGCCAGCTTCCTGCTCGAGGAGGGGGAGAGCACCGGCGAGCTGGCCGGCAGGTACCCGGGCAACGAGCTCGGCCCCGCGCTGCGCCCGGTACCGGTCCGCGGTCCGGACGGGCAGACGGTCGACGACCTCCACATCGAGCAGGAGGAGTTCCGGGAGGTCTTCGCCGCGGACGTGCCGGCGGACGTCGCCGCGCTGATGGCCGTCACACAGCGGCCGATCACCGGCGACGCACTGGAGGACAAGGCGACGAAGGCGGCCTGGAAGACCATCCCGTCCTGGACCCTCGTCACGCGTCAGGACCTGGCCGTCCCGGCGGAGGCACAGCGGTTCATGGCCGAGCGGGCGTCGTCGCACACCGTCGAGGTGGACGCGTCCCACGCCGTGACCGTCTCCCGGCCCGACGTCGTCGCGCAGCTGGTCGACGAGGCCGCCCGCGCGACGGCCGCCTGATCCCGACGAGCCCGGCAACCGGGCCGCCAGGAGGGAGCACGGAGGCCCCGCGGTCGGCGACCGAGGGGCCTCCTGCCGTGTCCGAGCGGGACCGTCCGGTGCGGCACCCGTCGGTCAGGTGCTACCCCTGGGTGTGCGGCGGGACGGGGTCGTGACGTCCGCGGACGGCAGGGCCCCGTCGGCCCCGCGGCTGCGCAACTGCGTGACCAGGACGGCGGCCTGGGTGCGGCGCTGCAGGCCCAGCTTCGGCAGCATGTTGGTGACGTAGTTCTTCACCGTCTTCTCCGCCAGGCCGAGGCGATCGCCGATCTGCCGGTTGGTGAGCCCGTCGCCGATCAGCAGCAGCACGGCGCGCTCCCGCTCGGTGAGGCCGGCCAGTGGATCCGGTCGCCCGGCGCCGCCGCGGGGATCGAGCAGTGCGGTGACCTCGGGGGCGAACACGGTGCCACCCGCGGCCACCCGGCGCACGGCCGCCGTCAGAGCCGGACCGCGCACGTGCTTGACCAGGTATCCCGACACCCCCGCCCGCACGGCTGCCGCCACCGTCTCCGGATCGACGTACTGGCTGAGCACCAGGCAGCGCACCCCGGGGACGTCCGCACGCAGCCGGGTGCAGGCCTCCGCCCCGGTGCCGTCGGGCAGGCGCATGCCGATCACGGCCACGTCCGGGCGCGCGGCCCGGCCCCGGGCCACCGCCTCACCGACGGAGGCCGCCTCCGCGACGACCGTCATCCCGGCGTCACCCGCGAGCACCTGGATCACGCCGCGGCGGACCACCTCCTGCTCGTCGAGCACGAGAACCCGTACGACAGCGGTTCGTGACGGCATCGGCATCAGCTCCCCGGGGGTCGAGGGGGCGGCACAGCGTCGTCGGCCTGCAGGTGGAACGCCATTCGGCCGCGTGGTAGTCCGGCACCCGCGTCGGCACCTCGCGGGTGGGGGCCCGAGACCACGGAGCGGACCCGGCCGACCGCCGGCGGTGCCCGGCCGGCACGGCGTCACCGGCGCAGGTGGCCCGGAGGGCGCGCCACGGCAACCGCCCTCGCGCGGCCCACCGACAGCGCCCCGGAGGCCCGGACGTGAAGCGCCCCGGGTCCCTGACCTGCAGGAACACCGGGGCGGTGCTGTGTCCGAGGGGCGACACGCTACATACGCACACGCCTGCGCCCGCGTCTACGGACCGATTGGCGGTAAACGTGCGGGGCCGCGGAGTACGCACGGCCTCGGCGAGACGCGGTGTCCGGGATGGGCAAGGGAACGCATGTACCCCTGGCAGGAATCGGCGAGCAAACGGTCCACAAGAGCCACCTCCCTCGACTACTGGGCCGCCATGGCGATGAGGATGTCCACGCTTCTGCCTCCGCTTGTGTGTCAGATCCGTGCCATAGCGTTCCGTTAGGACAGAGAGTCTTGGCCGTGACGGGTCGGCCTGCGTACTTCGCAGCGGGGGGACGGTGAGGCGCGTGGCTGAGCGGCGGATCTCGTTGAAGTACGCGGCGAGGTGTCAGCGCTGTCAGCGAACTCTGCCGGCGGGGACAAGGGCTCGCTGGGATCCTGACACCAAGTGGACTGCTTGCTTGCAGTGCTCGACTCAGACCCCTGACCGGGCTGGTGCCGCAGCGCATCGCGGAGCGGTCGCTGGTGCTCGTCCGCCTGTGCCGGCCGCAGCTTCGCCCGTGCCGCCTCCCGTCCCGCTCGACCCTCGGTGGGACGAGCTGGTTCGCTATCACCTCGCCTGTGTGCAACGCGCGGGACTGGCCCAGTCGGTCGAGTACAGCGCCGCCGACTCGTGGGTAATGCTTCCCTTCGCCACGGAGCAGTTCCTCGCTGGCACCGCCGACTCCGTCCCCGTGGGGCCCGAGCTGCGGCAGCTCTTCGACGGCGCCGGGCGCGAGGAGGCCGTCTTCTACGGCTGGCCGTTGGTCGTCGCTCTCGATCGGCGGGGCGTTCGTCGCGTCGCACCCGTCGCCGTCACCGCGCTGGAGCCACCCACCGCCGAGGAGACGGCTGCGCTGGCGAAAGACGCGGAGCCCTACCTGAATCCGGCATTGCTGTCCGAAGACTTCTTCCCGCCCGAGGCGCTTGCGGCGGCACGCGCCGTAGCGGCCAGCGGCCTTGCCTTCGGCGACGCCGAGGGGCTAGCAGTCCAGCTGGCCGACGTGCTGATCGCGCTCGGCTTCGACGACCGCGCCGCTCTCGACCCGCAGCGGCTGTCTGCCACGCCTCGGCCGCGCTCTCCGGGCGTGTACAACGCGGCCGTCGCCTACCGGGGTGCCTCGAACGGCGCCACTGCCGGACTCGTCGAGGAGCTCACCCAGCTACGCACCCGCCCGGACTGGTCCCGGACAGCCGCCCGCTACCTGCTGGAGCAAGCTCCCGAGGTCGCGCTGCCCGACGAACCGGCGCAGGTCGCACCGCTGACTCTGAACGACTCGCAGGAACAGGCCCTGGCTGCCACCGGCGTCCTGCCGGTCACCGTCATCACGGGCCCGCCCGGCACCGGCAAGAGCCAACTGGTCGCGGCGACCGTTGCGGCGGCATGGCTACGCGGGGAGACCGTCCTCGTCGCCTCCACCAACAATGAGGCGGTCAAGGTCGCCGTCGAGCGCGCTCACGAGATCGACGACGGGCTGCTTATCCGAACGGGCAATGCGGAACATCGCGAGGCCCTTCCGCCGACTCTGGAAGCCCTCGCTGGACGTCCGGTGCCTCCGGGTGTCTCCCCGACAGTCAGCCAACGTCAGCTTGAGGTCGCCGTCGCCAACAGGACCCGGCTGCACGACGCCCTGGCGCAACGCGCCGCCCTCGAGGGCGAGCTCGGACAACTCGCCCTCGACCTCGAGGCCCGCCGCACCTTGTTGTGGGGCCAGCCGAGGCCCTCCCCGGTGCACGACCGCCGCGTACAGCTCGCCCGCCGTGCACGACGGGTCGAGCGCTCCTACCTATTCACCGCCGCCCGCACCCGCCGCACGCTGGCCGCGGCAGAGGTGCCGACCGATCGAGTGGTACAGCTCGCCGATCTGGCGGAGTGGGCGGAAGCCGAACTGCGCTGGGACGCACTCCAGGCCGCTATCACCGCCCTTGGCGCCCGAGACCCCGAGACTGAACGAGACCAGCTCGCCGCCGCTGATCACGCGTGGGAGCAGGCCAGTCTCACCGCCGTCCAGCAGACCGTCGCGACACGGATCAGCGCTGGGGCCACCGCGCTGAAGCATCTGGCCCGCCTGCGCCGCGGTGCACCCACCGCGCGCATGGCCGCCGTCGCCGGGACCCTCCCGTCAGCGACCGGATGGGCCTGCACCGCCCTGTCCGCCGGACGGAACTTCCCCTTGACTGCGGGCCTGTTCGACCTCGTTGTCATCGACGAGGCCAGCCAGTGCGGCGTGGCCGAGGTGCTGCCGCTGGCCTACCGGGCCAAGCGGCTGGTCATCGTCGGGGACCCCAATCAGCTGACCCCTGTTGTCACCCTCGCGCCCCGCGACGTTGCCACCATCGCTGCCTCCGTCGGTTCTACCCAGGACGACCTGCACGCCCGCGCAGTCTCCTACGGGCAAGACTCCGCTTTCACAGCGTTCGCGAGACGCGCAGGACGGCCGCCGTTCCTGTTGGACGAGCACTACCGCTGCCACCCGGAGATCGCCGCCTACGTCAACGAGGCGTTCTACGGAGGCAGCCTCCGCGTGCTCACCGACGTATCCCGGCAGGACGGCACGGTTCGCGGACTGCACTGGCTACAGGTTGCCGGACATACCGAGCCCGGCCCGCGCAGCGGCGCGGTCAACCACGCCGAAGCCGACGCGATCGTTCGCTGGGTACTCGACCACCCCGACGAGCGGGGCAGTCTCGGCGTGGTCACTCCCTTCGCTGCCCAGGCGGAGTTAATCGAGGACGAGCTGCGTCGCGCCCTCGGCGAGGAGCAGTGGACCGCCCGCGGGGTCGCTGTGGGAACCGCGCATCGCTTCCAGGGTGGCGAGCGAGACATCGTGCTGTTCAGCCCAGTGCTCGCCTCCGATGCACGACACGGAACTGCGCGTTGGGTGGAGGAGCAACGCAATCTGGTCAACGTCGCGGTCAGCCGGGCCCGCCGTGCCTTGGTCGTCGCAGGTGACGCCCTGGCATTGGCGCAGCTACCGACGCCGACCCTGGCGGCGCTGGCTGACGCCGCGCGCCGCGAGCACCCGACGCCGTCATCGATCGACAGGGACGACCGACGTCTGCACTCGGAGGCTGAGCGGCGGCTGTACGCGGCGCTGACCGAAGCTGGCCTGGAGGTACAGCTGAAGCCGGTCGTAGACGGCTACGAACTCGACTTTGCTGTGGTCGCCGCCGATGGCCGTCAGATAGATGTTGAATGTGACGGCACTCAGCACACTGATGTCCGAGGCCGGCAGCGTCGTCAGGATCTGGTGCGGGATCTGGTGCTCCAGCGACTCGGCTGGCAAGTGCTGCGAATCCCAGCCTGGCGGTGCCTGACCGAGCCGCGAGCCGCCGCCCATGACGTTGCCGACGCTCAGGGCGGGCATCCGGTTCGAGGTGCATGCGCCGCGCCCGGCTGACCTGCGGCGGCGCTGACGCGATGGATCTCGTCGACCGCGGGTCTTTCCCGGGTGGCTCACGACACGCCGTCGTTGCCCCGGTGTCAACGGGATGCGGCTATCAGCTGTACGGATGAGAAGGCCCGTCTCCCCGCAGGCAGGGAGTTGAGAGAAAGTTCGGTCACCGGCCTTGATGACTGCCAATCGGGAACCCTAAGTGGCGCTCGAAGAACGCGTCGTGCAAGGCGCTCTCGACGGTAGTGGTTGCTATGGCGCTGTCGTGCGGATCCAGGGACCACGCCACGACCAAGCCGCGTCGCGCTGCCCAGTGGAAGTGGCTGTAGCGGTCCCACGGATCCGTGGTCGCGAGCGTGCTTCTCGCCCAGCCCACCTGCGTGCCGAGACGGATTCGAAGTCCCTCTTCGCCCGAAGCCTTCCCGATCTTGAGGACATGCGATTGCGCTCCGGTGGGGTACTCAAATGCGTGATTCGCAGTCAGGAGGACGTAGACGCCCCGCGTCACGGGGATCTGAGATGCCCCGTTCGTCCACTCTCCGAGAGGTGTTCTGTCGAACACGTCGAACGCTCGACCCGAGACGAGCGGTGCCCATCCACGCGACACGAGCGCGGAGTTAAGAACGCGGACGCCTGGGTCTCCGGTGAGCAGGGCTGCGGTGCCGCCGAGCGGTGGGGGAGGAGGGGCAGGGTGAAGCATGGATATCTCCGGGTGGTTGTTCGTCGGCGGCGGCATGGCCATCGAAGCCTGTAGCGAGCTGCGCGTGGTGAAGCGTGCGGGCTCGGCGCAGGCGCTCGGGCGGACGAGACCCTGCTAATCAGCCACGCCTTACTTGGCTGCACTCAGCCGCGTAAGGCCGCCCCATAAGCGTGCCGGGGCTTCAGTGGTCGGGAAGATCCGGCGGTGTCGCGGCTGCTCGGCGGACGCTCGCGGAGCGATGCTGCCGCAGTCGGTTCAGCAGCGCCGTGGCTTCTGCTCCAGGCGTCGGTCTCCTGGACAGAGCGATGGCCACGGCGGTTGGAACAAGCCGCCCGGTGTCGTTGGCACACCGTCGGACGGCGGAGATGACGGTCTGGTCACCCTCTCCATCTGCCAGAAGCTCGGCGAGGCCTCGAGCGGCGGCTGTTCGCACATGCGGGTCGTGGTCGGTGGCGAGGACTAACAGAACCCCGATGTCCTCGGGACGGCGGAGACGTCTGGCGATCCGGGCCGCAGATTGGCGAGCATGGTGGTCGCCAGCAAGCAACGCGGGTAGCTGGTCAGGGCCGGGTGGATCCTCCTCAGTGGCGAGCGCTGCAACAAGTTCGTTTACAGGACCAACACCTCCTCCGGGGCCACCATGCAGCCCGGAAAACGGGGAGGGCAGTGGGGGGTGGCTGGCGGCTGAACGCGCTGCGGCCAAGAGCCCACCACGGATCTCTGCGGGGACGCGGTCAGGGTTGGTCGCGAGAAGTTGACAGGCCCGGCTCTTGTGGCTGCCGGCGACGAGTGGATGTGCGATTAGTTCCAGAAGCGGTGGCCAGTCCGCGAGCGCCGGGTGCCAGATGTTCAGTAAGGCCAGGATGTGCCCGTCGTCGTGCACCATTGCGCGAAAGACGCCTTGTTCTGCGAGTTCAACCTCCCGCCGAACGTTGACGGATGACGCGCTGACGACCACTCGGACAACATGGTCGGGTAAGTGCGTCACGTCCCCGAGTGCTCCGAGCGCGTCGAGGTCGCCACCCGCGGCCATGTCGAGCAAGCGTTGACGCACGTCTTCGTTGTAGAGCGCCGCGACGCCCAGCAACGATGTCGCTAGGACCCCGTGATGTCCACTCGCGGCCACGCCAGCCGTTGTGGCCGCCTCCTCGCTCCAGACGGTTCGCGGTAGCGCATGCTCCGCGCGGGCCCAAGAAGTGGCGAGCAGCTGATCGGTTTGCGGGGGCAACGTCGCAATGCGTTCAGCGACAATGCGCTGGATCTCCGGGGATGCGGCGGGCACGACCCGCGCAATCACGTCTACCAACCGAAGGTCGACGAGGTAGGTGGGCTGCGTCCTCTGCTCGAATTCGGTCGAGTCATCGAGGGTGGAGAGAAGCCACCCGATGGTTCTGTCGGCCGTGGCCTGGTCGAGCAGGTCTCCGCCGCGCTCCAAGAGCGTGAGCGTCGCTGGTGCTGTTGTGCGGGTTGCTTGGTCCAATTCGACGTGGGCAGCGGCCTCGGTCACCGCCGCTGACGGGCCATCGTCGCCGAGCCGGCGGACGGCGTGCTGCATCTCGTTCGCGTTCCCGGCCAATCGCAGCGTCTCAAGTGCGGCCTTCGCCGCTTCTGAGGCCGCGTCTCTGCCAAGGCGCAGCAGTCCGTCCTGTGCAAGGAGTCCGGACAGGTGACGCCATGTGGCGTGGTCCCCGGCATAGCTGGCTGTGAGGGCCGCGGAGAGCAGCTGGTCGTTGGCTTCATCACCGGTCGTGATGCGCACTGTGTCGTCCCGCGCCCACGTCCAGAAGGTTCTACGAGTGAGCGCGGTGAGTCCCCGGGACACCGTCTGCGTTCGCCACCAGGTCGCCGTCGTATCGGAGCCGGCGATCACGGCGGAGACGTCGGACTGAAGTGAGCCGGAATTGTTGAAGAGCAGGAGCGCCGCGACGCCTGCAAGGGCCGTGGCGGTGACGTCTTCAGCGTGTGTGGAGCCAATTGCCTGTGCTCGTGCCGCGATATCGCGCGCTTCCTTCGGCTCGCCGATCTCGGCGTAGGCGCGTGCCTTCTGGATTGTTAGCCAAGCGTGGTCGACGGGATCTGCGTCGTCTCTCCGTAGGGCCTCCTCAAGGACTGTCAACGCTCTGTCAGCGAGGCCCTGCTCCAGCATGGACGCCGCCGCTGCGACAGTCGCCGCGGTTCGACGCGCAGGATCGGGCGCGTCCCGGGCAGCCAGGGCAAGAGGCTCGAAGTCTTCTGACATCACTCGGGTGCCCATCGCGCCGACGAATCGCCAGTCCCAGTTGATGGATCCTGTCGCTTCTTCCCAGGAGGGGACCTCGGCGTGCTGCTCGCTGCGCCGTGTCAGGTCAGCAAGCCTGCCTTGAACCAGCAGAGCCAGAGCCTGCGCTGGGGTAATGGGTTGCTCTCTGTCGGCGTTAGGGTGCGGAGCGATCAGGCGCGGCACGATCAGTGCATGCCGCAACAGGGCTGTCGCGGGCACTGACCTGTCGCCGCTCCAGGCGCTGCCCTCCCACGTGCCGCCGGACCGCTTGGAGGCTGCGACCCGGAGCAGGTCGTCGCGGTGTGCGTCGTCGACAGTGTTAGCGGCAGGAACGAGAACTTTCGCTCCTTTGCCGGTACTAAGGACGGCTTCCGCTGATACGTGCGCCCAATAGGACGTCTGAGTGTCCAGATCGTGCAGCACGATCAGGTGCGGCAAGCCGTGTGCGAGCCAGGCGTCGACGTGTTTCCGGTCGGCGTCCCGGAACCACCAGCCGATCACCGTGCCGGAGGCGTCCCGTTCCGTTTCGGCGAAGAAGCTGGGGCCAGTCTTCACCTGAGCGCCGACTACGAGTCCCAGGTCGTAAAGGCGGGAGTCCCGAGCCATGAGCCAGAGATCGGTTCCCACGTCATGGCGGGGATTAGGGGCTACGCCCCACCCGAGACGCTCGAACTTCCCGGTCACCTCCGTTTCTCCGATGTTCCCCGTCTGGTCGCTCTGAGTGGCACGCACGCCGGCCAGTTAAGTGGATCGGGTCCGGCTGTGCCGCAGGCGACGCGTACGTGCGCCGCTCGCAAGCGCCGGCGGGCGTCTGCGGGCTCCGGGGCCTACGCATATCCGGGCGGGGCGCTACTCGCGAAGCTGGGTGACGCGTCGCGCTTCTGTCGGTACGGGCTGCTTGGCGGACTCCCTGGGTCACGCGCGCCGCGGTTGTCTGCAGGCTAGGGGCCCGGCCCTGGCGCGGTCATGCCGCGCGTGGCCGCCCTCCGTCGACCGCGACTCCGTCGAACCCGGAGCCGCGGCGTCACGGCGGCTCCGGTGACCGACTTGGACAACGTCGGGGTCAAGCGGGCACAGCTCGCCAAGCTCCTCAACATGCTCGTCGAGGCGGCCGGCCCCGACTCGATGTGCCCTTGCCCCGGGGGACCCACAGGGGACCGGGCTGGCGGTGCGGCAGGCGTGTGCCGACGCCGGTGTCGACGTGCTCGACGCCCCGCCCACGCCCAACGGCGCGGACCGGGTGCTGCTGTCGGCGGCCATTCGGCTGTACGCCGACGGTATCGACCACTTCTTCATCGCCTCGCACGACAAGGCCTTTGCGATGTTGCCCGAGCGTTACACGGTGCTGCTGGCCGATGGAGGAACACCGACGCGGGTCCTGGTTCAGTGCGCCGCCGGGCTGCGGCGTGTGGACTGACTTTGGGCGGTCCATCGCGACCGCCTTCCAATGGTGGATCTTGGCAGCACCTGCTAGCCTCCCGGCAAACGTGCAGCCCATCACCTAGGTGCCCGGGCGCGAGCGGATCGGCCAGCCAGTAGGCAAGAGCCCAAGCCGCCGCGTGCGGACGTCGCGGCGGTAGGCGAGCGACGGCCCTGCGGTCGTCTGCTCGGCATCCGTGCTCGTCGTTCCTCCGGCCGCCTGCGGTGAAGAAGCGGAGGAACAGTGCAGGCGAGCCCCAGCGCTTCGGCGGTCGTGGACGTCGTTGACGTCGTTGACGCGCCCCTCGCGCTTCCGACCTACGCGCAGGTCCTGGTAGAGCGCTTCGCCGCTCTTCCCGACCGTGAACGTGTCGTCCTCTTCCGCCGCCTGGTGCAGGCCGAGCCGGAGACCCTCGAGCTCATCGCCAAGGGCTACGGCCTGACCCGCGAGCGGGTCCGCCAGATCGAGGAGGCCGGGCTCAGCCGTCTCGACGGCGCGCCATCCCGCAAGGGCGGCAGCTCCCGCCGCGCTCAGGTCGTCCTCGTTGCCGTGCCGCACCCGATCGACGCGGGGAAGACCCAGGTCGTGCGGCAGGCGCTCACCGACCTCGGCGAACTGCAGCTGCCGGTCACCGAGGCCGCCCTGGCCGAGGCCGGCTTCGCGCCGCTGAACTCGCCGGGCACCCGGCTGCTGCTGGGGCTGGCCCGCCGCAACGGCGTCTTCGGCAAGGACAGGCCCGGCATCGTGGACTTCGCCGGCCGGCGCTGGCTGGCCGCCGGCGACCGGGAGCCCGCCCGCCTGCTGGAGGAGCTCACCGCCGCTGCGGTCTGCGGCGGCGTGGTCAGCGACCTGGGCGAGTGGTGGGACGGCATCAAGGCGAAGCTGCGGCCCCACGTCGGCTCCGACGACGAAGCCGCCGATCTCGCGGCGGACGTCGTCGCCGGCCTTGACCTGCTCGACGTCGGCGGCCAGCACGCCGTCCTCGGTGGGGGCATGGGGGTGGTCGAGCGGCTCAGGAGGATCCTGCGGGCCAACGGCGCCCCGATGGAACGCGCCGAGCTGCTTCGGTTCTTTCCCGACCGCAACGAGCGCACCGTGGGCGACGTCCTGCGGTACGCGCCGTTCGTGCGCGTGGGCCGCGAGGCGTTCGCTCTCGACGAGTGGGGCGCCGAACCGCGGCCGACGCTGCGCGACCTGATCTACGACCAGGTCAACCAGCACGGGCAGGTCGCGGTGGCCTTCTTGGAGGACCTCGCCGTGAAGTACGGCTACAGCCGGACGTCGATCGCGTTCTACAGGTCGCTGCCCGACCTCATCGAGGACCGGCTCGTCCTGCGCCGGCGGCGGCCCGGCGACCCGCCGGCCGTGCCAGCACCGGGTCTGCACGGCGATTGCTTCCGCGTGGTGGCCGGTTCGCGCCGGGGAGCGTGGTCGTGCACGCTGACGGTCAGCCACAAGCGGCTGTACCACGGACCGCAGACCATCCCGCCGCCGCTGGCCGAGCTGCTCGCGATCACGCAGGGGGCGAGCGGGGTGCCGATCCGCGTCATCGGCGACGGCGTGGTCCACGCCAGCTGGAAGCAGAACCCCTACCTGTTCGGCCGGGACCTGCGGCGGGCGCTCGACGCGCTCGGCTTCGCCGACGGCGAGCGGGTCCACCTCGTCGTGGGCGCCGGTGAGCTGCTCATCGAGCGTGCGCCCGAGACCGAGACCGACGGCGACCTCTACGGGACGCTCGCGGCCGGCGCGGGCCTCTATGACGTGGCGGGCGAGCGCGTCGCCGACGACGACATCGTCGAGTCGCTCACCTACGCCGTCGGTCTGGAACCGGGCACTCCGCTGCCGCAGGTGGTGCGGCGGCTGCGCGATCGCGGCAACCGCACGCTGCGCGAGGCCCTCGAGCTGCTCTGCGCCGATCAGCTCGAGCACTGACGCCCCGGCCACCGGCCGGCTACCAAGCCCCGGTGGCAGCCCACCCCTTCCGGCAACCCAGCTCTTCGGTGAGGCCGGAGCCGTTTCGGCCACGCCGCCGACATGACCGAATGAGAGGAGACCGTCGTGCCGAACACCGAGTTTCACCGCATCCCCGCAGCGGCGCCGGAGGGCGTCACCCGGACCGGCGAGCCCGACACTGACCCCCGGGAGCCCGTGCTGGTCCTCCCGACCCTCGTCGAGGACGACGGGGGCAACAGCACCTGGCTGCTGCGGGTCTGCGACGGCAACAACCGGCTGTCGACGATGCGCCAGGTCCTCCGCGAGGCGAGGGCCGCGGACGCCGCCGCCGGGGACGCGCGCACCGACCAGCAGTGACCGTCCCGATCACCAAGCTTCGGGCCGCGCCGCGGCCCGGATGCCCCCGGCCGGGGAACCGTCCGGTGGCACATCCCCTCCGGGAAACCGGAGTCGTTTCGGCCCATGTCGCCGTCGCCGAGCCGACGCACCTCCCGCCTGCGGGTCGTGCCGACGCCGTCGCCGACGACGTGGCCTGACAGAGAGGAACCCCCATGCCCGTGCGGCACAACGACTTCGCCTTCAGCTCGGACAAGTTCGACCCGTCGGAGTACCCGGAGGAGATCCGCCCGACGGTCGGCGACGACCGGTTCCCGCCTACGCCGCCGAAGCCCGCCCCCGAGGGCGACGACGCGCTGAGCAAGACGGCGCGCCAGTTCGCCGCCCGCGTCGCCGAGATCAACGGCGTGGACCCCGAGGAGGTCCCCGAGGGGCTGCTGCGCCTCGTGGACGCGGCCGACGCGTGGCCGGAGGAGAACGTGAAGGGCCTCGCCGCGGGCCGCCAGCGCTCCATCTCGACCGAGAAGGGGTCGATCGTCCACGGCGAGTTCTTCATGAACCCGTTCGTGGGCGAGCACGACCCCAACAACGGCCGGAACGCCGCGGACGCCCGCTCCCAGGGACTGCCGTACCTGGAGGCGATCGCCGACGACCCAGTGACCGGAGCTCCCGTGCTCCGCGTGGAGAGCGCCGCCGAGTTCCTCCACAGCATGCAGGAGGCCGCACGGGCGCTCGGGTTCACCAACAACGTCACCGACGCCAAGGACCGCGCCGACATCAACTGGGTCGGGCTGCAGGGTGTGCACGACCCGGCGCTGGTCATCCCGACCATCGTCCAGGACGCCGTCGGCAACTGCCGCTGGATGCTCAAGTTCGCCGACGGCAACCGCCGGCTGGCCATGCAGCGGCGCATCGTGCGCGAGGTGACCCGCCTGAGCCCCTCCGAGATCGAGGCGTGGGCCGACCACCTCTACCAGCCCGACGGAACGCCGGTGCTGCGGGACTGGACGGCCGCAGACGTCCGGCACGCCCGGCGCAAGGCCCAGCTGAAGGACCCGGCGTACTGGCGGCCGGCTTCGGCCGCACCGGAGACGGTGGAGAAGTGGCTGGCCACGGCGAACATGGCCCAGCGCACCCTGCTGCGCTGCAGCGTCATCCCCGTGCGGCTGGTGCTGGGGTACCGGAACCTGGCCGAGACCAGCGCCGGGCGCTCCCGCTCGCACCAGGCGGTGCAGCGCTACATCCGCCGCCTGCACATCAAGAGCGCCGCGCAGAAGGAATGGGTCGCCGCGGCACAGACGACGGACGTCTCGCTGGAGGCGCTGGAGCAGATCCGGCTCCGCTCCGACATCCACGGCTACGAGATGCCGCTGGACAAGGACGACCTCGAGCGCGTCTGGGCGAACAAGACGACCGACTGGGACGGCGCCGACGCCGACGACCCGGCTCACCCGCTGCGGCTGGCCGCCAAGGCGATGGCCACCTTCGTCTGCACCGGCCACACCGCCGAGGCGGACGTGAAGGCGGCGCTGATCGGCCACTCCATGTCGACGCACCACACGAAGATCCGGGAGAACCGCGCCGCGGTGGCCGCGTCGGTGGCCATGCCGATCCTGGGCATCACCACCGAGGACAAGAGCGACTACAACCGGGCGCGCGCCACGGTCGACCGCGTCGCCCGCCACCCCATGTTCGTCGCGGTGCAGAAGCACCCCGGCGGTACGAGCGACCCGTGGTGGCGCCACCTCCACCGTCCGGCCAGCGAACTGGAGAAGCTGTCGCTCCAGGAGTTCGACAACAAGATGGGCAGCGACGCCGGCCCCGACGACTCCTCCGTGGGGACCTACGGTCCGGCGACCCGGGCGCTGCTGTTCCTCGCCACGATCGGTCAGGCCACCAACCCGGCCTTCCGGGAGACGGCGAAGGGCGAGCAGGCGAGCCCATGGCAGCTCACCCTCAACGGGCTCGGCGGCACCCGGGGCAACACGCTGACCACCCCGGACCTGGTGATGAGCCAGGTGCTCGCGCAGCACAAGAAGGACGGGGTGCGGCAGCTGGCCGAGATCGTGCGGGCCGCGCTGGCCGGGGAGGTCCCGGACAACACCCTGGACCCGGGCTACGTGGAGTACGACCGCAAGGGTCAGCCCGTCGCGGGAGCCGCGGGCACCGTCACCGAGCGCTTCCTGCGCTCCGCCGCGATGGGCTGGGCGCCCCGCGACGACGACGGGCCGAAGCCCACGCCGGCGACCGGTGACGAGTTCGACCGGGCGCTGGACGAGCTCAGCGCCGCGGTGACCACGGCCGCCAACAGCGCCATCCCGCTCACCGCCGACGTCAAGGTCCGCCGCCGCTTCCTCGCGGCCGGCCTGCCGGCGGGGTACACCGAGGACCTGCTGCCCAAGGCGCGGAAGGTCGTGAAGGTGCTCGAGCACGGGGAGTTCATCGCGTCGATGCACAGCGGCCCCGTGGTGGACGACCTCAACACCACCGACCCCGACGACAACGACCCCGACGACAACGGGAACGGTGCGCAGTGAGCGCGGCGGTCCCGGCCGCGGAGCTGGCGTCGGCCTTCGGTGAGCGGGACGTGCGGCGCTGGCGGGAGCACATGGGCCGGCTGGTCGACCCGTTG
Organism: Geodermatophilus sp. SYSU D00525; assembly: GCF_054050475.1. NCBI lineage: Bacteria > Bacillati > Actinomycetota > Actinomycetes > Geodermatophilales > Geodermatophilaceae > Geodermatophilus > Geodermatophilus sp. SYSU D00525. Next base: position 59,480 of record NZ_JBJGZK010000003.1, read on the forward strand.
GCCCCGGCCGACCTGTACGCCCTCGAGCACGACGAGCGCGGGCCCTACCTGGCCGACCGCACCTTGTGGGTGCTGGTGTGCATCTACGTCGCCGTGGACGACGCCGGCGCCTGCCTGTACATCGGGCAGTGCCGGCGCAGCTACGGGGGTGTGGTGGCCCGTGTCGACGGGCACCACACCATCCCGCCGTTCGCGACGGGGCTGTGGGTGCTGCCGTTGCGGGCCGACTGCCCGGAGGCGGCGCTGGACCGCATCGAGGCGCGGATGATCCGCACCTACCGGCCGCCGTACAACACGGTGTACTGCCCGCCGCAGTTCCGGGCGTCGGAGGCGCTGTGATGAACGGCGCCGCGGTGACGCGGGCGCAGGTGGCGCCGGCGTCGGGGTCGGTGGCCGTGGCGGGGACGCCAGTGACCCCGTGCGCGCCGGAGGCGGCGGTGGCGTTCGTCGCCGGGCGGTGCGATTCCGAGCTGGTCGGGTCCCTGGACCCGGCCAGCCGGCTGGCGGCGGTGCGCGCCCAGCGGATCGTCGAGCTGCGCCGCTGCGGGCAGCTGCGGCACGCCGAGCGCTACGGGTGGCTGAGCCTCACCGGGTGGCTGCTGGGGATGTCCGCGACCGTCGTCGGCCGGCTCGACCCGGCGTCGGCGGCGGTCGTGCACCGGGCCGGGGTCCGTGACGTGCTGCCCGACCCTGTCGCCGACGACCCCGCACCCGCGGTCGTCGACGTGGCCGGGCTGCAGCTCGCCGATCCGCGTGACCCGCTCGGCTACCGGGTGCTGCAGCTGGCGGTGGCGGCGCTGCGCGACGGCGTCGTCGACGTCGGCGGGCGGCGCGTGGGCGGGGGAGCGGTTGCTGCGTCCCTGCGGCAGCGGCTGGAGGTGACCGGCCGTGGCTGAGCTCTACCTGTCCGGCCCCGACGCCGTCACCGTGCCCAGCGGCGGCGTGCCGGCCAAGGTGTTCGCCGAGATGTCCGACGCGCTGGCCCACGTGGCCAGCGACACCGCGCCCGGGTATGTCACCCTGCCGCTGCGGGACGTCGCCGGGTGGCTGTGGTACTTCACCGCGCAGGGTAGCCCGTTCACCTTCGGCGAGTCCCTGGTGGCGCACCTGCGCCACCGGCTCGCCGAGGACGGGGTGCGCCTGGACGTGCTGGGTCGGGCCCCGGCGGAGCAGGCGCGGTGGCCGGAGCGCATCGCGTCCGTCGCCGACCTGGGCATCGTCCGGGAGCCGACGCCCCCGCAGCGCCGCGACGTGGCCCGGCTGGTCGCCCTCGGGGGCGGGGCGAACTTCGGCGTGCCGGGGGCGGGCAAGACCGCGATGACGTTCATGGTCTACAGCGCGCTGAAGGCGCTCGGGGAGGTGGAGCAGATGCTCGTGCTCGCACCGATCTCCGCGCACGAGGCGTGGGCGACCGAGCCGGGCCTGATGTACGCCCCGGGGGCGGTGCCGCGGGTGCACGTCGGCCCGGGCACGGCCGGAGCGGCCGAGGTCGTGGTGACTAACTACGAGCGGTTGGAGGACCGGGGCCGCCTCGATGCGCTGGTGTCGTTCTGCCGCCGGCGGCGGACCTTCGTTGTCTTCGACGAGGCGCACCGGGTGAAGGCCGGGCCGGCCGGCGTCCGTGGCGCGGCCGCCTTGGAGCTGTCCGGGGTGGCGCACCGCCGCAGTGTGCTGACCGGCACGCCGCAGCCGAACTCGCCGACCGACCTGGCCCGGGTGCTCGAGCTGGCCTATCCCGGTCACGGGTTCGGTCTGGCCGCCCGGGACACCGACTCGCTGATGTCGGCCTACACCCGCGTGACGAAGGAGGAGCTGGGGCTGCCGCCGCTGGTGCCGTTCACCGAGCACGTGCCGCTATCGGCCGCGCACGACCAGATCTATGAGGCGATGGTGGACGCCGCCGCGCGGGCGGTGCTACGCGACCCGGGGTTGCGCAGCGACTTCCGTCGGGCGGGGCGGATCGGGATGCTCTTGTTGCAGGCCGCGACCGACCCGACCGCGGTGCTCGGCAACGGTGGGGAGCTGGGCATGCTCTCCGACCGCGCCGACCTCGACCTGGAGCGGCTGGTGCGTGAGCTGCCGGCGGCGTTCGTGCCGACGAAGTTGGTCCGTGTCGTGCAGCTGGTGGACGCCCACGCCGCGGCCGGGCGGAAGGTGCTGGTGTGGGCGAGTTTCCGCAGCCACGTGCGTCGCTTGGAGCGGCTGCTCGCCCCGCATTGCCCGGCGGTCGTCTGCGGGGACCTGGACCGGGTGGAACGGCAGGAGCAGATCGCCCGGTTTCGGGCCGATCCAGCGTGCCGGGTGCTGGTTGCGACACCGCACACCCTGTCGGAGGGGGTGTCGTTGCACTTCACGACGACCCATCAGGTTCATGTGGACCGGACGTTCAACGCCGGGATGCTGCTGCAGGCGATTGACCGCACGCACCGGCTGGGGCTGCCCGTGGATGCCGACTGCTCGGTGACGTACCTGATGGCGGCGCGGCGCCGAGGCGGTGGTGACACCATCGACGACGTGGTCGACCGCCGGCTCGGACTCAAGGTGCGCGACATGGCGCGACGGCTCAACGACCGGCAGCTTGCGACGCTGGCGTTTCCGGCGGCGTCCGAGGACGTCATCAGCGACACCGAGCTCCTGCTGGGGGACGGCCAGCAGGAGGATCTCGCAGCTCTGTTCGAGCACCTGCGGGCCGCGTAGCGCCAGGGGCTGTCTGGCGGATCTTGGTCGTCGAGTTGACAGCCTTGTCCGGCGTGACGGAAGACGGCTGCTCGGCCAGTTTCTGGTTCGCCGGGTGGGTGGACGGTCCGTCTGCTGCGACAGGCGGGAACGACACGGAGCGGTGGTCGGCTCGCTCTCCGTTACCACCGTCGGAGTGAACGGCATGATGCGCTTGTGGTCGCTCATCTCGCGCATGTCGCCCCCACGTCGCCCGGGGGGCTGCCGGACAGCGGGGAGAGCCCTCTGGCCGAGGCGGTGCGAGGGGCCGTCACGGTCACGGCATCGTTGCTCGACGATCTACAGAAGCGTCTGGAGGGGCTACTGCAGCAGGTCGTGCAGGAGGCTGGCGACGTACCGGAAATCGAGGCCTTGCGGCGAGAGCTCGAAGACGCACTGGAGACGCACCGACTCGAAAGCGAGACGGTCAAGGTTGTGCTGTTCGGCCGAACCGGTGCGGGCAAGAGCACATTCATCGAGGCGTTCACACAAGGTGACGGCAGCAGCATCTCCAGCGGAGAGAGTGACTTCACCACAGCGCCAAGAAGAGTTGCCTGGGGACCACTTGAGCTCATCGACACACCCGGCTACGGCGGTTGGGGCCGCACACGAACACGCCAGGAACTGGAAGCCGAAGCAGCCGGCATGGTGGCCAGGGCCGACCTCGTTGTCCTGTGCTTCGACGATCAGAACCAGCAGGAATCCGAGTTCGCCATCGTGCGAGACCAGATTCAGCGGTTCGGGCGCCCGTGCGTCGCTGTTCTCAACATCCGGAATGCGCGCTGGAGGGAGCAGCTACTAGGTCCCCAAGCCGCTGCGACCTTAGAGCGTCAGGTCACCGTGCACGCCCGGCACATCCGCGACGAGCTGCGGCGAATGGGCCTGCCGCAGATTCCGGTGGTCGCTGTGCACATGCAGCGCGCAGCCGATGCCCTGGCGAGCGATGATTTCAAGGGACCTAACGCCGAACAGGTTCGCAGGCGCAGAGAGCGCTACAGCCGCGCCGAGCTGGCCGACATGTCCAACGTCCCGTGCCTCGAGCAGCTGCTCGTGCGTTGCCTTGTGGACGGTGCCCCGCAACTTCGGCTGCAGTCCGTGGAGAACGACCTGTTGGCCCGGGTGCAGGTGGTCGCGGAGCAACTGACGCAAACAGCGGAGGAAGACGCGCTCGAGGTCACGGTCGGGGTCGCAGCCCTTCGCTCATCGATGGAGGTGCTGGGTGCTGGGCACGACAGCGCGACGTCCCATCGCGGGCGCTGGGCGCGAAAGGACGTCCCGGGCGCCGAGGCTCTCTTGGCGCTCGCCGCACTGCGTCCTGAGCTCTTCGCTGACACTTCTTCCGGTGGGCGTCTGCAACAGACGGCGCAGGAGCTCGCCGCGATCCACCTGTCCCCGCATCGTCGCAAGTTGCGAGCCGCTGCCGAGGACATTGCGCACCAAGCCATCAGAGAGCAGAAGGTCATCGACGGCGATGCCCTCGTGCTCCTGCTGGAGCCGCACGTAGAGGAGGCCAGGAAGGCCGCGGCAGTAGCGCTGCAAGCTCTGTCCGAGGAGTTCGCCGACCAACTCGCGGGCGTCCAGTTGCAGTTCCAGATCGAAGGCGCGCGCATGGCGGCCGAGGCAGTCGACGGCCGATCTGGCCGCAAGGCAGCGCGCTGGCTCGAGGCAGGGGAACTGCTCACACAGGCTGGAACCGCTCTGGCAGTGCTCCTGGCTGCAACCGGACCGGTGGGGTGGCTCACTGCGGCTGGTGGGGCGGTCGCGTCCTTGGCGGTCGGATGGTTCAGGCGAAGGGCCTCTCGCCAGGCGGAGGCGCGAGGAGCCCAGGTGCGCGCGGAGGCGGTGTCGCTCGTACGGCGAGCCGCAGATGGCGTCCATCGCTCGCTTGAAGAGCATTTCTGGCAGTCGGTCACGCAAGCGGCGACCGGGGCGGCACAGGCACTCATTGGCCACGTGGCCCCTTCTGTGGCAGGGCGGGCAGCTCGCGTAGCCACGCTGACGACGGCGGCGGACCTGCTGGAAACGAATTCGGGCAGCGGGCGCACCGACGCCACTGAAGTGATTACGGCCGCTGTTCGTGCGGTCCGCGCCTCGGGGGGGGGGGGGGGGGGGGGGGGCCGCCGCCGCGGGCCCGCCGCCCCCCCCCCCCCCCCCCCCCCCCCCCCCCCCCCCCCCCCCCCCCCCCCCCCCCCCCCCCCCCCCCCCCCCCCCCCCCCCCCCCCCCCCCCCCCCCGCGACCCGCTCCTGGGACAGACAGCCCGCGGCAGCGGGCAAGCAGACCTTGAGGTCTCCGATGGCAACCACACAGAACTGATTGCGGCTCTGCAGGAGCGCGCCGACAACTGGTTGAGCTACCGGCGCGACCCAGAAGACCGGTGTGAACCGGAGGACCCGACAGGAGCGTTGCGGGTCGGCATCGTGGGCGGCGACTCGGCCACTGACGATGCGACCGCAGTCGAGCTGCGCAAGCGGTTGGACGAAGCCGGCTGGGAGGTGGTCACCGCCGCAGCAGACGACGCCGTCGGTTGCGACCTGCTGATCTGGCTCCTTGCCCCGAACATCGACCTGCACAGCCTGTCCGCAGCGCGAGTACTTCTGGCGCCAGACGCTCCGCACCGCCACGCGGTCTTCTCGCGCTCAGTCCTTTGCGTCTCCGGCCTCGACCAGATGGGGCCCGACCTGCTGCTCGAGGCCGAGGCCGTGCCACCGGTCATTGCTCGGAAGGCGGTCGAGCTGTCCAACTACCTGAGCACCATCGGGCTCGAAGCGGCACCAGAGACGGTTCTCTTCGTCGCGCCGACCCCCTTCGGCTTGCGCCCCGACGAGGTACCGGTCGATCCCTCCGTCTTCGGACTACCGCAGCTGGCTGGGCTCGTGAGCAGCCGTCCACGTACGAGTTGGGCACGGCGTTGGCACGCGGCGATCCAGGCGGCGAGCCTGGACTTGGCCGGGGCTCAGGGACACCTAGACGGTGCCGTGCTGCGGCTGCGTCAGATGGATGAGCTGATCGCGGCGTGCGAGCACAGCGCTTCGGAACGAAGGCGGCTGCTGGCGGAGAGCGAAGAGTCGCTGAGGGCTTCCATCACCGACAGAGTGGATGCACTGGCCCTGCGCGCTTGTCAGGCTCCCGACGCGTCTGCCATGACGAACGCGCTGCAGCAGCTGAACGCGTGGCCCAGCGACGAAGTCGTCGTCGAAGCACTCGAGGCATGGCAGAGGCAGTTCCTCGTGCGGTATGAGGGTCTCGCCGAGGACCATGCGGCGGAGTTGCAGGAACTGGTCGGTCGGCAGCGTCTGCACACCGACGGCGTGGGCGGAAAGGTGGGGTCCGACGCGACGCAGTTCGGCAAGTTCTTTGCCACGACGAGCCAGCTGGCCAGCAAGGCAGGGCAGAGCCGCGACACTTGGTACGGCTTGGTCAAGACGATCAGCCGCGGCACGTACAAGTTCAAGCCGTGGGGTGCGATCAAGGGCGCCAATGCCGCGAAGGCGCTCGGGGCGCGCCTGGCCGCTGTCGGCATCGTGATCACTGTGGCCGAGCACTACTTCGACCGCCGGGCGACGAGAAAACGTAACGAGCTCAAGGAGCACGTGCTCGCCCAAGCACGCGAATCAGTGGACGCGGCCCTGCTCGACTACCTGTGGGCGCAGCCGTCCGAGCCCGATCCCCTTCCCCAAGGCCTGTTCGTCCCGGCTCAGCGGGAGATCGATGCCCTCGCTGCATCGCTAGAGGCGCTCCGCCGTGACCGTGAGGCGGCGAGCGAGGACGTCGAACAAGGACTGAAAAGTGTGGCTACGGCGCGACAGCGCCTTGAGGAGCAGATTTGCTAATGGACATTTCTCGCATTGCAGCATGGTGTGCGGAAGCCGACGCTGAATTGCCGTCGTCTGAAGCGGTGGCAGTGGCGCCGAACGGGGGGCCGGGGTCCGAGCCGGTCGTGGTCACGTTCGCCGGCGCGTACAGCAGCGGGAAGACGTCCCTGCTGAAGCGACTGTTGTTCGACTTCGGAATCCCGGTTCCGGCGGATCTCGCCGTGGGCGCGGACCCAACCACGTTCGAGCCACGGACTGAGCGGGCCGGGTCGCTCACCCTCACAGACACGCCTGGCCTGGGCAGCGGCCAAGCGCTGCACAATCAACGAACTCTGGACACTTGCGCAGACACTGATGTGCTCGTGCTGGTCCTCACACCACAGCTGTTGTCCGCCGCTGATGATGACGCCTGGGCGCTTCTGACCGGTGATGCTTGGGGAGGAGGCGCCTTGCCTGCCCCCGCCGCATGGCGAGCGATTGTCATCAACAAGTTCGATATGGCGGGCGCCGATCCGCTCGAGGACCTCGACATCTACCAGCAGCTGACGGAGCGCAAGACGACGGAGCTCCACGCAAGCCTGCAGTCTCGCGACGTGCAGCGAGAGGACCTTGCCGTATTCGTGACCGCCAGTGACCCCTTCGCGCTGGTTCACGACAGACAGCCCGAAGATGGTGACTACGCCATCGGAGAAGGATGGGACGGCATACCGGCGGTCGGATCGTGGCTGCAACAGCTCCCCGCCGCGCTACCGCTGTTGCGAGCGCAGCGCGCCGTCCGCGTGCGTCTACGCGCACTCGCCACTGAACTGCAGGCTCTGTCGGGCGCAATGTCGCAGGTTGCACTGGAGCGGAGCACTGCCGAGCAGAACCTGCATCAGTGTCAGTCGTACACACGGGAGCTCAGCCGCCTGCGCGATCAGCTACGCGTTGAGCGAGACGAGGCCCTGGAGAGCGCGGTGGGGCGGGACATGCAGGCCGCCGCGACACCAGACCGGGACGAGCTGGTGCGAGACCGGCTCACCAAGGCGATACAGCGGTGGATTCAGGCGCACGCGGACCGTCTTGGCTCCCTGGCCGCTCAAGCTCCGGCGAGTCTGGTTCTACCGGAAGTTCCGTGGCCCACGCCGGTCCACGACGTGCCCGACGTCCAACCAGGGCCTGCTCACGTTGTCGCACTGTTGAAGCGGCTGCGGGACAACCGCGACATGCTGCGGGACACCGCGAACGCTTTCGAGAAGCTCGCCGCGGACGTGCCGAAGCTGCGACCGGCACAGACGTGGTTGAAGGCCGATGTCGTGACCGCCGCGATCAGCGCCGTTGACCTGCTGTGGAAGCTCGGCGGTCACGACGAGGACGAAGCGGCGGAGGCGAGTCGGCGGCGACAGCGCTACCTGAAGGCCGCCACGCAAGCGGCCGATGCCGCTGCCGCGCCCTTCGTCGAGTGGATGGACGAGCTGACCCAAGGTCTGCAGGACTTGCAAGCACGGGCACGTGCAGAGCTCGAGGCCGCAGCCGCCGCCGAACAAGGCATTCATGAAGCCCGAGAGCGCCTACAGAGGCTGATCGCCGGAGCATCAACGCTTGCTTGACCGCAACGAGCTATTGCGCAGTTCGTTGCGTGTCGGTGCTGCATGACAGTCTGGCCGAGTGATGAGGCAGGGGCCTGGGCATGAAGGCTGAACCGGTTGTGGACACGCCGCCTCCATCCGCGGGGCCGATAACCGACGGCGCCTTGGTTCGCTGGCCCGCAGCCCCCGGATGTCCTACCGGAGTCGTCCAAAGCGCCGGAGGCCATCAAGTCTCGGTTGTCTTCGACGGCGAGGACGAACCCAAGCTCTTCAGCGCTCGCGCCGGCGTTCTCGAACGCGTCGTCTTGGCGGGCATGGTTAAGCGGGCCAGTACGGGAGATGTCGGAGTCATCCAGGGCATGACGACGGCGGCTCCACCCCGGTGGCAGGTGTTTGTCAACGGCAGGGTGATCACTGTCGCCGAGAGTGATCTCCGGCCCCACGTCCTGGACGACCCTCGCAGTCGCATACAGGGCGGCCGGCTTGGGAGCGCCCGCCAGTTCGCGCTTGCCGTAACGGCGCGGCGCTATGAGGTCGAGCAGCAGACGAACGACCTCGTCTCGCTCGGAGAGTCGCGCGTCGATCTGAAGCCGCACCAAGTCTCTGTCGTCCACCGGGTGGTGTCCGACTATCCGCACCGCTACCTGCTGTGCGACGAGGTTGGCCTCGGCAAGACGATCGAGGCCGGGCTCGTCCTCAAGGAGCTCCGCGCACGCGGCGGCGCGACCCGATGCATCGCGATCGTCCCGCCCAACCTCGTCCGTCAGTGGCAGTTCGAGCTGAAGTCCAAGTTCAACGAAGTGTTCTCGATCCTGAACTCTGACACCGTTCGCTACCTCAAGTCCTCGCAAGGCTTCGACGGCAATCCGTTCGAGAAGTTCGACAGCGTCATCGTGTCGAGCGGGTGGATCTCGGGCGAGCCCTGGTCGAAGCTCATGGCCGAGGTGCCGTGGGACATGGTGATCGTCGACGAGGCCCACCACGCGCGCGTACGGATCTCGGGGAAGAAGCGCGAGGAGACGCGGCTGTACCGCGCGGTCCGTACGGTCGTCTCACCTGACGCGTTCTCGAAGAGGGCGGCGCTGTTCCTTACGGCGACCCCGATGCAGCTCGACAGTAAGGAGCTCTACAGCCTCGTCGAGCTCCTCGACCCCGCGTTGTTCCCCACCGTTCAACACTTCGAACGGCACCGTGCGGATCTCCCTGGGCTCAGTCGACTTGTCCACGACTTGACACTTCATGGCTTCCCGCTACCGGGCGAAGACCCCGAGGAGATCATCGCCCGTGTCGCCGGCTGGCTTGATCGAGATGTGGACGAGATCGCGGCCGAGCTCTCCGCCGGCGAGCAATCGGTCTCTCAGGTCTGCGAGAACCTTGCGAGCCGGCACCTGCTGTCTGAGGTACTCATCCGCAACCGAAAGAAGATCATCGGCGGCTTCATGCCGCGCCAGGCGCACCGGTGGGAGGTCAACCCAACGCCCGAGGAGCTCGAGGCCCTCAACGCGGTCGAGGAGTACGTACGCGAAGGGTTCGCGCGAGCCGACCGCACAAACGACCTGGCGGTCGGCTTCGTCATGGTGATCTTCCAGAAGCTGATGGCCAGCAGTATCCGCGCGCTGCGTGTCTCGCTAGATCGCCGTCGCCGACGCCTCGAGACCAGCGCAGCGAAGCCCGCCCTCGGCAAGCGTCGTGCCGCCCTCATCGCAGACATTGAGGATGGCCTGGACCGGGACGAGTTCGTAGCGGGCCTTCTGGATGAGGTCGCCGCAGCAGACGCCGAGGAAGCGCACGAGCTGGCCCGACTGGTCGAGCTGCTCGACGCGCTTTCGTCGGACGCGAAGGGCGACGTGCTTGTCGAGCAGCTGACCGAGCTTGCCAAGCAAGAGCCGGCACCGAAGGTCTTGCTCTTCACGGAGTTCCGGGAGACACAGGAGTACCTGCGTGGCCGCCTCGAATCGATCGGCTGGGACGTCAACCTTTTCCACGGGCAGCTGAAGCCTGAGGCCAAAGATGCGTCGGTCGACGCCTTCCGGTCGGCGGCCGGCCCGAGCATCCTGCTCAGCACCGAAGCCGGTGGGGAGGGCCGCAACTTCCAGTTCTGTCACCTGCTGGTGAACTACGACCTGCCGTGGAACCCCATGCGGGTGGAGCAACGAATCGGCCGCGTAGACCGCATCGGGCAAACAGACACCGTGCAGGTCTTCAACTTCTGGGTGAAGGGCACGATCGAGGAACGCGTGCTCGACGTCCTCGAGCAACGGATCAACGTATTCGAGGAGACCGTCGGCGGACTTGACCCGATTCTCGGCGACACGGAGCGCGACCTCGGCAAGATCCTGCGCCTCGGTGGCGAGGAACGGGAGCGTGCGCTGGCGCAGTATGAGGATCAGGTCGAGCGCAGGATGCAGAACGCGCGATCGGCTGATGAGCAGCTCCGCGACTTCATCATGGAGACGAAGAGCTACACGCGGGAGATCGCTCAGCAGCTTGTTGCCGGCGCCTCGCCGATCAGCCCCGCAGACCAAGAGCGCTTCGTGGTACGGCTGCTGGCCGACGTGAACACACACCTCAGCAAGAACAGCGACGGCACCTACGAGATCACGTTCCACGAACCCTTCGTCAGTGACTATCCGCACCACTCCAAGGAGCGGCGACGGCGCACCGTGGCGATGCGGCCCGATGTGCGCCCCGACAGCGAGCACGTTGAGTACCTGGCGATGGGCAACGCCGTGGTCGACGACCTCATCGCCCGCGTAACCAGCTCGTCATACGAGGGCGGTGCCGCTGCCTTCGAGATCGAGGACGACGCCGGAATCGAGCCGGGCGAAGGTTGGCTCGTGGTGCACGAGCTCGGCGTGCCAGGTCTGAAAGAGGAGCGAGGGCTGATGCCGCTGTTCGTCCGCGATGGCGGCGATCTCGACGCCGCGGGCGGCAGCGCGCTGCTAGACCGCGCAGCGACATTCCCCAACGACCGGGCGATGGCGCCGGCGGACTTCAGCCTCGATGACCTCGATACGGCCATCGCCGCCGCTGAGGCCCGCTGCTACGAGCACCTGGGCGCCGTCGAGGTCCGGGTCCGCGAGGAATCCCAGCGCGCTCTGGAGCGCGAACGCGCCAAGATGGCGAACTACTTCGACTACCGCGACGTTGCTGCGCAAGACCGGCTTGCAAGCTCCCAACAGACACTCCGGCAGCTTGAGGCAGCCGACAGCTCCGATACACGGCGGACCATCATCCCCGTCTGGAAGGCCAACGTGGCACGTGACGAGCGGCTCATCGAGCAGCTCAGCCAGGAGCGTGAGGACCAACTTGCGGCGCTTCAACGTCGGGCTACCGGTTCGGGCGACCTGCGGCTCGTCGCGCTCGCACGCGTGCACATCGGCGCAGAGGAGGACGAGTGACGGGTCCCGTCCTTCCCCTGCGGCACCTCTCAGTGCGGGTTGCCTGGCACGACACCGCGTTCGACGGCCGGATCTGTGCTGATCCACTGGCCAACGGCGCCTGCCTGCGTCTCAAGCGGATCGCGGAGGAGCGGGATGATGCCCACGAGGTGGCGCTCGCTGGCCGTTCGTGGCTGGAGCTCGAGCCCCGCCAGCTGCCACCGTGCGCGGCCGAACGCGCGGGCTTCATGTCGCCGAAGCCTCGTGGAAGCGTAAAGACGCACCCGTACGCGGCGTGGAACGAGGTCTACAAGCGGTTCAAACCGACGGCTGTCGAGGTCCCTCCGTACTCCGCGGATTGCGTGCCGTTCCGCTGGATGCTCCGCGACGAAGCGGTGGCACTCGCGGACCAGTACGAGATCCCGTACGAGGGCGACCTGGAGGCCGCGGTCGACGCGGAGGCCGACCTCAAGAACCCGGCTTGGGTGCAGCACGCGACGAACCAGCAAGCACTGCTCGACACGTTCTTCTCGGCGATCCAGCCGGAGAAGAGCCTGATCTTCGTCTATGCGAAGGAGTCGCCGCTCGCGGCGGACCCCCGTCGGGTGCTCATCGGCGTCGGTCGCGTGGCGAGCGTGGGCGCGGTCAAGCCATACGAGCAGTCCGGCGATGGCTTTGGTTCAGTGCTGTGGGAACGCATGGTGGGTCACACGATCCGCCCGAACGGCACCGACGGCTTCCTCCTGCCCTACCACGACCTCCTGCGCTTGGCGGACGAGGACGCGAGCATCGATCTCGAAAGCTGCACCGTCTTCGTGCCCGACGAGTTCACCGATCAGTTCTCCTACGCATCCGAGCACGTGAGCCACGACGCGGCGCTCAGCATCCTGCTCGAGCTCGACCGCGTGGTGGAGAAGATCGCTCCCTTGGTTCCCGGGACGTGGGACGCCGTCCGGCAGTGGCTGAGCGACCGAGTGGCCGAAGTGTGGGAGGCACGCGGCCCGTGTCCGGGGCTCGGTGCGGCGCTGTCCGCGTTCGGGGTGCCGGAAGGAGTCCTTCTGGCCCTCTCGGCTCAGGGGGAGCTGGGCGATAACGAGGATCCGTGGCCGCTCGTCGACTCGTGGTTGAGGAACCCCAGCGCGCATCCTGCGGCCGCCAAGCGAGTCGAGTCGATGCTGTCCCGTACGTGGGCTGCGCTTCCCGACGAGCGAAGAGCCCTCCTCAAGCTGCTCTCGCGTTTCGCGCTCACGCCCGACCAGGCCCGGCGTCTCTACCAGCGGGTCGTTCGAGAAGCCGCGGGCATCGACGTCGACGACTCCGGCATCCTCGCCAATCCCTATCTGGTCTACGAGACCGGTCGCCTATGCCCCGATCCGGTTGCGGTGGGCACAGTCGACCGGGGTGTCTTCCCCGACGACCGGGTCAGACTGGCGCATCCGCTTCCGGCACCGTCCCTTGTGACCGATCCCCTCGATCCTCGCCGTGTCCGGGCTCTGATCGTCAGCAGTCTTGAGACAGCGGCCGTGGAGGGACACTCGCTGCGCCCGCAGGACCACGTCGTCCTGGAAATCAGCGATGCCGCATTGCAGCCTGCGTGCCCGCTGGGCGATGACGTGATGTCGGTCATCGTGCCGGACCTCGCGCCCGAGGTGGTTGTCGCGACGATGGCCGACCAGAAGCCGGCTCTGCAGCTTGCGCGCCTGGCCGAGATCAGGAAGGCGATCGCGAAGACGGTCACAAGGCGGCGCCGAGCCAAGCCACTTCCCGTGAGCGCTGACTGGCGCGCGGTGATAGATGCGCGCTTCACCGCGCCCGCGAGCGATCCTGAGGAAGAACTAGCGCGGCGGGAGAAGGCCGCTGCGCTTGAGGTGCTCGCAACCTCACGCATCTCCGTCTTGATCGGGGCGGCCGGCACCGGCAAGACCACCCTCTTGCGCGCTCTGTGCAGCCTCGACGCGGTCAAGGACGGCGGCGTGAGCCTGTTGGCCCCCACCGGTAAGGCCCGCGTCCGCATGCACGAGGCGATCGGCCAAGAGGTCGAGTCCCGCGCGCTGACGATCGCTCAGTTCCTCCTCCGCTCGGAGCGCTACGACCCCGAGACGAGCCGCTACAGGAGATCTGATCGGGATCGCGACAACACGGCTCGGACGATCATCGTCGACGAATGCTCGATGTTGACCGAGGACGCGATCGATGCGCTCCTTGATGCTCTCGAAGGCTACGACCGCCTGATCCTCGTGGGGGATCACCGACAGCTCCCCCCGATCGGAACGGGCCGTCCGTTCGTCGACATCGTGAACTACCTCCGCGAGGAGGCGGGGCAGCTCGCGTTTCCACGCGTTGCGCCGTCCTACGCCGAGCTGACGATTCCCCGTCGTCAGGTCACCAGCGGCGATGACGATCGTGCCGACCTCCAGCTGGCCGAGTGGTTCGCGGGGAGCGAGACGAGCCCGGGCGCGGATGAGATCTGGGACCGGCTGCGACGAGGGGAGGACCTCGGGACGGTCCGTCTGAGGCGTTGGGAGAACGCTGCGGAACTCAGAGCCGTCCTCAGGGCCGAGCTGGCGACAAGCCTGAGCGCAATGCAGGGAGACGACGACGCGACCGGGTTTCAGGTCTCCTACGGCGGGACCCAGTCGGGCGAATACGTCTACTTCAACCTCGGAGCGGCCGAGCGCGCGGAGTCATGGCAGGTGCTCAGCCCCGTCCGTGCAACAGGCGGTGGCGTCAACGAGCTGAACCGCTACTTGCAGCGGACGTACCGGGAGGGAATCCGACAGCTCGCCGCTCCGGACGACTCTCGATTCCGCAAGGTTCCCAAGCCGGCTGGGCCTGAGGAGATCGTTTACGGGGACAAGGTCATCAACGTTCGCAACAAGAAGCGGACGAGGTACTACCCGAAGATCGACAACGCGCTCGAGTACGTGGCGAACGGGGAGATCGGCGTGATCACCGGTCCGACACGCTTCGCGACAAGGAACGCGCCCCTGGGCCTCCTCGAGGTCGAGTTCGCGACCCAACTCGGGACCTCGTACAAGTACTGGATGTCTGAGATGGGAGAGGAAGGAACACCTCCCCTCGAACTGGCGTACGCGATCACCATCCACAAGTCCCAGGGCAGCGAGTTTGGTCGCACGTTTGTCGTGATCCCTAGCCCCTGCCGGACCCTTTCCCGCGAGCTCCTGTACACGGCTCTCACCCGACAGCGCGAGCACGTGACCGTCCTCCACCAGGGGGACGTCTCCGATCTCCTGCGCTACGCCAAGGCGTCGTACTCCGAGACCGCGGCCCGGATCACCAACCTCTTCCGCGCTCCGAATCCGGTCGATGTGGACGGCAGGTACCTCGAGGACGGATTGATCCACATGACCCGCAAGGGCATCGCGGTCCGCTCAAAGTCTGAGGTGATCATCGCTGACCTCCTGTACTCGAAGGGGATCGACTTCGAGTACGAGCGTCCGCTTGACTTGGATGGCGATCGCAAGCTGCCCGATTTCACGATCGCTGACAGCGATACCGGCGAGACCTTCTACTGGGAGCACCTCGGCATGCTGCAGCGTCCGTCATACCGCAGGAAGTGGGAGGCCAAGCAGGCGTGGTACACAGCCCACGGGATCCTGGACGAGGCAGCGGGCGGCGGTGAGAACGGCACGTTGATCACCACTCGCGACGGTGACGACGGCTCGATCTCGTCAGCCGCGATCGAGGAGCTCATCGACAAGCTGTTTGCCTGACCAAGCTCCAACCTCCAGGTGCCCGGTGGCCCCACAACGGGCAGCTCTTGCGGTGGAGCAACTCTGCGTGCCGTTACCCCGCCGATGCCTCGCAGGCATCCGTCCGATGAACGGCTCGCCGGCACTCGGAGGGGGTGGCGATGACCGGCAGCCCCGGCGTCAGCAGCAGGACGCGTCGGGTGCGCGGTCTGCTGCTCGGACTCGCACTCGGTGAGGCCCTGGCAACGGGCTCTCCCAGCCCTGCCGGGGCCAGCCAGCTGCGCAGCGGGGTTGGCACGCAGCTCACCCTCTTCACCGTCGAGGGGTTGATCCGGGCGTCCGTGCGGCAGCGCAGCAAGGGCATTTGCCACCCGCCGAGCGTCGTCTGGCACGCGCTCGTGCGGTGGGCGTACGGCCAGGGCATTCCGGCGCCGAAGCTGTACGCCAACTGGGCGTCCGACGCGGGGGATGCCTGGCCCGACGGGTGGCTGGCCGCCGTTTCGGCGCTGCACGAGCGGCGCGGTTCCGCACCGGCCACCGTGGCGGCGTTGCAGGGTGGGACGCAAGGAACCCGGCAACGGCCTGCGACGCAAAGCGAGGGCTACCACGGACTCATTCGCGCGCTCCCGGTCGGTGCGCTCGGGGTCGACCCGCACGCGACGTTCGAGCTCGCGGCTGACGTTGCGGCCCTCACCCACGGCAAACCGAGGGGCCACATTGCGGCCGCCGACGGGGCCTTGATCGCCGCCGCTTTGCTCTCCGCGCGGGACCTTCAAGAAGGCATCGCGCAGGCGCTCGGTGCGATCGCCGCGGTCGACCGCGATTCGCACAGCGTGAATCTGTACGCGCAGGCGGCGGTCGACGGACAGCGGGAGCCGGCAGACGCTGCTGTGCTGAAGCGGCACGGTGTCGACCGCACCGCCCAGGGCACCCTGCGAGCTGCGGTGTACGTGGCGAGCTCATATTCCGGGTCGGGACAGGTCGCGGAGGCGCTGCGCGTCGCGGCTTCGGCGGCCGGCCCGGGCGTCGCGATGGTCACCGGCGCTCTGCTCGGAGCCCTACACGGGGTGGATGTGCTGCCGGTGGACGTGGTCAGTCGTCTGGAGCTGGCGTGGGCCACCGACACGCTGGCCCGAGACCTGGTCGCCGAGTTCTCGGGGGCGCCTGGTGGGCACGAGACGCTGACGGAGACGAGGCCAGGGGAGTACCAGGTCACCTGGCTCGAACGCGACGATTCCGGCTGGTGGGAGCGCTATCCGGGATGGTGACTGTGAAGCGCCCGGCTTTGGCGTGACCGAGCACCCGCCGGTCATCTCGCCTCGTGAATTGCAGTCGCCGCCACGCGTCTCTGGGCGCGTGATGACTCGCGGCGACATGCGGTCGGGGGCCACGCGCGGTGTGGCACAGGGGAAGTGGCCCGACCTGTTGAGCCGGCGCATTCAGTGACGGTGGCCCGTCCGCGCAGTGGCTGCATCGTTCGGGTCGGCGACGGCGTCATGCACCCGGCGGGAACGAGCCATGCCTGTCGGAGGGCGGTTCCCGTCTGTCCGAGGCTCGCCGGGCCGGGTGAGGTCAGGTCAGCTCAGATAGTCAACCTCCACGGCGGCCTGCTCCCAGCTGAGCCGGTCGTCCCAGTTCGGCTCCGGCGGGAGGGCCCAGTAGGAGATGTCGCTGTTGTAGCTCCAGCGGCCGGTGCCGCGGCCCGGCCGGAAGAGCACGCTGCCCGTGCGGCTGAGCTCGCCGAGGGTGCGGGCGAGGTAGGCCGACGCGGTGTACTGCGACGGCGCGAGGTTGGTGTGGCCGTACCGCCGGACAAGCTGGCGGAAGTCCTCGGGATGGGCCTGGGCGTAGGCACGTTCGACCAGGCCGTACTCGACCCATTGCCCGGGGTAGGAGTTGAGCGCAGCGGGCAGCTCCAAGTGCAGGCCGAGTTCGGCGGCCAGCCCGCTGACGCCGGCCGCGTGGGGTGGCTCAGGGACGAAGGACCAGGTCCAGGGCCCCGGCCGGGGATGGCCTTGCCGGCGGCACTCGAACACCTCGGTCTTGGCCTCGTCGTGCAGCCGCGTGCCGTGGATTCCTTCGTCGGCGTGGAAGGGACAGACGTGGATTGTCATCACCATCTCCTTAAGGGTTCCGTCGACGCCGCTGAGGACGGCCGGGGATCGGGGCCTACTTGGTCCTCCGGATGCATCTGCGGGTCACGGCGCGATGCGGGCACTTGGGCTTCGCGGCGGGGCGCGTCCGACATGCTGCAGGACGGAACGTCGGGAGCCTGGGACCAGTCGTTGGGCGCCAGGGGTGTCGGGGGCAAGTGACACCTCTCCCGCGGACGTCGTCGCGGCGCTCCACGAGGCTGCTGCGATCGATGCCGGCTGCCAGAGCCCGTGATGAGCCGCACAGTCGCTTGGCGGCAGCCAGGCGGGGCGCGCCCACCGTCGACGGCCAGGCGGCGGCGCGTGCCGGGGACCCCCGGTGGGGGAGACCACCTGGCTCGCAGTCTCGATCGCGCAAGTCGGTGCTTACCGGGCGTGGAGAGTCTGGGCAACCCTGGGACTCCGGGGCTCCGTAGACTCCCACTTGCCTCGAAATCGTGACCATGTGCCTACAGAGAGTAAGTACACAGTACGTTAGCCGACAGGCATGTTGACGTCGCACCCTCAGGAGCAACGAACACCCGATGAAGGCTGACTCGCCCCACTGGAAAGTGATGGGCCCGCCCGCGACGCCGGAGGAAGCCGCCGCGCTCGAGGCATTCCGCGAGGTTCTCTCCGAAGACGGTCGCACCACGGCGTGGGTCAACCTGACCTTCATCGACACGAACAACCGCACCGCCGAGGTTGACGTCCTCCTGCTGACACCGGTCGGTCTCTTCTGCGTCGAGCTCAAAGGCTGGCACGGAACCATCACCGGTAATTCGCAGCGCTGGCATCAGCCCGGCAAGACGCACCCGAACCCTTTCGTGGTCACCGACCGCAAGGCCAAGCGTCTCGCGTCGCTGCTCAAGTCGTACGCGTCGGGCGAGCAGATGGAACGGGCTGTGCCTTGGGTCAATGCGCTCATCGTCATGCACGGTCAGGGATCCACGTTCGACGTCGACTCCTCTGGTCGTGCCGGTGTCCTGAAGCTCGATACCTACGAAGTCACGTCCAAGCCTCCGCTGCAGCGGTTGAGCGAGTTCCTGGCGACGCCCCCGGCGAATCCGAGGGATGCGATCGACCCGCAGCGTGCTCAGCTCGTGCGCCGCCTGTGCGACAAGGCAGACTTCCGTCCAACGCCGAAGACGCGGATGGTCGGCGACTTCGCGGTGGCTGAGTCCGACCCAGTGGCCGAGGGCGTCGACTGGCAGGACGTCGTTGTCACGCACCCCAACCTGCCCAAGATCAAGCAACGACTCCGCCTGTACGACGTGCCGCCCAAGGCATCGGCGTCGGAACGCAAGCGCATCGAGCAGCTCGCACAGCGCGAGTACCAGTTGACGTTCGGCATCCGCCATGAGGGCATCGCGGTGCCCCAGCAGTTCTTGGTGACCGACGACGGTCCCGCTCTCGTGTTCGAGTACCAGGACGCTGAGCGGCCGCTCGACGCGTTCCTCGCCGACGAGGGCGTCAGCCTCACGCTCGACGATCGCGTCGCGATGGTTGAGCAGCTCGGGGACATCCTCCGGTTTGCGCACAACCGTCATCTCTTCCACCGGGCCCTCTCTCCTCACCGGGTGTGGGTGCGTCGTGCATCGGGTGCGCCCCGCCTCGAGGTGCGCGACTGGTACTCGGCGCAGAAAGACCGTGAAACGGCCTCCTCGACGCGTTGGACCGTGATCAGCCGTGGCGTGACAGATCTGCTCGGGGTCGCGGGGGCGGACGACCTGGTGTGGCTTGCCCCCGAAGCGCGCCATTCGCTCACCGACGTCCCAGGCGCGCCGTTGGACGTCTTCGGATTCGGCGCCCTCGCCTTTCTCATCCTCACGGGCAAGGCGCCGGCGACGACGATCGCCGAGGTCCAGGCGCTCCAGGAGCGAGCCGGTCGCTTCGATCCCCGCGCGGTGACAGCAGCCCTGCCGGACGGCCTGGCCGAGGTCGTATGCGACTTGACCGCCGTCGCCGAGGCCGATCGACCCGCCTCGGTGGAAGACGCGCTGGCGCTGTTCCGGATGGCGTGGGATGAGGTGCGCCGACCCGACGAGCAGGCCCCGCCGGTCGAGATCGAGGATCCGCTCGACGCCCAGACCGCCGACATGATCAGCGGGCGGTTCCTTGTCGAGGGGCGTCGTGGCGAGGGGTCGTCGGGCGTTGCCTTCGCCGTTCTGGATGGCGACACGCCGGACGACAAGGAGCTGATCCTCAAGGTCGCGCGCGACGAGGCTGCCGGACGCCGACTCGACGTCGAGGCAGAGGTCCTCGCCGGGCTTGACCATCCGCGCATCGTCCGGTTCGTCGAGGCGCTCGAGCTCGGTGGCCGACGTGTCCTGCTCATGTCCGATGCAGGCAAGGAAACCCTCGCGACACGCCTCGTCAAGGAGGGCCAGTCGACCCTGGAGCAATTGCAGCGCTGGGGCACCGACCTGCTGGAAGCCATGGCCTACCTGGTCGACGTCAAGGGCGTCTTCCATCGGGATATCAAGCCCGCGAACCTCGGGATCGCGCCCGACCCGCAATACCGCAAGCCTCACCTGACCCTGTTCGACTTCTCACTGGCCCGCGAGGCACTTGAGAATGTCACGTCGGGAACGCCGGGGTACCTCGACCCGTACCTGGGCAAGGGGCGCCGCACCCGCTACGACCGGGCAGCCGAGCTCTGGGCCGTCTCGGCGACGCTGTTCGAGATGGCAACCGGCGTGCTGCCCTGGTGGCCCAATGGTGCAAGCGCCCCCGCCAATGCAACCGACCGTCCGGTGGTAGAGCCAACCTCCTTCGATCCCGCCGTCGGCGCTCCTCTCACCGAACTGTTCCGCAAGGCACTGTCGCCGGATGTCAAGGAGCGGTTCGGGAATGTCGAGGACCTGCTGCGCGCCTGGGGCGACGTCTTCGCAAGCCTCGCCCTGGACGCCGACGCTCGGCAGAAGGACGACGAGCTCGCCTCAAAGGTGACTCTGGAGACCCCGTTGGAGCAGTCCGGCCTGTCGGCGCACGCACTCTCGGCGCTGCGCCGACTGGACGGCGTCGTCACGGTGGGCGATGTCCTCGGCGTGCATCCGGTCAAAATCAACGGCATCCGGGGCTTGGGGGAGAAGTACCGCAAGGAAATCCAGGGGCGCATCACCCAGTGGCGCACCGCCTTGCGCCCCACGGAAGCTCCTCCGGGCCTCGAGGTCGCGCTCGGCGTAGATCGCGTGGTCGAGAACTTGCTCGAGATGCTTCCTCCCGCGGACCAGCCGCTCGCACGGGGCCTTCTCGCTCTTGGCGACGGCGCCCCGTGGCCGACGGTCGCCGAGATCGCGGCGAGCTTCCAGGTGGACCGCGGACGCGTCAGCAGCATGCTCGAGGATGCCGTTGCCGAATGGTCGAAGAACAAGCCGTTCTGCGCCGCGCGCGGCGAGCTGATCGGCATCCTGGCAAGTGCCGGACGCGTCATGACGGTTCCTGAGGCGGTCGCCGCTCTCGTGACCCTGCGCGGCTCCACGCTCAACGGCACCGAACGCGCGACGTACGGCACGGCGCTTGTGCGAGCCGTCCTCGAGCTCGATGCCCGCGAGATGCATCCTGCCTTTGCCTTGCGCCGCCGTGCGGCGGCGAGGGGCGACCTCCTCATGCTGACCAAGAACGCAGCCGTCGAGGACGACGGTGACTCAGTCCCACCCGCGGACCTGCTCGCTGACCTGGCGGGCGAACTCGGCAGCCGGGCCGACGACTTGGTCGTCAGTGGCGTCGTCACGGCTAGCACGGCCGTCACCAAGCTCCGCGAGGTGGTTAGGCAGCTCGACGGCGCCGGTCAGTGGCAGGTGACCGACCCGCGCTTGGTGCGTCTGGCTGCGGCCGTGAGTCAGACGGCGGCCGTGTCCGGCTTCCAGGAGCTGTACCCGCGCGCGTTGCCTGTGAAGGTGGCGTTGGAGCACGCGATTCGTGGGAAGCCGGGGCGCACCATCAGTCGATCAGCGGTGCAGCGGACCCTCAGTGCTCGGTTCCCGCACCTGGCCGAGCCACTGCCGAAGAGCGGTCGGCTCGACGCACTCATGCGCGAGCTGTACCCCGAACTGGTCAACCGGAATGGGATCTACGCCCCCAAGAGCACGGCGCTGTACAGCACGGGCACGGTCTCGAAAACCCACTTCGCGCCCACCCCTGCTGCCGAGGTGGCGCGCAAGCTCGCTGACTCGCTCACCCGGCGTTCTGCGCTCACTCTCACCGTGGCGCCCAAGCGGTACGTGGCCGCCTCCAAGACGCTCGCCTCGAAGTTCGACATCGATGTGCTCGATGTCGCTGCAGTTGTCGTTTCCGCGACCAAAGAGCAGATCGAGATGGCAGGTGGCATGTGGAGCGGTCTGCTCGGCTATGACGCCCTGGACCGGGAAAGCAAGCAGTGGAAGGCACTTGAAGGGGTCGTCCAGAGGTCGGTCGAACCAGTCTGGACCGAACGCCTCGGCTCGCACCGACCGCTGCTGTTGACAAACGCCGGCCCGCTGGTGCGCTACGGCATGACGTCCTTACTTGCGACGCTGCTCGACACAGGCACCAAGAGGCCGGCCGCACGCTGGCTGCTCGTTGCCAAGGCCGGCGACGCTCGCGCCCCGCTCCTGGAAGGTCGGTCGGTACCCCTAGGGCCAAGTGGCTGGATTGATCTCCCCCGTGACCTGGCCCAGCTCGCCGACGATGAGAGCCCTGAACTCAAGCGCACCACTTCTGGAGACCCTGCATGATCGACTCTTCTGCCCTCCTCGCCGACCTGAAGGTCCAGCTACGGGTCCTGCAGGCGGACCTCAAGGAGCGCGCGGACGACCCCGCCACCACGTGGGGCGGCGCCCTCAAGCGGGACTACGCCGAAGCGCTGCGGCGTGAGCGCACTGGTCTGTCATGGAGCGTGTGGCGGGACAACGAGGTCGATCAGGCGGCAGTGGCTTGGATCGTGGCGACGACGTTCGTTCGGTTCTGCGAGGACAACGACCTGCTGGCGGGGGCCACTCTGGACGGCTTGCCTGTTGCTGTGGGCTGGATCGCCGGACCTGGTGACCGCACCGTCCGGGCGCGGGAGAACCAAACCGCCTACTTCCGGGTGAACACCAGCCACCACGACCGCGACTGGCTCCAGCAGTCCTTCCGCGTGCTGGCCACTCAGCCTGCCGGAGCGGCTCTCGTCGACCCAAAGCACAACCCGATCTGGACGGCCGAGATCAGCGCCGAGTCCGCGAAGGGCCTGGTCGACTTCTGGCGGCGTACGGACGACGGCGGCGCGCTGGTGCATGACTTCACCGACCCAGACCTGGGCACCCGCTTCCTCGGAGACCTCTACCAGGACCTGTCCGAGCACGCGAAGAAGACCTATGCGCTGTTGCAGACGCCGGTATTCGTCGAGGAGTTCATCCTCGACAGAACGCTGACACCTGCGATCGCCGAGTTCGGCATAGACGGGCTGAAGCTCATCGACCCGACCTGCGGATCCGGCCACTTCCTGTTGGGCGCGTTCGAGCGCCTCAATCGGCAGTGGGCCGTCGAGGCGCCAGGGATGGATCCCAAGCAACGCGTGCGTCAGGCGATGGAGTCAATCCACGGGGTCGACCTCAACCCGTTCGCTGTCGCGATCGCCCGCTTCCGCCTAACTGTTGCTGGCATCCTCGCCGCGGGGGAGAAGTCGCTGGTCGGTGTGGAGGAGCTTGGATTTCGCCTGGCCATCGGTGACTCGCTACTTGGCGAGCAGGGAGTGGCCGAAGGGCTCTTTGGCGACGACCCATACACCTATGCCACCGAGGACCTCCGCGAGTACGGCGCCATCCTCAAGCCAGGCAGCTACCACGTGGTTGTTGGCAACCCGCCCTACATCACGGTCAAGGACAAGAAGCTCAACGAGGTTTACCGAACGGCCTATTCGACGGCCTCTGGCAAGTACGCACTGTCTGTGCCTTTTATGGAGCTGTTCTTCCGCCTCGCATTCAAGGGAGGATCGGGGCAGGGTGCGGGGCACGTCGGACAGATTACGTCAAACTCGTTCATGAAACGTGAATTCGGCAAGAAGCTCATCGAGGACCTCTTCGCGGGACGCCACCTCGGTAATCCTGTCGATCTGACACAGGTGATCGATACTTCGGGCGCTTACATCCCGGGGCATGGCACGCCGACCGTCATCCTCGTCGGACGGAGACGCCGGCCCGTCGCGAGAGCGGTTCGGGCAGTTCTCGGTGTTCGTGGCGAGCCCGGCACGCCAGGGAACCCAGCAAAGGGCCTTGTGTGGACGGAAATCGTCGAGCACGTTGATGAGGCAGACTTCAACGGCGCGTACGTCAGCGTCACTGACCTTCAGCGCGAGGTCTTGTCCACGCATCCATGGTCACTAACCGGCGGTGGCGCAGCGGATCTAAAAATGCTGGTAGAGCGTGCGAACGGTCGGACGTTGAGCGATCTCAATGTCGACATCGGCATGACCGATCTGACTGGAGAAGACGATGTCTACGTCCTTCCACAGCAGGTCACGCGTCGTCTCGCGTGGGAAGAGTGGAGCCCGGTGCTCGTAGAGGGGGACCAAGTCCGCGACTATTCGATCGCGGCGACGGACCACAGTGTGCTGCCAAACAGGATCAACGGTCAACTGCTGGAGCCCTCGATTCCACTCGCGCGTTGGTTCTGGCGATACCGAGCCAATCTCTCAAGTCGCCTCTACTTCGGGCAGCGTCCCGAAGAGCGTGGCAAGCGGTGGTTCGACCACGCGATGTTTTTCGCATCGCGTCATCGATCTGCTCTGGCGCTCTCGTTCGCGGAAGTGGCCACGCACAATCACTTCGTGCTCGACCGAGGTGGGAAGGTATTCAAGCAAACAGCGCCCGTGATTAAGATGCCGGATGGATCAACTGAGGCGCAGTACGTCGAGTTGATGGGCCTGCTAAATAGCTCCGTGGCGTGTTTCTGGCTCAAGCAGGTAGCGCACAACAAGGGTTCGACGGTTGACTCCAACGGCGCCCGTCAGACGACGGTCCCCTGGGAGGACTTCTACCAGTTCAATGGCACCAAGGTGAGACAGTTTCCGCTGCCGCCGGAGCTCCCAAGGGAGCGAGGGACAGTCATCGACGATCTAGCACAGGCACTCGTACGTGTGACGCCTCGTGCAGTGGTCGCCGATTGGGGAAGGGCCGGTATTCCGAGGGTCCTCGTGGGTGCGCTGGCTCGGGCTCATGAGGAGTGGTCGAGGTTGCGTGAACGTCTCGTTTTCGAGCAGGAGGAGCTCGACTGGGAGACCTACGCGCTCTATGGCCTCGTGGACGAGCCGATGACCTATGAGGGTTCGTCGGTTGACGCGATCCGCCTTGGGCAGCGCCCCTTCGAGGTCGCGTTAGCGCGACGTATCGAGGGTGGCGAAGAGGGCGCTGCCTGGTTCGAGCGGCATGGCTCGACCCCGACGTATGCATTGCCGACGGAGTGGCCTGAGGACTATCGGGCCCTCGTGGAGAAGCGGCTTGCGCTTATGGCGTCGGACCGGAGCATTGGGCTGCTCGAGCGTCCAGAGTACAAGCGTCGGTGGGCGATTGCTCCATGGGGCAAGCAGCTCCGGGAGGCGCTGGAGACGGCGATTCTGGACCGTCTTGAGGACGCGGAGCTGTGGCGTGACCACCAAGGGCCCAGCACGCGCTCAGTGGTGCAGCTCGCTGATCTACTGCGTAACGATGAGCTCCTGAATGAATTGGCACGCGAGCTGGCCGGCAACCAAGAACCAGATCTCGTGGCAGTGATCGGCTCCCTGGCGCTGACCGAAGCGGTGCCCTATCTCGCTGCCTATCGGTACAAGCTTTCGGGGCTGGAAAAGTTCCGTGAGTGGCAGGGGGTCTGGGAACTTCAGCGACGCGAGGATTCCGGGGAGAAGGTCACGATCCAGGTTCCGCCGAGGTATTCGACGCCAGACTTCCAGAAGGCCGAGTACTGGAAGGCGCGCGGCAAGCTGGACGTGCCCAAGGAGCGTTTCGTGCTCTATCCGGGGGTCGGCCGCGAAGGCGACAAGAGCCCCGTCCTTGGTTGGGCAGGCTGGAACCACCGCGATCAGGCGGTCGCGCTGGTCCGCGAGGTTATGAACCAGCAGGCCCTCGGCGTCCCGCTCGAAGCGCTCGTACCCCTGATTGCTGGGCTCGTCGAGCTGGAGCCGTGGCTGCACCAGTGGCACACCGAGCTTGAACCGGAGTTCGGATCCAGCGCGGCGCGAGCAGTCACCAGCCAGATCGACCAATTCCTGGCGCAGCTACAGATGACGCGCGACGACGTGAACGCGTGGCGTCCGCCGGCGGCAGCGCGAGGGCGACGCCCCCAGGCTTGATAGCGCCCTCCAGACGCCGAAGTCGATGCAACCCGAGATACCTGATGATCGGAAGTTCGCACTGATGAGCACCCCCACCGCAGGCAACCTGGCGATGTTGCTGCGCGACGCGATCCACGTACCAGAGGCCGTCCACGACGACGACTTCGTCATGCGCATCCATGAGGGCGTCCCTGCCGCCGAGCAGACCCTCAAGGACTACGTCGTCACGGAGAAGATCGCCGAAGCATTCGACGAGGGCCTCACCCTGGTGAACTCGGCCCTCACTCGGGGCAACGCCAAAGGCGCGTTCATCCACGGCTCATTCGGTGCAGGTAAGTCGCACTACATGGCGGTACTGCACCTGCTGCTCACCGGAAATCGACACGCGCGAGCGCTTGAAGGGCTACAGGCCGTTGTCGCCGAGCATGCAGATGTCTTGTCTCGGAAGTTCTTAGCCGTCGACTACCACCTCATCGGCGCGGAATCCTTCGAGGCCGCCTTGTTCTCGGGGTACATCAACACCGTCAAGGCGAAGCACCCGGAGGCAGCCGCCCCGGTCCTCCACCAGAGCGACCTGCTGTTCCAGAACGCCCAAGATCTGCGCGCGCAGATCGGCAACGAGCTCTTCTTCTCGAAATTTGCTGCCGACTTCGATCCCGTGCTCGGCGGCCTGAGCGCGGGCGGCCTGACTGCAGCCGACCTCGATGCTGCCGCTGACGGCACCGCCAGCGAGCGCGACCGGCAAGCGGTGGCGGCCACGTTGGTGGAGACGTACTTCCCGGCCTACACCTCCACGTCATCCTGGCTGCCCATCGATCAGGGGCTTCGCATCTTGACCGCCCACGCCAAGGGTCTGGGGTACGACGGCCTGGTCCTGTTCCTCGATGAACTCGTGCTGTGGCTGGCCAACCACCTGCGGGACTCGGCGTTCATCCAGAACGAGACGTCGAAGGTCGCCAAGCTCGTCGAGACCGGCTCGGGGCAGATGGCCATCCCGATGATCTCGTTCGTCGCCCGGCAACGAGCACTGAAGGAGTTCCTCGGCGGCGGCAACGTCGGCGCCGAGCAGGTCGCGCTCGAGGACTCGTTCCAGTGGTGGGAAGACCGTTTCGACAAGATCACCCTTGCAGCTGCCGACCTTCCGGAGATCGTCAACAAGCGCCTGCTTACCCCGACGTCGGACACAGGCAAGACAGCCCTGGCCACTGCCGTCGCCCGCGTACGGGCGAACCCGACGGACTGGAAACACCTGCTCACGGATGCGGCAGGGTCGGGCGCCGTCGACTTCGAGAAGGTGTACCCGTTCTCGCCGGCGCTGGTAGATGCAATGGTCGCGCTGTCAGCCATCATGCAGCGCGAGCGCACCGCGCTGAAGATCATGAGCGAGCTGCTATACCGCGGGCGCGACGAGCTGACCGTCGGAGACGTGATCCCGGTCGGCGATCTTTTCGACGTCGTCGTCCTCGGAGATGCCAAGCCGCTGACCGAGGACATGGTCAAGGTTTTCGAGGCGGCCGCCTCGTTCTACCGGGGCAAGATGCGCCCCTACCTGCTGGAGAGACACCACGTCAGCGAAGCCGACGCTCGAAGCCTCGGCCGCAGCCACCCTTTCCGCCGTGAGGACCGGCTGGCCAAGACCCTTCTCGTGGCGGCGATCGCGCCAGGAGCCACCTCGCTGAAGGATCTGACCGCCTCCAAGCTCGCAGCGCTGAACTTCGGCAGCGTCGTGTCGATGTTCGGCGGGAACGTGTCCGCCCAGGTCGTCACCTTGGCCACCGAGTGGCAAGCCAAGTTCTCCGAGGTCACTGTCGGCTCGACCGCAGACCCGGTCATCACGCTGCAGTTGTCCGGTGTCGACTTCGACGCGATCCTCGCGCACGTCACCCAAGAGGACTCCTACGCGAACCGACGCAGGCTCATCCGTGACGCTCTCGTGGGGGAGATTGAGGCTGTCACCACAGGGTCGTACGCCGCTGACTACACGCTCGACCACGTCTGGCGGGGCCAGAAGCGAACGGTCGACGTCGTGTTCGGCAACATCCGGGACAAGGCTGCCCTTCCGGTGGAGGCGCTGAAGGCGGCCGACGGGCGGTGGAAGCTCGTCGTCGACTTCCCGTTCGACGACCTTGAGGATCGTGGACCGTCGGACGACGTGACGCGGATCTTCGAGCTCAAGCAGGACGGCGTCGTTTCGGACACCATCGCCTGGGTGCCGCACTTCCTGACGGCGCAGCGCATGGAGGACGTGGGCAAGCTCGTCCAGCTCGAGTACCTGCTGACGGGGGAGCGCTTCGAGCAGTACGCCGCCAGCCTGCCGGTCGATCACCGCGAGCCGGCCCGGCAACAGCTGACCAGCCAGCGCAACTCCCTGCGCAACCAACTCGCCGCTTACTTGCGCCAGGCCTACGGCGTTGACGCCAGAAACGAGGAGAACCTCGGGAGCTTCGTCGCCGGCACCAACTTCGTCACCTTGGCCGACGGGTTCACGCCGACGCAGCCCTCGGCCGCAACGTTGCGTGACGCCGTCGTGGGCGTGCTTGGCTCCGCGTTGACCGCTCGCTTCCCCAAGCACCCCGAGATCGAGCGGGGCGCCGAGGAGGTCCGCCGGTCGGAGCTGAACTCCGTGCTCGAGCTGGCGCGCAGGGCCGCGGACGCCGGTGGTCGTCTGGCCGATGTGGAGCGAGCAACCGGGAGCCGGGTGCGGCGCGTGGTGACCGCCTACGGCGTCGGCGCACTGCGGGAGACCACCTACGCGCTGGATGCCCAGCACTTCGCGTTCTTCGACGAGTTCACGCGCGCGGCTGGCGCCGGGGACGTGACGGTCGGGGCGCTGCGGGGCGTACTGCTCGAGCGAGGCATGACGACCGACACCATGGACTTGTTGGTCCTGGCGTGGGCGAAGATCGCCGACCGCGAGTGGTACCGCGCCGGCGCCCGCACGTCTGAGCCAGGTATCGGTTCGCTGGCTCCGGAGATGCTGCTGCGCGAGCCCGTGCTGCCCTCCGAGAAGGAGTGGCAGCTCGCGCTCACCCGCGCCAAGGCGCTGTTCGGCGTGGGGGCCGACGAGTACCACCTGTCCACCGCCGCCGTCCAGCGCGTCGGCGACGCGGTTCTTGCCAATGCGCGCCAGCTGCTCCGCACGACGACGGACGTCGTGGCGGAGCTGACCGCGCATCGCGAGACTCTGGGGCTGGAGGAGACCTCGCCGCGTTGGCAGACGTCGTCCCGCGGTCGGGACCTGATTGACGTGATCGTCAGGGCCGATGGTCCGGTGGCAACGATCGAGGCGCTTGCCCAGTTTGGTCTCCCCGCCGAGGCCCAGCCCATCGGCCGCTCTATCGCTGCATCCGGTGACGTCGTCGCCGCTCTCCGGGGGGCGAACTGGAGCCTGATCGACCGGCTGCCTACGCTGGGTGGCGATCGCGCGGCGCGAGCGCTCACCGCGCTGCGCGAAGTCGCGCGACAGGCCGAACTGCACGCGCCGCTCAAGCCCGCGCTGGACACCGCGGCGAACGAGGCACTCGAGATCATCGCCGTCGATCCGGATGAGGTCGAGCGTCGTCGTCGGGAGGAGGAAGCGCGCCTCGAGGCGGCGGAGGAGGCTCGTCGACTGCGCGAGGAGGCCCAACGCAGGGCCGCCGAAGAGCGGGCAGCGCGGGAGGCCGAATACGCGAGGCAGCAAGATGAGATCGAGGCCAAGCGACGGGAGCAGGCCGAACGCGACGCGGAGATCGCCCGGCAGAAGGCCGAGCTCGACCGCATCCGCCTGGAGCTTGAAGAGCGTGAACGAGCCCGGCTATCGGAGAAGAGTCAGATCGTCTCGCGCGCCGTCGAGATTCAGGAGATCGGACAGACGATCGTCAAGGAGCTGGCCAACCCGGTGGAAGGCAAGACGCTCAGGGTCAGCTGGAGGTGGGAGTGACGAGCGCCCCAACCGAGGCGACCCGCACCGTCGCCGTCTCCGAGGCGCTCGTGCGCTCGCGCGCCGCCGAGCTCATCGCCAAGGGCGGCGACTCGCGCGTGCTCGTACTGCGCGCCCAACCGCGCTGGCCCGGTGGGGACTTGACGATCGACGGTCAGCACGTTCGAGTGGTCGAGGGCATCTCCCAGCTCGCCATCCTCGATGCCTACGCCGCCCAGGCCGAGGACGAGTACCTCGTGGTGCTCACTGACCGGCCACGCTCCGATCTCGGCGACACCGTGCTCGCTCGGGCCTACCGACAGCAGGTCGAAGACCCCGACGAGTGGGGAAGCGTGCCCTCGCTGTTCGGCGCAGCACGGGAAGTGAGCCGCGAGTTGCGCCGACTGGACTGGGCGGCCACCGCGCTGCTCGACCACGAGCCTGCGGAGGGATGGGCGCCGTCGACCGATCTCGCCGTGACCGCCGATCACGCGATCGGCGGCTTGCTCGCACACCTTCTCGAGATCAACCCGGGCGGCCTCGATGGCGTCACGATCCTCACCGCTCTGAGCAACGGATCCCGCTCGTCCTGGTCTGCGGTGAATGCGGCGCTTCAGGAACACCTGATCGGGTGGGCAGAGCAGCAGTACGGCACCGCCGCCGCGTTCGCGTTGCGCACGACCGGCGGCCCGGGCGGGCTCGTCAAACCTCTGGCGCTCGGACTGGCCATCGACGTCTTGTGGCCCGAACCTGCCGGAGACCTCACCGAGGCGCAGGTTGCGGCGCGTACCCGCTTGCTCGAGCGCTATGTGAGAGGCGGGTCTGTCACACCGCTGCAGGCGCGGGAGATCGCCGACGCGTCGGTGTCCGCGGTCCTTCGGCTGTCGAGGGAAGGCGATCCGGAGGGCCGGCTGGGCGTCGTCCTCGATCAGGCCGAGGCGCTGCTGCGCGACAACCTGGGCTGGCCGGCCGGCGCCGAGCGGTCGGTGATATTGCGCCCCGGGTTCACCGCGCGGCTTCGAAACCTCGGGCAGGCGCTCGACAACGGCTCAGGCGTCGAAGAGGCGCTTGCTGCGGTGCTCGACCATCGCGAGGCGCGGCTTGCGGAGCAGGACTTGGCACCGCGGATGGCCGTGCGGCTCTCCCGCTGGCTCGCGACGCCGGAGGCAGTGTCACACGGTCTTGGCCAGGACCTGCAGCGGCAGCTCGACGATGGCGCCTGGGTAGACGCTGCCCTCAGCGTGCTGTGGAGTGGTTCCTCCGACTCCGAGGTGGGCGCCGCTTACGGCCGGCTGATCGAGCGCGTGCACGCCCGGCGCCGTTCGCGCGATGAAGGGACTGCATCGCACCTGGCGGAGTCGACGATCGAACGTTCGCCTGCGGAGCGGCTGGGCAACGGGGTCCTCGGAATTGAGGACGTTCTTCGTGCAGTCGTCGACCCGTGGAGGTCCCAGGGCGGCGTGCTGCTGGTGGTCCTGGACGGCATGAGCGGCGCTGTCGCGGTCGACCTCGCCAGCGAGGTGGGGCGCTCCGGGCTCGTCGAATGGGTCCCGGCCGCCACCAAGCGTCGGCTCGCGGCAGTGGCCGCCCTGCCGTCGATGACCGGGGTGTCGAGAACGAGCTTGTTCTGCGGTGAAATCCGTAATGGGAACTCCGCGACGGAGAAGACTGGCCTCGCCGTGGCTTTCCCCGGTGCCCGCGTGTTCCACAAAGGCGAGTTGCGGGCCAGGGGAGGCGCTCAGCTCGCAGATGACGTGGCTGCCGCGATCTCCGATCCGGCCGTCCCTGTCGTCGGCGTGGTCATCAACGCTATCGACGACGCGACGCACAAGAACGAGCGAACTCAGCCGTGGACCATGGCGGATCTAGATCCGCTGCGGGCGCTGCTCAACGCGGCGTCGATTGCCGGCCGCGCCGTCGTGCTCACCTCCGACCACGGTCATGTCATCGAGCGGGACACCCAGATGCGTCCCGCGGTTCCGGGCGGAGACGCGCGCTGGCGGTCGGTGCCGTCTGGTCCCGTGCAGCAAGGCGAGGTGCTGGTACGCGGGCCGCGCGTCGCGCTCGACGACGGCCAGGTCGTCATGCTGTGGCGCGAGGACGTGAGGTACGGAGCAGCCCGGGCCGGCTACCACGGCGGTGCGTCGCTGGCCGAACTAACGGTGCCGGTGCTGCTGTACCAGCGGTCGTTGGCCCAGTCGGCACCTAACGGTTGGGAGCCGGCGCCTCCGCAGGCGCCAGCCTGGTGGAATGACCCGGTCGTCGGGGCCGAGGTCGTACCTGCGGCGGCGGCGCCGGTGAAGAAGACCCGTAAGGCTGCTGTAGTGGACAACGCTGCACCCACTCTCTTCGACGTCGGCTTTGGTTCAGCGGAGCTTGAGGTCGAGGTGCCTGCGAGCGGCTCACGCGATCTGGTGGTGCGGCTGCTTGCTTCTCCTGTCTATTCCGACCAACTCAGGCTGGCAGGTCGTGCCGCCGCTGGGGCTGGGTCACTGGTGGAGAACGTGCTGCGTGCACTCGTCGACCGTGGCGGGCGGGCGCACCAGGACACGGTGGCCTCGGCAGCGGGCCTGCCGTCCGCAGCTATCGGGCAGGGGCTCGCAGTCGTCAAGCGCGTCCTGAACGTCGAGGGGTACGACATCCTCTCCGTCGACAGTGACGGTGAGACCCTGCGGCTCGACCTCGAGCTGCTGAAGGATCAGTTCGAGGTGGCGTGATGACGGACGTTGCGATCAGCCCACGCCGGCGCAGGGAGATCATCGACGCTCTGCGCAGGGGCACGGTGCCGCAGCAAGGGCTTGATGTCATGGCGGTGGGGCTAGGCAAGTTCGAGACCTCGATCGATGACGAGCTCGATGCCGTCAAGCAAGGCGCAGCGCAGTTCAAGGCAGTGCGGGGCGACTACGGATCCGGCAAGACGTTCTTCTCTCGTTGGCTGACCGAACGGGCGAAGAAGAGGAACTTCGCGACGGCCGAGATCCAGATCTCCGAGACCGAGACACCGTTGTACAAGCTGGAGAAGGTGTATCGACGCATAGTTGAAAACCTTTCGACGCCAGGGGTTCCCACCGGCGCGTTGAGCGACGTCGTCGACGGGTGGCTGTACGTACTCGGACAAGACGTTCAGGCCGCCGGTCCTGTTGCATCCGCGGACGTCGAACGCCGTACTGACGAGCTCATGGAAAAGCGCCTCGCCGCGGTTTCGAAGGAGGCGCCCGCGTTCGCGATGGCACTCCGTGCGTACCGGCAGATGAGCTCGACCGGGCAGAACGCCGAAGCTGATGCGTTGCTGGCGTGGCTTGGGGGCCAGCCGCACGTCTCAGCCAGCGCTCGACGGTCTGCCGGCGTCCGAGGGGAACTCGACCACTTTGGCGCTCTGGGCTTTCTCCAAGGGCTGCTGACTGTCCTGCGTGACTCTGACTACGCGGGGCTCGTCCTCGTCCTGGATGAGGTCGAGACGCTCCAGCGCATGCGCTCCGACGTTCGCGAGAAGTCGCTCAATGCACTGCGCCAACTCATGGATGAGGTCGACAGTGGGCGGTTCCCGGGCTTGTACCTGCTGATGACCGGTACGCCCGCCTTCTACGACGGCCAGCAGGGCGTGCAGCGCCTTGCGCCGCTTGCCCAGCGACTGCAGACAGACTTCGCGACGGACGCTCGCTTCGACAACCCGCGCGCACCGCAGATCCGTCTGCAGGGGTTCACGAGCGAGTCGCTGGTTGAGCTCGGCAGTCGTGTTCGGGACATCTACGCCGCTGGGAGCGGTGACCCCGAGCGCATCCACGCCGTCGTCGACCACGCCTACATCTCCGACCTCGCCGGCGCAGTCACTGGAGAGTTGGGCGGCCGAACCGGAGTGGCGCCCCGTGTTTTCCTCAAGAAGCTCGTCGCCGACGTCCTTGACCGCGTGGACCAATTCCCGGACTTCGACCCGCGCAGGGACTACCAGCTCACCGTGAGCGTGTCCGAGTTGAGCGACGTCGAGCGCGAGGCGCAGACCAGGGGGAACCTGCGCGCCGCGTCCTCGGTCGACGACGTCGACCTCGGCTTCTAGCAAATGGCAGGCGGCACAGGCCTGGACGAGGCCATCGAGTACCACGTCGTCAACTCGCTCGGTTGGACTGACCTCCGCCCGCTGCAGGCGGCCGCCGTCGAGCCCGTGCGATCGGGTGCCGACTGCATGCTCATCGCACCGACTGCAGGGGGAAAGACCGAGGCCGCCGTCTTCCCGCTGCTCTCCTCGATGGTTCAGGAGCAGTGGCAGGGACTCTCCGTTCTCTACGTGACGCCGCTCCGAGCCCTTCTGAACAACCTGAACCCACGCATCACCAGGTACGGCGACTGGCTGGGCCGTCGAGTCGGGATCTGGCACGGCGACGTCGGCGACACCGCCCGTAAGCGCATCCTCACCGAGCCGCCCGACATCCTGCTGACCACACCCGAGTCACTCGAAGCGATGCTCGTCTCGCGTCGCGTCGACCACGACAGACTCTTCGCCGGCCTGCGAGCCATCGTTGTGGACGAGTTGCACTCGTTCGCGGCCTCCGACCGCGGATGGCACCTTCTCGGTGTGCTCGCGCGACTCGCGAGGTTGGCCGGGCGGCCGATCCAGCGAATTGGGCTCTCCGCGACTGTCGGCAACCCGCAGGAGATCGGGCGCTGGCTACAGAGCGGGGAGGCCCAGGGCGACGTCGGCGAGCGGGAACTGCGGCTGGTTTCGGAAGAGGCCACCGCGACGGCGCCCCAACCCGAGGTGCTGCTCGACTACGTCGGCTCGGTGGCGAACGCAGCCAAGGTCGTCGCGTCGCTGCACCGCGGCGAGAAGCGACTCGTCTTCTGCGAGTCCCGCCGGGTGAGCGAACAGCTCGCGTTCGAGTTGCGCGACCTGGGCGTCGAGACATTCGTGTCCCACTCCTCGCTGTCCGCGGAGGAACGGCGCAGGTCGGAGTGGGCGTTCGCCGAAGGCCAGAACACCGTCATCGTCGCGACCTCGACGCTCGAGCTTGGCATCGACATCGGAGACCTCGACCGCGTCATCCAGATCGACGCACCCCGCACCGTCGCGTCGTTTCTTCAGCGACTCGGTCGAACGGGTCGCCGGCCGGGGACCTCGCGGAACGCGTTGTTCCTCGCCACGAGCTCCGATGCCTTCCTCGAAGCTGCTGGGCTCCTCCTGTTGTGGAAGCGAGGCTTCGTCGAACCCATCACTCCGCCTCCGCATCCGCGGCATCTCACCGCCCAGCAGTTGCTGGCGCTCGCCCTTCAGGAAGGCTCCTACGGGGCCAACACGTGGCGGGAGTGGTGGGGGACGCTCGCGCTGATGGACGACGGCGACGAAGTGCTCGCCTACCTGCGCGACGAGGGCTTTCTCGTCGATGACGGCGGCCTGCTGATGATCGGACCCGCCGCCGAAAAGGCCTTCGGGCGACGCCACTTCATGGACCTGCTCAGCTCCTTCGACGCGGAGAAGGAACTTCGAGTGGTGAGCGGCAACAAGGAACTCGGCTTCATCTCGCCACTTGCGCTTCCGCGCGAAGGATCCGCGAGGCTCGACGCGAAACCCATCCTCATGAACGGGCGGGCTTGGCACGTCGAGCAGGTGAACTGGGAGAGGTTCGAGGTCCTCGTCAGCCCGGTGGCCTACAAGGGCGACGTCCGATGGCACAGCGACGCCATCGCGTTGTCGTTCGAAATGATGCGCGCGCAACGCGACGTGCTCCTCGGCGCGACGCCGGACGTTCCGCTGTCGCGGCGAGCGGTCGACCGGCTGGACCTCGCGCGCGAAGCCCGAGCGAACCAGGTCTCAGTCGAGGGGCCCGTCGTCGAGAGGTCCGGGGACGACGTTCACCTGTGGACGTGGGCGGGGCTGAAAGCGAACGAGACCCTGCGCGCCGCTCTGGGTGGGGCGGAGGGGCAATCATACAACGATGTGATGGTCCTCCGCGGTGCGGGCGAGCTCGCCCGACTGGCCGAAGTTTCATTCGACGACGTCGTGCCCCGCGTTCCGATGGAGATGGTCGAGAGCCTCAAATTCTCGGCTGCCCTTCCGGGGTCGACCGCGCTCAAGACGCTCGCCGAGCGGTTCGCTGACCGCGCCGGCGCGCACTTCGTCGCCCGAGACATAAGCGCTGCAGCGGGTGGCGATCCACCGATGGCCGTCGGTGGGCGATGAATGTGCAGTCGAGTCGAGTTGTTCAACTCCGGGTTAAGACTGGTCGGCTCGAAGGTTGAGGGACTGACCGTCAAGTACGTCGCTTGCTCTGCCGGACGCGCCACGAGTGGGTCCACAGGCCGCTGCGGGCATCAGACGACGTCCTCCGCCGTGAGCGGGATCGCTTCACCGGAAGCCGCCTCTATGACCGTGTGCTTGTCGACGGCCCCTTCCGGTCATTGGCACGGGTGTTGCCTTCGGTCCTAACCCGCGAGGCGAGGGTACGTCGAGCGGCATTCCAACCGCCAAATCGCTGTCGAAGCGTGCTTCCAGACGGCGTCCCAGGCCGACCGGAAGCCCATCTGTCGTAGTTGTACGACGTATGTTCGCCGGTTCCATCACGCAGGAAGTCAGCGAGCGCCTGCAGGACCTGATCGTCAGTCCATTGGGAGACATAGCTACCACGCCCCCGGCTCGTAGGGATCCCAGCGGCTTCGCATGCAAGAACCCACGATCCAAATCGCTCAACGACAACGCGGCCACTCGGGGTTCTGTCTTTTCGCCGCAACTTGCTCCAAGCCGATAGGGAGACGGCCGTCCCGCCCAGCGCAGCGGAAAGTGCTCGCAGCTCGGCGAGGATAGCTTCGTCGGTGAATCTTTCAGACGTCCGAACACCGCCATGCAATAAGTCACCCTTGCCCCTGCTGGGCAGTATTGCACCAATGATACTTAAATCGACGCCAAGGCGTTCGGCTAGCTCGGTCGCTGTCATTGGGCCTTGTGAGTCGAGCAAGCGCTGTGCACTTCGGCGGAGCCGAATGAGATCGCGTTCGCCGATGGTGGGCCCCCTGGGCGGCGTCTTGCTCGGCTCCACAGTTCCACGCTACGCGGCAAGGAGTCGAGCGTTGCCGATGGCGCCACGCAGCACGCTGACCTGTTGGGCAAGCCACGGGGTTGACTTGTCTGCTTGGACCAACGGACGCCGCGGTCCGCCGGGACAGCAACCCAACCTCTCCGTCCTGGCGCAGCTCGACGCCGCAAGGCAGGTACAGCGTGCCGCCGCCGTTGGCGTCCGCATCGGTGACCGCCGTGAGGTGGGAACTGCCGCCAATTACCCTTGAATGATCATCTTCGGGGGACAGCGCATCAACGACGGCCGATGCCTTGACGGACCCTGTACGAGGTCACCCCTCAGCGCCGCTCAAGCGCCGACCGGCAGCGGCAGTAAACGCCTCGTCGGGCTGGGGGAGTGTGGCGACACCGTGACCGACCGGGCGTTCTGCTACGACCGGGCGAGACCCTTTCGCGCCGGAGTGACACGCCGCTGTAGCCAGTTGGTGAGTGCGCCTTCCAGGTAGGCGGACGCCCCTTGCGGCAGCGGCATCGTGATCTGCCGGTCCTGCGTTGCGTCTTCCCCGAAGTCCTCCTCGAGAAGGATCCTAATCTGGAACAGGTCCGGCCTCCTGTGCTCGACGAGCATCGCTGGATTGCTCCAAACCCGGGAGCCGGCGACGCTCAAGTCCCCCTCCGGGTACACCGACGCGCTGACGGGGACTTCGCCTCCGACCGCGTCGCGGATCCTCTCGCGCAGCGCTTCCGCGACCGTCAGCACCGAACTTCGCGGGAGGCGCAGGGTGGCCTCGACTTGGTGCCCGGCACAGGGAGAAGGGCACGGGATAAGGGGAACCTGGTGGGCGACACACCACATCCGGCCCGACATGGCGAGCCGCACGAAGGGATTGGCGGGATTCGCGTCGACCGTGAGATTCACCAGGTGAGGCGAGGTCGCGGCATCGGTGCTGATCACGAGCGAAGAAGTCATGCCCATGATGTCGGCTCGTTCCCGGCCGACTTGAGGTCTTCTACGACCAGCCTCGTGATGTCGGGTGCCAGGGTGGAGGCGGAATACCTCGCCACGTGGCTTCGGCGCGTCAGTTTGAATTGGTTACAGACCCGTCGCGTTGTCCATCTGGGCCTGTCGGTGAGAGGAGAACAGGTAGAGAAACCTCCAGGGCGTCGCAGATATCCCAGAGTCGATCGACGGACGGTGAGTACGTACCCGTCTTCACGCGGCTAACGGATTTGCGTTCCACTCCGGCTCGTTGTGCCAGTGCTTCCTGACTGAGGCCCAGGAATTGCCGTCGGTCTCGCACGGCGGCGCCTTGTGCCTTGCGCCTGGCCGTCCTGACTTCGGCGGTCGCGGGCACCCAACGATCTTGAGGACTCAGGGGGCACAGTCCTTATCCCGATCAACACGGTTCGACTCGACTGTTGACGCAGTCAGCTCTCCTGGCGGGGGCAATCGCTAAGGCCAAGGAGGAGCCCCATCCGTGGCTGGACACGGTGCGCGACGACGGGCGCTGCCGCCGAACGAGTGCTCGCTCCCCA
Source organism: Geodermatophilus sp. SYSU D00525 (assembly GCF_054050475.1). Classification (NCBI taxonomy): domain Bacteria; kingdom Bacillati; phylum Actinomycetota; class Actinomycetes; order Geodermatophilales; family Geodermatophilaceae; genus Geodermatophilus; species Geodermatophilus sp. SYSU D00525. Next base: position 97,531 of record NZ_JBJGZK010000003.1, read on the forward strand.
GAGCCCATGGCGCCCAGCATGTCCAAGGCCAGCATCGTGATGCCCGACGACGTGGGCAAACCAGTTCGACCGGTTCGTCGACGAGATGAACGATGACGCCAACCAGACTGGAAGCCCGGATTCCGCCCGACACGCAGCAACCTGGCGTTGGCAGCCGTCCAGTTCGCTCTGCCGCACGCGAAGAAGTGGCTTCCCCGCCTCGCGCCATGGCGAGCCGCAAGCAACGTCGCCGACCGCGCTGACGTTCTGCTGCCTGACCAAGGAGGTGCCGCGATGTTCACCAAGTGGACGTGACAGTAGAAGTGCACCACCTCGCCGTACCTCGACGCCGGCCGGCCATCGTGATGTTGATGCCCGGCGGGGCCCAGGGGACGAAGTAAGCGGTCAGAGGGCTTCTTGAGCGGTGTTCCCTCCACACTCGTCTGGGCAACTCGTAACGCTTCGATTCGAGTGCAGCAGACGCGGGGTCTATAGGGGCTGTCGTAGGGCGGCCCTACGGTCCCTACTGGGTGGAGCCGGATGACAGACGGCTCCACCCAGAACCCAGGGCTGATGGCCGGGTCCTGGGATCACTGGCCCCTGGGCCGCGTAGCGGGCGGCCCAGGGTGTGCGCGAGCCGGAGCCAGGTCGGCTCGGGCACCCGCTCTGCCTCCGGTGTCCCGGGGCAGAGCGGACCAGTGCGACACCCGGCCGGGCCTCAGTAGCCTCGGCGACGCTCCACACCCCACCCTCGGCGCGTCATCTCGGGAACTCAAGGCAGGACTACAGGGTCCGACGGCACTGCCGACGCGGTCCCGCCCGCGCTTGGACGGTTCAGAGGGCCGGCACGGGAGGCGCCATCGCGGCATCGGCGATCTTGACCGCTTCCAGGCGTTCGGCGTCCTTGAGGCTGATTCGCTTCTGCTTGGCTCGCTTGCCCTCGGCCCGCTCCTCGAGAGCCTGCACCGCTGACTTAGTGACGCCCAGCAAATCACCGACCTCCTCGCGGGTCCGTCCGTCGATGCGCAGGGCCCGGACGGAGTCGAGCCGATCCCGCGCGATATTGCTGGAAAGGGTCACCGTGGCTCGTCGCTGCCCTCCGTGGTCCTCGTATACGAACGAGGTGGCGTGCGGGTTGATAAAGGCATTGAGGTACTGCCGCTTGCGGGCAACGGCGCCGACGCTGCCAGTCGCGGCGATCAGGCGGGCTTGATCGAGCAGTTCTCGGATGCGCTCGGCGTGTTCGTACTCCGTCGACGTCTGGAACTTCAGGATCGGCGGCGGCTTTGGCTCGCCCCTCTTCTTCGGCATCGGTGTTCCCTCTCCCCGCGGATACAGTCTGTGTTCTTGGTGGTCCAGTCGGTTGTCGGCCTCGCTCCGCAGTCCCTGAACACCGGCGCCGAACTGGAACACGGACTGTGTGCGCCGCAGCCCTCATGACCGCCCCCCCACCCCCGTCACCGTGCAGCACCGCCCCGGCCACGGCGTCAACCCGCCTTGTGACGTCCGGCCGGCGGTCGGGGTCAACGCCGGGGGACGTTCCCCGGCGGGCCGCCGGAATTCCGGATCGCCGGGGAGGCGTGTCCCACGCCTTTGCGTCGAGGCCACCGGGCCACCCAGCGTCGGAGCCTGTCGCCGGTCTGCGGGGTAGGCGCCGTGGCCGCTGCCTCGCTTCGCGCGGCTCGCGGCACGAGCGCACGCACTCCCGGCCCCGGCTGGGTGCGCGGGGTCTATCGGGGTCGTGCACCCACCGGCCCATGGCCGGTGTCAAGATCGGTACACCGGACTGCTTCCACAGCAGCGGGTGCGGAAGCAGTCCGCGTCTCGGCACCGCGAAGGCGCGCGCTGAGGGGCACCCACAGTGTGAGCCGGTGACCGTATTCGACGGTATGGCCAATCGCACCGTGGACCAGATCCAGGCAGGCCCGGCAAGGTATCGCCGGACCTGTGCTCAGTCGAGACGGTCAACAGTCCTCTCACCAGCCCGCACCTGACGCCCTCCGGAGGACCGGTGAACGAGGCCGCCGCGTCCCCGACACGGGACCACGGAAACGGCGGCTTCCTTTGGCCCCACGACTGGCGGCACGCCCAGGCGGCGATCAATGGGCTCACGGCCACCGTTCCGGTCGACATACGGCGCAGCGTGTCCTCGGACAGTTGGGCGCCATCGGTAATCCAGATCGACACCAATGAGCGTCCCGGACTGGTGAACCGGCAGTTAGACGGCGACGAGGCCGACGCCGTGGCAGCCCCGGTGCCCGACTGAGGACCGGCTACCCCGATGTGTCCGCTGGAAGAACCGGAGTGGATCCGGGACCAGGCACCCAGATCGAGATCGCGCAACGCGGCGGCGGTAAGGCACACGAGGCTGCGGTCTTTGGGCGCTGCGCGCCCGGGCGGGGAAAGACGAAACAGCAGCGCGGCCCCGAAGGGGTCGGGCTGCCAGACGCGGCGCCGCTCAGGAGCGCCCCCAGGGCGCGACTGCGCCGTCCGATTGAGGCACGAGAAGCCGAGCCGTCGTTAGCGGCGAGGTGGCGGCCTGCCCTGCGTTGGCCCGGAGCGAGCCCTGCGAGCGCAGTGCGACGCATCGGGGGGCAGAACGCCACCGATCCCGGCACCCGACATCACCCCGACAAGGGGGAGGGGAGCCGGGGTACCCGGTTCCTCCGCGACCCAGGGGAGTGAGGGAGGGAGGGGGGAGGGAGGACCGCCTGCCGGGGCGATGAGAGAAGCCGTACGGGGGGACTCACGCGGGGGAGGGGAGCCGTCAGTCAGCGGGTAGGTAGTCCGGCCACCCAGGCCCCCTCCGTTGCGGGCCACCCCTCAGAGGCCGAGGGGGAACGCTGCGGGGAAGCGAGCGCAGCGATGCGACCCCCGCAGGGGAAGCCACCTGGGCCGCCCGGGCCACCGCCAGCGACCGTCAGGATGGAGCGCTCCGGTGGACCGCTCGACCGGAAGCCCCGACGAGCGGAGCGAGGAGGCCCCTCAGGTGCCCCTGGACTTGGCTCGCGGTTGGAGCGTCTACTACCGGTTGACCTGCGGTTTCTTGCCGACAAACCCGACTGGCTGCCGTTGTCCCGGGGCAACGCTCGAACAACGACAGGAGCAACGTCAAGCATGAGCCCTGAGCCGTCGACACATGAGGCGACGACACCTGCCTCCCACGACGGAGTTCCTCATGACCAGCAACGCCTTCGACTCCCCGTTCGTCCTGAGCGGCGGGGAGGTAAACATCTTCGCGGGTACCCCGGCTCCCCGCGCCGACCCCGCCGGGGATGCACTCACCTCCAGGCCCGGGAACCTCTCCCGGAAGCAGCGTCCCCGCCGAGGGGTGGCTGAGCGCGGGGTCTTCCCGCAGGGGAGGGACCTCGAGGTCGTCGGCTGGCTCGCACGCGTGCGTCTGGCAACCGCCCCGCAGGTGATGCGGCGGGTATGGCCCCGTGAGGCCATGCCTCCCCGTCAGGCCGTGTCGGCGCTGCTGTCGCGGCTGCAGCGCCTCGGGTGGGTGGAGAAGCGCACCCCGCTGGCCACTCGCTGGCCCGTCTATCAACTGACCCGCGCCGGCTATGACGTCTCCTGCGACGTGTATCCGGACGTCGAGACGCAGTACCTCGCCCACCCCTCGGCAGCCACGCTCGAGCACACCTTGCTGCTCAATGACTGCGTGATCGCGTGGGAGAACGGTCGAGGCTGGCTCCCGGACGGGTTCTCCCGTCCGGTCCGAATCGTGACAGAACGCGAGATCACTGCCGTGGACAAGGCGCCGATGCGGAGGCCGGCGCAGTATCAGGCGCGCGAGCAGTCCCGAGTGTTTCTCGCGCCTGGTGGCGAGCCGTACATGCCCGACGAGCCGGTCTACGGCTACCTCTCCGTGAACGGGTCCCGTGCCTTTCCCGACGCCCTGATCGTTTCCGTCGGATCACAGCGCGGAGGGCGAGTCCGTGGAGCAATCGCCGTCGAGTACGAGCGCACGGACAAGGACCCACGGGACTACCAGCGGGTGCTGTTGGCCTATCGGAGGACCGCTGAGCGAACAGGCAAGTACGCCCACGTCCTCTACATCAGTCCTTCGCAGACGATCCTGGCCAAGGTACGAGCCGCGGCAATCGAGGTCGGCGCCGAAGACATGGTGCTCACACTCGCAGCCCCACAGCCGCGCTATGACCGCTTCCCGGAGCGGACCACGCCTCTACGGCCCAAGCGCCCCCAACCCGAGATGCCGCCTGAACGCATGCTTCGTCAGGTCCCCAAGCGGGACCTGATCGCTTGGCTGCAGGACATGGGCCTCGCCGACGCAGCCGCCGAAGCCTTGGAACCGATCGACGATTCAGCCGAGTCGGCCGACCCCCACTCCGGCAGGCGACCCGGCATGCGTTCCTGAGCGCTGTTCGGCAAGGAACCGACTCCGCAATACCGCCCTGCGGCATCAATGCCACCATCGCGAGGAATGGGTCGCTTCCATGGGTCCACCATTGGTTGAACCATCCCGACGGAGTGTTAAAAGTGGCGTGTCGCAAGCCCGAAACATCATTCGAGGCATGAAATCACTCAAACGGGTGAGCATCTTCTGTTCCGAATCGCCCAAATTGGCGCGCGGCCGGCCGATGTGACTGCTCATGCACCGCTCAACCGCAGTCACCAGCGAAAGTCGGATCGCCTTTCGGACCGGGTCCGCCTTCCCTGTGCTGACGCCCGATGCTGCCCGGATCCTTCTGGCCATCCTGCGTTCTGGTGACTCCGCTGCGGGCGCGGTGCCTTCGACTCATCACATGGAGCAGGCGTCATGAACCGCTTCTCGGAAAGCGCTGCGATCGGCCACGGGACCGCCAGCGGAGAACTGACATTCGCCTGGTACGGCCGCTGCTCGACCGAGGATCTGCAGGACCCGACGACGAGCCGCGGCTGGCAACTGCGCGCCGCGGAGCAACTCATCGCGGGTCATGGCCGAGTGGTCACGGAGTTCTTCGACCTGGGCCAGAGTCGCTCTCTGCCCTGGCAGCGTCGTCCAGAGGCTGCCCGTCTGCTCGAGGCCATGGCCCGTCCGGATCGTGGTTTCGACGCCGTCGTGATCGGGGAGCCGCAGCGCGCCTTCTACGGCAACCAGTTCGGCAACACCTTTCCCCTCTTCCAGCACTACGGGCTGACTCTGTGGGTGCCCGAGATCGGCGGTCCCGTCGACCCGGACTCTGATGCGCACGACCTGGTGATGACCATCTTCGGCGGCGTGTCCAAGGCGGAGCGCAAGCGCGTGCAGGCGCGCGTGACCGGTGCAATGGAAGCGGCCACCGTGGACCAGGGGAGGTTCCTAGGCGGGCGTCCTCCCTACGGCTACCGGCTCGCCCCCGCCGGCCCCCATCCCAATCCGCGCAAGGCAGCCGAGGGTCTGCAACTGCACGTCCTCGAACTGGATCCCGCCGCGGCCCCCGTCGTCGAGCGCATCTTCACGCTCTACTTGCGTGGCGTGGGCCTGCGCGCCATCGCGGAGCGGCTCAACACGGAGGGCGTCCCATGCCCCTCGGCGCACGATCGCGAGCGCAATCCGCACCGCGCCGCGGACGGCTGGCAGCCCTCCACCGTCCGCGCCATCCTGACGAACCGGCGCTACACGGGCTACGCGCAGTGGGCGCGCTCGCATCGGGTCGAGAGGCTCCTCAACCCGATGGACGTTGCTGCAGGGACTGTGGTGGGGTTTCGCCGCAGTGAGCCGCATCGAATCGTGACCAGTCGCGAGAAGGCGCACCCGTCGGTCATCACGCCGGACGTCTTCGAGCAGGTGCAAGCGCGCCTTGCCGCACCGACCGCCGCCAACGGGCCGCGGCGGTCCCGCAGCCCGCGGGCATCGTCCGCCCCCTACCTGCTGCGGGGGCGCCTCCATTGCGGGATCTGCGGACGCCGGATGCAGGGCAACCGCAACCACGGCCAGGTGTACTACCGCTGCCGCGCCAAGGAGGCGGTCCCGGGTCTGCGGGATGTGCAGCACCCGAGCACGGTCTACGTCAAGGAGGGCCACATCGTCCCTGCTCTGGACGACTGGATCCTCGGGCTCTTGGCCCCAACCCAGTTCGAGGCCACGGTCGATGCCCTCCTGGCCGCGGACCGCCCCTCCCTTACAGAGACAGCCCAGCGGCAGGCGATGACGCGCAGGGTGGCCGAGCAGGAGAAGCGGTTGTCGCAGTACAAGGCCGCCCTCGGTGCCGGAGCCGATCCGGCTCTCGTGGTGACGTGGCTGGAGGAGGCTCAGGCGGATCTCGCCGCAGCACGCGGGGCGTTGGCGGAACTGGATGAAGCCTCGGAGGACCGGCTCACCCGAGAGGACATCGAACGCCTTACTGGTGACCTCGATGCGGTCCGCAGGTGTCTCGAGCACGCCGCGCCGGGACAGAAGGCCGCCCTCTACGAAGCGTTGGACGTTCGCCTCGTATACCGACCTGAGGAAGCAGCCGTCGAGGCTCAGTAGGCGGCTGAGCCGAGAGGTCACCCGTCCGGACCTCCGGAGACCGCCGTGTCCTGTCGGACCCGTGCTAGATCCTGCAGTCGAGCAGGTCACACGCACGGGAGGCCACATGGCGAGCAGCAGCACGACCGGAAGCACCAGCGGAGGTCTGACGCGCTTCGCGTTCTACGGCCGCTGCTCCACGGAGGACCTTCAGGACCCGCAGACCAGCCTCGGCTGGCAGCGGCGCGCGGCCACGCTACTCACCGAGGGGCACGGGGCGATCGTCGAGGAGTTCTTCGACATCGGCTACAGCCGATCCCTTCCCTGGCGGCGTCGTCCGGAGGCGACGCGCCTCCTGGAAGCCATCGCCGCACCCAGCCGCACCTTCGACGCGGTGGTCATCGGCGAGCCGCAGCGCGCGTTCTACGGGGCCCAGTTCAGCGACACCTTCCCCGTCCTCCAGCACTTCGGCGTCGATCTGTGGGTGCCAGACGTCGGCGGCAGGATCGACCCCGACTCCGACGTCCACGAATTGATGATGACCATCTTCGGGGGCATCTCGAAGGGCGAACGCCGACGCATCCAGCGACGGGTCATCGGCGCAATGGAAGCGGCGACCGTCAACCAGGGGCGCTTCCTCGGCGGCCGGCCGCCCTACGGCTACGTCATCGTGAGCGCCGGCCCACATCCCAACCCGAGCAAGGCCGCCGACGGCATCACGTTGCATGTGCTCGAAGCGGACCCCGTGACGGCGCCGGTGGTGCAACGGATCTTCGACCTCTATGTCGGGGGCACGGGCCTCCGGGCGATCGCCGCACGGCTGAACACCGAGGGGCTGCCCTGCCCATCGGCGCACGACCCGAACCGCAACACCCACCGGCTCAAGGACGGCTGGCAGGCCTCCACCGTCCGCGCCGTCCTCACGAACCCCCGGTACCTCGGCCACCAGGTCTGGGGCCGCTGGCACCGTGTCGAGCGGCTGCTCGACCCGAAGGACGTCGCCGCCGGGACAGTCACCGTCTTCCGGAAGAGCGGCCCCGAACGTGTCGTGACCAGCACCGAGCGGGCGCATCCCGCTCTCGTGTCGAACGAGACGTTCACGCGCGTCCAGGACCTGCTCACCTCGGGCTCTCGAGACGCAGGGGAGCGCCCTCGGACAGTCCGCTCCTCCACCAGCCCGTACCAACTGCGTGGACGCTTGCACTGCGGCCTGTGCGGCCGCCGTATGTCAGGTCACCGCCGCGGACCGACGCTCTACTACCGTTGCCGCGCCACCGATCTCGTCCCATCACAGCAAGCCGCACACCCGAGCACCGTCTACCTCCGCGAGGACGCCCTCGTCCGTCAACTCGACGACTGGCTCGTCAAGGCGCTCGATCCCGACGGCGTCGAGACCCTGGTCGAAGACCTCAGCGCGACGGATCACGTTTCCCTTGCTGAGGACAGCAGGCGAATGGCCATCACGCGACGCCTCACCGACTCGCAGCAACGCCTCGACCAGTTCAAGGCCGCCTTGGCCCACGGCGCCGATCCGGCAGTCGTGAGCACCTGGATCAACGAGGCCCAGGCCGATCTCGCCCGAGCGCGCACCGACCTCGCACTGCTCAACAACGAAGTCCCGGCCGAGATCAGCCGGGCGGACCTCACCGCAGTGCTCGGCGACATGTCTCTGCTGGTCAGCCGCCTGTCAGCGGCGTCTGCCGAGACCAAGGCCGCGCTCTACGGTGACCTCGGAGTACGCCTGGACTACCACCATGACAGCGGAGAACTGGTCGCCGAAGTGAACACGGCCGAGGCGTGTGCAAAACGTGGTGTCCGAGGGGGGACTTGAACCCCCACGCCCGATAAAGGGCACTAGCACCTCAAGCTAGCGCGTCTGCCATTCCGCCACCCGGACGAGTGCGGGACCGAGACTACCCGACGCCCTCCGCGGTCCGGCACGGGTACCCCGCCGTGTCGCATCGCCCGGTCGTCCGTCCCGATCGGAGGCCGGGGCGGGCCGTAGTGTCGCCGGGGTGGAGAACCGAGGTCCCGTCCAGGCCCAGGCCGAGGTCGCCGAGCTGCTCAGGGAGCTGATCCGGATCGACACGACCAACACCGGCGACACCGCCACCAGCGCCGGCGAGCGGACCGCCGCCGAGTGGGTCGCCGGCAAGCTGGACGAGGTCGGCATCGCCTCGCAGATCCTGGAGTCCGAGCGCGGGCGGGCCAGCCTCGTCGCCCGCGTCCCCGGCGCCGACCGCAGCCGCCCGGCGCTGCTGGTGCACGGCCACCTCGACGTCGTCCCCGCGGACCCGGCCGAGTGGAGCGTGCACCCGTTCTCCGGCGAGGAGCGCGACGGCTACGTGTGGGGCCGCGGCGCGGTCGACATGAAGGACATGGACGCGATGGTCCTGGCGCTGGTGCGCGAGTGGGCCCGCACCGGCGTGCAGCCGCCGCGCGACGTCGTCCTCGCCTTCGTCGCCGACGAGGAGGCCGGCGGGAGGCTCGGTGCCCGCTGGCTGGTCGACGAGCACCCCGACCTGTTCGCCGACTGCTCCGAGGCGATCAGCGAGGTCGGCGGCTTCTCCATCACCGTCCGCGACGACCTGCGCCTCTACCTGGTCCAGACGGCGGAGAAGGGCCTGGCGTGGATGCGCCTGACCGCCGGCGGGCGGCCCGGGCACGGCTCGTTCGTCCACGACGACAACGCCGTCACCCGGCTGTGCCAGGCCGTCGCGCGGCTGGGCTCGACCCGGCTGCCCACCGTGCTCACCCCGCCGATGCGGCAGTTCCTCGCCGCGGTCGAGGACGCCTACGGCATCGAGATCGACCCGGACGAGCCGGAGGAGGCGCTGGCCCGGCTGGGCAGCATCAGCCGGATGATCGGCGCGGCGCTGCGCAACACCGCCAACCCCACGATGCTCGCCGCCGGCTACAAGACCAACGTGATCCCCGGGACGGCGAGCGCCACCGTCGACGGCCGCTTCCTGCACGGCCAGGAGGAGGAGTTCGAGCGGCAGCTCGCCTCCCTCGTCGGCGAGGGCATCCAGCGCGAGTGGATCGTCCACGACCAGGCCGTGGAGACGACGTTCGACGGCCCGCTGGTCGACATGATGACCGCGGCGCTGGAGGCCGAGGACGACGGCGCGCGGCCGGTGCCGTTCACGATGAGCGGCGGCACCGACGCCAAGAGCTTCGAGCGGCTGGGCATGCGCTGCTTCGGCTTCTCGCCGCTGCGGCTGCCCGCCGACCTCGACTTCGCCTCGCTGTTCCACGGCATCGACGAGCGGGTGCCGGTGGAGTCGCTGCGCTTCGGCGTCCGGGTGCTCGACCGCTTCCTCCGCGGCGTCTGACGCGGCCCAGGAGGGCCCGGGAGCGCCGGGCGGGCGCCGTGGTGTGATGCCGGGGTGACCTCTCCCACACCTCCCGGACCGGGTTCCGTCGCGCTGATCACCGGAGGGACCGGCGGCTTCGGCCGCGCCCTCACCCAGAAGCTGCGCGAGCGGGACGTCACCGTCGTCGCCGCCGACCTCGACTCCGAGCGCAACCGGTCGGTGGCCGAGGAGCTCGGCGCGCACTTCGTCGCCCTCGACGTCACCGACCGCGCCGCCAACGAGGCCGTCGTCGCGCAGGTGGAGGCCGAGCACGGCCGGCTCGACGCCGCCTACCTCAACGCCGGCATCTCCGCGGCCAAGAGCGACGACGCCCTCGACCTCGACGAGTTCATGCGCGTGGTCGACATCGACCTGTTCGGCGTCGTCTACGGCGTGCAGGCCGCGCGCCCGGCGATCAAGCGGGCCGGTGGCGGCGCGATCGTGGTGACGGCGTCGCTGGCGGGCCTGTCGCCGATGCCCACCGACCCCGGCTACAGCGTGGCCAAGGGCGGCGCGATCGCGTTCGTCCGGTCGATGGCGCCGCGGCTGACCCGCGAGGGCATCACCATCAGCGCGATCTGCCCCGGCTTCGCCGACACCGCGATCATCGACCGCATCCGGCACGAGTTCGAGGCCGCGGACTTCCCGGTCATCCCGGCCGCCGAGGTCGCCGACGCGATGGTCATGGCCTGGACCTCGGGCGAGCCCGGCGCCGCGTACGTCATCCAGCCCGGCGTCGGCACGGTGCCCTACAAGTTCAAGGGCGTGCCGAGCGCGAAGACCGCGACCGGCGAGACCGCCGTCGTCCCCGAGGCGCTGCGGCCGCCGTCCATGCTCTGAGCGCTCCTGCCGGGGGCCGGTGACCGGCGTCACCGGCCCTCTGGCAGGGTCGGGCGCATGCGTGCGTGGCGGGTACACGAGCTCGGCGACCCCTCGGAGGTCATGCGGCTGGAGGACGTCGAGGAGCCGACCCCGGCCGAGGGCCAGGTCAAGGTCCGCGTCCGGGCGGCGGCGCTGAACTTCCCCGACGTGCTCATGGCGCAGGGGCGGTACCAGGAGCGCCCGCCGCTGCCCTACACGCCCGGCATGGAGCTGTGCGGGGAGACCGAGGACGGCCGGCGGGTGATCGGCCCGCCGGCCGGCGGCCCCGGCGCCTTCGCCGAGTACGCGCTGATGGACGCCCGCGACGCCTGGCCGGTGCCCGACGTGCTGTCCGACGAGAAGGCCGCGGCGCTGTGGATCACCTACCAGACCGGCCACGTCGGCCTGCACCGCCGGGCGCACCTGCAGGCGGGGGAGTGGCTGCTGGTGCACGCCGGCGCGGGCGGCGTCGGCTCGGCGGCGATCCAGCTCGGCAAGGCCGCCGGCGCGAAGGTCGTCGCCACCGCCGGCGGCGCGCACAAGGTCGAGGTGTGCCGCGAGCTCGGCGCCGACCACGTCGTCGACTACACGACCGAGGACTTCGTCCCCGTCGTCAAGGAGCTCACCGGCGGCGAGGGCGCCGACGTCGTCTACGACCCGGTCGGCGGCGACGTGTTCGACAGGAGCCGGAAGTGCATCGCCTTCGAGGGCCGGCTGGTCGTCGTCGGGTTCACCAGCGGGCGGATCCCCGAGGCGCCGGCCAACCACGCGCTGGTCAAGAACTACAGCGTCGTCGGCCTGCACTGGGGGCTGTACAAGAAGAAGGACCCGGCCGTGATCGGGCAGACGCACGACGAGCTGGTCCGGCTGGTCACCGCGGGCGCGATCGACCCGCTCGTCGGCCAGGTCCTGCCGCTGGACCGGGCGCCGCAGGCGCTGGCCGCGCTGGCCGACCGCGGCACCGTCGGCAAGGTCGTGCTCGTCCCCTGACCAGATGCGCCGGGCGGCCTCGGGCCGCCCGGCGGACCGGGGTCAGGCGTGGCGGAAGACCGCCCGCTCCCGCCGCCGGAACGGGCGCCGGAGGACCAGACGCCAGACGGCCACGAGGGCCCGCCCGCGCTCCTGCCGCTCCAGGGCGGCCACGCCCTCCGGGGGCATCTCGTGCAGGACCCAGGCGACCAGGTCCAGCAGCCGCGGGGTGGTGTACGCGGTGTCGAAGAACCGGGCGCCGACCCACTCCCAGTCGGCCGGCTGCAGGTGGTCCTGCAGCACCCGCATGGCGTCGCGCTCCTCGTGGGCCAGGTGCCGGTCGACGTGGACGTGGGCGGACGTGACGGCCGCGGCCAGCGCCTCCCGTGCGGGCCCGTCGGCCACACCCGCCAGCCGCGCGAAACCGTGCGAGCACTCCCCGAGCAGCGGGTCGATCGCCGCGTGCTCCGCCGCCATCGCCTCCAGGGTCGCCCGGCCCTCCGCGTCCCCGGCCGCGGCTGTCCGCTCGAGCAGCAGGGGCCACAGCCCGGCGTCCTCGGCGGTGTGGTGGTGGTGGAGGGTCGCGGCGAAGTACTCCCAGCGCCGGCGCAGCAGCTCCCACGTCCGGCGGTCCTCGAGCGGCGTGTGCTCGACCGCGCGGCCGAAGGCGGCGAGGTCACGGCGGAAGCCGTGGTGCATCACCCACATCAGGGTGAGGTCGACCGGGCCGTCCGGTGCGTCGGCCTGGCCGGGGAGGCGGAGCTGGGCCGAGGCCGGTCGGTGCGGGGTCAGGGTGGTGGACATGGCGTCCTCCGGTGGGTGGGGGTTCAGGCCGGCGTCCGCCGGTCGTCGGACGTGCCGGTCCCCGCGCCGCACTCGATCTCCTCGACCAGGCGGGGACCGGCGGCGTCGGCGCGGAGCCGGGTCCCGAGTGCCCGGGCGGCGCGCCGGTAGCGGGGGTCGGCGAGCAGCCGCCGCACGGCGGCCGCGATCCGGTCGGGTGAGGCGCCCGGCCGGAGGCTCAGGACCGCACCGTGCCGGCGGGCCCGGACGACGTTGTCCCGCTGGTCGCGGCCCATGGGCAGGCACAGCGCGGGGACGCCGGCCGCGAGGGCCTTCAGCAGCGTCCCGTGCCCGGCGTGCGTGACGACGACGTCGGCGACCGCGAACAGCGGGGCGTGTGCCGCCGACGGCACCACCACGACGCCGCCGGCCCCCGGGACGCAGGCGGGGTCGACCATCGGGCCGGTGGGGACGACGGCGCGCACCGGCAGGCGCCCGAGGGCGGTGGCGACGCGGCGCAGCACGTCCTCCTGGGCCTGGTAGGTGCTGGAGAACCCCGCGACCACCAGCGGCCCGTCCCCGGCCGGCGGTGCGACCGGCCCGGCCCAGACCGGGTCGTCGAGCACCGGCCCGACGTACCGCACGTTCGGCGGCAGCCGCGCGGGCAGGTCGAAGGCCGCGGAGGTGAGCACGAGCACCCGGGCGGCACGGTCCCACTGCGCCCACAGGTCGCGCAGCGGGGCCAGGCCGAGCCCGGCCCGGACGGCGTTGAGGTCGGGGAGACCCCGGTTCCACGCGCGCCGGACCAGGGTGTCGAGCGACCGGTCGCGCGCCCGGCCGAGGGGCCCGCGCGCCGGGGGCAGGCCCGACCCGAACGGCGGCAGGTCCGGCGTGGGCCGGGAGTAGGCGTTCGCGCAGAGCGCCACGGAGGGGGTGCCCGAGGCCTCCGCGGCCACCAGGGCGCCCAGGAGCACCCCGCTGGCCACGAGCACGTCGGCCGGCCGCGCCGCCAGTGCGGCCCCGACCTCGGCGGCGTAGGCCCCGGCGGGGCCGGTGAGGACCCGGGTGAGCAGCCGGTCGAGCACCTGCAGCGGCGTCCGGCAGGCCGTGTCGTCGACCAGGTCCCGGTCGGCCGAGGACCGGCGGTGCGGCGCCTGCCGCCAGGGGCGGAACGCGGCCCCGGCCGCGCGGACCCCGGGCTCCAGCGTGGGATCGCCCAGGACGTCGACCGTGTGGCCCCGGGACACCAGCCGCCGCACGACCCCGACCTCCGCCGGCACGGTGCCGCCGCCGTCCCACAGCGCGACCTGTACGTGCACGGCACGCCTCCTCAGGACGGGGCGGTCGCGAGGGCGGCCCGGACGAGGTGGGTGAGGACCGCCGTGGTCTCGGCGCGGGAGTGCCCGAGGTCGCGGCGCAGCAGCTTCCACGCGTGCACGTCCGTGACCGCGTAGAGCGCGGCCAGCGCGCGTCGCCGGGCCCGCGGCTCGTCCGGCAGGTCCGGGGCGAAGGCCTGCTCGAGCAGCGCGCGGTGGTGGACACGGGCCCGGCCGACCGCCACGGCGAGGTCGGCGATGCGCTCGGCGACGGCCTCCAGGCGGACGTTGGCGTCGCCGAGCGCCTCGTACTGCCGCACCAGCCCGCGGACGAACCCGGGGACGTCCCCGGGGACGACGCGGCCGCGCAGTGCCTCCACCTCGGGCCGCAGCAGCTCGGCGACGGCGAGGAACAACCCCTCCTTGGACCGGAAGTGGTTGAGCAGCGTCTGCTGGGTCACGCCCGCCGTCGCGGCGATCTCGGCGATGCGGACCTCGTCGTAGGGCCGGTCCACGAAGCGGTCGCGGGCGACGGCGAGGACGCGCTCGCGGGTGCGCTCGACGGCACCCGCCCGCGTGCCGGACGTGCTCTGCGTCACAGGCAGAGCGTGGCCCTCGTTTGACCTGTGGTCAAGCGAGTCCTTGACGTCGGCTCAAACGGGAGCCGGGGTCAGGTGACGGGCATCGGCAGGTAGGACAGCCGCGCGCGGCGCCGCAGGACGACCTTGCGGGTGCCGTCCGCGTGCAGCTGGAGGCGGGCCAGCTCCCACCCGCCGACGTCGGATTGGAGGCTCAACATGGTCGCCGCTGCGGAACGGGACGTGCCCGGGGGGATCCGCAGCGGCGCGTACTCCCAGTCGGCGGCGTTCACCCGCCCGATGTTGCCACGGTGGACACCTGCTGGTCACCCGGGCGGCGGCCCCCGGACTGCCGCTGCCGGGGACCGGCGGCAGGATGGACGGCGACCCGGTCCGCACCCGAGGGAGGACGACGTGACCGATCCCGGTTCCGCCACCGACGCCGACCGCGCCGAGCAGGAGGCCCTCCTCGAGCCCGCGGCCCCCGCCGGGGCCGGCGACGCGGGACCGGTCGGCGACCTCGACGCGAACGAGGCCGACGCGCTCGAGCAGCAGCTGGCGACCGCGCCGGGCTCGGCCGGCCCGCTGCGCCCGGTCGGCGACGTCGACGCCAACGAGGCCGACGTCCTGGAGCAGGAGGCGGACGTCCCCTTCGACGACGACGACCGCACCGCCTGACCGGGACCGTCGGCGGGGGCCGGTGGACCCCCGGCACGGCCGCGGTCCTGCGGGACGCCAGGTCCGAGGGCCGCGCACCGTCCCCACCACCACGCCGGCGACGCTCGCCTCCCGGGCGCACGAGCACCTGCGCCCGCTGCCCGCTCAGGCGCCGTCGAGCCCCGGGTAGTCCGCCCCGGGCGCCTCGGCGGGCGGCCGCAGCAGGGTCACCGTGGCCCACCCCTCCTGCAGCAGGGCGTCGTCGGTGCCCGGCACGGGCCCGTCGGGGGTCTCGCGGAAGGTGAGCGCCACGAAGTCCTCGCCGGTCTCGCCCACCTCGACCTGCACCGCGCCGAAGGACGCCAGCCGGGCCGGGCACAGCCCGCGCAGCCGCTCCGGCGGGACGTCGGGGACGTTGACGTTGACCACCACCGGCCCCGGCGGGTGCGCGAGGGTCCACCGCAGCGCCCGGCGGGTGACCTCCTCGGCGGTGGCCCACGCGTGCGCCGCGGTCGGGTCGGCGCTGCCGGCCAGGGACACCGCCAGCCCGGGGAGCCCGTGCAGGGTGCCGGTCAGCGCGGCGCCCACGGTGCCCGAGTGCAGCACCGCCGTCCCGGTGTTGGGACCCCGGTTGACGCCGGAGAGCACGAGGTCCGGCCGCGGCCCGAACGCGCCGCGCACCCCGGCGAAGGCGATGAGCGCGGGGGAGGCCTCGACGGCCAGGGAGCGGACGGCGCCCGCACCGGGCGGCCGGCGCTCCCGGACCGCCAGCCGGTCGCCCTGCAGCAGCGCGGTCAGCGACG
This sequence comes from Geodermatophilus sp. SYSU D00525, assembly GCF_054050475.1. Lineage (NCBI taxonomy): Bacteria > Bacillati > Actinomycetota > Actinomycetes > Geodermatophilales > Geodermatophilaceae > Geodermatophilus > Geodermatophilus sp. SYSU D00525. Next base: position 113,269 of record NZ_JBJGZK010000003.1, read on the forward strand.
CGCTGGACCCGCTGGACTCCCGGTCGGGCGCGGCCAGCGTCACCTCCAGGCCGGTCTCCGCCGCCACCCGGGCCAGCAGGTGCACACCCGGGCTGTCGACCCCGTCGTCGTTGGTCACCAGTGCGTGCACGCCGCCCCCTCCCGGTCGGGTCGGCGACCCGGTGCCCCGCGGGCGCGTCCGGCACACCCGTCCGGGGTGGCCACGTCCCCGGGCGGGCGCCCCCCGGCATGCTCGGCGGGTGCCCCTCGTGCTGGTGTTCCTGCTCCTCGTCGCGCTCGTGCTGCCGCTGCTGGCCTGGTCGCTGGCCGGTCGCCGGTTCTGGGCGGACCTGCGCGGCCCGGGCACCCGCGACCTGCGCGCCGAGGTGGTCGCCCGGCACGGGCTGAGCGGTGCCGAGGCCGACACCGTGCAGACGGCGGTGACCCGCGGCCGGGCGGTGGGCGACGCGCGGCTGCGCCCGGCGGCCGCCGACTGGGCCGGCACGACGCTGGCCGTCCTCGACGAGCAGTCCGCCGCGCACGCCCGCCGCGACCGCGCCGCGTCCGTCGTCCTCGGGCTGGCCGGGCTGTGCCTGCTGGCCGCGGTGGTCCTGGCCGTGGTGCTCGACGCCGGCGGGGTGGTCTACCTGCTGGTGGTGCTCGCCGCGGGGGCGATCGCCAACCTGGCGCTGCTCCCGGCGACGGTCCGGCGCAACCTGCGGCGGGCGCGCACCGCCAACGGGGGATGACGTTCCGCTTCCCCTGCGCCGGGAGTGTGGTTAGGCTTCCCTTACCGTCGTCCTGAAGGGGAGCCATGACCACCTGCCCGGGTTCTCCTGCGCTCTCCGTCGCCGGCGCCCCCGAACGGGCCCGCACCGCCGCGACCCGCAGCGCCGCGGCGCTGTGCGTCGCCGGCCGCGAGCCGAGCCGCCCCCTCGCGCACGCCACCACCGCCGCCGGGCAGGTGCTCGTGCTGGTCCCCGCCGACGGCGAGGTCGCCGCCGCGCTCGGGGCCGCGCCGGGCCGGGACGTCTCGGCGCTGCTCATGGTCAGCGACCGCGCGCCGGTGCCGCTGCGCGACCCGGTGCGGGCCACCCTGTGGCTGGCCGGCTGGCTCACCCCGGTGCCCGAGGTCGACCGGCGGGCGGCCGCGGTCGCCTTCGCCGAGGTCCGGCCCGAGGGCGCGCTGCTCGACGTCGGGACGGCGGCCACGCTGCTGCGCCTGGACCTCGCCGAGGTCGTGCTGCGCGAGGGCGACGCGTGCACCGAGGTGGCGCCGGGCGAGTTCGCCGCCGCCCGCCCCGACCCGCTCGCCGCCGTCGAGGCGCGGATGCTGCAGCACCTCGACCGCGACCACCCCGACGTGCTCGCCGTCCTGCGCAGCCGGGTGCCGGCCGCGCCGGGGGAGACGGTGCGCCCGCTGGGCGTCGACCGGTTCGGCTACCGGCTGCGCGTGGAGCGGCCGGGCGGGCACCGCGACGTCCGGGTGCCCTTCCCCCGGCCGCTCACCTGCCCCGGCCAGCTGCGCGCGGCGACGTCCCAGCTGCTGTGCGCCCTCCGCGCCGGCCTCACCCGCCGGGACTAGGGACCAACAGCGCTGCACGGGCCGTTCAGGCGTCCAGGTTCTCCTGGAGCAGCCGGGCCAGGCGGGTGCGCCGCGGGCGGACGTCGACCTCCCGCACCGCCCGCGCCAGCGCCGCGCCCGACGCGTGCACGATCGACAGGTGCTGCTGCGCCCGGGTGAGCGCGGTGTAGACCAGCGGCCGCGACAGCATCCCCCCGGCCTCCGGCGGCAGCACCACGACGACGCCCGGCCACTCCGACCCCTGGGCGCGGTGCACGGTGATCGCCCACCCGTGCCGCAGGTCGGGCAGCGCGTCGCCGGTCACCGTCACCGGGCCGGAGGAGAAGTCGACGGTCAGCGAGCCCTCGCCGGTGCCGGTGACCACGCCGACCTCGCCGTTGGCGAACCCGATCGGCTCGAGGTCCAGGTGGTTGGCGGTGGCCACCACCCGGTCGCCGACGTCGAAGCCGAACACCGTGCCGTCGCCGGGGTTGAGCCGCTCCTTGAGCGCCTTGTTCAGCTCGATGGTGCCGGCCGGCCCGCGGTGCACCGGCGTCACCACCTGGACGTTGCGCGGGTCGATCCCCAGCGCCCGCGGGATCGAGTCGGTGACCAGCTGCACCACCCGCCGGGCCGCCTCGCCGCTGCCGGCCGCGGGTACGACGACGACCTCGCGGTCGGGGGAGTCGACCGGCGGCAGCTCCCCGGTGCGCACCGCCGACGCCAGCCGGGCGATCGCGCCGCCCTCGGCCTGCCGGTAGAGCGTGGTCAGCTCGGTCACCGGGACGACGCCGGAGTCGATGAGGTCGCCGAGCACGTGGCCGGGGCCGATCGAGGGCAGCTGCGCGGGGTCGCCGACGAGCAGCAGGTGGGTGCCGTCCGGGCAGGCCTCCAGCAGCGCGGCGGTGAGCTCGACGTCGAGCATCGAGGCCTCGTCGACCACCACGACGTCGGCGTCCAGCGGCCACTCCTCGTTGCGGGCGAACCCGCCGCCGAAGCCCTGCGCGCCGAGCAGCCGGTGCACGGTGACCGCGGGGTGGTCGGTGAGCTCCTCCAGCCGCTTGGCCGCCCGGCCGGTGGGGGCGGCCAGCGCGACCTCGGTGCCCTTGGCCCGCAGCAGCCGCACGATCGCGGCCACGGTGCGGCTCTTGCCGGTGCCCGGGCCGCCGGTGAGCAGCGAGACGCCGGCGCCGAGCACCTGCGCGACGGACCGCTTCTGCGCCTCGTCGAGGCCCTGGGACACCGAGCGGACGGCGGCCGGGTCGGCGATCCGCCCGGCGGTGGCGGCCAGCCGGGCCACGCCCTCGGCGACGGCCTCCTCGGCCATCCCGAACCGGCCCAGCGACAGCATCCGCAGCGCCGGGTCCGGCTCGGGCGGCTCGGCGTCAGGAGCGCTGTCGGAGGACTCGTCCCACTCCGGCTCCGGCGGCTCGTGGTCGAGCACCTCGCCGGACTCGACCGCCGCGACGATCGCCGCCGCCGGGTCGGCGACGCCCTCGGCGCGCAGCGCGGCCACGACCAGGTCGGCGGGCAGCACGGTGTGCCCGTCGCGGCTGGCCGTCCGCAGGGTCATGACGACGATCGCGCGGCCGCGGCGGGAGTCCTGCCGGTCGGCGCCGGGCATCAGGGAGATCGCCAGCCGGTCGGCGTCGGTGAGGCTGACGCCGTGCAGGCCCAGCAGCGCCCACGGGTCGTCGCGCAGCCGGCGCGCGGCGTCGTCGCCCAGGGCGTCGGCGGCCGAGGACGCCAGCTTCGCGTCCAGCCCGGCCCGCACCAGCAGCTCGACGACGCCGTAGGTGGGCTGCGCGGACAGGAACGAGGAGAACAGCCGCTCGGCGCGCTGCTTGCCGACCCGCGGCATCTTCAGCAGCTTCGCGGCGGTGACGTCGTCGGGGGAGGTGATGCCGGCGGCGGGCAGCTCGCCGGCCGCCCGCTTGCCCAGGCCCGGCCACAGGCCGGCGGCGACGAAGGCGGCGAAGACGGGGTCGGGGGCGGGAGCGGTGCTCACGGGGGTGGTGGTCATCGGGCGGTGCGCTGGTCCGGGTAGGAGAAGTGCGGCGCGGAGACGTCCTCCAGCGCCGTGCGGATGGCGGCGGGCAGCCGCACGCTCTCGGCGTCGAGCGAGGCCTGCAGCTGGACGGCGGTGCGGGCGCCGACGACGGGCGCGGCGACGCCGGGCCGGTCGCGCACCCAGGCCAGCGCGACCGCCAGCGGGGTGGTGCCCAGGCCGTCGGCGGCCGTGGCGACCGCCTCGACGATCCGGTCGGCGGTGGCCGAGCGCAGGTCGTCGATGAACCCCGCCCACTGCGGCGAGGCGCCGCGCGAGCCCTCCGGCGTCGCCGCCCGGTACTTGCCGGTGAGCAGGCCCCGGCCCAGCGGGGACCAGGCCAGCACGCCGAGCCCGAGCGCCTCGGCGGCGGGCACGACCTCCCGCTCGACGCCGCGCTGCAGCAGCGAGTACTCGACCTGGGTGCTCACCAGGGGCGTCCGGCCGGGCCAGGCGCGCTGCCAGGTGGCGGCCTGCGCGGTCTGCCAGCCGGTGTAGTTGCTCACGCCGACGTAGCGGACCCGCCCGCTGGCGACGGCGGTGTCGCAGGCGGCGAGGGTCTCCTCGACGGGGGTGTGGTCGTCCCAGGCGTGCAGCTGCCACAGGTCGACGTGGTCGACGCCCAGCCGGGCCAGGGACGCGTCGAGCGCGGCCAGCAGGTGCCCGCGGGAGGCGCCGCGGCCCAGCGGCCCGGGCCCGGTGCGGCCCACGGCCTTGGTCGCGACGAGCACCTCCGACCGCGGGACGACGTCGGCCAGCAGCCGGCCCAGGGTCCGCTCGCTGTCGCCGTCGCAGTAGACGTCGGCGGTGTCGACGAGGGTGCCGCCGGCGTCGACGAAGGCGGTGAGCTGCAGCGCCGCCTCGTCCTCGTCGGTGTCCCGGCCCCAGGTCATGGTGCCCAGCGCCAGCCGGGAGACGACCAGGCCGCTGCGTCCCAGCGCCCGTTGTTCCACGACCGGCCAACCTACCGTCGCGGGACGACACCGGCCGGTGGGCGCGGCGGTGTGAGGACGGCGACCCGCGTGGTGGCGGGCCGGCCCCGGCGACCCGACCTAGGCTGTCCTCCCGTGCTCCGACGGAACCCGCGCACCGCGTCCCGCCCGACCCCCGGAACCCGGGGCTGAGCGCCGGTGGGGTGGTTCGAGGCGGTCGTCCTGGGGCTGGTGCAGGGGCTGACCGAGTTCCTGCCGATCTCCTCCAGCGCGCACCTGCGCGTCGTCGGGGAGGCCGCGGGCTGGGGTGACCCGGGCGCGGCGTTCACCGCGATCACGCAGATCGGCACCGAGGCCGCGGTGCTCCTCTACTTCCGCAAGGACATCGCGCGGATCGTCGTCGCCTGGCTGCGGGCGCTGCGCGACCGGTCGAAGCGGTCGGACCCCGACGCCCGGATGGGCTGGCTGATCATCGTCGGCAGCATCCCGATCGTCGTCCTCGGCCTGCTGTTCCAGGACGACATCGAGACGACGTTCCGGGACCTGCGGATCGTCGCCATCTCGCTGGTCGCGTTCTCGCTGGTCCTGTACTGGGCCGACCGGGTCGGCCGCAAGCGGCGGGAGCTGCGGCAGCTCACCGTCCGGGACGGGCTGCTGTTCGGCCTGGCCCAGGCGATGGCGCTGGTGCCGGGCGTGTCCCGCTCCGGCGGCACGATCACCATGGGCCTGTTCCTCGGCTACACCCGCGCGGCCGCCGCCCGGTACTCGTTCCTGCTGGCCATCCCGGCGGTGCTCGGGTCGGGCTTCTTCCAGGTCTACGAGGCGCTCACCGGCGACGTCGCGGGGGAGACCGTCTCCTGGGGGCCGACCCTGCTGGCCACGGTCATCGCCTTCGGCGTCGGCCTGTCGGTGATCGCCTGGCTGCTGCGCTACCTCGACCGCGGCACGTTCACGCCGTTCGTCGTCTACCGCGTGGTGCTCGGCCTGGCGCTGCTCGCGCTGGTCGGCGTCGGGGTGCTGGCCCCGCGCTGACGCCTAGGCTCGGGCGTCGTGACCACCGTCATCCTCCTGCGGCACGGCCGGACGACGGCGAACGCCGGCGGCGTGCTGGCCGGCTGGACCCCGGGCGTGCGGCTCGACGAGACCGGGCAGGAGCAGGCGGCCGCGGTGGGCCGGCGGCTGGCGCCGGTGCCGCTGGCCGCGGTGGTCAGCAGCCCGCTGGAGCGCTGCCGGCAGACCGCCGAGGCGGTCCTCGCCGACCGCGACCTGGAGCTGCAGGCCGACGACCGGCTCGGCGAGGCCCGCTACGGCGACTGGACCGGCCGGAAGCTCGAGGAGCTGGTCGAGGACCCGCTGTGGAAGGTCGTGCAGCAGCACCCCTCCGCCGCGGTGTTCCCCGGCCCGGAGGGGGAGGGGCTGGCGCAGACCCAGGCGCGCGCGGTGGCCGCCGTCCGCGAGTGGAACGCGCGGCTGGGGCCCGACGCGGTGTGGCTGGCGTGCAGCCACGGCGACGTCATCAAGGCCGTCCTCGCCGACGCCCTCGGCCTGCACCTGGACGCCTTCCAGCGGATCGTCGTCGACCCGGCGTCGATCTCGGTGGTCACCTACACCGAGACCCGGCCGTTCGTCGTCCGGGTGAACGACACCGGCGGCGACGTCGCGGCACTCCTCCCGAAGGAGCGGAAGGCCGACTCCGACGCCGTGGTGGGCGGCGGGGCCGGGGCGGCCGCGACCTGAACGCAACCGTCCGCCTCCCCGCGTAACCTGGGCGCGTGCCTCGCCAGGTCTTCCGCTTCGACCGCCCGTCCCGGTTCGTCGCCGGGACGGTGGGCCAGCCCGGGGACCGCACCTTCTACCTGCAGGCGTCCGACGCCGAGGGGCGCGTGGTCAGCGTCGCGCTGGAGAAGTCGCAGGTGCAGGTCCTCGCCGAGCGCATGGACGAGCTGCTCGACGAGATCTCCACCCGCCCCGGCACCGCCGTCCCGCCGACCGCCGACGTCGACGACCTCGAGCCGCTCACCGCGCCCGTCGACGAGGAGTTCCGCGTCGCCGCCATGGGCTTGGCCTGGGACGGCGAGGCGCAGGCCGTCGTCGTCGAGGCCGTGGCCGCCACCGACGAGCCGGTCGACGAGGAGGCCATCCTGTCCGACGCCGAGGAGGGCCCCGACGCGCTGCGGGTGACCATCACCCCCGGCGCCGCCCGCTCGTTCGTGGCCCGCGCCCGCCGCGTCGTCGCCGCCGGCCGGCCCTCCTGCCCGCTGTGCTCGCTGCCGCTGGACCCGACCGGGCACGTCTGCCCCCGGCAGAACGGCTACCGCCGCTGATCCCCGGACGACGGCGATGAGCGAGCCCGCGGAGGACCTCCGCGCCCCGGCCACCGCCGCCGAGGCGCGCGCCCTGCTGCGCGAGGGCGAGATCGACGTCGAGGGCCGCATGCTCGACGCGAGCAACGTGACGCTGTTCGGCACCGTCCGCACCGGCACGCTCGAGGCCGAGTGCGTCTACAAGCCGGTCGCCGGCGAGCGGCCGCTGTGGGACTTCCCCGACGGCACCCTCGCCGGGCGCGAGGTGTCGGCGGCGCTGGTCAGCGAGGCCACCGGCTGGGACGTCGTCCCGCCCACCGTGCTGCGCGAGGGCCCGTTCGGCCCCGGCATGGTGCAGCTGTGGATCGACGGCGACCCCGACGTCGACCTGGCCGCGTTCGTCCGCTCCGACCACCCGGGGCTGCGCCGCATGGCGGTGTTCGACGCCGTGGTGAACAACGCCGACCGCAAGGGCGGGCACATCATCCCGACGACGTCGGGCCACGTGTACGGCGTCGACCACGGCATCTGTTTCTCCACCGACCCGAAGCTGCGCACCCTGCTGTGGCGCTGGGCGGGCCGGCCGCTGCCGCTGGAGGCGCTGGCGGTGCTCGAGCGGCTGGCCGACGACCTGCGCGGGGACCTCGGCGCGGCGCTGCACGAGCACCTGACCCGGCGCGAGGTCCGCTGCACGCAGCAGCGGGTGGCCGAGCTCCTGCGCACCCAGCTGCACCCCGAGCCGTCGGGGGACTGGCCCGCCCTGCCCTGGCCTCCCTTCTGACCGGTCGCGGCGCCCGACCCGGGCACCGTCGTACGCCGGCGGCCCACTCGGGTGCCGGAACGGGCCGTGGGCGTTCGACGGTGTGCGCTGACGCCGCACCCGGGACGCCGGAACCCCGCGTCGGCGCACACGCTCACGCGCCGGCGGGCCGTCGGGTGGGCCCGGACCGGGTCAGGTCAGGTCGACCGCGGCGATCATCGCGGCCGCCTGGAGGCCGTCGCCGTCGACGGTGAGCACCTCCAGCGGCACCCGCCGCCAGCACGCCAGCAGCAGGTCACCGGCGGTGCCGCGCAGCGTGGCCACCGGCTGTGGCCGGGTGCCGGCGAACAGCGTCCGCTCGACGCCGGCGTCGATGGCGTGCAGCACCACCGGGTGCGCGCCCTCGGGCGGGCCGTCGGGCAGCGCGCCGGGCACCATCACCTCCAGCCACTCGTCGAGGCCGTCGAGGCCGACGTCGGTGGGGATGGGCCGCACGTCGCCGAGCACCTGCTCGACGTCGACGGTGTGGACGACGGCCTCCTGCACCTGGCGGCGCAGCACGAAGGCGACGTCCTGCCGGGGCGCCCAGGTCCACACCCGCTCGGCGGGGTCGGCGCCGGCCAGCGCGGCCTCCAGCTCCGCGGACTGCCCGGACGCCCAGCCCAGCAGCTCGTCGTCGGGACGGCGGTGCGGCTGCACGTACCCGCCGGGGTCGGCGGCGCGGGTGCGCACCACCCACGCCCAGAAGTGCTGGACCTCGCCGAGGTGCCACACCAGGTCGGCCAGCGTCCAGCCGGGGCACCCCGGTACCGGGGCGGTCCAGCCGCCGGCCAGCACGGCCTCGGCGGCGGCGTCGGCGAACCGGGCGTCGGTGCGCCGCAGCACCGGCAGGTAGCCCGACAGCTCCATCGCGGCCTCCTCGCGCGGGGACGGGCCCCGACGCTAGCCGGTCAGCGGGCCCACAGGGCCGGCACCGGGCGGGGCGCGGCCCGGCGCAGCAGCAGCGCCGCGGCGGTGCGCTGGTCCAGCACCAGGTCGGTGACCAGCCCGCCGGCCAGCGCCGCGGCCAGCGCGGTGACCTTGCTGACGCCGGCGACCGCGCACACCCGCCGCGGGATGCGGCGCAGCGCCGGCGGGACCAGGCCGCTGGTGCGCGTGTTGATCGGGATGCCCTCCCAGGTCCCGTCGCCGCGCAGGAAGACGGTGCACACGTCGCCCACCACGGAGGCGGCGGCGAGGTCGGCGCGGTCGGCGGGGCCGAGGTAGCCCTCGGCCCAGACCCGGCTCGGCACCGGGCCGGCCATCGCGCCGACCCCGAACAGCGCGACGTCGGCGGACTGCTGGATCGCCAGCACCCGGCGCACGCTGCGCTCGCGCCACATCGCCTGGCGGGTCTCGGACCGGTCGAAGAACGCCGGCACGGGGAAGTGGTGCACCTGCGCGTCCCAGGCGGTGCCGAACCGGCCGAGGACGTCGCTGCCGTAGCCGACGCCGCTGCTGTGGGTGTTCATCGCGCCGTTGAGCTGGACGACGTGCGCGTCCCGCAGCGGCCGGGCCCGCAGGTGCTGGCCGACGGCGCTGGTGGTGGTGCCCCACGCCAGCCCGAGGGTCATCCCGTCGCCCATCGCCTCGTCGAGGACCGCCGCCGTCCGGTCGGCCACCAGCTGCAGCCGGGCGACGTCGGGGGCGTCCTCGGGCACCGTGACCACCCGGGCCGTGACGCCGAACCGGGCGCCGAGCTCGCCCGCCATCGAGGCTGCACGTCCGTGCACGGCGCTGACCGCGACGGTGACGATGCCGAGCGCCCGGGCGGCGTCCAGCATGCGGGACACGGTGGACCGCGAGACCCCCTCCTCGGCGGCGATGTCCTCCATCCGGACGCGGTCCAGCCAGTACCGACGGGCCACCCGCTCGAGGTCGTCCTCGGACGCCACGCCGCCCTCCCTCCCGACGCGGGCGACACCCCGCGGTCGGCGTCCACGCTAGGCCGGTCGTGCACGGAGGTGCAGGTGGTTGCCCTGCGAGCCCAACAGGTGCAGGTTGACCCTCGTCCTCGGGTGCCGGCACCCCGCCGGCGCCCCGCACCACCCCCGCACCACCTCAGGAGTGCCCGGTGTCCACAGCCCTCTCGCCCGAGGTCCGCACCTCCGCCCTCGACCGCATGTCCCGGGACGTGCTGGACGTCCTGGTCATCGGCGGCGGGGTCACCGGGGCCGGGGCCGCGCTCGACGCGGCCAGCCGCGGCCTGACGGTCGGCCTGCTCGAGCAGCGCGACTGGGCCTCGGGCACCTCGAGCCGGGCCAGCAAGCTGGTGCACGGCGGCCTGCGGTACCTGGAGATGCTCGACTTCGCGCTGGTCCGCGAGGCGCTGCACGAGCGCGGCCTGCTCGTCGGCCGGCTCGCCCCGCACCTGGTCCACCCGGTGCCGTTCCTCTACCCGATCCGGCACCGCGTGTGGGAGCGCGCCTACATCGGCGCGGGCATCGCGCTCTACGACACCCTCGGCGGCCTGCTCGGCCGCCGCGACGGCCACGGCGTGCCGCTGCACCGGCACCTGTCGAAGAAGGGGTTGCGGCGGGCCGCGCCCTCGCTGAAGGACGACGTGGCCGTCGGCGCCATCCGCTACTGGGACGCCAAGGTGGACGACGCCCGCCTCGTGCAGGTGCTCGTGCGCACCGCCGTCGGGCACGGCGCGCTGGCCGCCAGCCGCACCCAGGTCACCGGCTACCTCGAGGAGGACGGCCGGGTCGCGGGCGTGCGCGCCGTGGACCTCGAGACCGGCCGCGAGCTCACCGTCCGCGCCCGCCACGTCGTCGGCGCCACCGGCGTGTGGACCGACGAGACGGAGGAGCTCTTCCGCGCCCAGGGCCTGACCGTGCGCGCCTCCAAGGGCGTGCACATCGCCGTGCCGCGCGAGGCGATCGCCGGCGAGGACGGGTTCATCCTGCGCACCGAGAAGAGCGTTCTGTTCATCATCCCGTGGCCGACGCACTGGGTGATCGGCACCACCGACACCCCGTGGGACCTGGCCAAGGACCACCCGGTCGCCTCGGCCGCCGACGTCGACTACCTGCTCGACCACGCCAACGCGGTGCTCGCCCGCCCGCTCACCCGCGAGGACGTCCTGGGCGTCTACACCGGCCTGCGCCCGCTGCTGCAGCCGGTCGGGGAGGAGGCCGGGGGGACGACGCGGGTCTCGCGCGAGCACACCGCCGCCACCGTCCGGCCCGGCCTGACGATGATCGCCGGCGGCAAGTACACGACCTACCGCGTCATGGCCCGCGACGTCGTCGACATGGCCCTGGCCGACCGGGCACCCGGCGAGGACCCCGACGCGCCGATCCCGTCCTCGCTCACCGAGGAGCTGCCCCTGGCCGGCGCCGACGGCTACCGCGTGCGCTGGAACCGCAAGGCGCACCTGGCCGCCGCGCACGGCTGGACCGAGAAGCGCGTGGAGCACCTGCTCGACCGCTACGGCAGCCTGGTCGACGAGGTGCTCGCCCTGGTCGACGCCGACCCGGAGATGGGCCGCCCGCTGGAGGGCGCGCCGGACTACCTGCCGGCCGAGGTCGTCTACGCGGTCACCGCCGAGGGCGCCCTGCACCTGGAGGACGTGCTCACCCGCCGCACCCGGCTGTCCTACGAGCAGGCCGACCGGGGCACCGCCTCCGCGCGGGCCGCGGCCGACCTCATGGCGCCCCTGCTCGGCTGGGACGACGCCCAGCGGGAGCGGGAGATCAGCACCTACCTGGCGCGGGTGGAGGCCGAGCGCGCCGCCGAGGCGATGCCCGACGACACCTCCGCCGAGCGGGCGCGCCTGCGGGCGCCGGACATCCGGCCCTTCGCCGGGGCCTCCTGAGACCGCGGGCCGGCGGGGCGTCCCGCCGGCCCGACCCGACCGCCGCTCCCGGAGAGGAGGTGGACGCAGGGCACGGCACGTCCCGCCCGGACCGGGCGGGCCCCCATCACGGCACATCCGGACACAGAGAGGTGTCTCAGCGTGTCACTGACCTCCGTCTTCTTCTCCGAGGTGCTCGGCACCGCGGTCCTGCTGCTCTTCGGCGTCGGCGTCGTCGCCAACGTCCTGCTCACCGACTCCAAGGGCCACGGCGGCGGCTGGCTGCTCATCAACTTCGGCTGGGGCCTGGGCGTCTTCGCCGGCGTCTACGCGGCCTACCGCAGCGGTGCCCACCTCAACCCGGCGGTCACCGTCGGGCTGTGGGCCTCCGGGGCCGACGAGTACGCCCCCGGCGTGGACGTCACGTTCGGCAGCACCCTGGTCTACTTCGCCGGGGAGTTCGTCGGCGCGTTCCTCGGCGCCGTCGTCGCCTGGCTCGCCTACCAGAAGCACTACGCCCGGCACGACGAGCCCGGGGAGATCCTGGCGACCTTCTCCACGGGCCCGGCGATCCGCAGCCTGCCGTGGAACACGGTCACCGAGGCCATCGGCACCTTCGTGCTCGTGTACATCATCCTGAGGTTCGGGAACACGCCGAGCGAGATCGGCCCGATCGCCGTCGCCCTGCTGGTCATCGGGATCGGCAACTCGCTCGGTGGGCCCACCGGCTACGCGATCAACCCGGCCCGCGACCTCGGCCCCCGGATCGCGCACGCGGTGCTGCCCATCCCGAAGAAGGGCGGCAGCGACTGGGGCTACGCGTGGGTCCCCGTCGTCGGCCCGCTCGTCGGCGGTGCCCTGGCCGGCCTGCTCGCCCAGGGCTTCTGACGGCCCGGCCGTCCCGCCGGCCACCCGTCCCGACCGTCCGCACCCGTCCCCTGCACCGTCCCCCTGCAACGTCGCACCCGGAGGAACCGTGAGCAGCTACATCGCCGCCATCGACCAGGGCACCACCAGCACCCGCTGCATGGTCTTCGACCACGACGGCGCCGTCGTCGCCGTGGCGCAGAAGGAGCACGCGCAGATCTTCCCGCGCGCCGGCTGGGTCGAGCACGACCCGGTGGAGATCTGGAGCAACGTCCGCGAGGTGGTCGGGCAGGCGCTGGCCCGCGCCGACCTGGTCGGCTCCGACCTCGCCGCCGTCGGCATCACCAACCAGCGCGAGACCACCGTCGTGTGGGACAAGAACACCGGCGAGCCGGTGTACAACGCGATCGTCTGGCAGGACACCCGCACCGACCGCATCGTCACCGAGCTCGGCGAGCTCGGCGGGGGAGCGGACCGGTACAAGGAGAAGGTCGGCCTGCCGCTGGCCACCTATTTCGCCGGGCCGAAGGTGACCTGGATCCTCGACAACGTCGAGGGCGCCCGCGAGCGCGCCGAGCGCGGCGACCTGCTCATGGGCACGATCGACAGCTGGCTGCTGTGGCAGATGACCGGCGGGACCGACGGCGGCCTGCACATCACCGACGTCAGCAACGCCTCGCGCACCATGCTCATGGACTACAGCACCCTGGCGTGGGACGAGTCGATCGCCGCGGACATGCGCATCCCGGTGTCGATGCTGCCGGAGATCCGGTCCAACTCCGAGGTCTACGGCGAGGGCCGCAAGGCCGGCGCCCTGGCCGGCGTGAAGATCGCCGGCTCGCTGGGCGACCAGCAGGCGGCCACCTTCGGCCAGGTCTGCTTCCAGAAGGGCATGGCCAAGAACACCTACGGCACCGGCAACTTCCTGCTGCTCAACACCGGCGAGGAGGCGGTGTCGTCGCGCAACGGCCTGCTGACGACGGTCTGCTACCAGATCGGCGGCCGCAAGCCGGTGTACGCGCTGGAGGGCTCGATCGCCGTCACCGGCTCGCTGGTGCAGTGGGTGCGGGACAACCTGCGGCTGATCGGCGGCGCCGGGGAGATCGAGGCGGTGGCCCGGTCGGTGGACGACAACGGCGGCGCCTACTTCGTGCCGGCGTTCTCCGGCCTGTTCGCCCCGCACTGGCGCTCCGACGCCCGCGGCGCGCTGGTCGGGCTCACCCGCTACGTCAACCGCGGCCACCTGGCCCGGGCGGTGCTGGAGGCCACGGCCTACCAGACCCGCGAGGTCGTCGACGCCATGAACGCCGACTCGGGGGTCGCCCTCACCGAGCTGCGGGTCGACGGCGGCATGGTGGTCAACGAGCTGCTCATGCAGTTCCAGGCGGACATCCTCGGCGTCGACGTCGTCCGCCCGAAGATCGCCGAGACGACGGCGCTGGGCGCGGCCTACGCCGCCGGCCTCGCGGTCGGCTTCTGGGCCGACGAGGAGGAGCTCACCAGCCAGTGGGCCGAGGACAAGCGGTGGAGCCCGGACATGGACCAGGCCACCCGCGACCGGTACTACCGCAAGTGGCAGAAGGCGGTGAGCCGGACCCTCGAGTGGGTCGACGACGACGACCAGTAGCCGGGCGACCGGTAGCCGGCGACCAGCAGGCAGCCGGTCCCGCGGGCGCGCCGGGAGCGCAACTAGGCTCGACGACGTGCTCAGCTGGCCCGCCCCGCTCCTGCCGACCCTCCCGGGCTCCGGTCCGGTCCTGCGGCTCTACGACACCGCGCGCGGGCAGGTCGTGGACACCGAGCCCGGCGCCGTGGCGCGGATGTACGTCTGCGGGATCACCCCCTACGACGCCACCCACCTCGGCCACGCCGCCACCTACCTGGCCTTCGACCTGGTCAACCGGGTGTGGCGGGACGCCGGCCACGCGGTCCACTACGTGCAGAACGTGACCGACATCGACGACCCGCTGCTCGAGCGCGCCGAGCGCGACGGCGAGGACTGGGTCGTCCTCGGCATGCGCGAGACCGCGCTGTTCCGTGAGGACATGACCGCGCTGCGGGTGCTGCCGCCGGAGGACTACGTCGGCGCCGTCGGGGCGATCCCGATGATCGTCGCCCACGTGGAGACGCTGCTCGACGCGGGCCTGGCCTACGTCCTCGACGACGGCACCGGCGACGTCTACCACGACGTCGCGCAGGCGCCGGGCTTCGGCGAGGAGTCCGGGTACGACGAGGCCACCATGCTCGCGCTGTCGGCCGAGCGCGGCGGTGACCCCGACCGCCCGGGCAAGCGCAACCGGCTCGACCCGCTGCTGTGGCGCGGCGCCCGCGAGGGCGAGCCGTCCTGGCCCGGCCCGCGCGGCATCGCGGGCCGGCCCGGCTGGCACGTCGAGTGCGCCGCGATCGCGCTGGACACCATCGGCATGGGCTTCGACGTGCAGGGCGGCGGCAGCGACCTGGTCTTCCCGCACCACGAGTACTCCGCCGTCCACGCCGAGGCGCTCACCGGGACCAAGCCCTTCGCCCGGGCCTACGTGCACGCGGCGATGATCGGCCTGGACGGCGAGAAGATGAGCAAGAGCCGGGGCAACCTGGTGTTCGTCTCCAAGCTGCGCGGCGAGGGCGTCGACCCGATGGCGATCCGGCTGGCGCTGCTGTCGGGTCACTACCGCACCGACCGCGCCTGGACGCCGGACCTGCTGGCCACCGCCGAGGCGCGGCTGGCCACCTGGCGGCAGGCCACCGCCCGCGACGCCGGCGCCCCGGCCGCGCCGGTGCTGGCCGCGCTGCGCGACCGGCTGGCCGACGACCTCGACAGCCCCGGCGCGATCGCCGCCGTCGACGCCTGGGCGCAGGCGACCCTGGCCGGGGACGGGGAGGCCGAGGACGGCGCCCCGGCGATCGTCGCCGACGCCGTCGACGCGCTGCTCGGCGTCGAGCTCGACACCGCCCTGCGGGAGGCCTGATGCCCCCGGGGTTCTGCTTCACCGACCGCGCCGCGCGCGAGCGGGCGGAGCAGGACCTCGCCCCGGCCGCCGCCCGCTCGGCGGCCACCCGCGGCCGCGCCGTCGACGAGCCCGAGGACCCGCTGCGCACCGCCTTCGAGCGCGACCGGGACCGCATCCTGCACGCCAAGGCCTTCCGCCGGCTCAAGCACAAGACGCAGGTCTTCCTCAACCCCGACGGCGACCACTTCGTCACCCGGCTCACCCACACGCTGCAGGTCACCCAGGTCGCCCGCGCCATCGCCCGCGCGCTGGGGCTCAACGAGACCCTCGCCGAGGCGATCGCGCTGGGCCACGACGTCGGCCACTCGCCGTTCGGCCACATCGGCGAGGACGCGTTCGACCCCTACGTCCCCGGCGGGTGGCACCACGCGGCGCAGGGGGTGCGGATCGTCGAGGTGCTCGAGCACCTGAACCTCACCTGGGAGGTGCGTGACGGCATCCGCGCGCACAGCTGGAAGATCAGCCCGCCGCCGGCCACCCGCGAGGGGGAGTGCGTGCGGTACGCCGACCGGATCGCCTACCTCTCCCACGACGCGCTCGACGCCGTCCGCGCCGGGGTGCTCCGCGTGCCCGACCTGCCGGCCCGCGCCTGCGAGCTGTTCGGCGAGCCCGGCAGCGCGATGGTGGGCGCGATGGTCGACGCCGTCGTCGCCGGGTCCCTGGCCGACGGCGGCGCGGTGGTCATGGCCGACGGGCCGCTGGCCGCGATGGACGAGCTGCGGACGTTCATGTTCCGGCGGGTCTACCTGTCCGAGACCGCCGCGGGGCAGAAGCAGCTGGCGGTCGACGTCATCCGGCGGCTGGTCGACCACCACCTCGCCGCGCCCGGCCTCATCCCGGCGTCCTACCGGGACACCGAGGCCGACGTCGTCACCCAGGTCGTCGACTACGTCTCGGGGATGACCGACCGGTACGCGCTGGCCACCCACGACCGCCTGTTCGGCGACGACGCCGCGGCCCGCATGGCCCCGCTGCTGCGCCGGGAGTGATCGTGCCGGTCGCGGTCGTCGGCGCCCGCCTGAGCGCCCGTCGACCGTTATCCCCAACTCCGCGGCCCCAACTCCGCCACGGTCTCGGCCGCGGGGAGAGCCGGTGGGTGAGGCGGCGAGATCACGTGATCTCACCCAGCGGACGGGCCCGGGACGTGCGAGATCACGTGATCTCGCCCAACGGACGGGTCCGGGACGTGCGAGATCACGTGATCTCGACGGGGAGAGGCGGCCCGCTCAGTTGGGGGAGGAGCCGCGGCGGCGGAGGTAGCGCTCGAACTCGCGGGCGATCTGGTCGCCGTCGGCCTGGGACAGGTCGGTCTCGGTGGCGCGCTCCTCGAGCGAGCGCACGTACTCCACGACCTCGGCGTCCTCCTGGGCCATCTCGTCGACGGTCTTCACCCACTCGTCGGCCTGCTGGGGGAGCGCGCCGAGCGGCACGGCCAGCTCCAGCACCTCCTCGACCCGCTGCAGCAGCGCGACGGTCGCCCGCGGCGAGGGCGGCTGGGAGACGTAGTGGGGGACCGCCGCCCAGAAGCTCACCGCCGGCAGGCCGGCCTGCACGCACGCGTCCTGGAAGACGCCGAGGATGCCGGTCGGCCCCTCGTAGCGGGAGGTCTCCAGGCCGTAGGCGCGCGCGGACTCCTGGTCGTAGGCCGAGCCGGTGACCGGGGTGGGCCGGGTGTGCGGGGTGTCGGCGAGCAGGGCACCCAGCGCCACCACCGTCTGGACGCCGAGCTCCTCGCACAGCTCGATCAGCTCGGCGCAGAACCCGCGCCAGCGCATGTTGGGCTCGATCCCGCGGATCAGGACGACGTCGCGGTCGCTGCCCGGCGGGCGGGCCACCGAGACGCGCGTCGTCGGCCACTCGACGCGCCGGCTCACCCCGCCGACGAGCGAGACGGTGGGCCGGTTGACCTGGAAGTCGTAGTAGTCCTCGGGGTCGAGCGCCGCCAGGGGCGTCGCGTCCCAGATGAGCTCCAGGTGCTCGAGCGCCCCGGTCGCGGCGTCCCCGGCGTCGTTCCAGCCCTCGAAGGCGACCACCGCCACCGGCCGGTCCAGCTGGGGCAGGTCCTCGGGAGCGGACTTCGGGTCGATCACCCCTGCGAGCCTACGTCGGTCGGGCCGCCTGACCCGGGTGGAGCGGGATGGGAAGATGTCCCGGACGTCCCGGGTTGCTCCTCGGACCACCCGGCTCCGGTGTCGGGCACGCTTGCACAGGAGTTCCCGGCACCGTTCCGAACGCACCCCGAGGATGCCCGTGACCGACGCCCCCGACCTCCGGCCCGACGCGACGGCGGAGCTCACCGCCCTGCTGGAGCAGCGGATCCTCGTGCTCGACGGCGCGATGGGGACGGCGATCCAGCGGGACCGCCCGAGCGAGGCCGGCTACCGCGGGGAGCGCTTCGCCGACTGGCCGGTCGACGTCCAGGGCAACAACGACCTGCTCGTGCTCACCCAGCCGGAGCTGGTCGCGGGCATCCACCGCGAGTACCTCGACGCCGGCGCCGACCTGGTCGAGACCAACACCTTCAACGCCAACGCCGTCTCGCTGGCCGACTACGGCATGGCGGAGCTGTCGCGGGAGATCAACGTCGCGGCGGCCCGGCTGGCCCGCCGGGAGGCCGACGCGGCCACCGCACGCACCCCCGGGAAGCCCCGGTACGTCGCCGGCGCGATCGGCCCCACCACCCGGACGGCGTCCATCTCGCCCGACGTCAACGACCCCGGCGCCCGCAACGTCACCTTCCCGGAGCTGGTCGAGGCCTACCTCGAGCAGGCCGGCGGCCTGGTCGACGGCGGCGCGGACCTGCTGCTGGTCGAGACGATCTTCGACACGCTCAACGCCAAGGCCGCGATCGTCGCGCTGGAGACACTGTTCGAGCAGCGGGGCCGCCGCTGGCCGGTGATGATCTCCGGCACGATCACCGACGCCTCCGGCCGGACGCTGTCGGGCCAGACGACCGAGGCGTTCTGGCACTCGGTGCGCCACGTGCGGCCGCTGGTGGTCGGGCTCAACTGCGCGCTGGGCGCCGAGGAGATGCGGCCCTACGTGGCCGAGCTGGCGCGGGTCGCCGACGCGTTCGTCTCCTGCTATCCCAACGCCGGGCTGCCCAACGCGTTCGGCGAGTACGACGAGGCGCCCGCCGACACCGCCGGCGTGTTGCACGGCTTCGCCGAGGACGGCTTCGTCAACGTCGTCGGCGGCTGCTGCGGCACCACGCCCGAGCACATCGCGGCGGTCGGCGCGGCCGTCGACGGGCTGCCGCCGCGCACGCCGCCGGCCGTCCGCCCGGCGCTGCGGCTGTCGGGGCTGGAGCCGCTGACGGTCGACGCCGACTCGCTGTTCGTCAACGTCGGCGAGCGCACCAACATCACCGGCTCGGCCCGCTTCCGCCGGCTGATCCGCGACGGCGACTACCCGACGGCGCTGGCCGTCGCCCGGCAGCAGGTCGAGGCCGGCGCGCAGGTCATCGACGTCAACATGGACGAGGGCATGATCGACGGCGTCGCGGCGATGACCCGCTTCACCCGCCTGATCGCCGCCGAGCCCGACATCTGCCGCGTGCCGGTGATGGTCGACTCCTCCAAGTGGGAGGTCATCGAGGCCGGCCTCCAGCAGCTGCAGGGCAAGTCGATCGTCAACTCGATCTCGCTGAAGAACGGCGAGGCGGAGTTCGTCGAGCAGGCGCGGCTGTGCCGGAAGTACGGCGCGGCCGTCGTCGTCATGGCCTTCGACGAGGACGGGCAGGCCGACACCCTCGAGCGCCGGCAGCAGATCTGCCGCCGCGCCTACGACATCCTGGTGGACCGGGTCGGCTTCCCCGCCGAGGACGTGATCTTCGACCCCAACGTCTTCGCCGTCGCCACCGGCATCGAGGAGCACGCCCGCTACGGCCTGGACTTCATCGAGGCCACCCGCTGGATCAAGGAGAACCTGCCGGGCGCGCTGGTGTCCGGCGGCGTCTCCAACGTCTCGTTCTCCTTCCGCGGCAACAACCGCGTCCGCGAGGCCATCCACGCCGTCTTCCTCTTCCACGCCGTCGGCGCCGGCATGGACATGGGCATCGTCAACGCCGGCGCGCTCGAGGTGTACGAGGAGGTCCCCGAGCGGCTGCGCGAGCGCATCGAGGACGTCGTCCTGGCCCGCCGGCCCGACGCCACCGAACGGCTGCTGGAGATCGCCGGCGAGTACGCCGCCTCCGGGGCCGCCGAGGAGGCCGCCGCCGAGGAGTGGCGGGCGCTGCCGGTCGAGGAGCGGATCACCCACGCGCTGGTGAAGGGCATCGACGACTTCGTCGAGGCCGACACCGAGGAGCTGCGGCTGGAGATCGCCGCGCGCGGCGGCCGGCCGATCGAGGTCATCGAGGGCCCGCTGATGGGCGGGATGAACGTCGTCGGCGACCTGTTCGGCGCCGGGAAGATGTTCCTGCCGCAGGTGGTGAAGTCCGCGCGGGTCATGAAGAAGGCCGTGGCCCACCTCGTGCCCTTCATCGAGGCGGAGAAGCAGCCCGGCGACGCCGACCGCAGCAACGGCACCGTGGTCATGGCGACGGTGAAGGGCGACGTCCACGACATCGGCAAGAACATCGTCGGCGTCGTGCTGCAGTGCAACAACTACGACGTCGTCGACCTCGGCGTCATGGTGCCGGCGCAGAAGGTGCTCGACACCGCCAAGGAGGTCGGCGCCGACGTCATCGGCCTGTCCGGGCTGATCACCCCGTCGCTGGACGAGATGGTGAACCTGGCCGGCGAGATGGAGCGGCAGGGCTTCGAGGTGCCGCTGCTCATCGGCGGGGCGACGACGTCGCGGGCGCACACCGCGGTCAAGGTCGCGCCGCGCTACCACGGCCCGGTCATCTGGGTGAAGGACGCGTCCCGGTCGGTGCCCGTCGTCGCGGCGCTGCTGTCCGACGAGCAGCGCCCCGGCCTGCTGGCGGCCACCGAGACCGAGTACGAGACCCTGCGCGAGCGGCACGCCGCGCGCACCGACACCCGCACGCTGCTGCCGCTGGCCGCCGCCCGCGCCGCCGCGCCGGCGCTGGACTGGTCGGCCTACACCCCGCCGCGGCCGCGGATGCTGCTGCAGCAGGCCCGCGACGTGTGCACCGGGCCGGCCTGCGACCACGCGCACGGCGACGCCGAGGTGGGGTACACCCGCGTGCTGCGCGACTACCCGCTGGAGGAGCTGCGCGGGTACGTCGACTGGCAGCCGTTCTTCACCGCCTGGGAGATGCGCGGCCGGTTCCCCGACCTGCTGCACAACCCGGCCACCGGCGAGGCGGCGCGGCGGCTGTACGCCGACGCGCAGCAGATGCTCGACCGGATCGTCGCCGAGCGCTGGCTCACCGCGAACGGCGTCCTCGGGCTGTTCCCCGCGGCCCGGGTCGGCGGGGAGGACATCGAGGTCTACACCGACGAGTCCCGCACCCAGGTGCGCGCCGTGCTGCACCAGCTCCGGCAGCAGACCGAGGGCCGCGACGGCGCCTCGCGCAAGTCGCTCGCGGACTTCGTCGCGCCGAGGGAGACCGGGCTGCGCGACCACGTCGGCGCCTTCGCCGTCACCGCCGGGCTCGGGTCGGCCGAGCGGGTCGCGGCGTTCAAGGCCGCCCACGACGACTACTCGGCGATCCTGCTGGAGGCGCTGGCCGACCGGCTGGCCGAGGCGTTCGCCGAGCGGCTGCACGAGCGGGTGCGCCGGGAGTTCTGGGGCTACGCCGCCGACGAGCGGCTGGACAACGACGCCCTGATCGCCGAGCGCTACCGCGGCATCCGCCCCGCGCCCGGCTACCCGGCCTGCCCCGAGCACACCGAGAAGCAGACGATCTGGGACCTGCTCGACGTCGAGGCCTCGATCGGGCTGCAGCTGACCGAGTCGATGGCCATGTGGCCCGGCGCCGCGGTCAGCGGGCTGTACTTCTCGCACCCGGAGGCGCGGTACTTCAACCTGGGCCGGATCGGCCGCGACCAGGTCGAGGACTACGCCCGCCGCAAGGGCTGGACGCTCGCCGAGGCCGAGCGCTGGCTCGCCCCCAACCTGGGCTACCGCACCGACGAGGACTAGAGCGCCTTCGTCGCGCTAATGGCTCCCGGGGGCACGGTCCGGGACGGTGATCCTGTAGTGGGCGATCTTGCGGTAGAGGGTCGCCCGGCCGATGCCGAGCTCCTCGGCGACGCGGGTCATCGTGGTGCCCGGCTCGGTCAGGCACCGCACGATCTCGTCGCGCTCGAGCCGCTCCAGCCGGGACAGCGGGCGGGCGCCGCCGTCGAGCACCTCCGGTGCGAGGTGGTGCACGTCGACGACGTCGGTGCGGGCCGCCGCCTCCCGCACCACCCGGCGCAGCTGCGCGACGTTGCCCGGCCAGCCGCAGGCGGCCAGCGCCCGGGCCGCGCGCGGGGTGAACGACACGTCCCGGTGCCGCTCCTGCCGCGCGGTCCAGGCCGCCAGCGGCAGCACGTCGTCGACCCGGTCGCGCAGCGGCGGCACCTCGACGACGGCGTCGGCCAGCCGGGCGATCGGCTCGGGCAGCGCCGCGTACTCCGGTGCGGTGAGCACCGCCGGCTGCGGGCGCCCGGCGCGGCGGACCGCGGCCAGCACCTGCGCCAGCTCCCCGGCGGCCCAGGCCGGCAGCCGGTGCAGCCCGGAGACGATCACGCACGTGTCGGCGTCGCGCAGCTCGGGGGTCCACAGCTCCAGCCACGGGGCGACGTCCCCGGCCTCCGGCGCCCGGGCGTGCAGCAGCCGCTGCCGGCCGGGCAGTCGCCGCCGGGCCAGCGCGGCCGCCGTCGCCTTGCCCGCGCCCGCCTCGCCGACGACGACCGCCAGCCGGCCCGAGGAGACCGCGACCCCCGCCCGGTCGACCGCCGCCCGCCAGGAGGCGGAGACGCACGGGTCGCCGTCGTCGGGGGCGAGTGACCCGCCGACCACCCGGAACACCTCGCCGCGCGGCGCCGGGCGCAGCAGCCGGCCGCCCGAGCGGACCGCCATGAGGGCGCTGGTGGCGCTGGCCGCCGTCTGCGCCAGGCCCAGCAGCAGGTCGGAGGAGGAGTCCGACCAGGTGGTCAGGTTGATGCTGCCGGCCAGCTCGCCGGTGACCGGTGCGAGCACCGGCGCGGCGGCGCAGGTGTAGCCGCGCAGGTCGCTGACCCAGTGGTCGCCGGCCCGCACCAGCGACGGCGCCCGGTCGGCCAGGGACAGTCCCAGGCCGTTGGTGCCGGCGTTGCGCTCGGCGTAGGAGAAGCCCGGCGCCAGGTGCACCCGGTCCAGCGCGCGCTGGATCGAGGTGTCGTCGCCGAGGCGGGCCAGCACGAACCCGGCGGGGTCGGCGACCATGAGGCTCACCGGCTCGTCGGCGATCGTGGTCTGCAGGTCGGTGAGCACCCGGTGCGCGCACTCGTAGAGCAGCGACCCGGTGTCCGGCGTCCCGGTGAACACCGGCACGACCTCGTCGGGCGGCACGCCGTAGCCCTGGCTGCGCCGCCACGACGCGCGCACCCGCGGGGCGCTGCCCCGGGCGGCCAGTGCGGGGTCGGGCAGCGGCTCCGGGGGACCGACCAGCTCGTCCACGGTCACCTCCGGACGGCAGGACGCCTGTGTCCCGTGTCACGGGAAGGTACCCGTCCCGGCGGCGGCTGCGGCGTCTCAGAGTGAGACACCGGGACCGTTCGCGGTGGCCGCGTCCCGCCCTAGCGTCGGCGGCGAGAACGTGACCCAGCTCACGACCGGAGCCGACGGAGGCCGACGGATGTACACCAGGGACGGCGAGCAGTACTACGTGGTGGACGCGCACATCGCGCTGTGGGACGCGCGCCCGGAGAACCAGCGCAACGTGCACGGCAAGCAGTTCATCGACTGCTTCTACGACTACCACCGCAACCTCAGCCCGGAGTCCGAGACCTGGGGCTACGAGGAGTACCTGTACCAGGGCGGCGAGCGGCTGATGCGGGACGTGTTCGTCGACGGCATCGTCGACCACGCGGTCTTCCAGCCGGCCCGGCTGGCGGAGTTCTACCACCGCGGGTTCGGCCAGACCGAGGAGGCGTTCGCCCTCGCGCAGGCCCACCCGGACAAGCTCACCTACAACCACTACTGGGACCCCCGCGACGGCGAGGCGGGCCTGGACGCGCTGCGCGCCGCCGCCGACCGGATGCACCTCAAGGGCGTGAAGCTCTACACCGCCGACTGGCACGGCGAGTCCCGCGGCTGGAAGCTCACCGACCCGATGGCCCGCCGCTACCTGGAGCTGTCCCGGGAGCTCGGCATCACCAACATCCACATCCACAAGGGCCCGACCATCCGGCCGCTGGACCGGGACGCCTTCGACGTCGCCGACGTCGACCACGTGGCCACCGACTTCACCGACCTGACGTTCGTGGTGGAGCACTGCGGCCTGCCGCGGCTCGAGGACTTCTGCTGGATCGCCACCCAGGAGCCCAACGTGGTCGCCGGGCTGGCCGTGGCGATGCCGTTCATCCACACCCGCCCGCGCTACTTCGCGCAGATCATGGGCGAGCTCCTCTACTGGCTCGGCGAGGACCGGATCCTGTTCTCCAGCGACTACGCGCTCTGGACGCCGAAGTGGCTGGTCGAGCAGTTCGTGGACTTCCAGGTCCCCGAGGACATGAGCCCGGAGTACGCGCCGATCACCGTCGAGCAGAAGAAGAAGGTGCTCGGCCTCAACGCCGCCCGCCTCTACGACCTGCCGGTGCCCGAGCACCTGCGGCTGCCCGAGGCCGACGAGACCCAGACCGGCCCGCGCGAGCCGGCCGCGGCCGACCTCGCGGGTGCCCGGTGACCGCCGTCCTGCCCGACCTCGTCGCCGAGGTCCGCGCGGCGCTCGGCACCGTCGTCGACCCCGAGCTGGACGAGCCGATCACCGACCTCGGGTTCGTCCGCTCGGTGGCCGTCCACGACTCCCCGGACGGCGGGACCGCCGAGGTGCACCTGCGGCTGCCGACGTCGTTCTGCGCCCCGAACTTCGCCTGGCTGATGGTCTCCGACGCCCACGACGCCGTCAGCGCCGTCCCCGGGGTGGCGCGCGGGGGGGGGGGGGGGGGGGGGGGGGGCGGGGGGCCCCGCCCCCGCCCCCCCCCCCCCCCCCCCCCCACGACTCCGACCTCATCAACCGGGGGCTGGCCGCCGGGCTCGGCTACCGCGGCACCTTCGGGCACGAGGCGGAGGAGTCGCTGGACGGGCTGCGGGCGACGTTCACCCGCAAGGCGCACACCGCCGCGATGGAGCGGGCGCTCGCCGCCCTGCTCCGCAGCGACCCGGCGGCCGACGTCACGGGGGTCACCCTCGGCGACCTCCCGGCCGACGCCGCGGCCGCCCTGCGCCGCCGGCGCGCGGCCCTCGGCCTGCCCGTCGACGACGCCGCCCCGGTGCTGCTGCGCGAGGACGGCACCCGCCCGGGCCCCGAAGACGCGCCGACGGTGCTGCGCCGGGCCCGCTCGGTGCGGATCTCCGTCGACGGCAACGCGCACTTCTGCCGCGGCCTGCTCACCACCCGCTACCCCGGCTCCGAGGCCGACCAGACCCCCCGTCCCGACGAGCGTCCGCTCATCCCCCTGGAGGTGCTGCCATGAAGGCCGTCCGCGTCGTCGGCTACCACGAGCCGCTGCAGATGGACGACGTCCCGAAGCCCGAGGTGACCGGCCCGCACGACGTGGTCGTGCGGATCGGCGGGGCCGGGGTGTGCCGGACCGACATCCACATCCTCGAGGGGCAGTGGGCGGAGAAGTCGCAGGTCACGCTGCCGTACACGATCGGCCACGAGAACGCCGGCTGGGTCGACGCGGTGGGGGACGCGGTGACCAACGTGGCCGTCGGGGACAAGGTGATCCTGCACCCGCTGGTCACCTGCGGGCTGTGCCGCGCCTGCCGCGCCGGGGACGACGTGCACTGCGAGAACTCGCAGTTCCCCGGCATCGACACCGACGGCGGGTACGCCGAGTACCTCAAGACCTCGGCGCGCAGCTGCGTGAGGATCGACGAGTCGCTGGAGCCGGCCGACGTCGCCGCGCTCGCCGACGCCGGCCTGACCGCCTACCACGCCGCGGCCAAGGCGGCCCGGCGGCTGCGCCCCGGCGACCGGTGCGTGATCATCGGCGCCGGGGGGCTGGGGCACATCGGCATCCAGGTCATGGTCGCCCTCTCACCCGCCGAGCTGATCGTCGTGGACCGGAACCCCGAGGCGCTCAAGCTGGCGCAGTCGGTCGGGGCCGACCACACCGTGCACGCCGACGGCGGCCAGGTGGAGCAGGTCCTGTCGCTCACCGGCGTGGCCGGGGCGGAGGTCGTCATCGACTTCGTGGGCGAGGGCGGGTCCACCGCCGAGGGCCTGGCGATGACCCGGCGGGCCGGCGACTACCTGGTGGTCGGCTACGGCGAGAACATCGACGTGCCGACCATCGACCTGATCTCCAGCGAGATCAACATCCTGGGCAACCTGGTCGGCAGCTACAACGACCTGGTCGAGCTCATGGCGCTGGCCGCCCAGCAGAAGGTCACCCTGCACACGCAGCGGTACGCGCTCGACGACTACCAGACCGCGATCGACGACCTGTCGGCCGGACGGGTACGGGGACGCGCGATCCTCGTGCCGTGAGCGGGCGCGGCCCCCGGCCCGCCCCGGCCGGGGGCCGCGTCCCCACCCGACGTCCTACCGCTCCGTGTCCTACCGCTCCGTGTCCTGCCGCTCCGTGTACATCCGCTCGATGTCCATCCGCTGCACGAGGTCGCCGGTGAACCGGTAGACGTGGCGCACCGTCTCGCGCGCGAGCACCGTGCCGCCCGGGTCGCGCACGGTCATCGCCACGGTGACCGCGACCGAGCCGTCCGGGCGCTCCTCGACGCCGGTCGGCCGCACCAGCGGGCGGATCCGTGCCCACTGCCGCTCCCAGTAGTCCCGCACCCCGTCCCGGCCGAGCACCCGGCCGCCCTCCCAGCCGTTGGGCCAGTCCACGTCCGGCGCCATGGCGGCCACCACCGCGTCGACGTCGCGGGCGGTGAAGGCCCGGTAGAGCGAGTGCAGCAGGGCAGGGCGGTCCGGGGCGGTCACGGGGCGCACGGTGGCACACCGGACCTCTCTCCGGGGGAGCCGCGCGCACGCGCGATGCTGGTCCTCCGCCCACCCGACAGGAGTGACCATGACGCTCGCCGCCCCGCGGCCCCCCGCCACCGGCTCGGACGACGCCGCGCTGCGCGAGATCGAGCAGCGCGTGCTGTGGCTGGCGACGGCGATCGTCGACCACGCCAACCGGGTGCGCCCCAACCCGAGCGGCCTCAAGGTGGGCGGGCACCAGGCGTCCAGCGCCTCGATGGTCACGATCATGACCGCGCTGTGGCTGGAGCAGCTCGCCGCCGACGACCGGGTGAGCGTCAAGCCGCACGCCAGCCCCGTGCTGCACGCGCTGGAGTTCCTGCTCGGCCAGCTGGACGCCTCGTGGCTGACCACGCTGCGCGAGTTCGGCGGGCTGCAGTCCTACCCCTCGCGGCTGAAGGACCCCGTGCCGGCGGACTACTCGACCGGCTCGGTCGGCATCGGGGCCACCGCGCCGATCTGGGGCGCGCTGGCCCGCCGCTACGTCAACACCCAGTTCGGCGCCGGCGGCACCGGGCGGCAGTGGTCGCTGGTCGGCGACGCCGAGCTCGACGAGGGCGCCGTCTGGGAGGCCGTGCTCGACCCGATGGTCGCCGAGCTCGGCGAGGTGAACTGGATCGTCGACCTCAATCGGCAGTCGCTGGACCGCGTCGTCCCGACCATGGGCGCCACCCGGCTGCAGGGCATGTTCACCGCGGCCGGCTGGCAGGTGCTCACCGTCAAGTACGGGGCGCTGCTGGAGGAGCTGTTCACCCGGCCCGGCGGGCCTGCGCTGCGCGACCGCATCGACGGCATGAGCAACGCCGAGTACCAGCGGCTGCTGCGCCGCACGCCCGCGGAGGTCCGCCGCGAGCTGCCCGGGGACGGCCCCGGCGCGGCCGCGATCGGGGAGCTGATCGCCGGCGTGCCCGACGCCGACCTGGTCGCCGCCGTGCGCAACCTCGGCGGGCACGACCTCACCGCGCTGCGGACCGCCTTCGCGCAGATCGACGACACCCGGCCCACCGTCGTCATCGCCTACACGCTCAAGGGCTACGGGCTGGCCACCGAGGGGCACCCCCAGAACCACTCCGCGCTGCTCACCGAGGCCCAGCTGCACGAGCTGGCCGCCCGCGTCGGCGTCGACCCGGCGCGGCCGTGGGCCGGGTTCCCGGCCGGCGGCCGCCCCGCCGAGCTGCTCGCCGCCGCGGCGCGGCGGCTGGCCCGGCCGCCGGTCGACGACGCCGTCGCCCCTCCCGTGCCGGCCGACCTGGGCCGCACCCCGTCGGGCACCGCCACCACGCAGGCGGCGCTGGGCCGCACGCTGCTCGACCTCAACCGGGCCGCCCCGGAGGTGGGCCGGCGGGTGGTCACCGTCAGCCCCGACGTGTCCAGCTCGACCAACCTCGGCGGCTGGGTGAACAAGGTCGGCGTGTGGTCGCACGAGGACCGCCGCGACTGGTTCGCCGACGACGCCGAGACGATCCTGCACTGGCGGGAGAAGCCGTCGGGGCAGCACGTGGAGCTCGGCATCGCCGAGACCAACCTGGTCGGCGCCATCGGCGAGCTCGGCGCCACCTGGTCGCGCTGGGGCCAGCCGCTGCTGCCCATCGGCGTGCTCTACGACCCGTTCGTCGAGCGGGCGCTGGAGCCGTGGTCGTTCACCATCTACGCGGGCGGCCAGTCGCTGCTGGTCGGCACGCCGTCGGGGGTGACGCTGGCGCCCGAGGGCGGCGCGCACCAGTCGGTCACCACGCCGTCGATCGGCCTCGAGCAGCCCGGCTGCCTCACCTACGAGCCGGCCTTCGCCCTGGACACCGAGTGGTGCCTGCTCGCCGCGCTCGGCCAGATGGGCCGCCCGGGCGGGCAGTCGGCCTACCTGCGGCTGTCCACGCGTCCGGTCGACCAGGCGCTGGCCGCGGTGCCCGCCGACGCCGCGGCCCGCGAGCGGCGCCGGCGGCAGGTCGTCGCCGGGGCGTACCCGCTGCGCCGGGTGCCGCACCCGGCGGTGACGCTGGCCGCGATGGGCGCCGTCGTCCCCGAGGCCCTGGCCGCCGCCGAGCGGCTGGACGGGCTCGGGTTCCCCGCCGACGTCGTCGTGGTGACCAGCCCCGGGCTGCTGTTCCGGGCGGTGCAGGCCCGCCGCGGCCTCGACGACGCCGCGCCGTGGGTGCTCGACGGCGCCTTCCCCGCCGACCGGGCCACGCCGCTGGTCACCGTGCTCGACGGGCACCCGCACACCCTGGCGTTCCTCGCCGGGGTCCGCGGGGTGCCGGCGGCGCACCTGGGCGTCACCCGGTTCGGCCAGAGCGGCGACCTCGACGGCGTGTACCGGTACCACGGGCTCGACGTCGACTCGCTGGTCGGCGCGGCGCTCGACCTCGTCGACTAGACGAAGGACCCCGCTGCCCCCCGCCACTCGCAGGCTCGCGGCGGGACCCTGCAGCGGGGCCGGACCGGTCCCGGCGCCCGGGGAGGTGGTCGTCGACGTCGAGCGGGTCGGCGTGTGCGGCACCGACGTCGAGTTCTGGACCGGCGAGATGGCCTACCTGCACCAGGGGCACGCGGCCTACCCGATGCGGCTGGGCCACGAGTGGGCCGGCACGGTCGCCGCGGTGGGGGAGGGGGTGGACCCCGGCTGGGCCGGCCGGCGGGTCACCGGGGACACGATGCTCGGCGACGGCACCTGCCGGCGCTGCCGGCGCGGGCAGCAGCACGTGTGCGCGCAGCGCCAGGAGGTGGGCATCCGCGGTGGGCGGCCCGGCGCGCTGGCCGAGCGGCTCGCGGTGCCGGCGCGGTCGCTGCACGCCCTGCTGGACGCGGTCGACGCCGGGCTCGGCGCGCTGGTCGAGCCCGGCGGCAACGCGCTGCGCGCGGCCCGCGCCACCGGGGCCGGGCCGGGGGACCGGGTGCTGGTGGTCGGACCCGGCACCATCGGCCTGCTGACGGCGGTGTTCGTGCACGCGGCCGGCGCGGAGGTGCACCTGCTCGGCGTCACCCCCGGGTCCCTGGCCTTCGCCCGGGACCTCGGGTTCACCGCCGCCGACACCGTGCCCGACGGGCCGTTCGACGCCGTCGTCGACGCCTCCACCGACGCCGGCGCCCCCGCGCGGGCGCTGGGGCTGGTCAAGCCGGCCGGCCGGGTCGTCTGCGTCGGGCCGGCCGGCCGCCCGAGCGCCGTCGACACCCGGGCGCTGGTGCTCGGCGACGTGACCGCCGTCGGCGTGCTGTCCGCCTCGCCGGGGCTGGCCGACACCGTCGCCGCGTACGCCGCCGGCACCGTGGACCCGCGGCCGCTGGTGGCCGCCACCGTGGGGCTCGCGCAGGTGGGCGAGGTGCTCGCCGGGCGGCGGCCGGAGGGGTCCGGGCCCGGCCCCGAGATCCAGGTCGACATGACGTCCTGACGACCGGGGTGCCGCGCGCAGCGGCGGCACCCCGGTGTGGGAGCGTTGACCCTCGTGATCGGACACGAGGACCTCGCCGTGCGGACGCTGGGTCCGTGCCGCATCGACTCGCCGCTGGCGGAGCGGCTGGCCGCGCGGGAGACCACGCAGCACTCGGTGGAGGAGGACGACCGGATCCTCTTCGACGACACCCTGTCGATGGCCGGCAGCCGCGGCGTCCCGGTCGACCGGCTGCCCAGCCTGGAGCCGGGCGGGCCGCGCAAGCGCATCTACTTCGACCCGGCCAAGACCCGGGTCGGCATCGTCACCTGCGGCGGGCTGTGCCCCGGCCTCAACGACGTCATCCGCGGGCTGGTCCTCGAGCTGTGCCGGCACTACGGCGTGCGCCGCATCGTCGGGTTCCGCAACGGCTACCGCGGCTTCATCCCGCACTACGGCGAGGACGTCGTCGACCTCTCGCCCGAGGTGGTCCAGCACATCGACGACGAGGGCGGCACCATCCTCGGCACCTCGCGCGGCATGCAGGACCCCGAGGAGATCGTCGACGCCCTGGAGCGGCTGGCGATCAACGTCCTGTTCGTCATCGGCGGCGACGGCACGATCCGCGGGGCGATGGAGGTCGTGCGGGTCGTCGAGGAGCGTGGCCTGAAGATCGCCGTCGTCGGGGTGCCCAAGACCATCGACAACGACATCCCCTACATCGACCAGAGCTTCGGCTTCCAGACGGCGATGTCGGAGGCGACCAAGTCGATCCACGCCGCCAGCGTGGAGGCCCGGTCGGCGCCCGGCGGCGTCGGCCTGGTCAAGCTCATGGGCCGGCACTCGGGGTTCATCGCCTGCTACTCGACGCTGGCCAAGGACGACGCCGACTACGTGCTCATCCCCGAGGTGCCGTTCGCGCTGCACGGCGAGCACGGCTTCCTCGAGCACCTGCGCCGCCGGGTGGAGGAGCGCGGGCACGCCGTCGTCGTGGTGGCCGAGGGGGCCGGGCAGGAGCACATCGAGGAGCACGAGCCCGGCCGCGACGCGTCGGGCAACGTCCGGCTCGGCGACATCGGGCGGCTGCTGCGCCGGCTGATCACCGAGCACCTCGACGACGCGAAGGTCGAGAACAACGTCCGCTACTTCGACCCCAGCTACGCCATCCGCAGCGTGCCGGCCAACCCCTACGACAGCGCCTACTGCCTGCGGCTGGCGCACGCCGCCGTGCACGCGGCGATGGCCGGCCGCACCGAGGTGATCGTGGCGCGCCGGCGGCGGCGCTTCGTGCACCTCCCGATGTCCCTGGCGGTCAGCCGGCGCAACCACGTCGACCCGCTGGGCGACCTGTGGATGTCGGTGCTGGAGGCCACCGGGCAGCCGGTGCGTTTCGAGTAGGCCTCACCCGCCCGGGTGGCGTCCGGCGGCCGCGCTGGAGGACCGCCGGGTCCCTGCCGATGGTCCCGTGTCAGGTGCACGATGCCGCCCACACGAACGGGACGCCATGGACAGGACAGGACCGACGGCCGAGCGACGCGGGCGGACCCGCCTCGCGCGCGGGCTCGCGGCGACGGCGGCCGCTGCCGTCGTCGCCCTGACCCCCGGGGTCGCCGCGGCGGCACCGGACCGCTCGGACCCGCCGGACGTGGTGCCGCTGGTCGACTGCGTCGTCCGGCACGCCGACGGCACCTGGACGGCGGTCTTCGGCTACGACAACCGCACCGGGGA
This sequence comes from Geodermatophilus sp. SYSU D00525, assembly GCF_054050475.1. Lineage (NCBI taxonomy): Bacteria > Bacillati > Actinomycetota > Actinomycetes > Geodermatophilales > Geodermatophilaceae > Geodermatophilus > Geodermatophilus sp. SYSU D00525. Next base: position 144,749 of record NZ_JBJGZK010000003.1, read on the forward strand.
GACGGTGGAGATCCCGGTGGGCCCGGCCAACCAGGTGACGCCGGCCCCGCTCGGGGAGCCGCAGCCGACGACCTTCGCACCCGGGGTCCGGCACGCCGTGTTCACCGTGACCGTCGGGAACGGCGGCGGGCCGATGTGGCACCTGGGCAGCACCAACCTGGCCGCCCGCAAGGCCGATCCGGCCTGCCCGCCGGCCACGCAGATGCCGGCCGAGGGCAACGGCGCCGGGCTCGCGATCGGCGTCGCCGTGGCCGGCGGGGTCGGCGCGGTGCTGCTGCGCCGCCTGCGCCGCCGCACCGCCTGACCTCGCTCCCTCGTCCGCGGCGGGTGACGCGGCCGGAGCCCCTGCTGCGGAGGCTGGGCCGCGGGAGCGCCCTCGTCGCGGCCCGCCCTCCCGGCGACCCGCGCCGCCCGGGGGCGGGAGGGACGCGGTGGTGCGATGGACCGCACGGTCGACCGGACCCGGTCCGGCACCCCGGAGAGCTACACCTGGCCGCTGCTCACGGTCGTGGTGGTCATCCTGCTGCAGGTCCTGATCCCCGCCGGCTACCGGGTGGGCCCGCCGCTGCTCGTCCCGGTGGTGGAGGGGATCGCGCTGCTGGTGCTGCTGGGCATCGCGGCCCGGCCCGGGCCGGTGCCCCGCGGCGCCCGGTCGCTGGTGCTCGCGCTGTTCGGCACCCTCGTGGTCGCCAACGCCGGCGCGGCCGCCCGGCTCGTGGTCCTCGTGCTGGACGGCGGCGAGGTCGACCACGTCCCGCTCACCGCCGACCGGCTGCTCGTCGCGGCGGCGCTGGTCCTGCTGGTCAACGTGGTCACCTTCGCGCTGGTCTACTGGCAGCTGGACGGCGGCGGGCCGGCCGGCCGGGTCGCGGAGCCGCGGCCCCACCCCGACTTCCAGTTCCCCCAGACCGACGCGCCCGGCCTCGCCCCGCCGGGATGGCGGCCCCACTTCGGCGACCACCTGTACGTGGCATTCACCAACCTGGTCGCCTTCAGCCCGACCGACACGATGCCGCTGACGCTGCGGGTGAAGGGCCTGATGGCGCTGCAGTCGCTGATCTCCCTCGGCGTCCTCGTGGTGGTCCTCGCCCGGGTGGTCAACACCCTGCCCGGCTGATCCGCCCGGTTCCCCGCCCGGCACCCCCGGGGCCAGGATCGACCCGCGCCCGGCGCCGCCGGGTGCGGGGAGGAGACCGCCATGGCCAACCACGTGTACCGGCTCACCGAGGTCGTCGGCAGCAGCCCGACCGGCATCGACGACGCGATCCGCACCGCCGTCGGCAAGGCGTCGCAGACCATCCGGCACGTCGAGTGGTTCGAGGTCCAGGAGGTGCGCGGCCAGGTCGTCGACGGCGACGTCGCGCACGTCCAGGTGACGCTGAAGATCGGGTTCCGCGTCGAGGACTGACCGCCCCCGTGCGGGCACCGGCCCGGCCCGGGACGGTGGGACACTGGGGACGTCGGCCGGCGCGGGCCGTCGTGCCCCTGCCCTCTGCCCGAGAGACCTGCCGTGACCCTCCCTGCTCCTGATCCCCGCTCCGGCCTGCGCGCGGTGCTGTTCGACATGGACGGCACGCTGGTGGAGTCCGAGCAGCACTGGGGACACGCCCTGTTCGCCCTCGCCCGGCGCCTCGGCGGTGAGCTGAGCGCCACCGCCCGCGAGGCCACCGTCGGCACCAGCATGGCGACGTCGATGCGGATCCTGCAGGCCGACCTCGGGATCGAGCGCACGCCCGAGGAGACGAGCGCCGACGTCGCCTGGGTGGAGGAGACCGTCGCGGGCCTGCTCGCCACCGACCTGCACTGGCGGCCCGGCGCGCGCGAGCTGCTGGCCGAGGTGCGCGCCGCCGCGCTGCCCACGGCCCTGGTGACGACCACGCCGCGCCGCCTGGCCGACGTGGTCCTCGCGCAGGTCGAGGCCGCGTTCCCGGACGTGCCGCCGTTCGACGTCACCGTGTGCGGCGACGAGGTGCCCGCCCGCAAGCCCGACCCGGCGCCCTACCTGCAGGCCGCGGCCGCGCTTCGCGTGGACCCGGCCGACTGCGTCGTCGTCGAGGACTCCGCGGCCGGGGTGGCCGCGGGGCTGGCCGCGGGCGCCACCGTCCTCGGCGTGCCCGCGCTGCAGCCGCTGGCGCCCGCGCCGGGCCTGGTGCTGCGCGACACGCTGGCCGGCGTCGGGCTCGCCGACCTCGAGGGGCTGCTGCTCGGGCGGGACGCCGCACCCCGCCGCTGAGCCCTCACCCGGCCGGCACGACCTCCCGGCCGCAGGAGACCACCAGCCGCACCCGCTCCAGCGCGGCGACGTCGACGGTGGGGTCGCCGTCGACCAGCAGCAGGTCGGCGTCCAGGCCGGGCGCCAGCCGTCCGGTGCGCCCGCCGAGGCCGCAGGCGGCGGCCGCCGCGGAGGTCGCCGTCGCCAGCGCCTCGGGGGCGGGCACCCCACCGCCGACGAGCGAGGCGACCGCGCGCGGCAGGAGCCCGTGCGGCTTGCCGGGGCCGATCCCGGAGTCGACGCCGCTGACCACCCGGACGCCCGCGCGGTGCATGCGGGCCGCGTCGGCGGCGCGCGCCTCCTCGGTGATGTCCATCCGGTCGAGGAGCTCCTGGATGCGGGGCGGCGGCACCGCGCCGTCGGCCAGGCCCAGCGTCGGGCAGACGGCGGTGCCCGCCCGGGCGAGCTGGGCGGCCAGCGCCGGCGGCACGCCCCAGCCGGTGGCGGTCTGGCACGAGCAGTGCTCGATGCCGTCGACGCCGGCGGCCAGCACCTGCCGGACGGCGCTCAGCGCGTGCGCGTGCGCGGTGACCGGCAGGCCCAGCCGGTGCGCCTCGTCGACGACGGCGCGCACCTCGGCGGTGGTGAACTGGCAGGCGGTCATGTCGGTGCCCGCGGTCATCACGCCGCCGCTGGCCATCAGCTTGACGACGTCCGCACCCCGCTCGGCGCGCTCGCGGACCGCTCCCCGCAGCGCCTCGGTTCCCCGCACCACGCCGCCCATCCCCGCGCAGTGGCCGGCCGGGCAGGTGAGCGGCGGGCCCGAGGCGACCACCGTCGGGCCGTCGGCGGGCGCCCGCTCGACCACCGCCCAGCCGACGTCGCCCAGGTCGCGGACCGCGGTGACCCCGGCGGCCAGGTGCTGCCGCAGGGCGGCGGCGACGATCGCGTCCACCTGCGCAGGCTCCAGCTCGGGGAGCTGGTCGAGGGCGCGGGGGCCGTTGTCGCCGCAGAGGTGCACGTGCGTGTCGACCAGCCCGGGCAGCAGCGTCGTCCCGGGCAGGGCGGTGACGGGCACGCCGTCGGGCGGGGCGGCCCCGGCGGGCTCGACGGCGACGATCCGGCCGTCGTCGACCAGCAGCAGGGCCCCGTCACGCAGCACCCGCTCGCCGTCGAAGGCGCGGTCGGCCCGGTAACCCCGCATGCCGGTCCTCCTGGGTGGCGGGAGCAGCCGACGCTAGGGCCGGCCGCGCCGGCCGGTCGACGGGGACCGGTGCGTCTCGTTCGCCCCCGCCGTCGCCGGCGGTGACCGTTATCCCCAACTCACGCGCCGACCTCGCCAGCCGCCCGGTCCGCGGAGGGGCGGCGGCTGCGTGGGGACGCGCCCGGGCCGGTGTCCCGCGACCACGGGGTCCGGGTGGCGACACGCCGCGACCGCTCGGCGCGTCGCCACCGCGGCTCCATGATCGTCCCCACGGGGCGGGACGGCCCGGCGCCGGGCGCCGGGCGGGAGCGTCAGTCGCGCTCGACGATCGGCAGCGTGGCCCAGCCGGCCCGCGCCGCGGCCTCGGCCGGGAACGGCGGGGGAGTGCCGCCGAAGGAGGGGCACAGCGCCTGGTGGTCGCACCAGGCGCACAGCCGCGTGCGGTTGGGCCGGAAGTCGCCGGTGGCCACCGCCCGCTCGATCGCCGCCCAGATCGCCAGCAGCGTCCGCTCGAAGCGGACCAGCTCGGCCTCCTCGGGGGCGTAGGTCAGCGCGTCGCCGTCGCCGAGGTAGATGAGCTTGAGCTGGGAGGCCACCACGCCGCGGGTGCGCCACAGCACCAGCGCGTAGAACTTCATCTGGAACAGGGCCTTGGACTCGAACGCCTCGCGCGGCATCGAGCCGGTCTTGTAGTCGACCACCCGCAGCGCGCCGTTGCGGGCGACGTCGAGCCGGTCGACGTAGCCGCGCAGCAGCAGCCCGTCGGGCAGCGTCACCTCGACCAGCTGCTCGCGGCCCTCGGGCTGGATGCGGGTGGGGTCCTCCAGCCGGAAGTAGGTCTCCACCAGCGTCCCGGCCGAGTCCAGCCAGGCCTCCAGCGACGGCGGCTCCGCCCCGTCCTCGCCGGCGGTGAACAGCGCCTCGACCTCCGGGTCGGCGCGCAGCTCGTCCCACGCCGGCGCCACCAGCCCGCGGGCCGCCTCGACGGTCCGCTCGGCCGGTGGCAGGTCGTAGAGCCGCTCCAGCACCGCGTGCACGAGCGTGCCGCGCACCGCCGCGGCGCTCTTCCTCTCCGGCAGCCGGTCGATGGTGCGGAAGCGGTAGAGCAGCGGGCACGTCTTGAAGTCGGCCGCCCGGCTGGGCGACAGCGAGGGCCGGCGCGGCGCCTTCTCCCCGTCGGGGGCCTGCCCGCCGCCGTCGGACGCCGTGCCGGGGAAGACCGTGCCGCTGTGCGCCGGGTCCTGCGCCACTGCCGTCATGCACCCGACGCTACGACGCTCCTCCGACAGTTCCGAGTGCCCGCGCCGGGCGGGCCCGTCCCGCGGCTCGCCTAGGCTGGCCGCCCGTGGAACCGCAGCCCGAGCCCAGCCAGAACGCGACCGCCGCCGCCCCCGCCGCCGAGCCGCTCCCCGCGGACGACGGGCCGCCGGCCGCCGTCGCCGCCCCGGTGCCGGGCGCCTTCGCCGTCGGCGACCGGGTGCAGCTCACCGATCCCAAGGGCCGGCTGCACACCGTCGTCCTCGAGCCCGGCAGGCAGTTCCACACCCACCGCGGCGCCATCGCCCACGACGACCTCATCGGCGCACCCGAGGGCTCGGTCGTGCACTCCACGGCCAACACCGGGTACCTGGCGTTCCGGCCCCTGCTGGCCGACTTCGTGCTGTCCATGCCGCGCGGCGCCCAGGTCGTCTACCCCAAGGACGCCGCGCAGATCGTCGGCAGCGGCGACGTCGGGCCCGGCATGCGGGTCCTCGAGGCCGGCGCCGGGTCGGGCGCGCTCACCTGCTCGCTGCTGCGCGCCGTCGGCGCGTCGGGCCGGGTCACCAGCTACGAGCGGCGCGAGGACTTCGCCGACGTCGCCCGCGGCAACGTGGGCGCCTTCTTCGGCGGGGTGCCGGAGAACTGGGACCTGCGCCTGGGCGACCTCGCCGACCACCCCGCGGACGAGGTCGTCGACCGGGTGGTCCTCGACATGCTCGAGCCGTGGGCGGTGCTGCCCACGGTGGCCGCGGCGCTGCGGCCCGGCGGCGTGCTGATCGGCTACGTGGCGACCGTCACCCAGCTGTCCACCTACGTCGAGGCGCTGCGCGCGCAGGGCGTGTGGACCGAGCCCTACGCCTGGGAGTCGCTGGTCCGCCCGTGGCACGCGGTGGGCCTCGCGGTGCGCCCCGAGCACCGCATGGTCGCGCACACCGCGTTCCTCGTGACCGCCCGCCGGCTGGCCGAGGGCGTGGTCGCGCCGGTCCGCCAGCGGCGTCCCCAGAAGTAGCCGCGCCGGGGCGCGCGGACCCCGCGAGCACGCGGGCGCGGCGTCGGCAGGCGTGTATAGATTTGCCTCCTGGCTCCCCCCGATGTGCGGAGGTGCGCGATGGGCCCCGGTCCTGTCAGCGGTCCCGACGAGTTCCGAGCGCGGCGCGAACGTGACGTCTCCGCCCTGCTCTCCCAGATCTCCTACCTCGAGGAGGAGATCGCTCTCCTGCGCCGCAAGGTGGCCGACAGCCCCCGGCAGGTGCGGGTGCTCGAGGAGCGGATCGCCGAGGCGGAGGGCCGCGCTGCCTTCCTCTCCGAGCGCAACGACAAGCTCGCCGGCACCCTGCGCGACGCCCGCGAGCAGCTGCTGACGCTCAAGGAGGAGATCGACCGGCTCGGCCAGCCGCCGTCGGGCTACGGCGTCTACCTGGGGCGGCACGACGACGGCACGGTCGACGTCTTCACCGGCGGCCGGAAGCTGCGCGTCTCGGTGTCCCCGGCCGTCGAGGCCGAGGAGCTGCGGCCCGGCCAGGAGGTCATGCTCAACGAGGCCATGAACGTCGTCGAGGCGCTCGGCTTCGAGAAGCAGGGCGACGTCGTCATGCTCAAGGAGCTGCTGGAGCCTGTCGACGGCGTCACGCCACGGGCCCTGGTCATCGGCCACACCGACGAGGAGCGGGTGGTCTACCTGGCCGACTCGCTCACCGACCAGCCGCTGCGGGTCGGCGACTCGCTGCTGCTGGAGGCGCGGTCGGGCTACGTGTACGAGCGGATCCCCAAGAGCGAGGTCGAGGAGCTCGTCCTCGAGGAGGTCCCCGACATCGACTACTCCGACATCGGCGGCCTGGCCCGGCAGATCGAGCAGATCCGCGACGCCGTCGAGCTGCCGTTCCTGCACGCGGACCTGTTCCGCGAGTACGAGCTGCGCCCGCCGAAGGGCATCCTGCTCTACGGCCCGCCCGGCTGCGGCAAGACGCTCATCGCCAAGGCGGTGGCGAACTCGCTGGCCAAGAAGGTCTCCGCGGTGAAGGGGGAGGGGCAGGCCAAGTCCTACTTCCTCAACATCAAGGGCCCCGAGCTGCTCAACAAGTACGTCGGCGAGACCGAGCGGCACATCCGGCTGGTGTTCCAGCGGGCCCGGGAGAAGGCCAGCGAGGGCACCCCGGTCATCGTGTTCTTCGACGAGATGGACTCGATCTTCCGCACCCGCGGATCGGGCGTGTCCTCCGACGTCGAGTCGACGATCGTCCCGCAGCTGCTCAGCGAGATCGACGGCGTCGAGGGCCTGGAGAACGTCATCGTCATCGGCGCCTCCAACCGCGAGGACATGATCGACCCGGCGATCCTGCGGCCCGGCCGGCTGGACGTGAAGATCAAGATCGAGCGGCCCGACGCCGAGGCCGCCCGCGACATCTTCAGCAAGTACCTGACGCCGTCGCTGCCCATCCACGCCGACGACCTCGCCGAGAACGGCGGCAGCGCCGAGGCGACCATCCAGGCGATGATCCAGCGCACCGTCGAGCGGATGTACACCGAGAGCGAGGAGAACCGCTTCCTCGAGGTCACCTACGCCAACGGTGACAAGGAGGTCCTGTACTTCAAGGACTTCAACTCCGGCGCGATGCTGCAGAACATCGTCGACCGCGCCAAGAAGATGGCCATCAAGGAGAACCTGGAGACCGGCACCGCCGGGCTGCGGGTCGGCCACCTCATGCAGGCCTGCGTCGACGAGTTCAAGGAGAACGAGGACCTGCCCAACACCACCAACCCCGACGACTGGGCGCGGATCTCGGGCAAGAAGGGCGAGCGGATCGTCTACATCCGCACGCTCATCAGCGGCAAGGGCAACGACTCCGGCCGCGCGATCGACACCGCCACCAACACCGGCCAGTACCTCTGAGCCGGGCCGGCCGCCCCGCCCGCGCGGGGGGGGGGGGGGGCCCGGGGGGGGGGCCGCCGGGGGCGCCGCCCCCCCCCCCCCCCCCCCCCCCCCCCCCCCCCCCCCCCCCCCCCCCCCCCCCCCCCCCCCCCGCCCCCCCCCCCCCCCCCCCCCCCCCCCCCCCCCCCCCCCACGACTGCGCGCGGGACCACCTCCCGGCCGTCCCCGCCGGCACGGGCGACCCCGCACACGGCGGCGGCCGGCCCCGGGAGTTCCGGGACCGGCCGCCGTCGTCAGGAGTACGCCGTCAGTGCGTGGGCGCCGAGCGGTCGGGACGGCCGCCGCGGTGGCCCTCGCCGGGGCCGCGGTACCGGTCGCGGTCGCCGGAGGGCCGGCGCGGACGGTCGTCGCGACGGCCGCCGTCGCCGTAGGAGCGGCGCGGCCGGTCGCCGTCGCGGCGCGGACGCCGGCCGCCGGGGCCGCCGTGCGGACGGCGCGACTCGCGGGCCGGCCGCTCGACCGGCTCCACCGGCACGCCGCTGGCGACGAGCTCGGCGATCGGGGCGTCGCCCGGCCGGAGGCGGCTGACCTGCGGGTCCACCTTCGCCTGCCGGAACCGCCGCTTGGCCTGGCCGACCTGGTCGGGCAGCAGCAGGGAGACCACGACGCCGGCGGCGCCGGCGCGGGCGGTGCGGCCCGAGCGGTGCAGGTAGGTCTTGTGGTCGGCCGGCGGGTCGTAGTGCAGGACCAGCGAGACGTCGTCGACGTGGATGCCGCGGGCGGCGACGTCGGTGGCCACCAGCACGGGGCTGCGGGCGTCGGTGAACGCCTCCAGCGCCCGGCGGCGGGCCGACTGCGGCAGCCCGCCGTGGATCGCCTCGGCCTTGATGCCGACCGCCTGCAGGTTCTCGGTGAGCCGGTCGACGCCGAGCTGGGTGCGGGCGAACACGATCGTGCGGCCCGGCCGCGCGGCCAGCTCCTGGGTCACCGGCACCTTGTCGCGGAAGGCGACGCTGTAGGCCAGGTGCTCGGCCGGCGGGGCGTCGTCGCCGGGGCGCTTGACCTCGTGCCGCGCGGGGTCGGTCAGGTAGCGGCGGACCAGCGTGTCCACCTCGCCGTCCAGCGTGGCCGAGAACAGCAGCCGCTGGGCGTCGGGGCGGGTCTGGTCGAGCAGCTCCTGCACGACGGGCAGGAAGCCGAGGTCGGACATGAAGTCGGCCTCGTCCACGACGCTGACCTCGACGTCGGCGAGGGTGACCTCGCGCTGGCCGATCAGGTCCTGCAGCCGGCCGGGGGTGGCGACGACGACGTCGACGCCGCGGCGCAGCTGCGAGATCTGGCGGCCCATCGAGGCGCCGCCGTAGACGGTGGCGAACTGGGTGCCGACGGCCTGGCCGAGCGGGGCCAGGTTGTCGGAGACCTGCTGGGCCAGCTCGCGCGTGGGCACGAGCACCAGCGCCCGGGGGGCGCGCGGGCCGCGGCGGGCGGTGAGGCCCATGCGGGCGAGCATCGGCAGGCCGAAGGCCAGGGTCTTGCCGGACCCGGTGGCCGCCTTGCCCAGCACGTCGCGCCCGGCGAGGGCGTCGGGCAGGACGGAGGCCTGGATGGCGAACGGAGCGCGGATGTCGCGCCGCTCGAGGGCGGTCACCAGCTGCTGGGGCAGGCCCAGCTGGGCGAACGTGGGGCCCGCCGGGGCGGGGGTGTCGGGAGTGCTCTGGACGTCGACGGTGTCGGACGTGGTCATGCGGGGGTGGGGACTCCGATACAGCTCGGGCGCGTCCCGTGGTGGTGCGCGGGCGCCACCCCTGCGACGGGGCCAGGCGTCCTCACTGGCGACCGCGGGCGTCGACGACGCGGCGATCTGCACGGATGCGCTCATGCCCGGACGGACCGTCCGGGAGGATGTCCGGCGAGTGCCGGCACACCCACGGTAACAGCGCCGCCCGGTCCGCCCTTCCGCACCGGGCGGTGGCCGTGATCACCCGCGGAGGGCGGCGTACCCCGGGCGGACGACGTCGTCGAGCAGCCGGGCCCGCTCGGCGTCGTCGGTGAACGCCGCGGCCAGCGCCCGCTCGGTGACCGTCTGGAGGTCGTCCCAGCCCCAGCCGTGGGCGGCGGCGACGTCGGTCAGCTCGCCGGTCACCGAGACACCGCTCATCAGCCGGTTGTCGGTGTTCACCGTGACCGCGAAGCCCAGCCGGTGCAGCCGGCCCACCGGGTGCCGCTCGAGCGAGGGGTAGGCGCCGGTCTGCACGTTCGACGACGGCGCGACCTCCAGCGGCACCTGCTCGTCGAGCACCCGCCGCGCCAGCGGGCCGAGCGGGCCCTCGATCGGCACCTCGTCGGCGATCCGCACGCCGTGGCCGAGCCGCTCGGCGCGGGCGCCGTCCAGCGCGGCCCGGATGCTGTCGACACCGGCCGCCTCGCCGGCGTGGACGGTGCGGTGCGCACCGGCGCGGTCGAGCAGCGCGATCGCCCCGGGGATCCGGTCCGGCGGGAAGCCGATCTCCGGCCCGGCCAGGTCGAACCCGACGACGCCGGCGTCCCGGTACCGGACGACGAGGCCGGCGACCTCCTCCCACCGGTCCTCCTGCCGCATGGCGCACAGCAGCGCGCCCACGGTGATCGGCGTCCCCGCCGCGGCCGCCTCGGCGCTGCCCGCGGCGAACCCGTCGAGGATCGCCTCCACGGCCTCCTCGATCGGGGTGCCGCCCGCGGTCACCAGCTCCGGCGCCATGCGGACCTCGGCGTACACGACGCCGTCGGCGGCGAGGTCGAGGGCGCACTCGCGGGCCACCCGGTGCACCGCCTCGGGCCGCTGCATCACCCCGACGGTGTGCGCGAACGTCTCCAGGTACCGCACCAGCGAGCCGGAGTCGGCGGCCTCGCGGAACCAGGTCCCCAGCGACTCCGCGTCGCGGGCGGGCAGGGCGCGGTAGCCCGCCTCGTCGGCGAGCTCGAGCACCGTCTGCGGACGCAGCCCGCCGTCGAGGTGGTCGTGCAGGAGGACCTTGGGCGCGCGGCGGACCGAGTCGGCGTCGAGTGGTGCGGGCACCGCCCGACGCTATCTCGTGCCGCGCTCCTGCCAGCGGAAGGTCAGGACGCACAGCGCCAGGCCGGCCGCGCACCACACGCCCAGCACCAGCGCCACCCGCCCGAGCTCCCACGACCCGGCCGGCTCCTGCGCGGCCAGGAAGTCCGGCAGGAACACCGACCGCAGGCCCTGCGCCATCCACTTGAGCGGGAACAGCGCGGCGACCGTCTGCATCCACGTCGGCACCTGGCTGAACTGGAAGAACACCCCGGAGATGAACTGCAGCACCAGCGCGATCGGGGTGACCATCGCCGAGGCCGAGCGGCCGTTCTTGGCCAGGCTGGAGACGGCGATGCCCAGGAGCGTGCACGCCGACGACCCGAGCGCGGTCACCCACAGGAAGGTGATCCAGTCGCTGCCCGACGGCAGCGCGACACCGTAGGCCAGCCGCCCGACCGCCAGCAGGATCAGCACGATCAGCACGGTGACCGCGAGGACCTGCACCACCTTGCCGACGAAGTAGGCGCTCTTCGGCATCGGGGTGCCCGACAGGTGCTTCAGCGTCCCGTCGGAGCGCTCGGTGGCGATGCTGATCGCCATGTTCTGCAGGCTCGCCCCGAGGATGCCCGCGGCGATGATCCCGGCCATGAAGTACTGGGTGAAGGTGACGCCGCCACCGAGGTCGTAGTCGAGGACCGCCCCGAAGACGACCAGCAGGATCACCGGGAACGCGAGGGTGAACACCACCGACTCGCGCTGCCGGAAGAACTCCTTGAGCTCCACCCCGGCGCGGGAGCGGTAGACGGCGGGCAGCGACGGCAGTGCCGTCCGGCCCTGGGCGACGGTTCCGGCGCTCACGCGCGGGCCTCCCCGATCATCTGCAGGTACACGTCCTCGAGGGTCGGGCGGGCCACCGCCAGGTCGGGCACCTCGCCGGGGAAGCGCGCGGCCAGCGCGGAGACGAACGCCGTCGGGGTCGCGGTGGCCTCGCTGCGCCGGACGCCGTCCTCGGTCCAGCTGACCACCGCCGGCGCGTGCCCCCGGCCGCCCAGCTCCGACGGGACGGCGACCTCGGCCAGCCGCCCGCGCGCGATGACGCCGACCCGGTCGGCCAGCGCCTCGGCCTCGTCCAGGTAGTGGGTGGTGAGCAGCATCGTGGTGCCGAGGTCGCGCAGCGAGCGGATCAGCGACCAGAACTGCCGCCGCGCCTCGGGGTCGAAGCCGGTGGTCGGCTCGTCGAGGAACAGCAGCGCGGGACGGCCGACGATGCCGAGCGCGACGTCGAGCCGGCGGCGCTGGCCGCCCGACAGCGAGCGGCCGCGGGCGCGGGCCTTCTCGGTCAGCCCGACCAGCTCGAGGACCTCGTCGGGGTCGCGCGGGTCGGGGTAGTAGGACGCCTGCGCGCGCAGCAGCTCGCGGCAGGTCAGCTGGCTGTCCCCGGCGCCGGACTGCAGCACGATGCCCAGCTGCGCCTTCCACCGCCGCCCGCCCGAGGCCGGGTCGGTGCCGAGCACCCGCACCTCGCCGCCGTCGCGGTCGCGGAAGCCCTCGCAGATCTCGACCGTCGTCGTCTTGCCGGCGCCGTTGGGGCCGAGCAGAGCGAAGATCTCGCCGCGCCGGATGTCGAGGTCCAGGCCGTCGACGGCGGTGGCGCCGCCGTAGCGCTTCACCAGCCCGCGGACGGAGATCGCCGCGTCCGGGTCGAGGGGCTCCCCGGCGCGCGGGGCGGCGGCGGAGGTCGGTTCCGCGGACGTGCTGGTCACGAGGGTCCAGTGTGCTCCCCGGTTGCGGACCCGCGCCGACCGCCCCGGCCGCCGTGCACGCCCGCGGATCTGCACGGTGCGGATCCGCGGGCGTGCACGGGCCGGCTAGGCGGAGATGCGGTCGATCAGCAGGGGCAGCGGCTCGTCGCCGGTGTCGACGCCGACCGCGCCCTCCAGCGCCTCCAGCGCCCGCGGGATGCGCGCGGCGTCGTCGGTGTGCAGCTCGAGCAGCGGCTGGCCCTCGGTGACCCGCTCCCCCACCGTCGCCGTCCAGGTGACGCCGGCAGCAGCCGAGACCGGGTCCTCCTTGCGGGCGCGGCCGGCGCCCAACCGCCAGGCGGCGACGCCCAGCGCGTAGGCGTCCAGGCGGGTGAGCGTCCCGGTGGCCGGGGCGGTCACCACGTGCTTCTCCGCCGGCCGCGGCAGCGGCGCGTCGGGGTCGCCGCCCTGCGCCGCGATCATCCGCCGCCACACGTCCATCGCCCGGCCGTCGCGCAGCGCGTCGGCGGGGTCGACGTCGGGCCGCCCGGCACCGGTGAGCATCTCCCGCGCCAGGGCCAGGGTGAGCTCGACGACGTCGGCCGGGCCGCCGCCGGCGAGGACCTCCACCGACTCGGCGACCTCGACGGCGTTGCCCGCGGCACGACCCAGCGGCCGGTCCATCGCGGTCACCAGCGCCACGGTGTTCACCCCGGCCGCCTCGCCGAGGCCGACCATCGTGCGGGCCAGCTCGCGGGAGGACTCGGGGTCCTTCATGAACGCCCCCGAGCCGGTCTTGACGTCGAGCACCAGCGCGTCGGCGCCCTCGGCGATCTTCTTGCTCATGATCGAGCTGGCGATCAGCGGGATCGACTCGACCGTCGCGGTCACGTCGCGCAGCGCGTAGAGCTTCTTGTCCGCCGGCGCGAGGTCGTGCCCGGCGGCGCAGATGACCGCGCCCACCTCGGCGAGCTGCCGGAGGTAGGCCTCCTCGTGCACGTCGGCCCGCCAGCCGGGGATCGACTCGAGCTTGTCCAACGTGCCGCCGGTGTGGCCCAGGCCCCGGCCCGACAGCTGCGGCACGGCCACCCCGCAGGCGGCGACCAGCGGCGCGAGCGGCAGGGTGGTCTTGTCGCCGACCCCGCCGGTGGAGTGCTTGTCCGCCGTCGGCCGGCCCAGCGAGGACAGGTCCTTGCGCTCACCGGAGTCGATCATCGCCTGCGTCCACACCGACAGCTCGTCGGCGGACATGCCCCGGAAGAACACCGCCATGAGCAGCGCGCTCATCTGCTCGTCGGGGATCGTGCCGTCGGTGTAGGCGCCGATCACCCAGCGGATCTGCTCGTCGGTGAGCCGGCCGCCGTCGCGCTTGGCGCGCAGCACGTCGATGGCGTCGAACGCGGCCATCAGCCCTGCCCCCGCTCCGCCGCGGCGACCAGGTCGTCGGGGCCGAAGGCGTCGGGCAGCACCTCGCGCATCGGCACGATGCCCAGCGACACCGTCTCGATGAGCATCTCGGCGCCGCCGTGCTCCCACAGCAGCTGCCGGCAGCGGCCGCACGGCATGAGCGGCTCCCCGTCCCCGCCGACGCAGGCCACCGCGACCAGCCGGCCGCCGCCGGTGCGGGCGAGGTCGCTGACCATCCCGCACTCGGCGCACAGGCCCAGGCCGTAGCTGGCGTTCTCGACGTTGCAGCCGGTGACCACCCGGCCGTCGTCGACCAGCCCGGCCACGCCCACGGGGAACCGCGAGTACGGCGCGTAGGCGTGCGTCATGGCCTCCCGGGCCGCGCCGCGCAGCGCGTCCCAGTCGACGTCCCCCATCTAGTTCTCCCCCCTCCGGTAGACCAGCCCGTCGGCCTTGGGCATCCGCAGCCGTTGGGACGCCAGCGACAGGACCAGCAGGGTGGTCAGGTGCGGGGTGAAGAAGACGATCCCCTCGGGCAGCCGGTCGATGGTCAGGAACCCGACCAGCGAGGCGACGGCGAAGACCCCGGCGATGCCGGCGACCAGCCACTTCCCGCGCCGGGCCTGCACGACCGCCAGGACGGCGAGGAGGACGGCGATGAGCAGCAGCAGGGCCACCACCGCGGTCTGGCTGCGCAGCTGCAGGGCGTCGGCGAACCCGAACAGGCCCGCCCCGGCCGCCAGCCCGCCGGGCCGCCAGTTGCCGAAGATCAGGGCGGCCAGGCCGATGAAGCCGCGGCCACCGGTCTGCCCCTCGCGGTAGATGCCCGCCACGAACACCAGGAAGACGCCACCCAGGCCGGCCAGCGCACCGGAGACGACCACGGCGAGGTACTTCAGCCGGTAGACCGGCACGCCCAGGGAGTCCGCGGCGGCCGGGTTCTCGCCGCACGAGCGCAGCCGCAGGCCGAAGGCCGTCCGCCACAGCAGCAGGTAGGAGGCCGGCACCAGCAGCACGGCGAGCAGGGTCAGCAGGCCCACGCCGCTGGTCAGCCCGCGCAGCAGGCCCGCCGCGTCGCTGACCAGGAACCAGTGCTGCCGTTCCAGGTCCCCGAGCAGGTCCGGTCCCGAGGACAGCACCGGCAGCGAGAAGGACGGCGGGTCACCGGCCAGGGACGGCGACTGCGTCGGGCCGCCGCCGGTCTCCTCGTTGAACAGCAGCTCGGACAGGAAGCGGACCACGCCCTCGGCGAGGATGTTGATCGCGACGCCGGAGACCACGTGGTCGACGCCGAACGTCACCGTGGCGATCGCGTGCAGCAGGCCGCCGGCCGCGCCGAAGACCACGCCGCCGATGACCGCGCCGGCCCAGCCCCACTGGTAGCCGGCCCAGCCCGCGCCCCAGGTGCCGAGGATCATCATCCCCTCGAGGCCGATGTTCACCACGCCCGCGCGCTCGGACCACAGCCCGCCCAGCGCCGCCAGTCCGATGGGGACGGCGAGCAGCAGCGCGGCCCGGAGCGTCGAGGACGAGGTGAGCTCCTGCTCGCCCGAGATCACCCGGACCAGCGAGAACAGCAGCCACAGGCCCACGAGCACCCACAGCACCCGCCGCGCCCGGCCACCGCCGGTCAGCAGGTCGGTCAGCGGGCCGCGGCTGGGCTGACCGGTACTGGTCGTCGCCGTGGTGCTCATGCTCGTGCTCCCTGCTGGTCCCCGGGCGCACCGGCGCGGACCTGCTGCCCGCCGTCCGGGGCGGGCGGCGGTGGCGTCGCGCCGTCCCCGCCGCCACCCGGTGCCGGACCGGCCGACGCGCCGGCCCGCTCGGCCGAGCGCAGCGCCAGCCGCCGCGCGATCTCGTTGGCGATGACGACGGCGAGCACGATCGTGCCCTGGATGATCGTGACGACCGAGGACGGGATGTCGGCGAACTGCAGGGGCAGTGCCGCCCGGTCGAGGAAGGCGAACAGCAGCGCGGCCAGCGCGATGCCCACCGGCGTGCTGCGGCCCAGCAGGGCGACGGCGATGCCGAGGAAGCCGAGGCCGGCGGTGAACTCGGTGCCGTAGTCGTACTGCGAACCGAGCAGGTCGGGCAGGCCGATCAGGCCGGCGATCGCGCCGGAGATCAGCATGGTCTTCACGACCATGCGCCGGGCGTCGACGCCGCTGGCGGTGGCCGCGGAGGGCGACAGGCCGGTGGCGCGCAGGTCGAACCCGAAGCGGGTGCGCTTGATCAGCACGGCGACCACGACCCCGACCACGATCGCGACCAGCAGGAAGCCGTAGAGACCGCTGCGCGGCGCGGCCAGGCCCAGCCCGGTGAGCAGCCCGTTGAGGCTCGGGAAGCGGCCGGACTCGGGGATCTCCGAGGTCGTGATGATCGAGGCACCCGGCGGGCTGCCCCGCAGCGGGCCGGTGAGCAGGAACGACGCCAGGCCCAGCGCGACGAAGTTCAGCATGATCGAGCTGATGACCTCGCTGACGCCGCGGGTCACCTTGAGCACGCCGACGATGCCGGCCCACAGCGCCCCGACCACCATCGCGACGACCACGACGAGCAGCACGTGCAGCGGGCCGGGCAGCACGACGGCCGCGCCGACCGCGGCGGCCAGGATGGTGGCCAGCCGGTACTGGCCCTCGACGCCGATGTTGAACAGGCCCATCCGGAACGCGACCGCGACGGCCAGCCCGGCGAGGAACAGCGGCACCGCCCGGTTGAGGATCACGACGATCGACTGCACCTGCTGCGACGGCGTGGTGCCGAGGTCGACCATCACCTGGAACGCCTCGAGCGGGTTCTGCCCGATGAGGGCGATGACCACCGCGGAGATGACCAGGGCGACCAGGACGGCGAGCACCGGGCCGAGCAGGGAGAGCCCCACCCGGCGGAGGAGGCCGTTCACGCCGCACCCGCCGTGCGCGCGCCGGTCATGTGCCCGCCGAGCTCCTCGGGGGTCACCCGCCGCGGGTCGAGGGTGGCCACCAGCCGGCCGCGGAGCATGACGTGCAGCGTGTCCGACAGGCCGATGAGCTCGTCGAGGTCGGCGGAGATGAGCACGATCCCCAGTCCCTCCGCGCGGGCGTCCTTGAGCAGCTCCCAGATCACCGCCTGGGCGCCGACGTCGACGCCGCGGGTCGGGTGGGCGGCGATGAGCAGCCGCGGCGCGGCGCTCATCTCGCGCCCCACGATCAGCTTCTGCTGGTTGCCGCCGGAGAGGGCGACGGCCAGCGTGTCCGGACCGGGCGCGCGCACGTCGTACTCCCGCATGATCCGTGCGGTGTCGGCGCGGGCGCCGCGGCGGTCGATGAAGAACCCCTTCACGGCCGGCGGGCGGGTCTGGTGGCCGAGGATCCGGTTCTCCCAGAGCGGCGCGTCCAGCAGCATGCCCTGCCGGTGCCGGTCCTCGGGGATGAAGCCGACGCCGGCCTCCCGGCGGGCGCGGGTGCTCCAGCCCGTGACGTCCTCCGTCCCGAGGACGATCGACCCGGCGGCCGGCGTGCGCAGCCCCATGATCGCGTCGACGAGCTCGGCCTGGCCGTTGCCCTCGACGCCGGCGATGCCGACGACCTCGCCCTCCCGCACGGTGAGCGTGACGTCGTCCACCACGGGGCGGTGCCCCACGTCGGTGACCGTGACGCCGGTCAGCCGCAGCACGGGGGTCTCGCGGACGGTGGACTCGCGGGTCTCCGGGGTGGGCAGCTCGGCACCGACCATCATCTCGGCCAGCTGCTTGGCCGTCGTCGTCCTCGGGTCGGCCCGGCCGACCGTGGTGCCGCGCCGGATGACGGTGATCGAGTCGGCGACCCGGCGCACCTCGTCGAGCTTGTGCGAGATGAAGATGACCGTCAGGCCCTCGCGCTTGAGCTCGGCGAGGTTGGCGAACAGCTCGTCGACCTCCTGCGGCACGAGCACGGCGGTCGGCTCGTCGAGGATCAGGGTCCGCGCGTTGCGGTAGAGGACCTTGGCGATCTCGACGCGCTGCCGGTCGCCGACGCCGAGGTCCTCGACCAGCGCGTCGGGCCGCAGCCCGAGGGAGTAGCGGTCGGAGATGCCGGTGATGCGGCGGCGCGCCTCGGCGAGGTCCAGCCGGCCGCGCCGGGTGGGCTCGCTGCCGAGGACGACGTTCTCCAGGACGGTGAAGTTGTCGGCCAGCATGAAGTGCTGGTGGACCATGCCGATGCCCGCCGCGATGGCGTCGGCCGGGCTGCGGAAGGTCACCTCGCGGCCGTCGACGAGGACCTGGCCCTCGTCGGGGCGGTGCTCGCCGTAGAGGGTCTTCATCAGCGTCGACTTGCCGGCGCCGTTCTCGCCCACGATGGCGTGCACCTCGCCGCGGCGGACCCGCAGCTCGATGTCCCGGTTCGCCACCACGCCGGGGAAGCGCTTGGTGATCCCGCGCAGCTCGACGGCGAGGGGGCCCTCGCCCGCCGCCGGACTGTCTGCTGGCGAGTCCGCTGGTGCCATGCCGGCATCTCCTCGCTGTGGCCCGCCGGTGGGCGGGAGGTCACTTCGGACGGCGCCGGCGCGCGGGATCAGCCGCTGCGCCGGGCTTCGGGCCCGGGGGCCGGTGCGTATGGTGCCCTACTCCGCGGGCTCCGTCCGAGCCCGGGGCGACCCCGGCGCACCGCGGGCCCGGGCGTTTCCCGCCCGGGCCCGCGTCGCAGGGTGGATCAGTCGTGCGGGCAGGCCCGCACGAGGGTCACTCGATCGTCGTCGGGACCGTGATGGTGCCGTCGATGATCTGCTGCGCGTAGCCGTCGATGTCCTGCTGGATGTCGTCGATGTAGCCGCCCGACGTGGACAGGCCGACACCCTCGCCCTCCAGGTCGTAGCGGACGTCGGAGGCGCCCTCGACGGTGCCCTCGGCGAAGTCGTTGACGAACTGCTCCACCGCGTTGTCGACCCGCTTGAGCATCGAGGTCATGATCACGGCCTGCAGCGCCGGGTCGTCGACCGTCTGGTACTGGTCGGAGTCGACGCCGATGGCGCGCTTGCCGGAGGTGGCGGCGGCCTGGAAGACGCCGACGCCCGAGCCACCGGCCGCGTGGTAGACGATGTCGGCCCCGGCGTCGTACATGCCCTGGGCGACGATCTGGCCGCGGGCCGGGTCGTTGAAGCCGGTGAAGTCACCGGCCGGCGAGATGTACTGCCGGTCGATGATGATCTGCGGGTTGACCGCCTGGGCGCCGGCCACGTAGCCGGCCTCGAACTTCTCGATCAGCGGGCTCTCCACGCCGCCGACGAAGCCGATGTGGCCGCTCTCGCTCTTCAGCGCGGCGGCGACGCCGGCCAGGAAGGAGCCCTGCTCCTCGGCGAAGACGAGCCCGGTGACGTTGTCGCCCTTGGCGCCGTCCTCGTTGCTCCCGTCGACCTGCGCGAACGTGGTGTCGGGGAACTGCGGCGCGACCTCGGCGATGACGTCGTCGTAGTTGAAGCCGACGGCGACGACCGGGTTGAAGCCCTGCTCGGCCAGCTGGGTGAGCAGCTCGGCGCGGTTGGAGGCGTCGTCGTTGGGGCTGAGCTCCTGCAGCTCGCCGTCGAGGGCCTCGACGGCCGCCGACAGACCGGCGTAGGCGGAGTCGTTGAACGACCGGTCACCGCGGCCACCGGTGTCGTAGGCGAGGCCGACGCGCAGCTCCTCGGTGGCGGTGCCGCCGCCCCCGCCGCCGCCACCGGAGGCGGGCTCGTCACTCGCGCAGGCCGCCAGGGCCATGCTGCCGGCCAGCAGCAGCGCTGCGGCCTTCATCTTCCGCGCTCGGCGCAAGACGATCTCCTCTCTGGAGGGAGCTGCCCGCGAAGGACGCGGAGGGCGCTCCCGTGGGTCCTGGTCGCGGCCGCCCGCGGGCGGCCGCCCGGACGTGGACGACCCCGGCACGCTAACCGCGCTCTCCGGGCGGGCCGCCATCCCTGCGGCGGACCGAGACGGGATCGTTGTGAAGCGGCCCGCATCCGTGGCCCCCGCCACTGCGCGGGGTCACCGGAACGGGCCCCGCCGGGGCTAGCGTCCCCCCGTGCGGCGACGACGAGGTGCGCTCGCGGCGGTCCTGGCCGCGCTGGCCGTGCTGCTCGGGGGCACCACGGCGGCGGCCGCCCCGGACCCCGCGCGGCCCACCGTCGACCTCGCCGCCCCGACCCCGACCGCGCCGCCGCCCGGCGGCCCGCCGCAGGGCGAGGGCCCCGGCGGGGTCACCGTCGGCGGGGAGGGCCTGGACACCCGCGGCACGGTCGTCGTCGAGGGCGCGCCGCCGCTGCCGGCCGACGTCGTCGCGGCCGGGTGGCTGGTCGCCGACGCCGGCACCGGCGACGTCCTGGCCGCCCGCGACCCGCACGGCCGCTACTACCCGGCGAGCACGCTCAAGACGCTGACGCTGCTCACCCTGGCGCACCGGCTGGACCCGGCGGCGGTCGTCGACGGCACCGTCGAGGACGAGGCGATGGAGGGCAGCAAGGTCGGGATCGTGGCCGGCGGCCACTACCCGGTCGGGCTGCTGTTCCAGGCGCTGGTGATGCAGTCGGGCAACGACGCGGCCAACGCGCTGGCCCGGGCGTTCGGCGGGACGGCGGCCACCGTCGACGCGATGAACGCCACCGCCCTGGAGATGGGCGCCTTCGACACGGTCGCGGGCACGCCGTCGGGCCTCGACGTCACCGGGCAGTCCTCCTCGCCCTACGACCTCGCGCTGTTCTTCCGGGCCCTGGTCGCCGACCCGGTCACCGCCGGGATCCTCCTGACGCCCACCGCGCAGATGCCCCCGGTCGAGGGCCGCTCGCCCGGCTACCAGATCCAGAACCAGAACCCGCTGGCCGGCTACCCGGGGAACCTGGGCGGCAAGACCGGCTTCACCGACGCCGCCCGGCACACCTTCGTCACGGCCGCCGAGCGCGACGGGCGGCGGCTGGTGGTCAGCGTCATGGGCACCGAGAACGTGCCGCGGCGCGCCGCCGACCAGGCCGCGCTGCTGCTCGACTGGGGCTTCACCGTGCCGCCGTCGCTGGGCGGGGTCGGCACGCTGGTCGACTCCGCGGCCGACGTCGTCCCTCCCGGGCCGACGACGACCGCCGCCCCCTCCGCCGCCGGGCCGGCCGAGGTCGCCGCCGGCCCGGCCGAGCCGGCTCCTCCCGCGGACGACGGCCCGCCCGTGCTGGGCGCGCTGGCGCTCGGCGCGGCGGCGGTCGCGGTGGTGACCGCGACCCTCATCGGCCGGCGGCGGGCGGTGCGCCGGGCTCCGCCGGGACCGGCGGGTCGGCAGGGTCCCCCGGGTCGGCGCGACCCTCGGGGTCCGCAGGGGCCGCCCGCTCCAGGGCCGGGAGGGTCGCCGTCCACGCCGCGGTGAAGAACGCGAAGCGGGCCACGAGGTTGATCCAGACGAGGATGCCGACGGCGCCGCCGAACGCCGACGAGGTGACGCTGCCGGAGATCAGCGACAGGTAGAGGCTGCCGGCCAGCTTCATCAGCTCGAACCCGGCCGCACCGAAGACCGCGCCGGGCAGCAGCAGCCGCAGCGGGTGCGACGTCGAGGGCACCACCCGCAGCAGCCACAGGAACACCAGCACGTCGCCGGTGAAGGCGAGCACGATGCCGAGCACGCTGCTGACGACGCCCCAGCCGGGCGCGTCCTCGACCCCGAAGACCGTCAGCACGCCGTTGGTGGCCTGGGTGGCGAACCCGGTCAGCCCGATGCTGGCCAGGCCGGCCGCGCCGAGGGCGACCAGCGCGACGAGGTCGGCGAGGTTGTCCCGCCAGAACTCCGGCTCGTCGGCGTCGCCCTTCCAGATCCGCTCCATGCCGATGCGCAGCTTGTCCATCGCGCGCAGGCCGGCGTAGAGGAACCCGGCGACCCCGATCAGGCCGGTGAGGCCGGCCGCGCTGACGGCCGAGCGCAGCTCACGGACGATCTGCTCCCCGGTGGAGCCGGGGAACGTCTCGCGGATGGCGTCGTAGAGCTCCTGCTGCAGCAACGCGTCCCCGGAGAGGACCAGCGCGATGACCGACGCGACCAGCAGCAGGACCGGGAACAGCCCGAGGAACACGAAGTAGGTGACGCCGGCGGCCATGAGGTCGCCCTGGGTGCGGGTGTAGCGCCCCCCGGCGCGCGCCAGGTGGTCGAACCAGGGCCGGCGGCGGCGCTGCGCGTCGACGACGGCGGTGATCCGGGAGCCCAGGCCGGCGATGCGGGACCAGGGCGCGCGGACGACGTCGGCGGCGCGCGGCCGTCCGTCCCGGGGGGCACCCACCGGTCCGAGTCTGGTCCCCGGAGGCGGGTGCCGCGCGCGGGCCTAGAGCGGCGGGCCGGTGAGCGGGTACTCGCGGGCGACCGCCCAGGTGCCCTCGGGCGTCTGCTCGAACTCGGTGAACGCGGTGACGCGGAACTCCGCGGAGAGGTCGCCGAGGCCGCTGTAGGCCAGCTCGAGCATGTCGCGCGGGACGTCGTGGGCCACGGTCACGTGCGGGTGGTACGGGTAGGACAGCGACCGGGACAGGGGGCCGGACCGGACGTCGGTGGCCAGCAGCTCGCAGTTGCCGATGCCGCGGGCGACGGCGACGAACACCACCTCGGAGACCGGTGTGAACGTGCCGGTGCCCGACAGGTGCATGTCGAAGGGTGGGTGGGCCGCGGCGACGCGGACCAGGTGCTCGGTGATGGCCGCGCGGTCGGCGCAGGGCACCTCGGTGGGCGGCAGGAGGGTGACGTGCGGCGGCACGAAGCCCGCCTGCGGGTCGCCCACCTTGGCGCGCCAGTCGGTCAGCAGCTGCGCCCACGGCTCGGGGATCGGCACCAGGACCCCGACGACGGCGGTCTCCGGCGGCGCGTTCCGGCCGCGCGGGACGAAGGTGTCGTCGTTCACGACCCCGCCACCGGCGCGAGGAAGCCGACCCGCTCGTAGACCGTGCGGACGGTCTCCGCGGCCACCTCGCGGGCCCGGGCGGCACCGGCGGCCAGTAGCCGCTCGAGCTCGGCGCGGTCGTCGAGCAGCGCGTTCGTGCGGTCGCGGACCGGCGTCACGAACTCGGCGACGACCTCGGCGAGCTCCTTCTTGAGGTCCCCGTAGCCGCGGCCGGCGAAGCGCTCCTCCAGCTCCGCGACCGGGGTGCCCGACAGCGCGCTGTGGATGGTCAGCAGGTTGGTGACCCCTGGCTTGCCCACCGGGTCGGCCACGACCTCCCGGCCGGTGTCGGTGACCGCCGAGCGGATCTTCTTCGCCGTCACCTTCGGGTCGTCGAGCAGGAACACACAGCCGGCCGGCGGCAGGCTCTTGCTCATCTTCTTGTCCGGCGACTGCAGGTCCATGATCCGCGCGCCGCCGGCCGGGATGAGGGTCTCCGGCAGCGTGAAGGTCTCGCCGAAGCGGCCGTTGAAGCGGGTGGCCAGGTCCCGGGTCAGCTCCAGGTGCTGGCGCTGGTCCTCCCCCACCGGCACCTGGTCGGCCTGGTAGACGAGGATGTCGGCGGCCTGGAGCACCGGGTAGGTGAACAGCCCGACCGAGGCCGAGGCGGTGCCCTCCCGCTGGCTCTTGTCCTTGAACTGCGTCATCCGGCCGGCCTCGCCGAAGCCGGTGAGGCACTCGAGCACCCACGACAGCTGCAGGTGCTCGGGCACGTGGCTCTGCACGAACAGCGTGCTGCGCTCCGGGTCGACGCCGAGGGCCAGCAGCTGGGCGGCCGAGACCAGGGTGTTCCGGCGCAGCTCCGCGGGGTCCTGCGGCAGCGTGATCGCGTGCAGGTCGACGACGCAGTAGAAGGCCTCGGTCGTCTCCTGCAGCGCGACCCACTGGCGGAGCGCACCGAGGTGGTTGCCGAGGTGGAAGGAGCCCGCCGTCGGCTGGATGCCGGACAGGACACGGGGAAGAGGCACGACGGCCATCAAACCAGCCGGGCGCTAGGCGACCGGCGCGCCGGGGCGCACCGTGTCGGGGTCGGCGGCGGCGAGCACGTCGTCGAGCGCGGCGAGGAACAGGTCGTCCTCCTCGGGCGTGCCGACGGTCACCCGGATCCCCTCGCCGGCGAACGGCCGGGTGATGACGCCACGCGCCTCCAGCGCCGCGGCGGTCGCGGCGGAGGACTCCCCCAGCGGCAGCCACACGAAGTTGGCCTGGCTGTCGGGGACCTGCAGGCCGCGCCCGCGCAGGGCGGCGGTGAGCCGGTCGCGCTCGGCGACGACGGCGGCGACGCGGCCGCGGACCTCGTCCTCGCTGCCGAGCGCGGCGACGGCGGCGGCCTGGGCGAGCACCGAGACGCTGAACGGCACGTGCGTGCGGCGGACGGCGTCGGCGACGGCGGGGTCCTCCGCGACCAGGTAGCCGACCCGCAGTCCGGCCAGGCCCCAGGCCTTGGAGAAGGTGCGCAGCACCGCGACGTTCGGCCGCCCGCGCACGAGCTCGAGGCCGTCGGGGACCTCGGGGTCGGTGACGAACTCGCGGTAGGCCTCGTCGAGCACGACCAGCACCGTCCCGGGCACCCGGTCGAGGAAGCGCTCGAGCTCCGCCCGCCGGACCGCCGTGCCGGTGGGGTTGTTGGGGTTGCACACGAACAGCAGCCGGGTGTCGTCGTCCACCGCGGCGGCCAGCGCGTCGAGGTCGTGGGTGTCGGGGGCGCCACCGGGGACCGAGGGCACCAGCGGCACCTGGAGGCTGCGCGCGCCGGCGACCTGCGCCAGCAGCGGGTACATCTCGAACGAGCGCCAGGCGAAGGCGATCGCCGTCCCGGGGTCGTTGAAGGACTGCGCGAGCTGCTGGCAGAGCATGACCGCGCCGCAGCCGGGGACCACCTGCGCCGGGTCGACGCCGTAGCGCTCCGCCAGCGCGGCGGTGAGGACGACGGCCCCGTTGTCGGGGTAGCGGTAGGTCTCCCCCGCCGTCTCCGCCAGCGCCCGGACGACGGCCGGCAGCGGCGGGAAGGGCACCTCGTTGCTGGCCAGCTTCACGGCGCGGTCGACGCCGAGCTCCCGCGCCAGGTCGGCCGGGTTGCGGCCGGGCTTGTAGGCCGGCAGCGCCTGGACGGCCGGACGGACAGTGACCACGGGGCTCGACCTCCGCGCCCGCCCGGTGCTCCCGGGCGACGACTCCTAGGGTGGCCCCATGCGCGTTCTCGTCGCCGGTGGGGCCGGCTACATCGGCAGCGTAGTCACCGCCGCCCTCCTGCAGGGCGGCCACGAGGTCACCGTGCTCGACGACCTGTCGACCGGGCACGCCGACGCGGTGCCCGAGGGCGCCCGGTTCGTGCAGGCCACGCTGCAGGACTCGGCGCCGGTGCTGGCCGAGGTGCGGCCGGAGGCGGTGCTGCACTTCGCCGCGAAGAGCCTGGTCGGCGAGTCGCAGGTCAAGCCGGAGATCTACTGGGAGCACAACGTCGGCGGGTCGCTGGCGCTGCTCGAGGCGATGCGGGCGGCCGACTGCCGGCGGATCGTGTTCTCCTCCACCGCCGCCACCTACGGCGAGCCCGAGCAGGTGCCGATCCGCGAGGACGCGCAGACGAAGCCGACCAACACCTACGGCGCCACGAAGCTCGCCGTCGACGCGATGCTGACCTCGTACGCGACCGCCCACGACTTCGCCGCGGTGAGCCTGCGGTACTTCAACGTGGCGGGTGCCGCGTACGGCCTGGGCGAGCGGCACACCACCGAGACCCACCTCATCCCGATCGCGCTGCAGGTGGCGGCCGGGAAGCGCGAGGCGATGACCGTCTACGGCGAGGACTACCCGACGCCGGACGGCACCTGCATCCGCGACTACATCCACGTCTCCGACCTCGCCGACGCGCACCTGCTCGCGCTGACCGCCCCGGAGCCGGGCGAGCACCGGATCTACAACCTGGGCAACGGCACCGGGTTCTCCGTGCAGCAGGTGGTCGACGCCGTCCGCGAGGTCACCGGCCACCCGGTGCCGGTGCAGGTGGGCGACCGGCGGGCCGGCGACCCGGCGCAGCTGGTGGCCTCCAGCGACCGCATCCGCGCGGACCTGGGCTGGACGCCGCGGCACACGGACCTGACCGGCATCGTGCGCGACGCGTGGGAGGTCGCGCAGAAGCGCGGCTGACCGGGTCTCAGCCGGCCGGGGTGTCCTCCCCGGCCGGCGCGACGTCGGGCGCCCGGGTGACCGACAGCCGGGCGATCCGCCGCCCGTCGAGCTCGAGGACGGTGAGCGTGCGGTCCTCGACCTCGACGGCGTCGCCGACGTCCGGCAGCCGGCCGAGCTCGGCCAGCACGTACCCGGCGACCGTCTCGTACGGGCCCTCGGGCAGCCGCAGGCCGGTGACCTGCGCGAAGTCGTCGAGGTTGAGCAGCCCGTCGACGTCGTGCGGCCCGCCGGGCTCCTCGCCGTCCTCGGCGGCGACCTCCTCGTCGTACTCGTCGTAGATCTCGCCGATGACCTCCTCGATGAGGTCCTCGAGCGTGACGATCCCGTCGGTGCCGCCGTACTCGTCGACGACGATCGCCAGGTGCTGGTTCTCCCGGCGCATCTCCGACAGCGCCGTCAGCACGCCCGCGGTGCCGGGTAGCCGCTTCACCTCGCGGGCGAGGTCGCCCACGGTCGCCGCGCGCCCGGCGGGGTGCGTGGGCAGCAGCAGGTCCCGGACGTGCACGAAGCCGACGACGTCGTCCTGGTCGCGGCCGGTGACCGGGTAGCGCGACCAGCCGGACTCGGCGACCTGCCGGGCGGCGCGGCTGACCGTCGTCGACGCGTCCAGGAACTCGACCTCGGTGCGCGGGGTCATGACCTCGCGCACCTCGCGGTCGCCGGCGCGGAAGACCTCGTCGATGAGCCGCCGCTCGTCGCTGGACAGCGACTCGTGCGCGGCGACGAGGTCCCGCAGCTCCTCCTGGCTGATCGCCTCGCCGCTGGCCTTCGGGTCGCCGCCGAGCAGCCGGACCAGCACGTTCGTCGACGCCGACAGCAGCCAGATGACCGGGCGGGAGAGCCGGGCGATGGTGTTGAGCGGCCGGGCGACGAGCAGCGAGAAGCCCTCGGCGCGCTGCAGCGCGAGCCGCTTGGGGGTCAGCTCCCCCACGACCAGCGACACGTAGCTGATGGCGACGGTGACCAGCACGAGGGCCAGCGGGTCGGCGACGCGCTCCCCGAGGCCGCGGCGGACCAGCCAGTCGCTGAAGGGCTCGGCCAGGGTGCTGGCGCCGAAGGCGGCGGACAGGAAGCCGGCGAGGGTGACGCCGACCTGGACGGCGGCGAGGAACCGGTTGGGGTCGCCGAGCAGCCGAGCCAGCGCGCGGCCGCGGCGGCCCCGCTCGGACAGCACCCGGACCTGGGCCTCGCGCAGGGACACCAGGGCGATCTCCGCGCCGGCGAACACGCCGCCGATCAACACGAAGACGACGACCATGACGATGTCGAGCCAGACGTCGCTCACCGGCGGCGTGCTCCTCGCGTCTCGGGGTGGTGGTCCGTCCATGCTGCCCGGAGGGGGACCCGGAGCCCACCGCGCCTCCCGGAGACGTCCCCCACGACTCGTGATGTGACGTCGGTCACGTCACCCTCCCGGGTGACCTCCGGCTACGGCTACTCTCCACGAAGTCACAGAAAGCGACTTGTCGACTTCAAGAGGTAATCACCCCGTGCGCCACCGGTCTTCCCCGCCGTCCGCCCGCCACGCCGCGCCGGTGGCACCCCAGCGCCCGCCACGGCGCCGCGGCCGCGCCCGCCGCCTGCTGCCGGTCCTGCTGGTCGTCCTCGTCGTGGGCGGCACCGCGCTGCTCGTCCCGCTGATGGCCGCCGGCCGGGGCGCGCTGTCGGCGGCGGAATCCGCGGCGACGTCCGCGGCGGACGCGGTGGAGGACGGCGGGGAGGGCGGCGCCGAGCGCACCGGCGTCGTCACGATGGGCGTCGACGGAGCCCCGACCACCGCACCGGGGACGACGCCCGGCGCGCCGGGCTCGTCGGCTCCGGGCTCGTCAGCTCCGGGCTCGTCGGCTGCGGGCTCCTCCGCCCCGGGCTCCTCCGCCCCGGGCTCCTCCGCTGCGGGCTCCTCCGCTCCGGCGACCTCGTCGTCGGCGGGGCGCCCGACCGCCGCCGGCTCGTCGTCGTCCTCGTCGTCGTCCTCGTCGTCCTCGGCGTCCTCGTCCTCGGCGGTGCCCGGGTCGTCGGCCCCGGCGCCGGGTGGGTCCTCGTCCGCGGGGTCCTCGTCGGCCGGCTCGTCGTCGGCCGGCTCGTCGTCGGCCGACTCGTCGTCCGCGTCGGCGGCGGCGCCGGACACGCGGACGCCGACCCCGTCGTCGGAGCCCGCGCCGGCGCCGGTGGCGCGGGCCGCCGCCCCGGCCGACCCCTCCGCGGAGGCCGCGGTGCTGGCCCTGGTCAACCAGGAGCGCGCCGCCGCGGGGTGTGCGCCCGTGGTCGCGGACGCGGCGCTGGCCGCCGTCGCCCGGGCGCACAGCGCGGACATGCGCGACCGCGGCTACTTCTCGCACGACACCCCCGAGGGGCTCGACCCCTTCGACCGGGCCCGGGCCGCGGGCGTCGGCTACGCGCGGGCGGAGAACATCGCCCAGGGGCAGCCCGACCCGGCCGCGGTGATGGCGGCGTGGATGGACAGCCCGGGCCACCGGGCGAACGTCCTCAACTGCTCGCTGACGAAGCTGGGCGTGGGCGTGGCCGAGGGCTCCGGCGGCCCCTGGTGGACCCAGCTCTTCGGCGCCTGAGCGCTCAGGACGACGGACACACGC
The DNA here is from genome assembly GCF_054050475.1 of Geodermatophilus sp. SYSU D00525. NCBI lineage: Bacteria > Bacillati > Actinomycetota > Actinomycetes > Geodermatophilales > Geodermatophilaceae > Geodermatophilus > Geodermatophilus sp. SYSU D00525. The sequence goes on from NZ_JBJGZK010000003.1 coordinate 173,146, forward strand.
CGGGCGCCCCCTCGCCGGGACCGAGGGGGCGCTCAGCGTGTGTTCGTCCCGGCCAGCCGCCGGGCCCGGAGCGCGTGCACCCGCGCCACGAGCAGGTCCGGTCGTCGGAGGTCGTCGACGGTCACGTGCAGGACGATCCACCCCGCGGCGTTGAGGCGGTTGAGCCGGCGGCGGTCGTCGAGGAACGTCCGGCGCTCGGCGTGCCACAGCCCGTCGTACTCGACGGCCAGTCGCAGCTCCGGGTACGCGAAGTCGACCCGCGCGACGAACCCGGCGTCGTCGAAGACGCGGTGCTGGGCCACCGGCGGCACGCCGGCCCGGTGCAGGAGGAGTCGCAGGCGGGTCTCCTGCGGTGACTCGGCCAGGCCGTCCGCGAGCCGTGCGACCAGCCGGGCCTGCGCACTCCCCCGGCACACGGGGAGCGCCGCCGCGGCCACGCGGACGCCCTCCAGGTCCGCCACGCCCGCCCGCACCAGGCGGTCCAGCAGGACGACCGCCTCGTCCCGGTCGCCGAAGCGGGCGAGGTCGACCGCGGTGTCCACGCGTGGGAGACAGTGCCACGCCCGGCGCTGCACCAGTCGCTGCCCGACGAGCAGGCTGCGCACCCGGACCCCGGCACCGGCGTTCCACCGCCGGTCACCGGGCAGCACGACCTCGACCGGGTCGTCGGGACCGGCGACGTCGGGCACGCCCCACAGGACGGCGGCACTGCGACCGCAGAAGCCCGCGCCCGCGGGCAGCGTCAGCCCGACCGCGCTGACCAGCAGCCGGTGGGTGACGGGGAGCGAGGCGTCCGCGTACACGTCCCGCCTGAGCCGGACCCAGGCGGAGCTCCGCAGCTGCTTGGGCGTCAGGAACCCCTGCCGCACGACGGCACTGCCACGGAACACACGCCCTCGCAGATGGGGCGGACGCGAGGGCGGGGTGGGCACGAACCGACCCTGCCGGTCCCGGGACCCGCGGACCGGCTGTCCACAGGCCGAGAACACGCCAGTGGCCCCCTCGGACGTGCCGAGGGGGCCACTGGCGTGTTCTCGTCGCCTCAGCGGGCGACGCCGGAGCGACTACGTCAGGCCATGGCCTTCTGCAGGTTGCCGTCGATGGCCGCCAGGAAGTCCTGGGTGTTCAGCCACGGCTGCTCCTTGCTGATCAGCAGCGCGAGGTCCTTGGTCATCTGGCCGCCCTCGACGGTGTCGATGCAGACCTTCTCCAGGGTCTCGGCGAACCGGGTGACCTCGGGGGTGCCGTCGAGCTTGCCGCGGTGGGCGAGGCCCCGGGTCCAGGCGAAGATCGACGCGATCGGGTTGGTCGAGGTCTGCTCCCCGCGCTGGTGGGCGCGGAAGTGACGGGTGACCGTGCCGTGCGCGGCCTCGGCCTCGACGGTGCGGCCGTCGGGGCTCATGAGCACCGAGGTCATGAGGCCCAGCGAGCCGAAGCCCTGGGCGACGGTGTCGGACTGCACGTCGCCGTCGTAGTTCTTGCACGCCCAGACGTAACCGCCCTCCCACTTGAGGGACGCGGCGACCATGTCGTCGATGAGCCGGTGCTCGTAGGTGATGCCGGCCTGCTCGAACTGGTCCTTGAACTCGGCCTCGAAGACCTCCTGGAACAGGTCCTTGAACCGGCCGTCGTAGGCCTTGAGGATCGTGTTCTTGGTGGAGAGGTAGACCGGGTAGCCGCGCTGCAGGCCGTAGCTCATCGAGGCCCGCGCGAAGTCGCGGATCGACTCGTCGAGGTTGTACATGGCCAGGGCCACGCCGGCGCCGGGCGCCTGGAAGACCTCGTGCTCGATCGGCGCGGAGCCGTCCTTCGGCGTGAAGGTGACGGTCAGCGTCCCCTCGCCGGGGAAGCGGAAGTCGGTGGCGCGGTACTGGTCACCGAAGGCGTGACGGCCGACGACGATCGGCTTGGTCCAGCCGGGGACCAGCCGCGGCACGTTCGAGATGACGATCGGCTCGCGGAAGATGACGCCGCCGAGGATGTTGCGGATCGTCCCGTTCGGGGACCGCCACATCTTCTTGAGGCCGAACTCCTCGACCCGCGCCTCGTCCGGGGTGATGGTGGCGCACTTGACGCCCACGCCGTGCTTCTTGATCGCGTTGGCGGAGTCGACGGTGACCTGGTCGTCGGTGGCGTCGCGGTGCTCGATGCCCAGGTCGTAGTACTCCAGGTTGACGTCGAGGTACGGCAGGATCAGCTGGTCCTTGATGAACTTCCAGATGATCCGGGTCATCTCGTCGCCGTCGAGTTCGACGACGGTGCCCTCGACCTTGATCTTGCTCACGTCAGACATTCCCTCTCTGCAGCCCCGGCCCGTCGGGCCGGGAGTCGGTCAGGTCGCGGTGCAGTCGCTCTACAGCTCCGCGACGTCGGCCTGCTTGGCGCGCACGGCCTCGGCCGCCTCGCGCAGCCCGGCCAGCTCGCTCTCGGTGAGGTCCCCCTCGACCACCCGGCGCACACCCTGGCGCCCGATCTCGGCCTCGACGCCGAGGTACACACCGGAGATGCCGTACTCGCCGTCGACCCACGCGCACACCGGCATGACGGCACCCGAGTCCTCGATGACCGCGCGGGCCATGCGGGCCGCGGCAGCCGACGGCGCGTAGTACGCCGACCCGGTCTTCAGCAGCGCGACCACCTCGGCGCCGCCGTTGCGGGTGCGCTGCACCAGGTGCTCGATGCGGTCCGCGGCCAGGACGTCGGCCAGCGGCTTGCCGTCGACGGTGCAGCGCGAGGGCACCGGCACCATCGTGTCGCCGTGCGAGCCGAGGGTCAGGGTGCGCACCGAGGACACCGGGACGCCCAGCTCCTCGGCGACGTTGTTGGTGAACCGGGCGGTGTCGAGCATCCCGGCCTGGCCCATGACCCGCTCCCTCGGGAAGCCGGTGGCCAGCTGCGCCAGGGCGGTCATCTCGTCCAGCGGGTTGGACACCACGATGACGACGGCGTCCGGCGAGGTCCGCGCGACGTTCTCGGCCACCTCGCGGACGATCTTCGCGTTGGTCTCGATGAGGTCCATCCGGCTCATGCCGGGCTTCCGCGGCAGGCCGGCGGTGATCACGACGACGTCGGACCCCTCGGTGCCCTCGTACGAGCCCCCGCCGACGCCGACGACCCGCGTCTCGAAGCCCTCGATGGGGCGTGACTGGTTGATGTCGAGGGCCAGGCCCTCGGGCTTGCCCTCGACGATGTCGGTGAGGACGACGGTCTCGAAGACGTCGTACTCCGCGAGCCGGAGGGCGGTGGTGGAGCCGTAGAAGCCGGCACCGACGACGGTGACCTTGCCGTTCCTGGGCTGCTCTGCCATGGGCGTCAACCTAGACCCGGGACCCCGGTCGCCGCGCCCGCGGGCCGCCGCGCTCAACTGCCCGGGACGACGAGGGTCAGCGCCGACAGCGCGACCCCCGTCCCGGCCATCAGGACGACGTCGACCGGCCGGCTGCGGACGGCGAGGAAGCCGACCCGGCGGACGGGGAGGACCAGCCGCAGCACGGCCGCGCCCACGAGCGCCAGCCCGACCACCAGCAGGCCGCGCCGCCAGTGCTCCAGCGCCACCATCCCGAGCCCCACCGCGACCACGACCAGCACCGCGAACAGCGGCAGCTGGCGCAGCAGCCCGGCCAGGAACGGCCGGCGCAGGTGGAGCGGCGGGCGCGTCATCGGGCGGTGAGCACCTCGTCCGCGGCGGCCCGCTCGGCGGCCAGCACCACGTTCTGCAGCAGCATCGCCCGGGTCATCGGCCCGACCCCGCCGGGGTTGGGCGCCACGTGCCCGGCCACCTCGACGACGTCCTTCGCGACGTCGCCGGCGATCTTCCCGTCGACCCGGCTGACGCCGACGTCGAGCACCGCGGCGCCCGGCTTGACGACGTCGGCCGTGACCAGGCCGGGCACGCCCGCGGCGGCGACGACGACGTCCGCGGCGCGCAGGTGGGCGGCCAGGTCCCGGGTGCCGGTGTGGCAGAGGGTCACCGTGGCGTTCTCGGTGCGCCGGGTGAGCAGCAGCCCGAGCGGGCGGCCGACGGTGATCCCGCGCCCGACGACGACGACCTCCGCACCGGCCACCGGGACGTCGTACCGGCGCAGCAGCTCGACGATGCCGACCGGCGTGCACGGCAGCGGCCCGTCGACGCCCAGCACCAGCCGGCCGAGGTTGACCGGGTGCAGCCCGTCGGCGTCCTTGGCCGGGTCCATCGCCTCGAGGACGGCGTACTCGTCGACCTGGCGGGGCAGCGGCAGCTGGACGATGTAGCCGGTGCACGCGGGGTCGGCGTTGAGCTCCTCGACGACGGCGAGGACGTCGGCGAGCGTGGCGGTGGCCGGCAGCTCGCGCTGGATGCTGGCGATGCCGACCTGCGCGCAGTCGGAGTGCTTGGCGTTGACGTACCAGCGGCTGCCCGGGTCGTCGCCGACCAGCACCGTGCCCAGGCCCGGACGGTGACCGGCCGCCGTCAGGGCCGCGACGCGGGCGGTGAGCTCCTGCCGGATGGTGGCTGCGGTCGCCTTGCCGTCGAGGATCGTCGCGGGCACCCCGACAGTGTGCCGGAGGCGCCCCCGGGGCGACCCGCGCGGCCCTACCCTCGCGGGGAGCCCCCGCGATCGAGGAGAGCCGATGACCGAGCGCGACCCGTCCACCCAGCAGCTCGGCGCCGACTGGCGGGAGCAGACCACGCCCGGTCTGGCGCCCGTGACCGGCGCCTCCGCGGTGGGCCCCGGCGCGTACGGCCAGGCGGGCCCGAACCCGTACACGACGCCCAGCTACTCCACCCGGCCGGTGCCGGTGCGCGGGCCGGACTCGCTCGGCGGGCTGCTGCTCATCCTGGCCGGCGTCGCCGCCGCGGTGAGCCTGCCGCTGCGCTGGCTGGCGCGGCGCGACGACACCGGCTGGAGCCTCGTCCGCCGCGGCTTCGACGAGGCCGGCGGCGGCTTCGACGCCCTGGTGGACTCCGGCTTCTGGCAGCCGCTCGCCGTCGTCCTGGGCGGTGGCGTGCTGTTCCTGCTCGGCGTCCTGCTGTGGCTGCCCGCGCGGACGCACCGGACCCTCGGCGTCCTCGCGCTGTTCGTCAGCGCGCTGGCGATCGCCGCGGTGCTCGTGCCGTTCGCCGCGGAGGACTGGGACCCGTCGGCCCTCGGCATCGGCTTCTGGTTCGCCTGCGCCGTCGGCGTCCTCGGCCTGCTCGGCGCGCTCAAGGCGATGCTCACCGGCCCCCGCTACCGCTGACTCCGGCCGTGCACGTCCACGGAGGTGCGCGGGGCACCTCCGCGGAGGTGCGCGGGCTCAGCCCTCGACGAGGGCGCCGTGGGCGCGGGCGACCTGCACCGCCTGCACGAGGTCGACCCGGACGCCGGTGAGGTCCAGGCCCCGCCACGGCCAGGCCTCGGTGGCCGCGCCGCGCAGGTCGGTGCCGCGCAGCCTGGCGCCCTGCAGGCGGGCGCGGTCGAGGTCGGCGCCGGTGAGGTCGCACTCGCGCAGGTCGGCGTCGGTGAGGTCGGCCTCGCGGAACCGCTGACCGGACAGGTCGCTGCCGGACAGGTCGACGCCGCGCAGCGACGTCCAGCTCCAGTCGGAGTCGGTGCTGGTCAGCGGCCGGACGACGGCGCCGGGGAACTGCGAGCCGGTGAGCTTGCAGCCCTCCCAGACGGCGTCGATCAGCCGGGCGCGGTCGAACCGGCAGGACAGGAACGCGCTGCCGCGGTGCCGCGAGCCGCTCATCCGCACGCCGGTGAGGACGCAGGAGTCGAACACGCAGCGGCGGGTCACCAGCTCGGTGAGGTCGGCGTCGTCGAACCGGCAGCGGGTGAAGGTGACGCTCTCGAGCTCGGCGCCCCACCAGTCGACGCGGGCGAGGTCGGCGTCCTCGAGCTCCTCCCCCGGTTCCGGCGGACCGACGTGGGGGCGGCCCCTCAATGCGCGAAGTGGCGGGTGCCGGTCAGGTACAGCGGGACGCCGGCCGCGCGCGCCGCGGCGACGACCTCCTCGTCCCGCACCGACCCGCCCGGCTGCACCACCGCGCGCACCCCGGCGTCGAGCAGCACCTGCAGACCGTCGGCGAAGGGGAAGAACGCGTCGGAGGCGGCCACCGACCCCGCGGCCCGCTCCCCCGCCCGCGTGACCGCCAGCCGCGCCGAGTCCACCCGGTTCACCTGGCCCATGCCGACGCCGACGGTCGCCCTGTCGTGGGCGAGCAGGATCGCGTTGCTCTTCACCGCGCGGACCGAGCGCCACGCGAACACGAGGTCGTCGAGGCCGGCGGCGTCCAGCGGCTCCCCGCAGGCCAGCGTCCAGGTGGTCGGGTCGTCGCCGGCGGCGTCGATGCGGTCGGCGCTCTGCAGCAGCAGCCCGCCGCCGACCGGCCGCAGCTCGACCGGGGGCCGGCCGGCCTCGGGCAGCCGCAGCAACCGGATGTTCTTCTTCGCCGTCAGCACCTCGACGGCGTCCGCGGTGAACGACGGCGCGACGACGACCTCGGTGAACACGCCGGCCACCTGCTCGGCCATCGCCAGGTCGACCTCGCGGTTCGCCGCGATGACGCCGCCGAACGCCGAGACCGGGTCGCAGGCGTGCGCCTTGCGGTGGGCGGCGGCGACGTCCGGGCCGACGGCGATCCCGCACGGGTTGGCGTGCTTGACGATCGCCACGCACGGATCGCGGTGGTCGTGCGCGGCCCGCCACGCGGCGTCGGTGTCGACGTAGTTGTTGTAGGACATCTGCTTGCCGTGCAACTGCTCGGCGTGCGCGATCCCCCCCGTCCCGGCGCCCGGCTCGCCGCTGCGGTACAGCGCCGCCCGCTGGTGCGGGTTCTCGCCGTAGCGCAGCACGTCGGCGCGCTCCCAGGACGCCCCGACCCAGGACGGGAAGCCCGACTCGTCGTCGGGGGCCAGCACGTTGCCCATCCACGAGGCGACGGCGATGTCGTAGGTGGCGGTGTGCCGGAAGGCGGCCGCGGCCAGCAGCTGCCGCTCCGGGAGGGTGAACCCGCCGGCGGCCACGGCGGCGAGGACGTCGCCGTACCGGGCGGGGTCGACGACGACGGCGACCGACGGGTGGTTCTTCGCGGCCGCACGCACCATCGCCGGGCCGCCGATGTCGATCTGCTCGACGCACTCGTCCGGCGTCGCGCCCGACGCCACCGTCTCGGTGAACGGGTAGAGGTTCACGACGACGAGGTCGAAGGCGGCGATGCCGAGCTCCTCGAGCTGCGCGACGTGCTCGGGCTTCCGCCGGTCGGCGAGGATGCCGGCGTGCACCGCCGGGTGCAGCGTCTTGACCCGCCCGTCGAGGCACTCGGGGAAGCCGGTGACCTGCTCGACCGGGGTGACCGCGATCCCGGCGTCGGCGATCCGCCGCGCGGTGGCCCCGGTGCTCACCAGCTCCACGCCGGCGTCGGCCAGGCCGCGGGCGAGCTCCTCGATCCCGGTCTTGTCGTACACGCCCAGCAGGGCACGGCGCACCGGGGTCCGGCTCTCGGTCATCGCGCGCTCTCCTCCGTCGTCCCGGTGACGAGTCGCGCCACCGTCTCCACCAGGAGCGTCCGCTCCACGGCCTTGATCCGTTCGTGCAGGCGGTCCTCGTCGTCGCCCGGCAGCACCGGCACCTCGCGCTGGGCGAGCACCGGGCCGGTGTCGACGCCGGCGTCGACCAGGTGCACCGTGCTGCCGGTGACGTCCACGCCGGCGGCCAGCGCGTCGCGGACGGCGTGCGCGCCCGGGAACGCCGGCAGCAGCGCGGGGTGGGTGTTGACCAGCCGGCCCTCGTAGCGGGCCAGGACGGCGGGGCCGACGATCTTCATGAACCCGGCGGACACCACCAGGTGGGGCTCGTGCGCGGCGATCGCGGCGGCCAGCGCGCGGTCCCAGGCGGCCCGGTCGGGGAAGTCGCGCAGCGCCACGGCGAAGGTCGGCAGGCCGCGGCGGCGGGCGTGCTCCAGCCCGGCGGCGTCGCGGTCGGCGCCGACGGCGACCACCTCGGCCGGGTAGCCGGGGTCGTCGGCGGCCTCGAGCAGCGCGGCGCACAGCGATCCGGTGCCCGAGATCAGCACGACGACCCGCGCCCGCGGGGAGGACTCGGGGCCGGGCACGTCCGCGACCCTATCGACGGCGCCGGGGCCCTCAGCCGAGGGACCGCCAGCGCGCGGTGGCCGCCCCGACCGCCGCGGCGACGCCGGCCTGCAGCGCGACGGCGAGCGCGGTGGTCACCGGCGGCGCGCCGACGTCGGCGAGCGCGCCGTCGCCCAGCGAGCCGCCGGCCACCGCCGCGAGGACGCCCACGGCCAGCCCCAGGACGGCGCCGGCCAGCACGCCCCACAGGCCGGCGACCACCGGGCCGCCGTCGTCGTCGGTCATGCGGCGGCCCAGCGCCACGCCGGTGACCAGGCCGGCCAGCGCCGGGACCGCCTGCGAGACGAACGCCAGCAGCGGCACGGCCTGGGTGTCGGGCAGCGCGGCCAGCAGCGGGAACGCCGGCACCGGCCCGAGGCTGATGCCGTGGACCGAGACGACGGTGCCGGCGCCGACGGCGAACCCGGGCCCGGCCGCCACGCCGAGCGCGGCCGCGGCGGCGTTGGGCAGCAGCAGCGCGCCGAGCGCCAGCGTGCCCACCGCGCCCGCGCCCGAGCCGCCGAGGGCACCCGCGACCGCGGCGTAGCCGGCGGCGTCCGAGGCCAGCGCGACGGCGACGACGGCGAGGCCCAGCGCGCCCGCGGCGAGCAGCCCGGCGAGGACGGCGGGCAGCAGCGGCCGCACCGGCCCGGGCAGGCGGTCGAGGACGCCGTCGAGCAGGTCGCCCTCGCGCAGCACGCCCCAGCCGACGGCGACCGCGGCGAGGACGGCGGCGCCGACGCCGCAGCGCAGCAGGTCGGTGCGGGCGCCGGGCCCGTCGACGGCGAGCCCGAGCAGGACCGCCAGCAGCGCGTGCACCGCGACCGCGGTCGCCACGACGCCGGCGGCGGCGCGCGCACCGGCGGGTCCGGTGACGCGCACCACGCCCCGCCCGGCACGGTCCAGCCCCCAGGCGACGGCGAGGGTGAGCAGCAGCGGCGCGAGGACCAGCGGCCCGGACGGCAGGTCGAGCCCGCCGCCGTTGGCCAGCAGCCACAGCCGGCCGCCGACGCGGGCCGCGCTCGCGACCGACAGCCCGCCGGCCGGGTCGAGGGTCTCGACGACGACGACCGCGAGGCCCAGGCCGAGCAGCCCGAGCAGCGAGACCGCGGCGGTGGCGGCGGCGGTCAGCGCGGCCGGGTACCAGGGCCGCCCGGCACCGGGGCCGCGCTGTCCCGGCAGGGGCAGGCGCGCCAGCAAGGAGACCACGTCCCCACTCTCGCAAGCGTGCCCGCCGTCTGTCCGCCGCACGCGCCGGGACGGGGGTGGAACGCCGACGAGGGCCGGCGGCAGGTGCCGCCGGCCCTCGTCGGGACGAGTGCGCCCCTGACGGGGCGCAGTCGGGTCAGGGCTGGCCGTGACCCGAGGCGGAGGAGCCGCCGTGCTGCCCGGAGGGGTGCTGCCCGGGGTCGGTGGCCGGCGATGGGGTGTACGGCTGCCCGTGGCCCGGCTGGACCTGCGCCCCCGGCTGATCCCACGGCTGCGCCGGCCGGCCGCCGTACGGGGCGGGCTGGCCGTACGGGCCCGGGGCGCCGTACTGGCCCGGGGCCGCGGGCGGGCCGGCGGAGGCGCCCTGGCCGACGCCGAAGTCCGGCGCCTGCTGGTTGGCCCACTGCGCGGCACCGGCGAACGCGCCGGGCAGCGCCGGCTCGGTGCGCATCTCCGGCAGCAGCCGCAGGAACGCGAACACCGCGACCGCGACGGTGACCAGGAGACCGAGCAGCGCGAAGACCGAGAAGCCGGCGTCGAAGGTCTGGATCCAGGCGACGAGGGTGAGCAGCGCGGCCAGCCCGGCCAGGCCCACGGTGATCCAGCTGCGCGGGAAGCCCAGGTCCAGCTGCACGAACGCCGGCAGCAGCGCCCACACGGCGGCCAGGAGCAGCAGCACGAAGCTGAAGGTCACCAGGCCGCTGACCTCGAAGCCGGAGAAGCTGTAGCTGATCTCCGGGACGTCGAACCCGGGGACGTCGAAGCCGAAGTCGTCGCTGCTGGAGAACGTCGCCCACGGCAGCAGCGCGAGGACCAGGTAGACCAGCGCACCGGCGGCGACGACGTAGTCGGCCATCTTCAGGCGCTTGAGGTCGAAGCCCGCACCGGCCGGGCGCGGGGCCTGGCCGTACGGCGACGGGGCGCCGGGAGGCGGCTGCTGGCCGTACGGCTGCCCGTAGGGCTGCTGTACACCGTGGGGCTGCTGGCCGTAGGGCGGCTGCTGCCCGTACGGGGCCTGCTGGCCGTAGGTCGGCTGCCCCGGCGGAGCGAAGGAGGGCGGTGGCTGCTGGCCGTACCCCGGCTGCCCGTACGGGGCCTGCTGCCCGTACGGGGCCTGCTGGCCGTACCCCGGCTGGCCGCCCGGTCCCGGCTGCCCGGGCATCCCGGGCTGCTGAGGCGGCTGACTGGACGTCATCGTTCGACTCTCCCTCGTCACATCGGTACGGCGTCGCGGATGCTCTCCCCCGCCGTGAACGGGCTGCAACCTCGCCACGCTCGCCCCTCACCACGAGGGGCGAGATCGTGACCACCCCGCAACCCGTCCCCGGGAAGCGGAACTGCCCCGGCTCCTGGGGAGGGGCCGGGGCAGTTCACGAGGCGGCGCTTCAGGCGCCGACGATCTCCCGCATGAGGCGGGCGGTCTCCGACGGCGTCTTGCCGACCTTGACCCCGGCGGCCTCGAGGGCCTCCTTCTTGGCCTGCGCGGTGCCGGCCGAGCCGGACACGATGGCGCCGGCGTGGCCCATCGTCTTGCCCTCGGGCGCGGTGAACCCGGCGACGTAGCCGACGACCGGCTTGGTGACGTTGGCCGTGATGAAGTCGGCCGCGCGCTCCTCGGCGTCGCCGCCGATCTCACCGATCATGACGATGGCCTCGGTCTCCGGGTCGTCCTGGAAGGCCTGCAGGCAGTCGATGTGCGTGGTGCCGATGACCGGGTCGCCGCCGATGCCGACGCAGGTGGAGAAGCCGATGTCCCGGAGCTCGTACATCATCTGGTAGGTCAGCGTGCCGGACTTGCTGACCAGCCCGATCTTGCCCTGCTTGGTGATGTTGGCCGGGATGATGCCGGCGTTGGAGCGCCCGGGGCTGATCAGGCCGGGGCAGTTCGGGCCGATGATCCGGGTGGCGCTGCCCTGGGCGTGGGCCCAGAAGTAGGTCGAGTCGTGCACCGGGATGCCCTCGGTGATGACGACGGCGAGCCCGATCTGGGCGTCGACGGCCTCGATGACCGCGCCCTTGGCGCCGGCCGGCGGCACGAAGATGACGCTGACGTCGGCGCCGGTCTCCTTCATGGCCTCGGACACGTTGCCGAACACCGGCACGCTGGCGCCCTCGAAGTCGACGCGCTCGCCGGCCTTCTTCGGGTTCACGCCGCCGACGATCGCGGTGCCGGAGGCGAGCATGCGCTGGGTGTGCTTGCGCCCCTCCGAGCCGGTCATGCCCTGGACGATGACCTTGCTGTTCTCGTTGAGGAAGATCGACATCTCTTCAGGTCCTGTCTGGAAGTGATGGAACGGCCCCTGTCCAGGGGCCCGCCCCGAGCCTGCGAGGGGTGGGGAGGAGAGGGGTCCTTCCTCAGGCGGCGAGCTCGGCGGCCCGGCGCGCGGCGCCGTCCATCGTGTCCACCAGGGTCACCAGCGGGTGGTTCGCCTCGGCGAGGATCCGCCGGCCCTCCTCGACGTTGTTGCCGTCGAGCCGGACGACCAGCGGCTTGGTCGCCTCGTCGCCGAGGATGCCCAGCGCGTGCACGATGCCGTTGGCGACGGCGTCGCAGGCGGTGATGCCGCCGAAGACGTTGACGAACACGCTCTTCACGGCCGGGTCGGACAGGATGATGTGCAGCCCGTTGGCCATGACCTCGGCCGAGGCGCCACCGCCGATGTCGAGGAAGTTGGCCGGCTTGACCCCGCCGAACTCCTCACCGGCGTAGGCGACGACGTCGAGGGTGCTCATCACGAGCCCGGCGCCGTTGCCGATGATCCCGACCTCGCCGTCGAGCTTGACGTAGTTGAGGTCCTTCTCCTTGGCCGCGGCCTCCAGCGGGTCGGCCGAGGCGGAGTCCGCGAGCTCGGCGTGCTGCGGGTGCCGGAAGGCGGCGTTCTCGTCGAGGGTGACCTTCGCGTCGAGCGCGAGGACGGTGCCGTCGGGCGCCTTGGCCAGCGGGTTGACCTCGACGAGGGTGGCGTCCTCCTGGGCGAAGGTCTCCCACAGCTGGACGGCGATGGCGATCACCTGGTCGCGCACCTCGGGGGCGAACCCGGCGGCGTCGACGATCTCGGCGGCCTTCTGCGCGTCGACGCCGGTCGTGGCGTCGACGGGGACGCGGGCGAGGGCCTCGGGCCGCTCGACGGCGAGCTGCTCGATCTCCATGCCGCCCTCGACGCTGGCCATGGCCAGGAAGGTGCGGTTGGCGCGGTCGAGCAGGTAGGAGAAGTAGTACTCCTCGGCGATGTCGCTGGCCTGGGCCACCATCACGCGGTGGGTGATGTGGCCCTTGATGTCCAGCCCGAGGATGTCCTGGGCGCGGGCCCTGGCCTCGTCGGCGTCCTCGGCCAGCTTGACGCCGCCGGCCTTGCCGCGGCCGCCGGTCTTGACCTGCGCCTTGACGACGACGGTCTGCCCGATCTCGCGGGCGATCGCCTCGGCCTGGTCGGGTGTCTCGGCCACGCCGCCGGGCAGCACGGGCACGCCGTGCGAGGCCAGCAGGTCACGCGCCTGGTACTCGAAGAGATCCACGGACAGGCACCGTAGCCCTCGCGTGACCGCCCCGCCGCACCGGCGTTGGAGGGGGTGCGCCGCATCACACGCGGCAGCCCCCGGCCCCACTCGACGACGAGGAGCCCCGCCCGTGCGCCGTCTGCCACCCGTCCTGCTGACCGCCCTGCTGACGGCGGGGGTGACCACCGCACCGGCCCTCCGGCGGCCACCTCCGGTGGCGTCGTCCCCCGCGACCTGACCGTCACCGTCACCGGTCTGGGGGCCGCCGGCCGCACCTGCACCGTCGACGCCGACCTCCACGTGCCGCCCGGCGCAGACCTTCTCCTACCACCGCGACTGGGTGCACGAGCAGACCGGCGACGTCGCCGCCGCCTACGCCACGGCGCCGTCCTCCCCGGGTGGGCCGGCAGCGGACGCTGCGCCTCTCCGCCGGCGGCGCGCTGGTCGACAGCCCGCTGGCGGTCGTCCCGGGGCGGCCGGCTGGACCGGCGTCGCGCCGGTCGGGCCGAACCACACCGAGACGTCGTACCCCGACCAGACGCTGCCCGTCACCGACCCGCCGGGCACCGCGGTGCGGTTCTCGACGCCGCCGCTGACCGCGCCGGTCGACGTCGTCGGCTCGCCGCGGCCGGCCGCGCAGCTGGTGCTGTTCGCCGAGCTCTACGACGTCGGCCCCGACGGCGCGGTGGACCTGCCCTCGCGGCTGGTCTCGCCGGTGCGGGTGGCCGACGTGACCCGGCCGGTGACCATCGAGCTGCCGGGCATCGTGCACCGGTTCGAGCCCGGCCACCGGCTGGCGGTCGTGCTGGCCGGTGGGGACACGGCCTACCGGGGCTCCACGCTCCCCCAGCAGGTCGCGCTGGCCACCGGGCCGGGCCGGGTGCAGCAGCTGACCCTGCCGGTCACGTCCCAGCCAGCGCGGCGACGACGTCGCCGGGCGGGGTGCCGTCGGGGAACCGGCGCACCCCGTCCGGCAGGTCGCCGTCGTCGCCCCCGGGGTCGTCGCCCCCGAGGACGAAGGCGGTGACGTCGTCGACGCCGGCGGCGGCCAGCCGGTCGAGCACCTCCCGGAGCAGCCGCGGGGGCGCGCCGGCCACGCCGACGGCGTCGGCGTCCTCCTGGAGGACGGCCGCGGCCAGCCGCCCGGCCGAGGTCACCTCGCCGGTCAGCACCACCTCGGCACCGGTGTCGCGCAGCGCGCGGGCGAGGGCGACCGCGCGCGGGTCGTCCCGGCCGTCGGGGCCGGCGACGACGACGCGCAGCCGCTCGCCCGCCGTCACCGGGCGGTCGTGCGGCGCAGCCGCCAGGCGAGCACGGTGAGCAGCGCGTAGCCGAGCCCGGCGGTGAGCAGCCCGGCGCCGGGGACGGTCCACTCCAGCTCGTCGGAGGCGACGGCGTCGCGCAGCCCGCCGAGGCCGGCGGCGAGCACGGTCACCGCGACGGCGAGGAAGCCGCCGACGGCGGCCAGACGCGGCCGCAGCGAGGGCGCCAGCACCGAGGCGAGCAGGACGGCGCCGGCCAGCAGCAGCCCGCCGAGCAGCGCCAGCCCGGGCCGCTCGAGCAGCGCCTGCGGGCCCTGCTGCTCCACGACGACCTCCAGGCCGGTGGAGGGGTCGTCGACCAGCCGGTCGGGGACGTCGGCGGCCGGCAGCGCCAGGCACAGCACGGTGAGGACGCCGAGCAGCACCGCCGCGCCGGCCAGCCCCGTGCGGGCGGGGTCGAGTGCGCCGCGGTCCTCCATGACCGTGCGGCTCCACGCCGCCGCGGCGCACCCGCCGGCCAGGACGGTCAGCGCGAGCCCGGCGACCTCCAGCCACCAGCCGGCCCCGGTCTGCACCGAGCTGGTGAGCACCCGCTCGCCGGCCAGCACCTCGACGCCGGGGCGGACGGTGGAGGCACTGCCGCGGTAGACCTCGATGAGCAGGGAGCCCAGCGCCAGCACGCCGCCGACGCCGGCGTAGGCCAGCCCGAACCGCGGCACCCGGCCCGCGGCCAGCCCGGCCCCCACCGCGACGGCGGTCAGGGGGACGACCAGGCCGACCAGCGCGCCGCCGAGCCCGCCGGCCAGCGACAGCTCCCGGCCGCCGACGACCAGGTAGGTCGGGAACAGCGCGGCTGCGCCGGCCAGGCCGGCGAGCACCAGCAGGACCCCCGCGGCGCGGGCGCTGCCGGGCCGGTCGCCGACGACGAGCCCGTCCTCGGCGACGGGAGCGGGGGCCGGCGGGCGGGCCGGGCGGCGGTCCGCGGCCGGGCGGGTACCCGTGCGCCGCGCCCCGGCGGCCGCGGCCCCGGTGCGGCGGGCACCCGCGCCCCCGGGCCGCCGGGCGCCGTCCCGGGTCCGGTCGTCGCGGGCAGCACTCTCACGGCCGGCCACGGGTCCCCCTTCGTCGAGATGTGTCGCGTTCCGGTCTCGATCTCGTCGAGATCCCCGCATCGTCCGTGTGACCGTCACCACACCAGGGCATTACCTTCGTGTGAACCGAGCACCACAACGGTGCTCCGCCGTCGACGGACCCGGGTCCCCTGGACACCGCCGGCGGCCGCCGAACGGGGAGGACGTCCATGCGCGCGACCGGCGACCCCGGGTGCCGTCCAGAGTCGCACACGGGACAGCCCTCCCCGGGTACGCCACGGGACGCCCTGCGCGCGCTGGTCTCCCCCACCACCGTCGCCGGCGGGCTCACCGAACTGGCCTGGGTCGGGGCGCACGCGCTGCTCTACCCGCTCGGCGCGCGGACCGAGGCCCTGCTGCTGGACCCGCGCCGCCGCCCGGGTGTCCAGCCGGCCGCCGTCCGCGCGTTGTTCGCCGCCGACCCGCTCGCCGCGCGCGTCCCGGTGCTGCTGGTCCACGGGCTCATCGACAACCGGTCGATCTTCACCGTCATGCGCCGCCGACTGCGGCGGCGCGGGTTCACCCAGGTCTGCACCTGGAACTACAGCCCGCTGCTGGGCGACGTCGCCGAGGGCGCGCGCGACCTGGGGGAGCACGTCGAGCGGATCTGCGCCCGGACCGGCCACGACCGCGTGCACCTGGTGGGACACAGCCTCGGCGGCCTCATCGCCCGGCACTACGTGCAGCGCCAGGGCGGGGGCCGTCGGGTGGAGTCGCTGGTGACCCTCGGCACGCCGCACGCCGGCTCGGTGCTGGCCCACCTGCTGCCGACGCCGATGGTGCGCCAGCTGCGGCCCGGGTCGCCGGTGCTCCAGGAGCTCGCCGAGCCGGCGCCGGACTGGTCGACCCCGATGACCGCCGTCTACAGCAACCTCGACCAGGTCGTCGTCCCCACCGTGGCCGGTCGGTGCGACCACCCGGACCTGCGCGCGCGCAACGTCCTCGTCCGCGGTGTGGGGCACATGTCGCTGCCGTTCCACCGCGGCGTCGTCGACGAGGTGGCCGCGACGCTCGCCGGGCTGCGGCCGGCCGCCCCGGCGCCGCTCGCCGACGCCGCCTGAGCGCCACCTCACCTCGGGGAGACATGGCGACACGCAGCGTCGCTTCCCCCGGTCAGTCCTGACGGAACGTTACGGTCCGATCACGGCGCCGGTACCCACCGGCGGGCGTCCTCCCGGACGCCTCCACCGCCGTCGCTCCCCCGACGGACTGCCCCGCGCAGCGGCCCCGGGAGCGTGGACGAAGGGTGTCCCGTGACCGCGCTCCTCGAGCCCGCGGCGACCGGCCGCCGGGCGACCGGGCCCGACACGACCGGCCGCATCTCGTCCGGCCCGCTGGGGACCCCGGCCGTGCCGCCGGTCCGGCGGCCCGCGGTGCCGGGCGCCGTCCCCGCGGTCGCCACCCCCGTCGCCCCCGAGGCCGTGGACGCCGCCGCGCCGGTCCCCGCCGAGGCCGCTCCCGAGCCGGCCGCCACCGAGCCCGCCGCCACCGAGCCCGCCGCCCGGCGCACCGTCCGCCGCCCGCCCGGCCGCCGCGGCCCGCTGTGGTTGGGCGCGCTCGTCGCCGGGGCGCTCGTCGTCGCCGTCCCCACGCTGACCGGCGGGGCCGAGGCGCCCGCCGCCTCGGTGAGTGCCGCCGACTACGGCCTCGGCGCCGCCGACATCGGGCTGACCGGGGACATGGAGGACGCCGGCGTCCGGCAGGGCATCACCCAGGCCGAGGCCGCCGTCCGGCTGTCCGAGCTGGCCGCCTCCCGCGCCGCCCGCGAGCCGCAGGTCGTCGCGCCGACAACCGGCCGGATGACCACCTGCTTCTGCCAGCGCTGGGGTTCCATGCACTGGGGCATCGACCTGGCCAACTCGCTCGGCACGCCGATCCACTCGGTCACCGACGGGGTCGTGCTGCGCGCCGGCCGCGCCTCCGGGTACGGCAACGCCGTCTACGTCCAGGACGCCGACGGCAACGTGCACATCTACGGGCACATGCGCTACTACGACGTCGAGGCGGGCCAGATCGTGCACGCCGGCGACGAGATCGCCAGGATCGGCAACGAGGGCCAGTCCACCGGCCCGCACCTGCACTACGAGATCCACCGCGGCGGCATGACCGGGCGGCCGATCGACCCCGAGGAGTGGCTCGCCGACCACGGCGTCACCCTCTGACGTCCGCCGCTCCGCTCACCCGCCGCGGAGGACCAGCCGGAGCACGGCGTCGGTCACCTGGGCCTCGACCCGGGCCGGCGCCAGCCGGCCCAGCCGGACCCCGTCCGCCGCGCCCGCGATCAGCCAGGTGAGCACCGTCAGCACCCACTCGGGGTCGACGTCGACCCGGAACGAGCCCTCCTCCTGCCCGCGCCGCACCAGGGCGCGCACCCGGTCCTCGGCGGCGGCGGCACGGGCGAGCAGCTCCCGCTCGACCAGCTCGTCCAGGGGCTGGGAGGCCACCAGGCCGTAGCGGGCACCCAGCGGGACCAGCCGGGCGACCAGTCCGCACAGGGCGGACGCGGCGTCGGCCCCGTCGTCGTCGATCGGCTCGGTGGCGACGGCGAAGGCCTCGACCGCCTGGCGGCACAGGGCGCCGACGAGCGCCGACCGGCTGGGGAACCGGCGGAACAACGTGGCCCGGCTGATCCCGACCGCGCGGGCCACGTCCTCCATGGACGCGGCCGGGCGGGCGGCCAGGAGCGCGGCCGCCCCGGCCAGCAGCGCCTCGTCGTCGAGCACGGGCGACAGCGTACGCGCTTGAGACTTCGGCGTCTCAGATGAGACGATGATCGCATGGCGTCGTCCCTCTGCCCGTCATGACCTCCACCCTGCTCGCCGGCATCCTGGGCCTGGCTCTCCTCGACGCGCTCAACCCGGCCACGATCGGCGGGGTCGCCCTGGTCCTGCTGGCCCCGCTGCGGCACCCGGTCGCCTGCGCGGCGGCCTTCGTCGGCGGGGCGTACCTCACCGTCCTGGCCCTGGGTCTGGCGGTCTGGTCCGGGGCCGAGGCCGCCGCGGACGCCGTCACCGGCGGGATCACCTGGGTCCGGCGGATCGCGCTCGGGATCGCCGCCCTGCTGCTGCTGGTCGCCGCCGTCCGCCGGTTGCGCAGCCGGCGTCGCGGTGCGGTCACCCTGCCGGCCTGGTTCGGCCCGTGGACCGCCGCGCCCGTCGGCGTCCTGGTCACCGGCGCGGACCTGCCCAACGCCTTCCCGTACCTCATCGCGATCGAGCGGCTCGTCACCGCCGACGTCGCCGCGGGGCAGGGGGTCGCGGTCCTGGCCGGCTACGCCCTCGTGTACTGCGCGCCGTGCCTGGTCCTGCTCGTCCTGGGCGCCTTCCACGGCGAGCGGGTCCGCCGGCGCCTGGGTGCCCTGTACGAGCGCATCGGCACGCCCCGGACCGTCCCCCGCAGCATCCCGGCCGCCCTCGGCCTGGTGGGGCTCGCCGCGGGTGTCACGGCCCTGGCGGTGGCGTGACCCGCCCGGGGCCGGTGCTCAGGGCACGCGACCGGTGATCAGAGCTTGACGAGGGGGGCGTAGCGCAGGACCAGGCGCTTGGTGCCGCCGGAGCCGAAGTCGACCGTGGCCTGCGCCTTGTCGCCGGCGCCGTTGACCTCGACCACCGTGCCCAGCCCGAACGCGTCGTGGCTGACCCGGTCGCCGACCTCGACGGAGATCACCGGCCGGTTGCCGCGGCCGCCGCGCAGCCCGCCCGTCGACAGGCCGGTCGCGGCCACCCGCTGCTGCGCCGACGAGCCGGTGCTCGGCGCCGGCGTCGGGTCGGTGCGCGCCCAGTGCACGGTGTCCGGGGGGAGCTCGTCGAGGAACCGCGACGGCGGGTTGTAGGCCGGCTGCCCCCAGCTGGTGCGCACCGTGGCGCGGGACAGGAACAGCCGCTGCCGCGCGCGGGTGATGCCGACGTAGGCCAGCCGCCGCTCCTCCTCCAGCTCCCGCGGGTCGCCCAGCGCCCGCAGGTGCGGGAACACGCCGTCCTCGAGGCCGGTGAGGAACACGACCGGGAACTCCAGGCCCTTGGCCGTGTGCAGCGTCATCAGCGTGACGACGCCGGCCTCGTCGCCGGAGACGGGGATCTGGTCGGCGTCGGCCACCAGCGAGACCTGCTCGAGGAAGTCGGTGACGGTGCCGCCGGGGTTGGCCGCCTCGAACTCCGCGGCCACCGAGATGAGCTCGTTGAGGTTGTCGACGCGGCCCTCGTCCTGCGGGTCGGTGCTGGCCTCGAGCTCGGCGAGGTAGCCGGTGCGGTCGAGGATGCTCTCCAGCAGCGCGGCCGGGCCCGAGCCGGTCTCGACCAGCTGCTCGAACTCCTCGAGCAACGCGACGAACTCCTGGATCGCCTTGAGCGAGCGCGGCGCCAGCGTGGTGATCTCCGGGCAGCGGCGCAGCGCCGACGGGAACGCGATCCGCTCCCGGTCGGCGAACTGCTCGATGCAGGACTCGGCCTTGTCGCCGATGCCGCGCTTGGGCGTGTTGATCACCCGGCGCAGGCTGACGACGTCGGCCGGGTTGGCGACCACCCGGAGGTAGGCCAGCGCGTCGCGGACCTCCTTGCGCTCGTAGAAGCGCACCCCGCCGACGACCTTGTAGGGCATGCCGACGCGGATGAACACCTCCTCGAACACACGGGAGGCGTTGTTGGTCCGGTAGAAGACGGCGATGTCCGCGGGCCGGACCGTGCCGGCGTCGACCAGCGCGTCGATCTGCTCGGCCACCCAGGCGGCCTCGTCGTGCTCGTTCTCGGCGACGTAGCCCTCGATCAGCTCGCCGTCGCCGGCGTCGGTCCACAGGCTCTTGGGACGGCGGCCGGTGTTCTTGGCGATGACGGTGTTGGCCGCCTTGAGGATCCGCTGCGTGGAGCGGTAGTTCTGCTCGAGCAGGATCGTCGTCGCGTCGGGGTAGTCGCGCTCGAACTCGTCGATGTTGCGGATCGTCGCGCCGCGGAAGGCGTAGATCGACTGGTCGGCGTCGCCGACGACGCACAGCTCGGCCGGCGGGACCGGCCCCTCGCCCGTGCCGACCAGCTCGCGGACCAGCACGTACTGCGCGTGGTTGGTGTCCTGGTACTCGTCGACCAGCACGTGCCGGAAGCGGCGCCGGTAGTGCTCGGCGACGTCGGGGAAGGCCTGCAGCAGGTTGACCGTCGTCATGATCAGGTCGTCGAAGTCCAGCGCGTGCGCCTCGCGCAGCCGCCGCTGGTAGAGCGTGTAGGCCTCCTTGAGCACCTTCTCCGGCGCCGTCTGCGGGCTGAACGCCTCCTCGTCGACCAGCTCGTTCTTCAGGTTCGACACCTGCGCGGCCAGGCTGCGGCCGGGGTGGCGCTTGGCGTCGAGGTCCAGGTCGCGGGCGACCATCGTCATCAGGCGCACCGAGTCGCCCTGGTCGTAGATCGTGAACGACGACTTCAGGCCCAGCTTCGCCGACTCGGCGCGCAGGATCCGCACGCACATCGAGTGGAACGTGGACACCCACATCGCCCGGGCACGCGGCCCGACCAGCTGGGCCACCCGCTCCTTCATCTCGCCGGCGGCCTTGTTGGTGAAGGTGATCGCGAGGACCTCGCCCGGCTGCACCCCGCGGGCGCCGAGCAGGTAGGCGATGCGGTGGGTGAGCACCCGGGTCTTGCCCGACCCGGCGCCCGCCACGATGAGCAGCGGGCCGCCCTCGTGGACGACGGCCTGACGCTGGGGACCGTTGAGTCCGGCCAGCATGCGGTCCAGGTCCCGGCCGGCCGAGCCGGGAGCGGAACGCTGGAGCGCGGCGGTTCCGGGGAGGGCCTGCTGCACGCTGCTCATAGCCACACCACTGTAGTTCGGACCGGCGACGGACCCGCCCGCGCCGGACCGCCCCTCGTGGCCGCCGGGCGTGCTGTGGCACACTCGGCGACGTGCTGCTCGCCACCATGAGCTTTTACTACGGGCACCGGGTTCCGGTGTCCGTCGCCGCCGGCTGAGCAGCCGCCGCAACGAACGCCCCGGGCCCGAGGAGCCCGGGGCGTTTCTCGTTCCCCGGGGTCCGACGGCCACTCCCCGCCCCGGAGGAACCCGATGACCGCCACCCTGCCGCCCACCGACGCCGACACCCGCATCGCCGAGCTGCGCGGCGAGATCGACGCCTGCGACGCCGAGCTGATCGCGCTGGTGCAGCGGCGCCTCGCCGTCTCGCAGCAGATCGGCGAGCTGCGCCGCTCCACCGGCGGCACCCGGCTGTCGCTGGCGCGGGAGCAGCAGGTGATCGACCGCTTCCGCGCCGCCCTCGGCCCGGACGGCGCGGCGCTCGGGATGCTGCTGCTGCGCCAGGGCCGCGGGCGCCTGTGACGAGGACCCCGCCGGGCCGGCTCAGCGTCGCTGGTCGGCCGGCGGGAAGTCGGCGTGCCGGTGGACCAGCCACCAGTCGCCCTCGACCCGCCGGTACACGTGCGTCACCCGGATCGTCATGTCCCGCGGCTCCCCGCCGTCGACGCGGACGGTGCCCTGCTCGAAGCCGACCGTGTAGGCGAGGTCCCCGCTGACCTCGACCACGTCGTAGCGCGGGACGAGCCGGCCGTCGCTGAAGCGGCCACCCACCCAGTCGAAGGTCTTCGTGACGGCGTGGTGGCCCTTCTCGATCGGCCCCCACGCGCCGAACAGCGTGACGTCGGGCGAGTCCGCCCAGCAGGCCGCGTAGGGACCGGGGTTGCCGGCGCCCATGGCGGCGAGGCCCTCCGCGACCCGGTCCATCGCCCGGGACAGTGCAGGGTCCACCTCTGCTCCTCCCCCGACGGGCCGGCGCAGCCCGTCGTACGCCTCCTGGTGACCGTCAGGATCCGCCTGCCCGCGTCCCCCGTGGAACCCCGGACCGCGTGTCACACCGCGGGCGGCTGCGTCGTCTCCATGAGGACACCCCACCCGAGAGGACACCCCACCCGAGAGGACGCCGCCGTGACCGGGACCCGCACCGCCCGCATCCCGCTCGACCCGCCGCGCACGCTGCTCACGCGCATCGTGGACCGGTACTCCCGCCGCCGGTTCGGCGCGACGCTCGAACCCGCCGCGGCGTTCGGCCACCACCCCCGCCTGCTGTTCACCCACCTGCGCCACGAGCAGTCCCTCGCCAAGTGGGACCGGCTCGACCCGACGCTCAAGTCGCTCGCGGTCATGTCGGCGGCGGTGACCGTCGGCTGCTCGTGGTGCGTCGACTTCGGCTACTGGATCGGGACCGCGCACGAGGGCGTGGACCCGGCCAAGCTGCGCGCCGTCCCCGCCTGGCGGGACAGCGACGCGCTCACCGGCCTCGAGCGGCGCGTCGTCGAGTACGCCGAGGCCATGAGCACCACGCCGACGGGCGTCACCGACGAGATGGTCGCCGCCCTGCGGCGCGACCTCGACGACGCCGCCTTGGTCGAGCTCACGATGATGGTCGCCGTGGAGAACAGCCGGGCGCGGGCCAACAGCGCCCTGGGCCTGACCAGCCAGGGCTTCCGGGACCGCTGCGAGCTCCCGGCCCGCGCGTGACCGGCCCGCGCGTGACCGGCCCGCTGCCGGCGTTCGACGCGCACCGGCGGCTGCTGTTCACCGTCGCCTACCAGATGCTCGGCAGCGTCGCCGATGCCGAGGACGTCGTCCAGGACGCCTGGCTGCGCTGGTCGGCCGCCGACCGCGGCGACGTCGCCGACCCGCGCGCCTACCTGGTCCGGGTCACCACCCGGCTGGCGCTGGACCGGCTGGACTCCGCCCGCGCGCGCCGGGAGACCTACGTCGGCCCCTGGCTGCCCGAGCCGCTGCTCACCGACGGGTCCGGCGACCCGGCCGACGAGGCGGTGCTCGGCGAGGAGGTGTCGTTGGCGCTGCTCGTCGTCCTGGAGACCCTGTCCCCCGCCGAGCGGGCGGTGTTCGTCCTGCGGGAGGTGTTCGGGCTGCCGGCCGCGGAGGTGGCCGCCGCCCTCGGCCGCTCGGAGGCGGCGGTCCGGCAGATCGGGCACCGCGCGCGGGAGCACGTGGCCGCCCGCCGTCCGCGGTTCGACGCCGACCGGGCGGCCCACCGCGAGGTCACCGAGCGGTTCCTGGCCGCGTGCGTGGGCGGCGACGTCGACGCGCTGCTGGCCGCGCTCGCCCCGGGCGCGGTGCTGCTGACCGACGCCGGCGGCCGGGCGAAGGCGGCGCTGCGGCCGATCACCGGCGCGGAGAAGGTGGCCCGTTTCCTCGCCGCCGTCATCCCCGGAGGGGTGTCGGCGCCGGGGCTGCGGATGGTGCTGACCGAGGTCAACGGCCGGCCCGGGGTGGCGGCGTGGACCGACGGGGAGCCCCTCGTCGCGGTCTCCCTGGTGGTCACCGACGGCCTGGTCCAGCAGGTCCTCGTGGTGCTCAACCCGGACAAGCTGGCGGGTCTGCGGGCGGGCGCACCCCCTGCATAGGCTCCGTCGGTGACCGCCGTCCCGCCCCGCAGGCCCGCCGAGCACGTCGAGCGCGTCCTGTGCGTGCTCGCCCACCCCGACGACGTCGACTTCGGCAGCGCGGGCACCGTGGCGACCTGGACCGCGGCGGGCACCGAGGTCGTCTACTGCATCGTCACCGACGGCGACGCGGGCGGCTTCGACGAGACCCCGCGCGACCGGATGGGCCCGCTGCGGCGGGAGGAGCAGCGCGCCGCGGCCGCCGCCGTCGGGGTCACCGACGTGCGCTTCCTCGGCTACCCGGACGGCCGGCTGGAGCTGACCCTCGACCTGCGCCGGGACATCAGCCGGGTCATCCGGCAGGTGCGCCCGCAGCGGGTGCTCACCAGCTCCCCGGAGCGCTGGTACGAGCGGGTCGGCGCCAGCCACCCCGACCACATGACCGTGGGCGAGTCGACGCTGCGCGCGGTCTACCCCGACGCCCGCAACCCGTTCGCCTTCCCGGAGCTGCTGGCCGACGAGGGCCTGTCGGCGTGGACGGTGGAGGAGGTGTGGCTGGGCGCCAGCCCGCGGGCCGACCACGCCGTCGACGTGACCGACGTCGTCGAGCTCAAGTTCGCCGCGCTGAAGAGCCACGTGACGCAGGTCAGCCACCTCGACGACCTGGAGTCCTTCGTCACGGGCTGGATGGCGCAGACCGCCCGCCGCTTCGGCCTGCCCGACGGCCGCCTCGCCGAGGCCTTCCACGTCGTCCACACGGCGTGATCCGTTCCGCCTTCCGCACGCGGGAGGCGGTCAGAGCAGGCGATTGGTCGCCGCCCAGCGGGTCAGCTCGTTGCGGTTGGACAGCTGCAGCTTGCGCAGCACGTTCGACGCGTGGGACTCCACGGTCTTCACCGAGATGAACAGCCGCGAGCCGATCTCCCGGTAGGTGTAGCCGCGCGCCAGCAGCTGCATGACCTCGCGCTCGCGGGCGCTGAGCAGGTCCAGGCCGGGGTCGGTCGCCGGGTCCTCGGCGGGCGCGGCCGACGGTGCGCTCGCGGCGAAGGCGTCGAGCACGAAGCCGGCCAGCCGGGGGCTGAAGACGACGTCGCCGTCGGCCACCCGCTGCACCGCCGACACCAGCTCGGGCCCGGAGATGGTCTTGGTGACGTAGCCGCGGGCGCCGGCGCGGATGACCGCGATGACGTCCTCGGCGGCGTCGGACACCGACAGCGCCAGCCAGCGCACGTCGGGCAGCTCGGCGCGCAGCGTCTCGAGCACGGACCGGCCCCCGCCACCGGGCATGTGGACGTCGAGCAGCACGACGTCGGGGACGGTGGCCCGGATGCCGGCGACGGCGGAGTCGACGTCGGCCGCCTCGCCGACCACGGTGACGGCGCCGCCGAGCTCGGCACGCACGCCCGCGCGGACCATGGCGTGGTCGTCGACGACGAAGACGCGGGGGACGCTCACGCGGCGGCCTCGCGGGGCAGCACGAGCTCGACCTCGGTGCCCTCGCCCGGCGCCGAGCGCACCGTCGCCGTCCCGCCCAGGCGGGTGAGCCGGCCGGACACCGAGTCGCGCAGCCCGCGGCGGTCGGCCGGGACGGCGGACGGGTCGAAGCCGGCGCCGCGGTCGCGGACGAACACCGACACCGACTGCGCGCCCACCTCGGTGTAGAGGTCGGCCGAGGTCACGCCGGCGTGCTTGGCGGCGTTGAGCAGCGCCTCGCGGGTGGCCGCGCCCAGCGCCGCGAGCGCGTCGTCGACGGGGGCGTCGCCGACGACGACCGGGTCCACGGTGAGCGCGTGGTCGCCCTCCACCTCGGCGACCATCTCCGAGACCAGTGCCGCCCAGGTACCGCCGCCGACGGACGACGCCGGCTCGTAGAGCCAGCTGCGCAGCTCCCGCTCCTGGCTGCGGGCCAGCCGCGCGACGGCCTGCTGGTCGGCGGAGTTGCGCTGGATGAGCGCGAGGGTCTGCAGCACCGAGTCGTGCAGGTGCGCGGCGACGGCGGCCCGCTCCTCGGAGCGGATGCGGGCGGTGCGCTCGGACTCGCGCGAGTCCAGCAGCCGCCGCCAGAACGGCGCGGTGGCCAGCACGACGCCCACCATGATGACCAGGGTGGCGACGAAGCCGTTGCGCGCCGCGGCCAGCTGACCCGTCGTCGCGAGCAGCAGGACCAGGCCGATGGCGGCGAGCGTCGCGCCGCCGGCGAGCACCCAGCGGACGCCGGGCCGGGTCAGCGTGCGGTCGGTGTCCAGCTGCCGCCAGATGACGGCGAGCCCGCCGCCGACCAGCAGCAGCGGGGCGATGAGGTCGTTGTTCCCCCACGTCGCCAGGTTGGTGACCAGCACCATCGCGCCGAGGCCGAAGAAGACCAGGCCGACGGTCTGCCGCCGGCTGGGCCGGGCCGCCGCGTCGGGGGCGACCTCGCCCAGCGGCACGAAGAACCACAGCAGCGCATAGGCGATGACGCCGATGCCCGTCACGGCCAGCGCGACGAACGCCGCGCGGACGACCAGCGGGTCGGTGCGCAGGTGCGCCGCCGTCCCCGCCGCGACGCCGGCGAGCATCCGGCCCTGCCGCGGGCGCACGAGCGGCGGGCGGGTGTCGGCCGGGCGGGTCGCCACGGCGGTCGCGCCCGCGGGAACCGGCGGGGTCCCGGTGGGCAGCAGGGTCCCGGTGGGCAGCAGGGTCCCGGTGGGCAGCGGGGTCTCGGTGGGCACGCCGACGGGCCCGGCCGGCGGGGCGCCGGCCGGCGGCCCGCCCGTGCTGGGCGCCGTCCTCGTCACGGCACCGATCGTCGCACCGCGCGCACCTCCCCCGGTACCGGGAAACCCCCGGACGAGCAGGACCAGGGTCGGATGGGGGCCTTCCCCGATGCCGCGGCGGGCGCCCGCTCGGCACGCTCTGTGCCATGACCGCCGCCTCCCCTCCTCCCGCCCCACCCTTCGACCCCCCGCCCGCACCACGCCCCACGCTCCGGCGCAGCCGCACCGACAAGGTGCTCGGCGGCGTCGCGGGCGGCCTCGCCGAGTACAGCGGCGTCGACGCGCTGCTGTGGCGGGTCGGCTTCGTCGCCCTCACCCTCGCCGGGGGCACCGGCGTCGTCGTCTACGGGCTGCTCTGGCTGCTCATGCCGCGCGGCCCGCGCCGGGCCGCCGACGGCACGCCCGCCGAGCCGCCGGCGCCCCGCTCCCCCGTCGCCGGGATGACGATCGCGGGGCTGCTCATCGTCGTCGGCCTGATGGTCCTGGTGACCCGCTACACCGACCTCGACCTCGGCCCCCGCGGGTTCCTCGCCGGCGCGCTGCTCGTCGTCGGCCTGGGGCTGGTCGTCTCGGCGCTGACCCGCGGCCGCACACCGCGCGGCGGGCTGATCGCGCTGGGCTCGGTGCTCACCCTGGCGCTGCTGTTCACCTCGTCCGTCCCCGCCTGGGACGCCGACGACCGCTTCGGACCCGGCGGCGGCGTGGGCGACCGCGACTACCTCCCGGCGACCGTCGAGGACGTGCGCCCCGTCTACCGCCTGGGCGCCGGCGACATGGACGTCGACCTCTCCCGGATCGACGTCGACGACATCGACGAGCCGGTCGAGGTGCGCATCGACCACGGCGTCGGCGACCTCGACGTCACCGTCCCCGACGACGCCGACGTGCGGGTCGACGTCCGGAACGGCATCGGCAACGCGGAGCTGTTCGGCCAGGACGGCGAGGACGGCTACTTCCGCGCAGCGGGCGGCGACAGCCGGCCCGAGTTCGTCCTGACCATCGACCACGGGGTCGGCGACCTGGAGGTGTCCCGTGCCTGACTACAGCGAGTTCCCCACCACCCCCACCGGCTGGCAGGAGCGCGCGCTGGCCGCCGACTGGCAGCACACCAGCGCCCTCCCGGTCGAGGCCCCCGCCCCGAAGCGGCGGGTGGACCTGGTCGCGCTGGTCCCGGGCGTCGCGTTCGTCGTCCTGGCGCTGGTCTTCCTCGCCGGGGTGACCGTGCCGCTGGGCTTCCTCGCCGACGGCGGGCTCCTGTGGCTGCTGCTGGTCGGCGTGGGTGTCGCGCTGATGGTGAGCGAGCTGCGGAGGGCGCGCCGCAGGCGCGGCTGACGACACGGGGCGGCCGGTGCGAGGGCCCGGGGAGCGAGCAGCTCCCCGGGCCCTCGCCGTGTCAGCCGGCGACCCGGTCGACGAACGCGAGCGCCCGGGTCCAGAACAGCCCGGTGGCCTCCGCGTCGTACTCCGCGGGCAGGGACGGGTCGGTGAACAGGTGCCCCTCCCCGGGATAGCGGAAGACCTCGAGCACCGCGCCCGCCGCGGCCACGTCGGCGGCGAACGCCTCGTCCCACTCCGCGGAGCGCTTCGGGTCGTCCGTGGTCCGGTGCAGCTGCGCGGGCAGCCCGGCCGGCCAGCCCGGCACCCCGAGGACCGCCACCGGCAGCGCACCGGAGACCAGCAGGACGCCGCTGCACCGGCGCTGCGTGGCCACGTGCTCGGCCATCCCCGCGCCGTTGGAGAAGCCGGCGGCCACGAAGCCGTCGGGCAGGTCCCGGACGGCGTCGACCGCGCGGGCCATGAGTGCCGGGAAGCCCACCTCGTCCACGAACGCCCCCGCCTCGGCGTAGCCGTCGAAGACCCGCCCGTCGTACTGGTCGACGACGCGGACCTCGTGACCGGCCGCTCTCAGCCGGTCCGCGGCATCGGTGATCCCCGGCCGGACGCCGAGGACGGAGTGGAAGAGCGCGATGGTCGTCATGGACCCACGGTGGCGGAGGTCCGGTGACACCGTCCTGTCACCGTCTCCTGCGACGATCCGCGCCGTGAACCGCACCGACCGGCTGCACGCGCTCACCGAGGAGCTGCGTCGCGCCGGGTCGCGTGGGCGGACGGCGCAGCGGCTGGCGGCGTGGCTGGAGGTGTCCACCCGCACGGTCAAGCGGGACGTCAGCGCGCTCCAGCAGGCCGGTGTCCCGATCTGGGCGACCTCGGGCCCGGGCGGCGGCTACGTGCTCGACGCCGCGGCCACGCTGCCGCCGGTGAACCTGACCCCGGCGCAGGCGGTCGCGGTCGCCGTCGCCCTGGCCGGCGCGGCGGACGCGCCGTTCGCCGCCGACGGCCGCGCGGCGCTGGAGAAGGTGCTCGACGTCCTCGGCCCGCAGGCCCGGGCGGAGGTGGAGCGGCTCGGCGGGCGGGTGTGGGTGCGGGCCCGGCCCACCCGGCGCCCGGACCCGGCGCCGGTGGTCGAGCAGGCGCTGGCCCGGCGCCGCGTCGTGGCGATCACCTACCGGGACCGGGCGGGGGCGGCGTCCCGGCGGCGGGTGGAGCCGCACCTGCTGGCCCGCACCGGGGACCGCTGGTACCTCGTGGGCTGGTGCCGGGAGCGGGACGCGCCGCGCTGGTTCCGCTGGGACCGCATCGAGGCCGCCGCCCTGACCACCGAGCCCGCACCCGAGCGGGACCCCGCCGTCTACGGCACTCCCCCACCCGACGCGCACTCCGTCAGGTGACCCTCATTCCCACTCGATGGTGCCCGGCGGCTTGCTCGTCACGTCGAGGACGACGCGGTTGACCTCGGGCACCTCGTTGGTGATGCGGGTGGAGATCCGGGCGAGCACGTCGTAGGGCAGCCGGGTCCAGTCGGCGGTCATGGCGTCCTCGCTGGACACCGGCCGCAGCACCACCGGGTGGCCGTAGGTGCGCCCGTCGCCCTGGACGCCGACCGAGCGGACGTCGGCCAGCAGCACCACCGGGCACTGCCAGATCTCGGAGTCGAGCTTCGCCGCGCCGAGCTCCTCGCGGGCGATCGCGTCGGCCCGCCGCAGGACGTCGAGCCGGTCGCGGGTCACCTCGCCGACGATGCGGATGCCCAACCCCGGGCCGGGGAACGGCTGGCGCTGCACGAGCCGGTCGGGCAGGCCGAGCTGCCGGCCCACCTCGCGCACCTCGTCCTTGAACAGCGTGCGCAGCGGCTCGACGAGGGTGAACTGCAGGTCCTCGGGCAGCCCGCCGACGTTGTGGTGGCTCTTGATGTTGGCCGTGCCGGTGCCGCCGCCGGACTCCACGACGTCGGGGTAGAGCGTGCCCTGCACGAGGAAGTCGACGGTCTCGCCGTGCGCCTGCGCGTCGGCGACGACGTCGGTGGCCGCCTGCTCGAACACCCGGATGAACTCGCGGCCGATGATCTTCCGCTTCTGCTCCGGGTCGCTGACCCCGGCCAGCGCGGAGAGGAACTGCTCGCTCGCGTCGACCACCCGCAGGTCGGCGCCGGTGACCTCGGCGAAGTCGCGCTCGATCTGCTCGGTCTCGCCCTGCCGCATGAGCCCGTGGTCGACGTACACGCAGGTGAGCCGGTCGCCGATGGCCCGCTGCACGAGCGCGGCGGCCACGGCGGAGTCGACGCCACCCGACAGCGCGCACAGCGCCCGCCGGTCACCGATCTGCTTGCGGATGGCGGCGACCTGCTCGTCGACGACGTTGCTCATCGTCCAGCTGCGCTCGAGCCCGGCGATGTCGAACAGGAAGTGCTCGAGCACCGTCTGCCCGTGCGCGGTGTGCCGCACCTCGGGGTGGAACTGCACCCCGGCCAGCCGCCGGTCGACGTCCTCGAACGCCGCCACCGGCGCGCCGGTGGACGTGGCGGTGACGGTGAACCCGGGCGGCGGGACGCTGACGGCGTCGCCGTGGCTCATCCACACCGACTGCTCCACCGGCAGGTCGCCGAACAGCCGGCCCTGCGTGGTGACCGTCAGCGGGGTGCCGCCGTACTCGCGGTCGCCGGTGTGCGCGACCGTGCCGCCGAGCGTCTGCGCCATCGCCTGGAAGCCGTAGCAGATCCCGAAGGCGGGCACGCCGCCCCCGAACAGCGCCGGGTCGACCTGCGGCGCGTCCTGCGCGTAGACGCTGGAGGGACCGCCGGACAGCACCACCGCCGCCGGCTCCCGCGCGAGGATCTCCGCCGCGGGCACCGAGGACGGGACGATCTCGGAGTAGACGCCGGCCTCGCGGATGCGCCGGGCGATGAGCTGGGCGTACTGCGCGCCGAAGTCGACGACCAGGACGGTGGGGAAGTCCATCAGTCGGGTCGACCGCCGATCACCAGGTCCACGCGCTGGAACTCCTTGAGGTCGCGGTAGCCGGTCTTGGCCATCGTGCGGCGCAGCGCGCCGAACAGGTTGGTGCGACCGTCGGCGGTCTCGGCCGGCCCGAGCAGCAGCTGCTCGAGCGAGCCGGCCGCCGGGACCGGCGCCGAGGTGCCGCCGCGGGGCAGCCGCGGGTGGGCGGCCACCGAGTCCCACCAGACCCCGCCACCGGGGGCCTCCTTCGCCGCGCGCAGCGGCTCGCCGACCTGGACGGCGTCGGCGCCGCAGGCCAGCGCCCGCGCGATCGCGCCGCTGGTCTCGATCCGGCCGTTGGCGATGACGTGCACGTACCGGCCGCCGGTCTCGTCGAGGTAGTCGCGGCGGGCGGCCGCGGCGTCGGCGATCGCGCTGGCCAGCGGCACCCGGATGCCCATCACGGCGTCGCCGGTGGAGAAGCTGTCGGCGCCGACGCCGACGATCACCCCCGCCGCGCCGGTGCGCATGAGGTGCAGCGCCGTCGTGTAGTTCGCCGCACCGCCGACGATCACCGGCACGTCGAGGTCGGCGATGAACGACTTGAGGTTCAGCGCCGCGCCCTGGGTGGTCACGTGCTCGGCGGAGACGATCGTGCCCTGGATGACCAGCAGGTCGACCCCGGCGGCGAGCACCGCGGGCGCGAGCTGCTCGGTGTGCTGCGGCGAGACGCGCACCGCCGTCGTCACGCCGGCGTCGCGCATCTCCTTGATGCGGGCGGTGATCAGGTCCGGCTTGACCGGCTCGGCGTAGACCTGCTGCAGGATCGACACCGGCGGCGGCGCCTCGGCGGCGGCGTCGCGCAGCTGCCGGTAGACCGGCAGCGGGTCGTCGTACCGGGTCCACAACCCCTCGGCGTTGAGCACGCCGAGGCCGCCGTTCCGGCCGACGGCGATCGCCGTCGCCGGGCTGACGACGGCGTCGCTGGGGCTGGTGACCAGCGGGATGTCGAACCGGAAGGCGTCGATCTGCCAGGCCGTGGAGACGTCGTCGACGTCGCGGGTGCGGCGGGACGGGACGATCGAGACCTCGTCCAGGTCGTAGCCGCGGCGGGCGAAGCGGTTGAGGCCGATCTCGACGGTGTCGCGGGCGGGCATCGTCACCGCCCCCGGTAGTTCGGCGCCTCGACGGTCATCTGGATGTCGTGGGGGTGGCTCTCCACGAGACCGGCCGAGGTGATGCGGGTCAGCTGCCCGCGGTCCTGCAGGTCGGCGACGGTGCCCGCGCCGGCGTAGCCCATCGACGCGCGCAGGCCGCCGACGAGCTGGTGCGCCACGGTGGCCAGCAGGCCGCGGTAGGGCACCTGGCCCTCGATGCCCTCGGGGACGAGCTTGTCGTCGGAGAGGACGTCGTCGGCGAAGTAGCGGTCGCGGCTGTAGGACTGGTTGCCGCGCTTCTGCATGGCGCCGAGCGACCCCATGCCGCGGTAGGTCTTGAACTGCTTGCCGTTCATGAACACCAGCTCGCCCGGGGCCTCCTCGACCCCGGCGAACAGCCCGCCGATCATGACCGTGTCGGCGCCGGCGACCAGCGCCTTGGCGATGTCGCCGGAGTACTGCAGGCCGCCGTCGGCGATGACCGGGACGCCGGCCGGCTTGCACGCGAGGCTCGCCTCGTAGATGGCGGTGATCTGCGGGACGCCGACACCGGCGACCACGCGGGTGGTGCAGATCGAGCCCGGGCCGACGCCGACCTTGACCGCGTCCGCGCCGGCGTCGACCAGCGCCTGTGCGCCGGCGCGGGTGGCGACGTTCCCGCCGACCACCTGCACGCCGCCGTCGCCGCCGAAGTCCTTCCGGACCCGGGCGACCATGTCGAGGACGGCGCGCTGGTGGCCGTGCGCGGTGTCGACGACGACCACGTCGACCCCGGCGTCGACCAGCAGGCCGGCCCGCTCGTAGGCGTCCTCGCCCACGCCCACCGCCGCGGCGACGACGAGCCGGCCGTCGGCGTCCTTGGTGGCGTTCGGGTACTGGTCGCGCTTGACGAAGTCCTTGACGGTGATCAGGCCGCGCAGCCGGCCGGAGTCGTCGACGATCGGCAGCTTCTCGATCTTGTGCTGGGACAGCAGCCGCAGCGCGGTGTCGGGGTCGACGCCGACCGGGGCGGTGACCAGCGGCATCTTCGTCATGACGTCGCGCACGAGCCGGTTCTGGTCGGTCTCGAAGCGCATGTCGCGGTTGGTGACGATGCCGACCAGCACGCCCTCGTCGTCGACGACGGGCGCACCGGAGATGCGGTAGCGGGCCGACAGGGCGTCGACCTCGGCGAGGGTGTTGTCCGGCGAGCAGGTGACCGGGTTGGTGACCATGCCGGCCTCGGAGCGCTTGACCAGGTCGACCTGGCCGGCCTGCTCCTCGGCGGCGAGGTTGCGGTGCAGCACGCCCACGCCGCCGACCCGCGCCATGGCGATCGCCATGCGGGCCTCGGTGACGGTGTCCATCGCGCTGGAGACCAGCGGCACCGCCAGCCGGACGCCCCGGGTGAGGCGGCTGCTGGTGTCGACCTCGGCGGGGACGACGTCGGACTCGCCGGGGATGAGCAGGACGTCGTCGTAGGTCAGGCCGAGCGGGGCGAACTTCGCCGGCAGCTCGGGGCGGTGCCCGTCAGGTGCGTGGTCGTCGGGCTGCATGGTGCCGCCACCCTCTCCGTCGGCTTCGCCCCCGGCCGGGCGCGCGGGAACCGCCCACGATCGTAGGCCGGGCGCTCCGGCGCCCGGGACGCCGCCGGGCGCAGGCGTGGGAACCGTCGGCGCGGGCGGCTACCGTGGTCCCCCGGACGGGCGAGCCCGCGCGTCCGGGCCGGGACGCCCGCGCCGCCAGCACGAGGGAGGAGGCACCCGTGAGTCCCTTCGACGACGCCCCGGGGCCCGACTTCGATTCGCCGTCGGACCCGCCACCGCTGTCGATGGAGGAACGGGCCGGCGTCCTCGACGACCTGGCCGAGCTCGAGGTGTTCCGCACCCTGCTCGAGCCCACGGGCATCAAGGGCATCGTCGTCGACTGCCCGGACTGCGACGAGGAGCACCACGTCGACTGGGCGCTGATGCAGGCCAACCTGCGCCAGTTGCTCGAGGAGGGGCAGACCGGCCGGCACGAGCCGCCGTTCGACCCCGATCCCGACGACTACGTCAGCTGGGACTACGCCAGCGGCTACGCCGACGGGGTGGCCGCGATGGCCGAGCGCGAGGAGCCCGGCTCCGGCCGCACGGGCCGGCACGCCCGCGACGAGTAGCCGAGAACGCGCCGAGGGCCCTCTCCGATCGTCGGAGAGGGCCCTCGGCGCGTTCTCGTCCCGTCCCGGAGGGTCGCCACGGCGTCCCCCACTGCCGGCACGTCACCGGGTGAGCGGGCTCCCGCAGTCGCCGCAGAACCGGGCGCCGGTGGCGTTGCGCTCGTGCCGGCAGGCCGTCGCGACCGGAGGCCGGGGGGCGGTCCGCTCGATCAGCCGGGTCCGTTCCGCCCCGGCGGACCGGGCCGGCGGGGCCGGCGCCGCGGGGGTGGCCACGGGGGCGGGGGGCACCGGACCGGCGGAGGCGGGCGCCGGCGCCGTCCGCCGTCCCCGACCGCGGGTCGTGACGAACGCTCCTCCGGCGACCAGCGCGAGCAGGAGGACCGCCCCTCCGGCGCCGTACGCCCAGCCGGGCGTGCCGGAACTGGCGGACACCGGGGCCGCGGTCGGGTCGACCGGCCGGGCCTCCCCGGCGGGCACGGTCTCCGGGCCGCCGGTGCCGGTCTGCGGCTCGACGCCCTGCCGCTCGAGGAAGCCGCGCAGCGCCGCACCGTCGGTGATGAAGTTGAAGCTCTGCTCCTCCCCCAGGATGCCGAAGCTGTTGACCCCGAGGACGCGGCCGTCGGCGTCGATGGTGGGGCCGCCGGACATGCCGGCGGAGACCTCGGCGTTGATCTCGGTGTTCGAGACACCGCTCTCGCTCACCTGCACGGAGCTGACCGTGCCGGTCTTGAACGACGCCCGGAGCCGGTGGACGTCCGAGACGCTGGCGACCGAGTCCGGGTAACCGATGGCGGTGAGCGGGTCACCGATCTGTGGGGCGTCGGTCGCGATGGGCAGCGGCGGGGTCGGCTCCTGGAGGCCGTTGGCCTTGAGCAGGGCCAGGTCGCCGTCCTCGAACGGCTGGTGCTCGATCACCTGGACGGTCAGCGGGTCCTCGATCACCGCGCCCTCGACCGCCGACGGCTGGACCACCCAGACGTCGGTCCGGTCGGGAGGGGCGCCCTCCTCGTAGCCCTCGACCCGCCAGGTCTGGGCCTCCTCCTCCAGGTGGAGGGCGTCGTTCTGCGCCAGGAACTCGCGCAGGACGGCACCCTCGATCTCCGCCGGGTCCAGGCAGTGGCCGGCGGTCACGATGTGCCCCTCGTCGCTGGCGAACCAGCCGGTGCAGCCGCTGTACACCGCGACGGGGTCCGACCAGGTCCAGCCGCCGTCATCCGTCGGGTACTCCACGTACCCGGTCCAGTCGATGCCGACGTAGACGAGGGACTTCTCGGCGTCCCCCGGCCCGGCCTCGGCCGGCGCCGTCCCCGGCGTCGCCGGTGCGGCGGAGGCGGTGGCCGGTGCGGCGACCAGCAGGGTCAGACCGGCCGCCGTCCCGACGACCACGGAGGTGAGGGTGCGCCGGGCCGGGGACGTCCGGACGGCGGTGTGGTGCGTGCGGGCCGCGGAGCGGGGCAGCGGCCGGGCGGTGGGGGTCATCGGAGGTCTCCCTTCAGCGGGGTGGGGCGGGTGCCCCTGACGCAGATCAGCGTCGAGCGCCCGCGACGGCCCCTCCAGGACCCCTGGGGTGGGTGTCCACCCACCCTCCGCACCCCCGGCGGCCGTGCGCGACACCGTTGCCGCGGGGAGGGACGGGCAGGACCATGTGCGGGTGTCCGGCGGCACGGTGAGCTGCCCGTTGCTCCGCTACACCGACGCGAACGGGGAGTCCGCCGAGTTCCTCCTCACCGGCGCGGCCCCGCGGGTGACGGTGGGCCGGTCGCCGGAGAACGACCTCGCCCTCACCTGGGACGCGGAGGTCTCCCGCCTGCACGCCACCCTCGAGTGGATCGGCGGCGCCTGGACCATCACCGACGACGGGCTGTCGCGGAACGGGACCTACGTGAACGGGACCCGCATCGCCGGCCGGCGGCGGCTGCACGCCGGCGACGCCGTGCGGGTCGGCGGCACCCTGCTCGCCTACCGCGAGTACGTGCCCCGGCGGGACGAGTCGACGCGGGTGGCCGCCGACGTGCCGACGCTGGGCTCGTTGACGGAGTCGCAGCGGGGGGTCCTCGTCGCGCTCTGCCGGCCGTTCAAGCACGGCGGCGCCTACGCGGTGCCCACGCCCAACCAGCAGATCGCGGCCGAGCTCGTCCTCAGCCAGGACGCGGTGAAGACCCACCTCCGCGCCCTGTTCGCCAAGTTCGACGTCGAGGACCTGCCGCACAACCAGAAGCGGCTGCGCCTGGTCGAGCGCGCACTCCAGAGCGGAGTCGTCCGCGAGCGCGACCTGTGACCTCCCGGGAGGCCGGGCGGGGAGAGCTCAGCGGACCCCTGAACGCGACACCGACCGCGCCAGTGCCCACGCCGTCAGCGCGAGCAGGACCACCGACTGCACGCCGAGCAGGCCGAGGTCGAGCGCCCACCGCCCCGTCGTCGGGGTGAACAGCGGATCCGGCTGCGGACCGGACCGCGGCTGCAGCTCGGCCGTCGAGGCCATCGCGGCGTAGCCCGCGCGCGCGGGGAGCACCAGCGAGAACTGCTCCAGCCCCGTCCGGCCGGCCAGCGGGAACAGCCCACCGCAGAACACCAACTGGCCCATGACCAGGGCGACCAGGGCCGGCATCGTCTGCTCCGTGGAACGGGCCAGCGCCGAGACGGCCAGCGCGGCGATGCTCATCGTCACCCCCACGGCGGCGGCCGCCACCGCGATCTCGCACCGGCCCCACGGCACCAGCCGCGGGTCGTCGGGGCCGGGGAGACCGGCCAGCGCGATCAGGGTGAAGAGCACGCACTGGACGGCGACCGCGCCGCCCACGACCACGACCTTGGCGGCGAGGTAGGCAGCCGGCGAGAGGCCCACCGCGTGCTCGCGCCGGTAGATCGGCCGCTCCCCGACGAACTCCCGGACCCCCAGGGCGGCGCCCATCAGCGCCGCCCCCACGACCAGCACGATGATCCGTTGCCGCGCCTCGGCGGGGTCTCCCTCCGCCGCGGCCGTCGACAGCCCGGCGTCCCCGGGGAAGGCGTGGGCCATGACCCCGAGGACGAGCGGCATCCCGACCAGCAGGGCCAGGAAGAGCCGGTCGGCGGCGACGACGGCGAGGTTGCGCCGGACCAGGGTGCCCAGCTGCCGCACCGGCGCCGGCCGCGGCGGCGTCGGAGCCCGCCGGGCGGGAGCCGGTGCCCGGCCCGACGACGTCGGCTCGACGTAGGCCCGGCGGACCGACGACTCGGCGAACCGGCTCACCCAGCCGGGGTCCTCCAGCGCCGCGAACACCGCCGGGTGGTCGGGCACCCCGAAGAAGGGCAGCAGCCGCTCGGGTGGGCCGAAGAACGCCACCCGTCCACCCGGCGCGAGCAGCAGCACGCGGTCGCACCGGTCGAGGGCCAGCACGCTGTGCGTCACCACCACCACCACGCGGCCCGCGTCGGCCAGGTCCCGCAGCCCGTCCATCACCTGCCGGTCCAGCCCGGCGTCCAGGCCCGACGTCGGCTCGTCGAGGAAGAGCAGCTGGGGGGCGGTGAGCAGTTCGAGCGCGATGGACGTCCGCTTGCGCTGGCCACCCGAGAGCGAGTCGATCCGCTGGTCGACCTGCGCCGACAGCCGTACCTCCTCGAGGACCCGGCGCACCCGCTGGTCGCGCTCGGCGGCGGTGGTGTCGGGGGGCAGCCGGAGGCGGGCGGCGAGGTCGAGGGCGCGGCGGACCGTGAGCTGGCGGTGCAGGACGTCCTCCTGGGGCACCAGGCCGATCAGGTGGCGCAGGTGGTCGTACTCCTCGGACAGGTCGCGTCCGTCCCAGGTCACCCGGCCCTCGCCGGCCGGCCGGAGGCCGGTCAGCGCCCCGAGCAGCGTCGACTTGCCCGCACCGGAGGGGCCGATGACCGCGACCAGCTGGCCGGCCCGGACGGTCAGCGAGACGTCGTCCAGCAGGCGCCGGCCGCTCCGCGTCGTCACACCGAGGTGCCGGGCGCTGAGGGCGGCGCCGGGACGACCGGGGACGGTCGCGGCGCGGCCGTCCCACGTCAGCGTCGTCCCGCCGACGCCGATGCCGTCGCCCGCCGTCAGGACGGCGGGCCCGCGCAGGCGGACCCCGTCGAGGTGCGTGCCGTTGGAGCTGCCCAGGTCGCGGAGCACGGCGGCCCCGGACCCCGCCGGTACGTCGATCGCGGCATGGCGGCGGGACACCAGCGGGTCGTCGGCGAGCACGACGTCGCACGCGGGGTCGCGGCCGATGACCACGGTCCGGCCGCGCTCCGCAGCAGCGTGCCCGTCGGGAGCCGTCACGACGCGGACCGTCAGCTCCGGACCGCCGCGGCCCCCGAGCCGGACGCGGTGCTCGGCGCCCGGGGCGAGGACCGTCCCCGCCGCGTCCGGTCCGGCCGCGAGCTCCGCGCCGTCGACCCAGGTGCCGTTGCGGCTGCCGAGGTCCCGCAGCACCCAGCCCCGGTCCTCGTGCCGCAGCCCCACGTGCGTCCGGGAGACCTGCTCGTGGTCGAGCGGGACGTCGCACCGGGGGTCCCGGCCCGCCACCACGGACAGCGACCGGTCGAAGGTCCACACGCGGTCCCCCGCGCGCACCCGCAGGGTGGACTCGGCGCGGGTCCGGGATCCGCGGGTCATCGACCGGCCCTGCCTCAGCCGCCGGAGTCCAGGGAGGCGGCCACCCGGTCGAAGGTCTCCGTCTGCCCGGCGAACACCGACGGCGGCGCGAAGAAGACCAGGAGCTGGCGCGGCGAGGAGTCCAGGGCCAGCACCCGCAGCTGCAGCGAGGCGTCGCCCTCGAGCCCGAGCGTGCCCCGCAGGTCGGCCGCCCCGAGGTCGCCGACGGTCACGCTCTCCCCCGGGCGGAGCTCGGCCGCCCGGCCGGGCAGCAGCGCCTGTGCCGCCGGCAACTGGTCCCCGGGGGTCCCGCCGTCCAGCCGCGGCCGGTGGTAGATCGCCAGCCCGACGACGGCCTCGGGATCCGACGCGACCGCGTCCGCAGCGGCCTGCACACCCGCCGGGTCGTCGGCGAAGAGCGCGGTGAGGTCCGTCGGCGACAGCACGGTGACCGTGCTGTCGCCCGCCTCGTGCGTGCGCGCGGACCAGTCCTGCGGCACGTCGAGGGTGTAGGGCACGTCGGGGTCGGCGAACGTCGTGAGCTCCTGGTCGCCACCGAGGAGCAGGACCAGCCCGCCCGCCACGGCGACCGCCACCAGGGCCACCGCCGCCACCACCAGCCGGCCGACCGGCCACCGTCGACCGCGACCGCGACCGGGGACGGCGGGTGCGGGGCGGGGACCGTCCTCACCACTCACCGGCGGTCGCGCGGGCGGGGGCGGGCCCGCGGGAGGCGGCGACCGGTGCGGCGGCGGACCCGGGCGGGGCGCTCCGGTCGTCCCCGGCTCCGCCGGCGGAGGGCCGTGGTGCGGCCTCGTCGACGACCGGTCCTCCATGAGGGCCACCAGCGCCCCGCAGGTCTCCGGCCGCTCCTCCCGCGACTTGGCCATCCCGGCGGTCAGCGCCTCGTCCACGGAGGGCGTGAGCCCGGGCTGCAGCGCGCCGGCCCGTGGGGGCATGCGCGACAGGTGCGCCCACATCAGCGCGACGTCGTCCTCCTCGTCGAACGGAGGCCGCCCCACGAGCACGGCGTAGGCGACGCACGCGAAGGAGTAGACGTCCGCGCGCCCGTCGACCGGGTCGCCGCGGATCTGCTCGGGGGCGACGTAGTCGAGCGTGCCGAGGAAGTGGCCGGTCGTCGTCAGCCCGGAGATCGACGTCGAGCGACGGGTCAACCCGAAGTCGGTGAGGTAGGCGTGCCGGTGGCCCTTGCGGTTCGGGTCGGCGAGCAGGACGTTGCCCGGCTTGACGTCGCGGTGGACCAGCCCGGCGGCGTGCGCGGCGTCCAGCGCGTCGGCCAGCTGCTGCAGCACCGGCAGGGCCTCGGGCAGCGGCAGCCGGGTCCTCCGGTCGAGCTCGGCGCGCAGGTCGACGCCGGGGACGTAGCGCATGGCGATGAACAGCTGACCGCCGGCGTCCCCCGCCTCGTAGATCGGGATGATGTTCGGGTGGTCCACCGCGGCCGCCAGCCGCGACTCGCGCAGGAACCGGGTCCGGAAGTTCTGGTGCGCGGTGAACTCGGGCGCCAGCAGCTTCAGGGCCACCGTCCGTTCCAGACGGAGGTCCCGGGCCCGGTAGACGACGCCCATGCCACCGCGGCCCACGACCGACAGCACCTCGTAGTCGGCGAACGTCGTCCCCGGCTCCAGGAACGGCTGGTGGGAGCGCATCTCAGGTGACCGGCGACCCGCACCAGGCGCAGAAGCGGGCGTTCTCCCGCACCGTCCCGCCACAGTCCGAGCAGAAGGCCACGGACCGCCGCGACGGCGGCTGCGGGTCCCCCACCCCGGCCGGCGCCTCCCGCACGCGGACCCCGTCCCGCTCGGCCGGCTCGTCGTCCCCGGCCGGTGCCTCGGCGGGGGCGGTCGCCGGGAGCTGCCCCCAGGCCGCGGGCCTTCCGGTGGACGCCGGGACGGGCACCTGTTCCGGCCGCGGGGCGGCGGTCGTCGGCGCCGGCGGAGGTGGGGACGGCGCGCGCGGGGAGGGCGGGGGTGGGGACGGCGGGACGGCGGCGCCCGGACGGTCACCGCGCGCCCGCCGGCGCCGGAGGAACAGCGCCGCCGCGAGCAGCGCGAGCAGGACGAGCACGCCCAGCGCCACCCAGGTGACCGCGCTGCCGAACGGGCTCCCGTCGTCGTCCGCCGCGGAGGCGGTGTCCGCACCGGTCCCGCCGGCCGCCCGCGCCTCCTCGAGGTACCGGGCGGCGAGCGCGGAGTCGTAGTAGCTGAGCGCCTCCTGGAACGCGCTCGCGGCCGGCCCCTGCCCGTGTCCGCTGACGAGGTGGTCGACGCCCCGGCGGAACACCGCGTCGAACTCCGAGCCGCTGGGCTCCACGCCGGCCGCCGCGAACGCGTCGTGCAGCGCCTGCGCCGGGACCAGGGTCGCCGTCCCGTCCACGGTGGTGGCCAGCCCGACGACCGCACCGGTGGCCGGGTCGACCACCGGCCCCCCGGTCAACGCGGCCTCCGTCGTGCTCAGGTCGCCCTCGACCGACAGCGCCCCCGTCGCGGCGTCGGTGTGGACGCCCACCTCCGCGGCCGGCACGCCGGGCGCGGGGGGTTCGGTGAAGCCCAGGAGCAGACCGTGCTCGGCGACCTCCTGGCCGGGGTCCGCGACCTCCGCCGTGGGGGTCCCGCCACCGCCGCTGATCCGCAGCAGCCCGACGTCGGCCGGCCCGCCCGAGGTCGAGACCGGGTTCGCCGGCGTGCCGACGCCGTCCTGGGTGTAGGGGACGACCTGGAAGTGGGGTTCGAAGAACAGGATGCAGTGCTCCTGCTGCTCGTAGCAGTGCTGGAGGTGCGGAGCCCAGTAGGGGTCGACCGCCTGCGCCGGGCGCGAGGGATCACCGTCGTTGCCCACCAGGGCGGTCCCGATCTGCTCCTGGAACAGCGTGTTCGCCGCGTGGACGACGACCTGGTCGTCGGTGACGGTGAGGACGGGTGCGGCCGTCGCGATGACACCCTCGGAGGAGACGAGGACCCCGGTCGCCGTCCGGATCGGCACGGTGTACCTCCCCCGCGCCACCGCGACCTCGCCGGTCGTGTGGTCGACGTGGGCGATCTCGGCCAGCGCGGAGACCTCGATCCGGACCAGCGCCGCCTTCGACCCCTCGACGCCGCTGACCAGGTCGCCGTCGGCGGAGTGGACCGGGTCCTCCGCGGCCCCGGCGGGACCGCCGGCGGCCGACGGCACCAGCGCCAGGAGGAGGACGGCGGCGCACTTCCTCCACGTGTCATGACGGCGACCGGCCATGACAGAGCCTCCCTGCCCGTTCAGCCCCCCGTGTCCCCCAGGGCCGAGATGCCGCGGAGAGTCCCGCCCGGTCCGGCGACCGTCAACCGTTGCCCGACCGTTGCTGCGCCCGGGGAGCCGGGGCCTCTCCCCACCACCTGCACGCCGTCACCCTGCGCCTCGGTCGGGGCGCTGACCGTCGCACTCGACCGTGCCGGCCCGCGCCCCGGTCGGTACTCCGTCCGGAGACGGCGGCGGGGCCGCTCACCACCGGGTGGTGAGCGGCCCCGCCGACGATCTGGAGGTCGACCACGGCCGGAGGGGCTCCGCCGCGGCCGGGGGGACCGTCCCGGTCAGCTCATCATGCCGCGGCGGAAGCCGGTGGCCACGGCCTCGGCGCGGTCCTTGGCGCCGAGCTTGCGGAACAGCCGGCGGGCGTGGGTCTTGATGGTGTCCTCGGAGAGGTAGAGCTCCCGGCCGATCTGGGCGTTGCTCTTGCCCTGGCTCATCCCGGTGAGCACCTGCATCTCGCGCATCGACAGCGTGACCGCCGGCGCGGCCTCGCGGACCGGGGTGCTCACCACGCGCGGGCCGGCGCCGTTGAGCGGCGTCGCCCAGGCCGGCACCGGGGCGCCGACCGAGTTCAGCGGCACCGGGGCGGGCGCCGGCTGCGGCGGGCGGCCGTCGGCGCGCAGGCCCACGCGGGACAGGCCGAGGCCCATCTCCAGGGCGCTGGCGTCCCAGCGGAGGTACCCGCGGGCCCCGACGGCGACCGCGGCGCGGACCGTCTCGGCGTCGTCGGGTGCGCCGAGCACGAGCACCGGGACGGTGGGGTGGGTCCGGATGACCTGGGTGGCGACGGTCAGGCCGGTGTCCACCGCGCGCTGCGTGCCGACCAGCAGCACGTCGGGCTGGCGGGTGGTCAGGCGCTGCACGAGGGCGGCGGCGTCGCCGACGACCTCGACGCGGCCCACGAACGGCAGGGCCACCAGGCGGGCGGCGACGTCGTCGCGGACACGACGGCGCTCGTCGTACACCCAGACGGTCGTGGCCCCGTGGCCCGGGCCGCGCATCCTGTCGTCGATCACGCTGTGCTCCTCGTCTCCCCCGGCCGTGGAGGGTCCCCGGGTCCCCACGACCCGGAACGGCTACGGCCTGGAACGACCATGACCGGCGGTGACGGGGCACAACACCCGTGATCACCCTGCGGGGGGAGACGCGGACCGGGAAAATGTCCGATCGCCGTGTGTTTGACCGCGGGACCCCTCGGGCACCGGCTCCCGTGCGACCGGACCGCCCCCTCCGGCTCGCACCGAGCCGAGGAGGACCGTCATGGCCGACATCCGCCGTCTCCCGACGCCCGTTGCCGAGGTGTGGGACTGGCAGCTGCACGGCGCCTGCCGTGGTGAGAGCACCG
This sequence comes from Geodermatophilus sp. SYSU D00525, assembly GCF_054050475.1. Lineage (NCBI taxonomy): Bacteria > Bacillati > Actinomycetota > Actinomycetes > Geodermatophilales > Geodermatophilaceae > Geodermatophilus > Geodermatophilus sp. SYSU D00525. The sequence goes on from NZ_JBJGZK010000003.1 coordinate 216,270, forward strand.
CGCTGTTCTTCCACCCCGACGGCGAACGCGGTCCCGCCCGGGCCCGTCGCCAGGCCGCGGCCAAGGCCGTGTGCGCGAAGTGCCCCGTCGTCGAGGCCTGCCTGAAGCACGCCCTGAGCGTCCGTGAGCCCTACGGCGTCTGGGGCGGCATGAGCGAGGAGGAGCGGGCCCGGCTCATCGCCGCGGAGCCCGCCGCCGTCGCCGCCGGGGTCTGAGGAAGGCCGCTCCTCCCCACCACTCGCAGGCTCGCGGCGGGACCCCAGAGGGGGCCGCACCCGGCACTCGCGAACGAGAGGGCCGGTCCAGCGTCACGCTGGACCGGCCCTCTCGTCGTCTGGGCTCAGGCCGTGCGCTCGGCGGCCATCAGCTCGTCGTGCACCCAGGTGCTCCCCCGGTCGTGCGAGGTCTCGGCCGACCAGGTGAAGGAGTCGGGGCGGACGTCGGTGAACCGCCAGCGCAGCCACGGGTCCTCCTCGTCGGCGAGCAGGACCATCCCGCCGTCCCCGGTGGGCCGGCCCACGAAGCGCCGCACCCGGCCGTTGACGGGTTCCATCCAGGTCGAGCGCCACGTGCCCGGCGCGTGCGGGTCGGGGAAGCGGACCGTCGTCCCGTGGAACGCCCGCGGTGGGACGCCGGCGCCCGGCTGCCCCCGGCCGGGGACGATCCACACGTCCTGCACCGCGCGGCCGCCGAGCACGCGCCCGACGTGCAGCTCCCCGACCGCCGTCGACCAGGTGCCGTCCGGCTCGAGGCCCCGCCAGTGCAGCCGCCAGGCGCCCTCCAGCCGGCCGAAGAACCCGAGGTCGACGAGCTCCTCTGACGAGGAGTCGTGCAGGGCGTCCGGGAGCATCCGTTCCTCCTCCGCCGGTCGGTCGTCGGCGTGACCGTGCCCGGTCGGCGCGTCCGACGTCCAGGGGGCGGACGGCGGGAGGGCCGGCCCGGCAGACGCCGGACCGGCCCTCTCGTGCCGTGCGGGCCCCGGGACGTCGTCCCGGGGCCCGCATCACTCAGTGGCTGTGGCCGTGACCGTGCGAGTGGCCGTGGGTGTGGTGCCCGGCCCCCGTGTGCTCGTCCTCCTCCTCCGGCGCCTCGACGACGGCGGAGTCGGTGGTGAGCACCATCGCGGCGATCGACGCAGCGTTGCCCAGCGCGGCCTTGGTGACCTTGACCGGGTCGATGACGCCCTGGGCGGCCAGGTCGCCGTACTCGCCGGTGGCGGCGTTGAAGCCCTGGCCCACGCCGAGGTCGCGGACCCTGCTGACGACGACGCGGCCCTCGAAGCCGGCGTTGTCGGCGATGCGGGCCAGCGGGGCCTCCAGGGCGCGCTTCACGGCGCGGGCGCCGGTCAGCTCGTCACCGGAGAGGTCCAGCGCGTCGATCGCGGCGGTGGCGTGGACGAGTGCCGAGCCGCCACCGGGGACGACGCCCTCCTCGACCGCGGCCTTGGTGGCGGCGATGGCGTCCTCGATGCGGTGCTTGCGCTCCTTGAGCTCGACCTCGGTGGCCGCGCCGACCCGGATGACGCCGATGCCGCCGGCCAGCTTGGCCAGCCGCTCCTGCAGCTTCTCGCGGTCCCAGTCGGAGTCGGTGGCCTCGATCTCGCGGCGGACCTGGGCGACCCGGTCGGAGATCGCGCCGGCCGTGCCGCCGCCGTCGACGATCGTCGTCGTGTCCTTGGTGACGGTCACGCGGCGGGCGGTGCCGAGCACCTCGAGGCCGACCTGGTCGAGCTTGAGGCCGACGTCCTCGCTGACCACCTGACCGCCGGTGACGACGGCGAGGTCGGTCATGAACGCCTTGCGGCGGTCGCCGAAGTAGGGCGACTTCACCGCGACGACGCGGATCGTCCTGCGGATCGAGTTGACGACGAGGGTGGACAGCGCCTCGCCCTCGACGTCCTCGGCGACGATCAGCAGCGGGCGGGCGCCGTTGCCGAGCACCTTCTCCAGCAGCGGCAGCAGGTCGGCCAGCGCGCCGACCTTGCCCTGCACCAGCAGCACGAGGGCGTCGTCGAGGACGGCCTCCATCGCCTCCTGGTCGGTGACGAAGTAGGGCGAGAGGTAGCCCTTGTCGAACTGCACGCCCTCGGTGACGTCGAGGTCGGTGGAGAGGGTGTTGCTCTCCTCGACGGTGATGACGCCGTCCTTGCCGACCTTCTCCATCGCCTCGCCGATCAGGCGGCCGACCTCGGCGTCCTGCGCCGAGATGGTGGCGACGCCGGCGATGGCGTCCTGCTCCTCGACCGGGGTGGCGACCTCGTCGAGGGCGGCCCACACGGCGTCGACGGCGGCGCGCATGCCGCGGCCGAGCCCCATCGGGTTGGCACCGGCGGCGACGTTGCGCATGCCCTCCTTGACCAGGGCCTGCGCCAGCACGGTCGCGGTGGTGGTGCCGTCACCGGCGACGTCGTTGGTCTTGGTGGCGACGTTCTTGGCCAGCTGGGCGCCGAGGTTCTCGTACGGGTCCTCGAGCTCGACCTCGCGGGCGATGGTGACGCCGTCGTTGGTGATGGTCGGCGCGCCGAACTTCTTGTCGAGGACGACGTTGCGCCCGCGCGGGCCGAGGGTCACCTTGACGGCGTCGGCGAGCTTGTCCACGCCGCGCTCGAGCGCGCGGCGGGCGTCCTCGTTGAACTTGATGATCTTGGCCATGGGGCCCTTCCGATCAGATCGCTACGGGGTGAGACGGCGACCGCCCCGGGACCCGGTCAGTCGGGTCGCCGGGGCGGTCGCGTCGAGCTGTCGTGCGGCCCCCTGCAGGGGCCCGCGGCGAGCGGGCGAGCCGTGGGGGGCAGGGGGTCCTTCTACTTCTCCACGACGGCGAGCAGGTCGCGGGCGGAGAGCACCAGGTACTCCTCGCCGGCGTACTTGACCTCGGTGCCGCCGTACTTCGAGTAGATGACGACGTCGCCGACGTTCACGTCGAGCGGCACGCGGTTGCCGTTGTCGTCGATGCGGCCGGGGCCCACGGCGATGACCGTGCCCTCCTGCGGCTTCTCCTTGGCGGTGTCCGGGATGACCAGGCCGGAGGCGGTGGTGGTCTCGGCCTCGTTGGCCTGGACGACGACGCGGTCCTCGAGCGGCTTGATGTTGACCTTGGTAGCGGTCGTCACGAGGTGACGCCCCCTTCGGGATCGGACGGCGGGTGGTCTCTCATGCTGTGGCACGGGGGCCGGGCCTGCCGTCGCGGGGGTCAGGCGCCTGCCCGTGTCGATTGGCACTCTACCCATGAGAGTGCCAGCCCCTCAACCGGGTCGCCGGGTCGGGCGACGCCGCCCTGCGGGAGGCTGGTCGCCGTGCCCGACGACGCCGGACCGGTCGCCCTCCTGCGCACGCCGGAGGGGGCCGCGGCCACCGCGCGGGCGGTGTCGCTGCTGGCCGAGGGCGCCGACGTGCTCACCGGCGTGGCCCGGCTCCGGGCCGAGGTCGGCCCGGAGCTGGCCGGCCCCGCCTGGGAGCTGGCCCGGCTGCGCGCGCGGGCCCGCCCGGTGTTCGGCGCCGACGCCGACCGGCTGTTCCTCACCGCCGACACCCTGGAGCAGGCCGGCCGCCCCGAGCTCGCCGCCCGCCGCGCCGCCCGGCTGCTGGCCGACGGCACCGACTCCGCCGCCGACCTCGGCTGCGCCGCCGGGACCGACACGATCGCGCTGGCCCGGGCGGGCGCGCGGGTGCTCGCCGTCGACCGCGACCCGGTGGCCCGGGAGCTGACCGCCGCCAACGCCGCCGCGCTCGGGGTGGACGACGACGTGTGGGTGGTCGCCGGTGACGTCGTCGAGCTGGTGGACGCCGCGCGCGGCGGGGAGGTGGCCGGCTGCGGGGCCGCCGTCCTCGACCCCGCCCGGCGGGCCGGCGGGCGGCGGCAGCTGGACCCCGACCGCTGGTCGCCGCCCTGGCCGACGGTGGCCGCGCTGCTCGACCGGGTGCCGCGCTCGGTGGTCAAGGTGGCGCCCGGCCTCGACCACGACCGGGTGCCCGACGGCGTCGAGGCCGAGTGGGTCTCGGTGCGCGGGTCGATCGTCGAGGCGCTGCTGTGGGGCCGCGCGGTGTCGGAGGTGTGGCGGCGGGCGACCGTCGTCCGCGACGGCGCCGTGCACGAGCTGACCGCGGACGCCGACCCCGGCCCCGCCGACGCCGGTCCGGTCCGCGGGTGGCTGCACGAGCCCGACCCCGCCGTGATCCGCTCCGGGCTGGTGTCCCTGGCGGCCGCGGACCTCGGCGCCACGCTGGTCGACCCGGCGATCGCCTACCTGACCTCCGACGCCCCGGCCGGCTCCCCCTGGGTGCACTCCCACCGGGTCGACGAGGTGCTGCCGTTCCACCTCAAGAGGCTCCGTGCGCTGCTGCGGGCGCGCGGCGTCGGCCGGGTGGTGGTGAAGAAGCGCGGGTCGGCGATCGAGCCGGAGACGCTCGCCCGGCAGCTGCGCGGCCCGGGGACCGGCAGCGCGACCGTCGTCGTCACCCGGGTGGCGGGTGCCCCGACGGTCCTGGTGTGCGACGTCATCAACCGAGGTTGACGACACCTCTGCCATCAACCTAGGTTGATGGCGTGGCGGTCGAACCGGTGTCCGTGCCGGGGCCCGAGGACCCCGAAGCGGCCCTGGCCGCCGTCGTCGCCCTGCGCCGGCTGGCGAGCCGGCTGGAGGTCGAGGCGGTGGTCGAGGCGGTCGGCCGGGGCTGGACGTGGGCCCAGGTCGGCGAGGCGCTCGGCATCAGCGCGCAGGCCGCCCACAAGAGGTTCGCCCCCGAGGTCCGCGCGCGGCGCGGGCACCGACCAAGAGGAGAGAGCTGATGGGGATCGTCACCGCGGTGCGGGACCTGCGGACGGTGAAGGCGCTGCTCACCGGCGCCGAGGCGGAGGCACGCGGCAGCGGGGAGTCGGTCCCCGGACCGGAGCACCTCCTGCTGGCGGCCACCGCGCTCCCCGACGGCACGGCCGCCGCCGCGCTCGCCCGGGTCGGGACCGACGCCGGCCGCCTGCGCGCGGCCGTCGAGGCCGCGCACGCCGCGGCGCTCGCGTCGGTCGGGGTCGGCGCCGCCGCCGGGGAGCCGGCGCTGCGCGGGCCCGCCACCGGCCCGATGCGCTCGACCCCGCAGGCGCAGCAGGTCTTCCGGGCGGCGGTCGCGGCGGCGAAGGCGGCGCGCTCCCCGCTGCGCGGCGCGCACGTCGTCGCCGCGGCGTGCGACCTCGAGCGCGGCACCGTCGTCCGTGCGCTGGCCGACCTCGGCGTCGACCGCGCCCGGCTGCGGGACGCGGCCGGCGCCGTCGGTTAGGCGGCAGGAACGGCCGTTCCTGCCGCCGTCAGCGGCTGACGACGTCGATCGGCAGCGAGCTGTCGGCGCCCAGCTCCGGCGCCGACGGCTCGACGCCGGCGGCGACCAGCCGCGAGCCGAGCGCGGCGACCATGGCGCCGTTGTCGGTGCACAGCCGCGGGCTGGGCACCCGCAGCACGATCCCGGCCGCGGCGCAGCGCTCCTCGGCCAGCGCGCGCAGCCGCGAGTTGGCCGCCACTCCCCCGCCCAGCACCAGGTGGTCGACGCCGTGCTCGCGGCAGGCCCGCACCGCCTTGGCGGTCAGCACGTCGGCGACCGCCTCCTGGAACGACGCCGCGACGTCGGCCACCGGCACCGGCTCCCCCGCCGTCCGCCGCGCCTCGACCCAGCGCGCGACGGCGGTCTTGAGCCCGGAGAAGCTGAAGTCGTAGGGCGCGTCGCGGGGGCCGGTGAGCCCGCGCGGGAAGTCGATCGCCGCCGGGTCGCCCTCGCGCGCGGCCCGGTCGATCGGCGGGCCGCCGGGGAAGGGCAGGCCCAGCACGCGGGCGACCTTGTCGAAGGCCTCGCCGGCGGCGTCGTCGATCGTGCGGCCCAGCGACTGCACCTCCTGGGCGAGGTCGGGCACCAGCAGCAGCGAGCTGTGCCCGCCGGAGACCAGCAGCGCCAGGGACGGCTCGGCCAGGCGACCGTGCTGCAGCTCGTCGACGGCGACGTGCGCGGCCAGGTGGTTGACCCCGTACAGCGGCTTGTCCAGCGCGAGCGCGTACGCCTTGGCGGCGGCCAGCCCGACCAGCAGCGCACCGGTGAGCCCGGGACCGGCGGTGACGGCGACGGCGTCGACGTCGGCCGCGGACACCCCGGCGTCGGCCAGCGCGCGGTGGACGGTCGGGACCATCGCCTCCAGGTGCGCCCGCGAGGCGATCTCGGGCACCACCCCGCCGAAGCGCTCGTGCTCGGCCATCGAGGTGGCCAGCGCGTCGGCGAGCAGGGTGTGCCCGCGGACGACGCCGACGCCGGTCTCGTCGCAGGAGGTCTCGAACCCGATGACCAGCGGCTCGTCAGCCACGGAGCCTCTCCCTCCTCATCACGACCGCGTCGGTGTTGCTCGGCTGGTAGTAGCCGCGCCGCCGGCCGATCTCGGTGAACCCGCGCCGCCGGTAGAGGCCCTGCGCCAGGTCGTTGTCCGCCCGCACCTCGAGCAGCACCACCGGGCTGCGCCGGTCGGCCTCGGTGAGCAGCGCGTCGAGCAGCCGCGCCCCGATCCCCTCGCCCTGCCGGTCCCGCGCGACGCCGATGGTCGCCACGTGCGCCTCGTCCTCGTAGGCGATGAGCCCGGCGTAGCCGACCACGGCCCCCTCGTCGTCGGCGACCAGGTAGTGGCGGGTGTCGGTGCGGGCGAGCTCGTCGCGGTACATCGCGCGGGTCCAGGTGTCGGGCGCGAAGAGCTCCTCCTCCAGCGCGAGGACCGCGTCGAGGTCGGCCAGTCGCATCGGCCGCAGCCGCACCGTCACCTCCCCTCCTCGCCGGCGCTCGTCGGTCCGGTGCCGGACCGTGCTCTGTCCCCGCGGGAGCTCGCGAGCTCGCTCACGAGGTCGTCACCGGCTTGAACGACGTCGGCGGGACGGCGTCGGGCCGGCGCAGGTAGAGCGGCACCAGCGGCCCCGCGGACGACGGGTCCTCGAGCAGGGACGCCGCCGCGCGCAGCAGCCCGGCGGTGGTCACCTCGGCGGGCTCGACCGGCGCGCCCAGCCGGTCGGCGAAGCGCGGGTCGCCGACCAGCGGCCCGGTCAGGCCGGCCTCCTCCGGCCGGACGACGCCGGGCCCGTCCACCCGCGCGCCGGCGTCGTCGTAGGCGGCCCAGTAGACCTCCTTGCGGCGGGCGTCGGTGACCACGGTGCGGCGCCCGGAGCCGACCGCGTCCAGGGAGCAGACCCCGACCGCGGGGACGCCGCGCGCGTCGGCGAGCGCCGCGGCGGTGACCACGCCCACCCGCAGGCCGGTGAACGGCCCGGGGCCGAGGCCCGCGACGACGGCGTCGACGTCGGCGAGGGCCAGCCCGGCCGCGCCCAGCGCCTCGCGGACGGCGGGGACGAGCAGCTCGGCGTGCCGGTTGCCCGAGGGCACCGCCCGCTCGGCGAGCACCTCGACATCGCCGGCCGTGCGGCGGGCGACCCCGGCGACGAGGGTGGGGGTCGCGGTGTCGAGGGCGAGGACGAGCACGACTCGCCAGGTTAGACCGACAGCTCGTACACGAGCTCGGGGCCGTCGACCTCGTCGACCTGCTCCCCCACCTCGGCGAGCCGAACGGCAGCGCGACCGCCCGCGACGCCGCGTTGCCCGGCGCGATGCACACCCGGGCCACCGCGACGCCCGGCGCGCGCCGGGCCCGGTCCAGCAGCACGGCCAGGGCCGCCCGCGCGTGGCCGCGGCGCCGGTGCCCCGCCAGCACGGCGTAGCCGATCTCGACCGTGCCGCGGGCGTCGGGCGGGCCGTGGAAGCCGGCGCGGCCGACGGCCAGCCGCCGGTCGGGGTCCCGGACGACGCCGGTGACCCACGCGGCGGCCGACGGGTCGGCGCGGGAGAGAGGTCGCCGTCGGCCAGGGCCGCGAGCACCGGGCCGGTCAGCGCCGGCACCTCGGCCTGTGGCGTCACCCGTCCAGCCGCTGCTCCCAGCCGGCGCCGTACGGGACGAGCACGGCGGTGCGGACGTCGTCGTCGCGGCGGTCCAGCCGGACCTCGAGGTGCTCGTCGGCCAGCCGCTCGACCAGTCCGGCGCCCCACTCGACCACGGTCACCGACTCCTCGGTGGAGGCGTCGAGGTCGAGGTCGTCGACGTCGGCCACGCTGCCGAGCCGGTAGGCGTCCACGTGCACCAGCGGCAGCCGCCCGCCGCGGTGCACGCGGGCGATGACGAACGTGGGCGAGGTGACCGGCTCGGTCACCCCGAGCGCGGCGCCGAGGCCCTGGGTGAGCGCGGTCTTGCCCGCCCCCAGCGGCCCGGTGAGGACGACGAGGTCGCCCGGCCGCACCACGGCGGCGAGCTCCGCGCCCAGCGCCCGGGTGTCCTCCGGCGTGGGCAGCTCGTGCTCGCGCCTCACGGGACCAGGCTCCGCGCCACCGAGGTGAGGTCCTCGAGCAGCCCGGCCCGCGGCGCTCCGCGCGGGCCGAAGCGGATCGCCGCCGACGGGTGGTAGGTCGCCCAGACCGCGCGGCCGCCGACGTCGTGCGGGCGGCCGCGGGCCTCGGCGAGCACGGTCCTCGGCCCGAGGAACCACTTGGCCGACGACAGCCCGAGCGCCACCACGACGGGCGGGTCGAGGAGCTCGAGCTGGCGGCGCAGCCAGCCGCTGCAGCGGGCCACCTCGGGGGTCTTCGGCGTCCGGTTGCCCGGCGGCCGGCACTTCACGATGTTGAGCACCGCGGCCTCGGCGCGGTCCAGCCCGGCCTCGGCGAGCAGCTGGTCCAGCAGCTGCCCCGACCTCCCGACGAAGGGCCGGCCGGTCTCGTCCTCGTTCGCGCCGGGCGCCTCCCCGACCAGCGCGAACCGGGCCCGGCCGCGCACCGGCGGGTCCCCGACGACGACGTGCTGCCGGGCCGTGGCCAGCTCGGGACAGGCGACGCAGGGCGTGGCGGCCGCGGCGAGCTCCGGCCAGCCGGCGGCCGCCGCGGCGGTGCGGGCGACCTCCTCGGCCGCGGCGTCGAACCGGGGCGGACGGGGGGCGGCCACGCGCCGACCCTACGGGGACCGCGGTCCAGCGGCCCGCGGGCTTCCCTGCACGGCCGCGGAGGCCCACCCTGTGCACGGGACCCCGCGTCGGGAGGAGCCGCCATGACGCCGCAGCCGGACGTGTACGACGTCGCCTGCCTCGCCGGCGGGACGCAGCGGGTGGTGGACACCGCACTGGTCGCCCTGGTGGTCACCGGCCGGGTCCGCGCCGTCGCCCCGGGCGAGCTGCAGGTGGTCCACCCCCGGCGCCGGCACCCGGTCGAGGCCGCGGTCCTCGACGCCGTCGGGGCGCGGGGCCGCCGCTCGGTCGAGACCGTGCGCTGGCGCGCCGCGGGCGACGACCGGGTGGCCGCCGTCGTCCGGCGGCTGCGCCACGAGGGGCTGCTCGGCCGGCTGCTCGGCCCGACCGCCGCGGGCCGCCGGCTGCTGCGGGAGGCGCGGGCCGGCGACGGCGACCCGGTGCGCCGGGTCGCGCTGGACGGCGTCGCGCGGCTGACCGACCCGGCGCTGCGGGCCGCGGTCGTGGACCCGCCGCGCCGGCCGGTCGTGCCCGGCGCCGGGACGCCGTGGGAGCTCACCTTCGCCGACGGCTGCGAGGTCGCCCGCCGGACCCGCGAGGAGCTGATGGCCCGGGCGTACGAGGTCCGCGGCTGAGGGGTCAGTCCCGGACGGGCGTCCCGGCGGCGACGCGGCGCAGCAGGCCGGACAGCGCGCGGGTGACCTCCTCGGGCCGCTCCAGCGGGACCAGGTGCCCGGCGTCCGGCACGACGACGTACTCGACCACCGGCCCCTCGCCGCCGAGCAGCTCCACGAGGGTGTCACTGTGCGCCATCGGGATCATCTTGTCCTCGGCGCCGGTGAGCACCAGCGTCGGCACGGCGCGCAGGGGCTCGAGCGCACCGGTCTCGTCGAGGCCGGCCAGCGCCGGGTAGAACTCGGCGATCACGTCGACCGGGGTGCCGCCGATCATCGCGTCCACGTAGCGGCCCAGCCGCGGGTCGACGTCGGTGGAGGAGAACGACAGCGACCAGGTGGCCGCGGAGACGACGTCAGCGGCCAGCCGGCGGGTGCGCTCGGCGAACGCCGGCCGGCGGCGCATCGTCCAGGCCGCGACCGGCAGCACCGCGGCGCGCACGCGGGTGAGGAACTCGGGCATGCCGAAGTCCAGCTCGGCCAGGTTGCCGCTCGACGTCGACACCAGGGCCGCGCCGACGACCTTCGTGCCGAACAGCCCCGGGTGCAGGTCGGCCAGGCCCATGACGGTCATGCCGCCCATCGAGTGCCCGACGAGGACGACCGGCCCCTCGGGCACCCGGGTCTCGATCACGGTCGCGAGGTCGCGGGCGAGCTGCTCGATCGTCGAGTTCTCGGCCGGGCCGCGGGTGGAGCCCCCGTGGCCGCGCTGGTCGTAGAACACGAGCCGCGCCGCGGGGCGGTGCCCGTTGGCCGTGGCCAGCTGCGCGCCCAGCGACCGCCGCTGGAACGTCCACGACGCCATCGACAGCGTGTAGCCGTGCACGAAGACGACCGTCAGCGGCGCGTCGAGCGGGCCGACCTCCTCCACCGCCAGCAGCGCGCCGTCGTCGGCGCGGACCAGGGCGGTGCGGTCGGCCCGGCGGGAGGCCGGGCCGAGCGGGTCGTCCTCGCGCAGCTCGGCGGCGGTGGCGCCCTCGGGCAGCGCCCCGGCGGGGCTCAGCCGCTCCGCGCGCACCCGCCGGGTGGCGATCCGGGCGACGGCGACGCCGACGGCGGTGGTCGCCGCCGCCAGGCCGACGACGGCCCCGGCGACCCCGGCGGCCGGGTGGCGCTCCAGCGCCCCGGCGACACCGGACCGCGCCGGGGCGGCCGCGCGCCGCACCGGTCCCCTGCTGCGTGCCATCAGACCGCCCCTGCGGACCCGACGTGCCGGCGGGTGAACCGCCCGCCGACCCGGGTGACCAGCTCGTAGTGGATGGTGTCGACCGCGTCGGCCCACTGCTGCGCGGTGGGCTCGCCGCGGTCGCCGGGACCCCAGAGGACCACCTCGTCGCCCGGCGCCACGGCGGCGTCGCCCACGTCGAGCACGAACTGGTCCATGCACACCCGCCCGGCGATGGTGCGCTGGGTGCCGCCGGCGAGCACCGGCGCCCGGTTGCCCGCCGCCCGCGGCACCCCGTCGGCGTACCCCACCGCCACCAGCGCGAGCGTGGTCTCGGTCACGGGCGAGTAGGTGTGGCCGTAGGAGACGCCGACGCCCGCGGGCACCCGCCGGGTGAGGGCCACCCGCGCGCGCACGGTCATCGCCGGCCGCAGGCCGTGGACCGCCGGGTCGCCGCCGAGCGGGTCCAGGCCGTAGAGGGCGATGCCGGGGCGGACCATGTCGTACCAGGTCTCCGGCAGCGCCACGGTGGCCGCGGAGTTGGCCAGGTGCCGCCGCCCGTCCAGCCCGGCGCCGCGGGCGACCTCCACGGCCTCGTCGAACACCCGCACCTGGGCGCCGATCGTCGGGTGGGTGGGCGCGTCGGCGTAGGCCATGTGGCTCCACAGGCCGACCACCTCGACGTCGCCGTCGGCCTGCGCGCGGGCGGCCGCGGCGACCAGGCCCGGCCAGTCGGCGGTCGTGGCGCCCTCGCGGGACAGGCCGGTGTCGACGGACAGGTGCAGCCGCGCGGTCCGGCCGGTGGCGCGGGCGGCGGCGACCACCTCGGCCAGCCCCCACTCCGCGTTCACCGACACCTCGACGTCGGCCTCCAGCGCCGGGGCGAAGTCGGTGCCGGGGGCGTGCAGCCAGGCGAGCAGCGGCGCGGTCACCCCCGCGGCGCGCAGCGCCAGCGCCTCCTCCAGCACGGCGACGCCGAGCGCGTCGGCACCGCCGGCCAGCACCGCCCGGGCGGCGGGCACCAGCCCGTGCCCGTATCCGTCGGCCTTGACCACCGCCATGAGCGGCCGGCCGACCCGCTCGCGCAGCACGGCGGTGTTCGCCGCGATCGCGTCGAGGTCGACGACCACCTCGGCCCGGGGTTCGCTCACACCCCCGAGTCTCGCAGGCCGCTGCCGCGCACCCGGCCCACCGTCCCGGGGAGCCGCCGCACCAGGTCGCCGGCGACCACCGGCCCGGTCTCGGCGGCGACCTGACCGGCGCGGCCGTGCAGGTGCGCGGCCGCCGCGGCGGTCTCCGCGGCCGGGGTGCCGGCGGCCAGCAGGGCGCCGAGGATCCCCGACAGCACGTCCCCCGTACCGGCGGTGGCCATCTCCGGGGTGCCGGTGCCGTTGACGTACGCCGTCCCGTCCGGGTCCGCGACGACGGTGGCACTGCCCTTGAGCAGCACGACCGCGCCGAGGTCGGCGGCGAGCCGGCGGGCGCTGCCGATCCGGTCGGCGCCGACCGCGACGCCGAAGCGCTCGAACTCGCGGTCGTGCGGGGTGAGCACGGTGGGGGCGCTCCGGCGGCGGACGAGGTCCGGCTCGCGGGCGGCCATCGTCAGCGCGTCGGCGTCGACCACCACCGGCAGGTCGGTGGTCAGCACCTCGGCGAGCACGCTGCGGGCGTCGTCGTCGGTGCCCGTGCCGGGGCCGACCACCCAGGCCTGCACGCGGCCGGCGTCGCCGGGGCGGCCCGCGGTGACGATCGCCTCGGGCCAGGCGGCGCGCACGCCCTCGGCCGCGGTGCCCGCGTAGCGGACCAGTCCCGGCCGGGTGCGCAGCGCCGCCCCGGTGCACAGCACCCCGGCGCCGGGGTAGGTGGCGGAGCCGGCCACGATCCCGACGACGCCGCGGGAGTACTTGTCGTCGACGTCGCCGGGCGGCTGCAGGTGCGCGGCGACGTCGTCGTCGGTCAGCTGGTGGGCCCGCGCCGGGGCGAGGTGCGGGCCCAGGCCGATGTCGACCAGGTGCACCGTGCCGGCGTGCCCGCGCCCCTCGCCGACGACGAGGCCGGGCTTGACCGCGCCGAAGGTGACCGTGTGGACGGCGGCGAACGCGGCGCCCTCGACGGCGCCGGTGTCGGCGTCCACCCCGCTCGGCACGTCGACGGCGACCGTGATCCCGGGGCCGGTGGCCGCGCGCTCGGCCAGGCGGGCGGCGTCCGGCCGCAGCCCGCCGCGGCCGCCGATGCCGACGACGCCGTCGAGGACGAGGTCGGCGCGGTCCAGCCCGTCGGGCCCGTCCGGGCCGGTGACCCGCCCGCCGGCGCGGCGCAGCGCCGCCAGCCCGGCGGGGTGCACGCGGTCCGGGGAGAGCAGCACGGCGGTGACCCGGGCGCCGCGGGCGGCCAGCCGGGCGCCGGCGAACAGCGCGTCACCGCCATTGTCGCCACCGCCGGCGAGGACGGTGACCCGGGCACCGTGCGCCCGGCCGAGCAGCCGCAGGCAGACGGTGGCCAGGCCGGTCGCCGCCCGCTGCATGAGCGCGCCCTCGCGGGTGCGGGCCAGCAGCACGTCCTCCGCGGCGCGGACCTCCGCGACGGTGGACAGCCCGATCACCGGGCCCTCCCCTGCGCGACGCCGCCCTCGGCGACCACCACCGCCGAGGCGATGCCGCCGTCGTGGCTCAGCGACAGGTGCCAGGAGGTGATGCCGAGCTCGGCGGCCCGCTGCGCGACGGTGCCGCGCACCTCCAGGTGCGGCCGACCGCGGTCGCCGACCATCACCTCGACGTCGTGCCAGCGCAGCGAGCCCGGCGCGCCCAGGGACTTGGCGACCGCCTCCTTGGCGGCGAACCGCGCGGCCAGCGACTCCGCGGTGCGGGGGCTGCCGGACGGCGTCGTCTGCTCCTCCGCGGTGAACAGCCGGTCCCGCAGCCCGGGGGTGCGCTCCAGCGACTCGGCGAAACGGGTCACGGGGACCACGTCGATCCCGACCCCGACGATCACCGGGCCAGTCTGCCGTGCGCCCGCGCCCGCCGCCGACCGGCCGGCCTCACCGTGCGGTGCCCGACCCCGCGCCGCGGGGTGAGGACGGGCACCACGCCGCGAGGACGGCGCGGCTCACTCGACGGTGACGCTCTTGGCCAGGTTGCGGGGCTGGTCGACGTCGAACCCGCGGGTGTCGGCGATCTCGCAGGCGAGGATCTGCAGCGGCACCGTGGTCACCACCGGGGCGAGCAGGGTCGGCGTGCGCGGCACCCGGATGAGGTGGTCGGCGTAGGGGACGACGTCCTCGTCGCCCTCCTCGGCGATGACGATGGTGCGCGCCCCGCGGGCCCGGATCTCCTGGATGTTGGAGACGACCTTGCCGTGCAGCAGGCTGCGCCCGGCCGGCGACGGCGCGATGACCACCACCGGCGTGCCCTCGTCGACGACCGCGATCGGGCCGTGCTTGAGCTCGCCGGCCGCGAACCCCTCGGCGTGGATGTAGGCCAGCTCCTTGAGCTTGAGCGCGCCCTCCAGCGCCACCGGGAAGCCCACGTGGCGGCCGAGGAACAGCACCGTGTCCGCGTCGGCCAGCGACCGGCCGAGCTCCCGCACCGGCTCCATCTGGGTGAGCACCTGCTCCACCGCCTCGGGCAGCCGCTGCAGCTGCTCCACGATCGACCCGACCTCGTCGGCGTACTTGATGCCGCGCACCTGGGCGAGGAACAGCCCGACCAGGTAGCAGGCGACGATCTGCGCCAGGAACGCCTTGGTCGAGGCGACGGCGATCTCCGGGCCGGCGTGGGTGTAGAGGACGGCGTCGGACTCGCGCGGGATGGTCGAGCCGTTGACGTTGCAGATGGCCAGCACGCGGGCCTTCTGCTCCTTGGCGTGCCGCAGCGCCATGAGGGTGTCCATCGTCTCGCCGGACTGGCTGATGACGACGACCAGCGTGGAGCGGTCGAGCACCGGGTCGCGGTAGCGGAACTCGCTGGCCACCTCGACCTCGACCGGGATGCGGGTCCAGTGCTCGATGGCGTACTTGGCGATCAGCCCGGCGTGGTAGCTGGTGCCGCAGGAGACGACGAAGACCTTGTCGACGTCGCGCAGGTCCTGGTCGGACAGCCGCACCTCGTCGAGGACGAGCTCGCCGTCGTCGCCCAGGCGCCCGCGCAGGGTGTCGGCGACCGCCTGCGGCTGCTCGGCGATCTCCTTGAGCATGAACCAGTCGTGACCGCCCTTCTCGGCGGCCGCGGCGTCCCAGTCGACGGTGTAGGCGGTGGGCTCGGCGGGCGCGCCGTCGAAGCCGGTGACGGTCAGGCCGCGGGCGCGGTCGATCTCGACGACCTGGTCCTGGCCGAGCTCGCGCGCCTCGCGGGTGTGCGCGATGAACGCCGCGACGTCGGAACCGAGGAAGTACTCGCCGTCGCCGACGCCGACCACCAGCGGGCTGTTGCGGCGGGAGGCGACCAGGGTGTCGGGCTCGTCGGCGTGCGCGGCGACGAGGGTGAACGCGCCCTCCAGCCGCCGACTGACCACGCGCATCGCCTCGGCGAACCGGCCCGGGCCCGCGGGCAGCTCCGCGTAGGCGGCGGCCAGCAGGTGCGCCACGACCTCGGTGTCGGTCTCCGAGCGCATCTCGACGCCGGCGGCCTCGCACTCGGCGCGCAGGTGCGCGAAGTTCTCGATGATCCCGTTGTGGATGACCGCGACCCGGCCGTCGGCCGACAGGTGCGGGTGGGCGTTGCGGTCGGTCGGGCCGCCGTGCGTGGCCCAGCGGGTGTGCCCGATGCCCAGCGTCGACTCCGGCAGCGGGGCGTCGGCCAGGACCTTCTCCAGGTTGGCCAGCTTGCCCGCCTTCTTGGCGGACGCCAGCTCCCCGGAGCCCCCGCCGTCCACCCGGACGGCGACGCCCGCGGAGTCGTACCCGCGGTACTCGAGCCGGCGCAGGCCCTCCACGACGACGTCCAGGGCGTTCTGGGGGCCGACGTAACCCACGATGCCGCACATGTGCACCGAGGCTACCGGGGCGGGCGGACCGATCCGTCCTCCCGCGGTGTGAGACGCGGGACCCGTTCCACGCGCCCCACCGTCCCGGTCAGGACCAGGGCGTCACCGGGCGCGGGCGGGGCACCCCGTCGACGGCGACGTCGAGGCGCTCGTCGAAGAAGCACAGCAGCCCCCGGAGCTGGGCCGCGTCGGGCAGCGGGTCCCGGTAGCTCCACACCGCGTCCGGGAGCAGCCCGTCGCCGGTCCGCACCGACCAGTACTCGGCCTGGCCCTTGTAGGCGCACCAGGTGCGCGTCGGGCTGGGCACCAGGTCCGCGACGACGTCCTCGGCCGGCAGGTACCAGCGCACCGGCAGCAGGGTCTCGAACACCAGCCGCGGCCGGGAGGACGCCGCCAGGAGCTGCCCGCCGGCCGACACCCGCACCGACCGGGAGCCGGCCCGGACGTCGACCCGGTGGAACGGGTCGCGCGGGTGCCCGTGCAGCGGCTCGTCCTCCTCGTACCAGGCGTCGCAGCCGCCGAAGTCCAGGACGACGTACCCGGCCAGCGCCGGGTCGGCGGGGCAGAACCCCTCGACGACGCGGTCGCTGCCCGGCACCCGCAGCGCCACCGGCTCCCCCGGCGTGCTGCGCACGGAGAACGGGACCCGGGGGTCGAGGACCCGCAGCCGGGTGACGTCCGGGATGGCGAAGCCGGTGCCCGCCGGGACGTCCGGTGCCGGGACCGGCGCCGGGGCGGCGGTGAGGGTCCCGCGGAGGTCCTCGCGGGGGACGGCGTAGGCGGGCACGACCCGCCGGGGCTCCCAGACCAGCAGCGCCCGGTCGGTGAGCGCGACGACGACGCCGTCGACCTCGGCCCGCACCCGCTTGGCGGTGGGCTCGTACCGGAGCTGGTCGACGGCCCCGCCGACCAGGTCGCGCATCCGAACGGTCACGGTCGTCCTCCCGCCGGGCCGGTGGGCGCCATGCTCGTCCCGGGGCACCGCCCCGGTCCAGCCCCCGCGGTCAGTCGACGGCGGCGACGACCGCGGCCAGCCGGGAGGCGATCCCGTCGGCGAGCTCCTGGGTGGGCGCCTCGACCATCACCCGCACGAGCTGTTCGGTGCCGGAGGGCCGCAGCAGCACCCGGCCGTCGTCCCCGAGCTCGGCCTCGGCGGCGTTGACCGCGCCCGCCACCTCCTCGCTCTCGACGACGGCGATGCGGTCGCGGACCGGGACGTTGACCAGGGTCTGCGGGAGCCGGCGCACCACCGAGGCCAGCTCGGCGAGCGAGGCGCCGGTGGCGGCCATGCGGGACAGCAGCGACAGCCCGGTGAGCAGGCCGTCGCCGGTGGTCGCGTGGTCCAGGAAGACCAGGTGTCCGCTCTGCTCCCCGCCGAGGCTGAGCCCCTGCTCGCGCAGCGCCTCGAGGACGTAGCGGTCGCCGACGGCGGTGGTGTGCACCGCGATGCCGGCGTCGCGCATCGTGTGGTGGAAGCCGAGGTTGCTCATCACCGTGGCGACGACGGTGTCCCGGGCGAGCTCCCCTCGCTCCTTGAGCGCGAGCGCGCACACGGCGAGGATCGCGTCGCCGTCGACCACCCGGCCGTCGGCGGTGACGGCGAGGCAGCGGTCGGCGTCGCCGTCGTGCGCGATGCCCAGGTCCGCGCCGGTCCCGCGGACGGCGTCGGTCAGCGGGCCCAGGTGGGTGGAGCCGATGCCGTCGTTGATGTTCCAGCCGTCGGGCTCCCCGCCGATGACGGTGACCTCCGCGCCCGCGCGGCGGTAGACGTCCGGGGCGACGGTGGCGGCCGAGCCGTGCGCGCAGTCCACGACCAGGCGCAGGCCGGACACCGGCGACGGGAGCGTCGACAGCAGGTGCTTCGCGTAGTCCTCGACGGCGCCGGGCACGTCGCGGACCCGGCCGATGCCGGCGCCGGTCGGGCGGTGGTCGCCGGTCGTGCCGTGGGAGGCGGCGAGGGTGTGCTCGATCGCCGCCTCGACCGCGTCGGGCAGCTTGTGGCCGCCGCGGCTGAACAGCTTGATGCCGTTGTCGGGCATCGGGTTGTGACTGGCCGAGATCATGACGCCGAGGTCGGCGCCGGTCTCGGCGGTGAGGAAGGCGACGGCCGGGGTGGGCAGCACGCCCACGCGCAGCACCTCGGCGCCCGCGCTGGCGAGGCCCGCCACCACGGCGGCCTCGAGCATCTCCCCGCTGGCGCGGGGGTCACGGCCGACGACCGCGACGGGACGCGAGGTCCCGTCGCGGTCGGCGAGCACACCGGCGGCCGCACGGGCCACCGACAGGGCCAACTCCGGCGTGAGGTCGGCGTTGGCCCGACCCCGGACGCCGTCGGTCCCGAAGAGGCGACCCACGGCGGTGCCGGTCAGCGCTTCGAGTACTGAGGCGCCTTGCGGGCCTTCTTGAGGCCGTACTTCTTGCGCTCCTTGACCCGCGCGTCGCGGGTGAGGAAGCCGGCCTTCTTGAGGGCCGGGCGGTCCTCGGCCTCGACCTCGATGAGGGCGCGGGCGATGGCCAGGCGCAGCGCGCCGGCCTGGCCGGTGACGCCGCCGCCCTTGAGGATGCCGACGACGTCGTACTGCTCGGCCTTCTCGAGGGTCACGAACGGCTCGCGGATGAGCTGCTGGTGCACCTTGTTCGGGAAGTACTGCTCGAGGCTGCGGCCGTTGAGGCGGAACTGGCCGGTGCCGGGCACGAGCCGCACGCGGACGACGGCCTCCTTGCGCCGGCCGACGGTCTGGACGGGACGCCCCTCGGCGTCGGTCACGGTCAGGGCGGAGGTCACTGGGCCACCTGCTTGATCTCGAAGGTCTGGGGCTGCTGGGCGGCGTGCGGGTGCTCGGGGCCCGCGTACACCTTCAGCTTCTTGATCATCTGCCGGCCGAGACTGTTGTGCGGCAGCATGCCCTTGACCGCGCGCTCGACGACGCGGTCGGGGTGGCTGCGCAGCTGCTCGCCGACGTTGATGGCGCGCAGGCCGCCCGGGTAGCCGGAGTGCCGGTAGGCGGTCTTCTGGTCGCGCTTGGAGCCGGTGAGGGCGATCTTGTTCGCGTTCACGACGACGACGAAGTCACCGACGTCGACGTGAGGGGCGAACTGGGGCTTGTGCTTGCCGCGCAGCAGGGTCGCGACCTGGCTGGCGAGTCGACCGAGCACCACGTCGGTGGCGTCGATGACGTGCCAGGCGCGGGTGACCTCGCCGGGCTTGGGTGAGTACGTGCGCACGGCGCTCGTGTCCTCCGTCGTCGTCGGGATGGCTGGTGGGATCGCCTCACCGAGGACGGGAGACGCCGACGGCGCGCGCGCACCAGCCGGCGGCCGCGCACCAGCCGACGACGATACCAGCCGGCCCGGAGGGCCGAGGTGACGTGCTGGAACGGCCCCGTCGCGGGGCCCCGCCGCGAGCGGAGCGAGGGGTGGGGGGCGACGGGGTCCTCCGTCAGCCGGTGATCAGGTCCCGCTGGGCGGGCAGCAGCCGGTCCATCGCCGCGACGTCGTCGGCGGCGTCCAGGCCGAGGACGTCGACGCTGGCCAGGTGGCTGCCGTAGCCGACGTAGCAGCGCTGGTAGTAGCTCTCCCCCGACTCGAACCAGAAGCAGGGCGCGTCGGGGATCGACGGCAGCTGGAACCGGGTGCCGCCGAACTCGGCGTCCTCGAGCTCGGCGAAGGCCGTGTAGACGGCGTTGGTCTGCATCGAGGTCGGGAAGGCGTACAGCGCGACGGCGTAGCTGAGGTCGGCCTCGTCGGACTGCTTGGAGTAGAAGCCGGTGAACCCGTTGGCGGTGAGCAGGTCGCGCTCGCGGGCCGGGTCGATGGCCAGCCGCAGGTAGCCCTCGAGGTCGTAGGGGCCGGAGAACTCGGTGAACTCACCCGGCGGGTCGAGGGTGAGCGACTGCAGCCCGGCCGGGTCGGTGGGCAGCGAGGGCACCTGGTCCTGCGGGGTGGGCGTGAAGCCCCGCAGCAGGCCCACCTGGTCGGTCATCAGCCGGCCGACGTCGTCGAGGCCCTGGCCGGGGCCGGTGCTGTGGTACGCGTAGGCCAGCATCCGGCCGACCGGCACGAACGCCTGGACGACGTCCTCCCCGCCGCCCTCCTGCAGCAGCACCTCGCCGTCGACGCCCGGGATCTCGGCCTGCTGGTAGCCGCTGGCCTGGTCGGCGGCGAGCTCCGCGGCCGCCCGCCGCGCGGACTCGGGGTCGGACAGCTCGGCGACCATGGTCAGGGTGCCCGCCCCGTCGGCGGGGTCGCTGTTGCACTGGCCCCAGGCGGTGACGAAGCCCCAGCGGTCGAGGATCGGACCCGCCGTCCCGGTGCCGAAGTAGGCCGCGTCGAGGGCGCCGGAGTCGCTCCACGGCCCGGAGGGGAAGCAGGTGTCGGTCCGCCCCGGGAAGGTGGCCTGCACCAGCGAGGTCACCGACGCGATGCGCTGGGCCTCCAGCAGGGTGCCCACGGTCGGCTCGGGGGCCGGCGTGACGTCGACCGGCGGCCCGGACGGCGTCGCCGTGGCCGGCGGCTCGCTCGTCGTCGGCGTGGCGCTCGCCGGCGGGGTCGCCGTCCCGCTCACCGTGCTCGTGCACCCCGTCAGCAGCGCCGCCACGGCCACCGCGGCGCCCGCAGCGCCCAGCCGTCGTCCCCGTGTCCCCGTCACGGGCCGTGAGCCTAGGGACGGCATCCGTGCAGGTCACGCAGGAGGGGCCGGGTGCGGCGCGCACCCGGCCCCTCCGTCGTGCCGTCCGGTCAGCGGGCGGCGGTCACCGCGGCGAGCGCGTCGACCTCACCGGTGCCGTACCAGGAGGTGTGGCCGGAGCCGCCCTGACACTGCTGCACCGCGCCGCTCTCCGACCCGGTGAACGCCGCGTACGGGCGGCCGGTGTGGGCGCCGCTGTTCGCGGCCGGCAGCGCCTCCGGGCACGGCTGCCCGTCCGCGGTCCGGCTGATCAGCGCCTCCACCTGCGTGGGCCGCATCGCCCCGTTCTGCGGGGTCCGCGCGTCGCCGTACCGGCTGATCACCAGGGCGGCGACGCCGGCCACGTGCGGGCCGGCCATCGAGGTGCCCTGGATGCCGCAGTAGACCGCCGTCGGGTAGGCCGGGTCCCCGGTCGCCTCCTGCCGCTTGCGGCTGCACGGGATGTCGGCCGGCCAGGTGGACAGGACCTGCCCCTGGATCGCCTGCGCCCCCGGGTCGCTGCCGCGGAAGTAGAAGTCGCCACCGGGCGCCGCCACGTCGGCGGTGCTCACGCCGTAGGACGAGTAGTAGGCCTTGAGGTGGTCGGGGTACGCGCCGGCCTGCGTCCCCTGCGCGAGGCTGCCGGTCGAGGTCACGCCGATGACGCCGGGGATCTCCACCGGGACGACGACGCAGGCGTTGGTGACCTCGCGCTCCTGCTCCGACCCCGCCGGGTGGTCGGGGCTGGTGGCGTCGGCGGTCGGGTGGGAGAGGTCCTCGCTGTTGTTGCCCTCGGAGGCCACGACCGTCGTCCCCTGGTTCATGGCGTACCGGACGGCGCGCTGCACGGCCTTCCAGATGGCCCGCTGCTCCTCCTCGTTCCGGCAGTTGAACAGCCAGGGGTCGACGAAGTAGCTGTTGTTGGTCACGTCGATGCCGCGGTCACCGGCCCACACGAACGCGCAGACGACGGCCTCGGGGAAGAAGTAGCCCTCGGCGGTCGCCGCCTTGATGCCGGCGATGCGCACGTTCGGCGCGACGCCGACGACGCCCTGGCCGTTGGCCGCCGCGGCGATGGTGCCGGCGGTGTGGGTGCCGTGGCCGTTGTCGTCGTCCGCGGCGGCCGCGCCGGGCACCGGGGCGCCGGTGACGCAGTTGGCGCTGTCGGCGTCGGAGATGTTGGCCCGCAGGTCCGGGTGGCGGAAGTCGACGCCGGTGTCGATCGTCCCGACGACCACCTCGCGGCTGCCGCCGGTGACCGCGTGGGCCTCGGGCGCCTGGATCTGGCGCATGTCCCACTGCATCCAGGAGAGGGAGTCGCCGTCCGTGGCGGGCGCGTTCGGCAGGTCGCCCGGGGGCGGGCCGGCCTCGGCGTCGACGGCCGCGCCGCCGTCCAGGCGGGTGGCGTAGGCGCCGGTCGCCGTCGCCCCCTCCACCTTCCCGTCGGCCCGCACGCGCTCGTCGAAGCCGCTGTCGCCGCGGGCGACCAGCACGCCGATGGCCGCGTAGTCGGCGACGACGGTGCCGCCGGCGGCGGTCACGATCCGGGCGGCGTCGGCGGGGCTGCGCGACCCCTTGAAGACGACGAGGTGGTTCTCCGTCGCACCGGTCGTCCCGGCCGGTGCGGCGGTGGCCGCGGTGGGGACGAGGACGCCGGTCGCGGCGATCACCGCGGCACCGACGAGGAGGCGACCCAGTC
Organism: Geodermatophilus sp. SYSU D00525; assembly: GCF_054050475.1. Classification (NCBI taxonomy): domain Bacteria; kingdom Bacillati; phylum Actinomycetota; class Actinomycetes; order Geodermatophilales; family Geodermatophilaceae; genus Geodermatophilus; species Geodermatophilus sp. SYSU D00525. The sequence continues at coordinate 238,470 of NZ_JBJGZK010000003.1, forward strand.
GCCTGCCGGACCTCTGCATGCTCTCTCCGTTCCGAGGGGACACGTGCCGTGAAGACGGCAGTGCGTACGGTAACCGTGATGGCGGTCACCCGCGAACGGAGGGGTTCCGGATCGCCCCCGGGCCGGTGGAGCGGTCAGCCGACGCGGCGCAGCAGCCCGGTCTCGACGTCGTAGACGGTGCCGCAGATCTCCTTGGAGAGCAGGAACGGGCTCTCCCGCAGCAGCCGGATCGACTCGCGGACGTCCTCGTCGACGTCGGTGAACGTGCGCGCGGGCCACGGCGGCCGGACGCCGGTGGCCTGCTCGACCAGGTCGGCGAACGAGGCGTCGTCGGTCTTCTGCAGGCCGCAGTCGGTGTGGTGCACCAGCACGATCTCGCGGGTGCCCAGCACGTGCTGGGAGATGGTCAGCGAGCGGATGGTGTCCTCGGTGACCACGCCGCCGGCGTTGCGGATGACGTGCGCGTCGCCCACGGCCAGGCCGAGCAGCGGGAACAGCGGCATGCGGGAGTCCATGCAGGCGACGACGGCGACCTTCCGGGCCGGGGCCACCGGCAGCCCGCCCGTGAAGTCGCGGGCCCAGTCCTCGTTGGCGGCCAGCATCCGCTCGTACTCGGCCACGCGGGCGCTCCTCTCGTGTGGTGGGGCAAAGGAAGCTCTCCGCACGTCTCGGGCGCGCGGACGTGGGGACAGCTTCCTATGCCCGCACCACGCGCTCGCGGGCGACCTGGCCGGCGAGCGCCGCCGGCGAGAGGTCCGGGCGGCCGCCGAGGCGCCGGACGGCCAGCGTGGCCACCGCCGAGGCGGTCCGGGCGGCCTCGGCCGGGCCGGCGCCGCCGAGCAGCGCGGCCACCAGCCCGGCGACGTAGGCGTCCCCGCCGCCGGTCGGGTCGACGGGGGCCGTGTCCGACAGCGGCACGCGGGCCACGCCGGCGGCCGGCCAGTCGGCGCCACCCGTGGCCCGCGACCGGCCGGCGCGCCAGGCGACCACCTCCCCGTCGGCGCCCGCGGACAGGACCACCAGCCGCGGTCCGGCCGCCCGCAGCTCGAGCGCGGCCTCCCGGACGTCGTCGACGCCGTCGAGCTCCCGCCCCACCAGCAGGGCGGCCTCCACGGCGTCGGCGCGCAGCACGGCCGCGCGGGCGAGCACCGCGTCGCGGGTGGCGGCGTCGGCGGGGGCGCCGTCGGCGACGACGAGCGCGTCCGGGCGGACCAGGTCCAGCGCCGCGCGCACCGCCTCGCCCGGCTGCCGAAGCTGCAGGGACAGCGCCTGGCACCTGGCGACGAGGTCGGCGGCCGCGGCGAGCAGCGCGTCGCCGTCGTCGCCGACGACCCCGACCAGCGCGACGGGGACGCCCAGCTGCGCCAGCGCCACCGCCTGGTCGGCGCCCTTGCCGCCGAGCACCTCGACCCGGCGGTCCACGTCCACCGAGCCGCCCGCGGCGGGCAGCCGCCCGACCCGCAGCACCAGGTCCCGCCCCACCTGCCCGAGCACGACGACGTCGGTCACGCCGCCCACGCTGCCCCGGGCCCCGGGCACCCGCCAGCCGGGCCGGGGCCCATCCGCCAGGATGACCGGGTGCGCACGGTCGAGGAACACCAGGCGGTGGTCGCCGCCCTGCTCGCCCCGCTCGGCGCGGAGGAGGTGCCGCTGGCCGCGGCGCACGGCCGGGTCCTGGCCCGCGACGTCGTCGCGGGGGTGCCGCTGCCCGGCTTCGACAACTCGGCGATGGACGGCTACGCCGCCCGCTCCGCCGAGCTCGGCGCGCTGCCCGCCCGGCTACCGGTGGCCGACGACGTCCCGGCCGGCCGCACCGACGTCGTCCCCCTCGCGCCGGGCACCGTGCAGCGGATCATGACCGGCGCGCTGCTGCCGCCGGGCGCCGACGTCGTCGTCCCCGTCGAGCTCACCGACGCCGCCACCGACGTCGTGGAGGTCCGCGACGCCCCGGCCGCCGGCACCCACCTGCGCCGCGCCGGTGAGGACATCACCGCCGGCACCGTCGCGCTGGAGGCCGGCAGCCCGCTCGGCGCCGCCCAGCTCGGCCTGGCCGCCGCGGTGGGCGCCCGGACGCTGTGGGTGCGCCGCCGCCCGCGGGTGCTGGTGCTGTCCACCGGCAGCGAGCTGGTCGAGCCGGGCGAGCCGCTGCTGCCCGGGCAGGTGTACGAGTCGAACTCGCTGCTGCTGTGCGCCGCCGTCGAGGACGCCGGCGGCACCGCGCGGCGGCTGCACTTCGTGCCCGACGACGTCGGGCAGTTCCTCGCCACCGTGCGCGCCGAGCTGGCCGACGCCGACCTGCTGGTCACCAGCGGTGGCGTGAGCGCCGGCGCCTACGAGGTGGTCAAGGACGCCTTCGGCACGCTCGGCACCGTCGAGTTCGTCAAGGTGGCCATGCAGCCGGGCGGGCCGCAGGGCGCCGGCACCGTCGACGGCGTCCCCGTGGTCACCCTGCCGGGCAACCCGGTGAGCTCGTTCGTGTCCTTCGAGGTGTTCGTCCGCCCGGCCCTGCGGCAGGCGCTCGGGCACGCCGCGCCCGGCCGGCTGCGCGCGCCGGCGGTGCTCACCGCGCCGCTGCGCTCCCCCGCCGGGCGGCGCCAGTTCCTCCGCGGCCGCTACGACGCCGGCCGCGTCTCCCAGGTGGGCGGGCCCGGCTCGCACCTGGTCGCCCACCTGGCCCGGGCCAACTGCCTGGTCGTCGTGCCCGAGGACGTCACCGAGCTGCCCGCGGGCGCCGAGGTCGACGTCGTCCTGATCGAGGGAGCGCTGCAGTGAGCGAGCTGACGCACGTCGACGAGAAGGGCGCCGCCCGGATGGTCGACGTCTCCGCCAAGCCGGTGACCGCCCGCGAGGCCACCGCCGCCGGCCGGGTGCTGGTCAGCCCCGATGTGGTCGCGCTGCTGCGCGGCGAGGGCGTGCCCAAGGGCGACGCGGTCGCCGTCGCGCGGATCGCCGGCATCGCCGGGGCCAAGCGGACGCCGGACCTGGTGCCGCTGTGCCACCCGATCGCGCTGCACGGCGTGACCGTCGACGTCGAGGTCACCGACGACGCCGTGGAGATCACCGCCACCGCGCGCACCGCCGACCGCACCGGCGTGGAGATGGAGGCACTGACCTCGGTCGCCGTCGCCGGGCTCACGGTGGTCGACATGGTCAAGGCCGTGGACCCGCGGGCCTCGATCACCGACGTGCGGCTGCTCGCCAAGTCCGGCGGCAAGAGCGGCGAGTGGCGGCGGTGACCCTGCCGGAGGGCGCCCGCGCCGTCGTCGTCACCGCCTCCAACCGGGCCTCGGCCGGGGTCTACGAGGACCGCAGCGGGCAGGCCTTGGCCGAGGGGTTGCGGTCGCTGGGGTTCGCGGTCGAGGGGCCGCACGTGCGCCCCGACGACGTCGACGCGCTGGCCGCCGTCCTCCGCGAGGCGGTGGCCTCCGGCGCCGACGTCGTCCTCACCACCGGCGGCACCGGGCTCTCCCCCACCGACGTCACGCCCGAGGCGACCCGCGCGGTCGTCGAACGGGAGGCGCCCGGGCTGGCCGAGGCGGTGCGCCGGTACGGCGAGGGGAAGGTGCCGACGTCGGTGCTGTCCCGCGGGATCGCCGGCACCGCGGGGCGGACGCTGGTCGTGAACCTGCCCGGCTCCACCGGCGGCGTGCGCGACGGGCTCGCCGTCCTCGGCCCGCTCCTCCCCCACGTGGTCAGCCAGCTCCGCGGCGGCGACCACTGAGCGAGCACCCCCACGTCGAGGTGTTCCTCGCCGACTGGGAGATCGAGTGCTGCCGGCCGCCGCCCGGGGAGGGCGACCGGGTGAGCTGGCGGCTGCAGTGGGTCGACGACCCCGTCGGTCCCGGTGCGCGGGACCTCCGCTGGCAGGTGCGGGCGCCGGCCGACGACGGGCTCGTCCTCCGCCACGGCCTCCTCGCTGCGTGGTGGCCACAGCCGCGCGAGGACGTCCCGGCCCGCGGCGCCCTCGTGGCCGACGCGCACGGGCAGGTCCCGGATCGGGTGCCGCCGGTCACCGGCCGCGTCGTCCGCGTCCACGTCGTCGTCCAGACCTGGCGCCTGGTGCCCCCGCGGACGTACGTCCCGGTGGACGGCGGGTTCACCCTGCGGCCGGTCGACCGCAGCCCGCGGTGGTTCGACACCGACCGGGACGGGGAGATGCGCGCGGTCTCGGTGCGGGAGAGCGGCGTCCTCGTCGGACTCCGTCTCGAGTCCACTCCCCGCTAGTCGTCGGGCAGGACGATGCGCTCCGGCCGGGTGTAGACGTTGCAGCCGTCGCCGCGGAGGAAGCCGACCAGCGTGATGCCGACGTCGGCGGCCAGCTCCACCGCCAGCGACGACGGCGCCGACACCGCGGCGAGCACCGGGATGCCGGCCATCGCCGCCTTCTGCGTGAGCTCGAAGCTCGCCCGCCCGCTCACCATGAGCACGTGCCCGGCCAGCGGCATCCGGCCGGCGCGCAGCGCGTCGCCGACCACCTTGTCCACCGCGTTGTGCCGGCCGACGTCCTCGCGCAGCACCACCAGCTCACCGTCGGCGGTGAACAGGCCCGCCGCGTGCAGGCCGCCGGTCTTGGTGAACACCTCCTGCGCCGCGCGCAGCCGGTCGGGCAGCGCCAGCAGCGTGGCCAGCTCCAGCCGGGTGCCGTCGCCGGCGACGTCGTACCGCGTGCGGGTGCGGATCGCGTCGATGCTCGCCTTGCCGCAGACGCCGCACGAGCTCGACGTGAGGAAGTTGCGGTCCAGCGCGGTGTCCGGCGGGTCGACGCCGGGCGCCAGGTCGACGTCGACGACGTTGTAGGTGTTGCGGCCCTCGGCGTCCACCGAGTCGCAGTAGCGCAGCCCGGCGACGTCCTCGACGCCGCCGATGACGCCTTCGGTGGCCAGGAAGCCGTGCACCAGGTCGAAGTCCGCGCCGGGCGTGCGCATGGTGACCGCCAGCGGCGACCCGGCCAGCCGGATCTCCAGGGGCTCCTCGGCGGCCACCGTGTCGGGCCGGGTGGTGCGCACGGGGCCCCGGATGCGCAGCACGGGGGTGCGGCTGGTGACTCGTCCCACGGACGGGGACGGTACCCACGCCGGGCCCCTACGGTCGGACCGTGACCGCGCCGGACCCGCTCCCGCCGTACGCGGCGGTGGTCCTGGCCGGCGGCCGCGCGGCCCGGCTGGGCGGGCAGGCCAAGCCGCAGCTCGAGGTGGGCGGCCGCACGATGCTCGAGGCCGTCCTCGCCGCCGTCCGCGACGCGGACCCGCGGGTCGTCGTCGGGCCGCCCCAGCCGGTGCCCGGCGGCGTCCGCGTCGTCCGGGAGCGGCCGGCCGGCGGCGGGCCGGTCGCGGCGATCCGGGCGGGCCTCGCCGCCGTCGACACCGCGGTGGTCGCCGTCCTCGCCGGCGACCTGCCGTTCGTGACCCCCGCGCTGCTCCGCGACCTGCGGGCGCGGCTGACCGCCGACGGCGTCCTGGTCGTCGACGACGCCGGCCGCGACCAGTACCTGCTCGGCGTCTGGCGGACCGCGGCCCTGCGGGCGGCCGTGTCCGAGGTGGACGGCCCGGTGCCGGTCCGCCGGGTGGTCGGCCGGCTGGCGGTCACCCGGTGGTCCCCCGCGCGGGAGCCGGGCACCCCGCCGCCGTGGACCGACTGCGACACCCCCGCCGACCTCGCCCGGGCCCGCAGGGACGCCGGCGGGTGACCGCCCCGGCCGCCGGGTGGTAGGACGGCGGCATGCGCGTCGTCATCGCCGGTGCCCACGGTCAGGTCGCCCGCCGCCTCGGCCGGCTGCTCTCCGGACGCGGGGACACCGTCGTCGGCATCGTCCGCAACCCCGAGCACACCGCCGACCTCGAGGCCGACGGCGTCACGCCCGCGGTGCTGGACCTGGAGTCCGCCTCGGTCGACGACGTCGCGGAGGTCGTCCGCGGCGCCGACGCCGTCGTGTTCGCCGCGGGCGCCGGCCCGGGCAGCGGGGCGGAGCGCAAGCACACCGTCGACCACCGCGCCGCGGTCCTGCTGGCCGACGCCGCCGAGCGGGCCGGCGTCCGCCCCTACCTGCTGGTGTCCTCGATGGGCGTCGAGCAGGCCCGGCAGGGGACGCCGAAGGGCATGGACCCGGTGTTCGCCGTCTACCTGCAGGCCAAGCTGCGTGCCGAGGACGTCATCCTGCCGCGCACCGCGCTGGACACCGTGATCGTGCGGCCCGGGCGGCTGACCGACGAGCCCGGCACCGGCCGGGTGACTCTCGCCCACGGCGTCGGGTACGGCGAGGTCCCCCGCGACGACGTCGCCGCGGTCCTGCTGGCCTTCCTCGACTCGGGCAAGACGAACGAGGTCGTGGAGCTGGTGTCCGGCGAGACACCGGTCGCCGAGGCGGTCGCCGCGCTCCCCTAGTCGCGGCGGGCGCGGGTGACCAGCGCGCGGGCGGCGAGCTCGGGGTCGGCCGGGTAGTCGACCCGCACCAGCGTGAGCCCCCCGGGTGGGGCGACGACGACCTCGCCCGCCCGCTCCCGGCGGTCGAGCAGCCCGGCCGGCCACTCCGGCGCCCGGCGCCCCTCCCCGACCGCCACCAGCGAGCCCACGAGGCTGCGCACCATCGAGTGGCAGAAGGCGTCCGCGGAGGCCGTGACGGTCACCAGGTCGCCGTCGCGGGCCACCGCCAGCTCCAGCAGGGTGCGGACGGTCGTGGCGCCCTCGCGGCGGCGGCAGAAGGCGGCGAAGTCGTGCGCGCCCGTCATGAGGCGGGCGGCGGCGTCCATGGCGGCGGCGTCGAGCCGGCGGGGCCAGCCGACGGTGTCCGCCCGGCGCAGCGGCGGTGGCCCGGCGTCGCTGTCGGTGAGCCGGTAGACGTAGTGCCGCGCCAGGGCGCCGAAGCGGGCGTCGAAGCCCGGGGGCGCCTCGGCGACGGCGGGCACCGCCACGTCCGGCGGCAGCAGGCCGCGCAGCCGGCGGACGAGGCGCTCGCGCTGCTCCTCCCAGGCGACGCGCGGGACGTCGGCGTGCGCGACCTGCCCGGTGGCGTGCACGCCGGCGTCGGTGCGGCCGGCCACGGTCAGCTCGACCGGCGCGCGCAGCACGGTGGCCAGCGCGGACTCCAGCTCGCCCTGCACGGTGCGCCGCCCGGGCTGGCGGGCCCAGCCGGAGAAGTCCGTCCCGTCGTAGGCGACGGACAGCCGGAGACGGACGAGCCCGCCCCCGGGATCGGGAGCGGGCTCGTCGCGGTGGTGCTCGGTGGTCAGCGGCGGGTCACTTCGGGTCGGGCGCGGACTCGCCGCCGGGGGCGTGGGTGCCCGCGGTGGCGGCGTCGCCGATCTCGGCGGCCTCGACCTCGGCGGCCGCCGCGGCGGCCACGTCCGGGGACAGCGCCGGGTCCTCGACCACGGCCAGGTTCTCGGCCTTGGGCTCGGGCGTCACGTCGCCGTCGTCCTGGCGCTCGCCGTCCGGGTTGTAGAGGTCGGTCACGACCTCCTGGGCCTCGGCGTCGACCTCACCGGAGGTCACGGCCGGCGAGGTGTCGCCACCGGGACCGGTGGTCTCGCCCTCGAACGTCGCGCCCTGGTCGCCGCCGCCGGCGGAGACCCCGGCCGCGCCGGCGTCGCCGCGCTGGCCCGGCTGCTCGGTCACTTGGAGCCGTCCGCGTCCTCGGCCGGGGCCTCGGCGTCAGCGGCCACGGCGGTGTCGTCGGCGTCGGTCGCCTCGGTGACCTCGGCCTCGGTGACGTCGGCGTCCGTGGCCTCGGAGGTCTCGTCGGCCGCGGTGGTGTCCTCGTCGGCCGCGGCGGTCTCGACGGCGTCCGCGGTGACCTCACCGGAGGCGGCGGCCGCGCCGGCGCCGGCGGCGAAGCGGGTGCCGCGGGCGCGCTCGGCCTCACCGACGGCCTGCTGGGCCACGGTCAGCGCCTCGACCAGCTCGATGACGGCCATGGGGGCGTTGTCGCCCTTGCGCGGGCCGACCTTGGTGATGCGGGTGTAGCCGCCGGGCCGGTTCTCGAAGCGCGGGCCGATCTCCGCGAACAGGTGGTGGACGACGTCCTTGTCCCGGATGACCGTCATCACCTGGCGGCGCGCGTGCAGGTCACCGCGCTTGGCGAAGGTGACCAGCTTCTCGGCGAACGGGCGCAGCCGCTTCGCCTTCGCCTCGGTGGTGGTGATCCGCCCGTGCTCGAACAGCGACGTGGCCAGGTTCGCCAGCATCAGCCGCTCGTGGGAGGCGGACCCGCCGAGACGGGGGCCCTTGGTGGGGGTGGGCATGTCGGTCCTTCCTCAGGCGGCCGGGCGGGCGTGTGCCGGCTGCATCCAGGTGGTGCTGTCGTCGCTGTGTCAGTGTGGCGGACCCGCCTCGACCGGGCCCACGCGGTCCGGCCGGGCGGCGGTCGTCCCGCCGCCCGGCCGGTGCAGCGTCAGAGCTGCTCGGTCTCCTGGTAGGAGCCGTCGTCGTACTGGACCTGCCCGTACTCGGTGCCGTACTCGCCGTGGCCCTGGTAGGCGTCGGTCTCGTAGCCCTCGTCGTAGCTCTCGACCGAGGTCGGGATGAACCCGGGCGGGCTGTCCTTGAGCGCCAGGCCCATGGCCGCCAGCTTCATCTTGACCTCGTCGATCGACTTGGCCCCGAAGTTGCGGATGTCGAGCAGGTCGGCCTCCGAGCGGGTGACCAGCTCGCCGACGGTGTGCACGCCCTCGCGCTTGAGGCAGTTGTAGGACCGGACGGTGAGGTCCATGTCCTCGATCGGCATCGAGAAGTTCGCGATGTCGGCGGCCTCGGCCGGGCTGGGCCCGACCTCGATGCCCTCGGCGTCGACGTTCAGCTCGCGCAGCAGGCCGAACAGCTCGACCAGCGTGGAGCCGGCGGAGGCGATGGCGTCCCGCGGGGCGATCGAGGGCTTGGTCTCGACGTCGACCACGAGGCGGTCGAAGTCGGTGCGCTGCTCGACGCGGGTGGCCTCGACGGCGTAGGTGACCTTGAGGACCGGCGAGTAGATGGAATCGACCGGGATGCGGCCGATCTCCTGGCCGGGCTGCTTGTTCTGCGGCGCCGGGACGTACCCGCGGCCCCGCTCGACGACCAGCTCGATCTCCAGCCGGCCCTTGCCGTTGAGGGTGGCGATGTGCAGGTCGGGGTTGTGCACCTCGACACCGGCCGGGGGCGCGATGTCGGCGGCGGTGACCTCACCGGGGCCCTGCTTGCGCAGGTACATGGTCACCGGCTCGTCGGAGTCGGAGCTGACGACCAGGCCCTTGAGGTTGAGGATGATCTCGGTGACGTCCTCCTTGACCCCGGGCACGGTGGTGAACTCGTGCAGGGTGCCCTCGATCCGGATGCTGGTGACGGCAGCTCCGGGGATCGAGGACAGGAGGGTGCGGCGCAGCGAGTTGCCGAGGGTGTAGCCGAAGCCGGGCTCGAGCGGCTCGATGACGAACCGCGAGCGCTGCTCGGTGAGGGTCTCCTCGGTCAGCGTCGGACGCTGTGCGATGAGCATGGTGTTCTCCTCCGGTTCCTCCGGCGCCCGCCATATGACGCCGTGAGGGGGTGGTGCGGGCCCCGGCGGACATCGGTCCGCCCGCCGGGGCCGGTGGTGCTGTGTGGTGCTGCGAGCCCTTACTTGGAGTAGAGCTCGACGATCAGCTGCTCCTGCACCGGGGTGTCGATCACCTGGCGGGCCGGGACGCTGTGCACGACGGCGCGCAGCTGGCCGCTGATGACCTCCAGCCACGGCGGCACGGGGCGCTCGCCGGCGCGGGCCTGGGCGATCTCGAAGGGCACCATCCGCCGCGACTTCTCGGCGACCTCGATGATGTCGTTCGCGCTGACCCGGTAGGACGGGATGTCGACCTTGCGGCCGTTCACCCGGATGTGGCCGTGCTTGACCAGCTGGCGGGCCATGTCGCGGCTCTCGCCCCAGCCGGCCCGGTACACGACGTTGTCCAGGCGGGACTCGAGGATCTGCAGCAGGACCTCACCGGTCTTGCCGGTCTTGCGGTTGGCCTCCTCGTAGTAGCCGCGGAACTGCTTCTCGAGGACGCCGTAGATGCGGCGGGCCTTCTGCTTCTCGCGCAGCTGCAGGAGGTACTCGCTGTCCTTGCTGCGGCCCCGGCCGTGCTCGCCCGGCGGGTAGGGCCGGATCTCGATCGGGCACTTCGGGGACTCGCACTTGCTGCCCTTGAGGAACAGCTTCATCTTCTCGCGCCGGCAGAGGCGGCAGTCGGCTCCGGCGTAACGGGCCACGTCAGGTACTCCTCGTTCTTCTCGTCAGTGGCCGGTCAGACCCGGCGGCGCTTCTTGGGGCGGCAGCCGTTGTGCGGCTGCGGCGTCACGTCCTGGATCTGCCCCACCTCGAGGCCGGTGGCCTGCAGCGAGCGGATCGCGGTCTCGCGGCCCGAGCCCGGGCCCTTCACGAAGACGTCGACCTTGCGCATGCCGTGCTCCTGGGCCTTGCGCGCGGCGTTCTCGGCGGCCATCTGGGCGGCGAACGGCGTCGACTTGCGCGAGCCCTTGAAGCCGACGTGGCCGGCGGAGGCCCAGCTGATCACGTTGCCGGTCGGGTCGGTGATCGACACGATCGTGTTGTTGAACGTGCTCTTGATGTGCGCGGCGCCGTGGGCGACGTTCTTCTTCTCCTTGCGGCGGACCTTCTTGGCACCAGCCGCGGCGCGAGCCCTGGGAGGCATGTCTCTCCGGTTTCCTTCTGAGCGTTCAGTGGCCAGATGAGCACGAGGGGCGCACCGTCGCTCCCGCCCTCACGGGTCGTGCGACAGCGCGCCTCACGGCTTACTTCTTGCCGGCCTTCTTCTTGCCGGCGATGGTCTTGCGCGGGCCCTTGCTGGAGCGCGCGTTGGTGCGGGTGCGCTGGCCGTGCACGGGCAGGCCACGACGGTGGCGCAGGCCCTGGTAGCAGCCGATCTCCACCTTGCGGCGGATGTCAGCGGCCACCTCGCGGCGGAGGTCACCCTCGACGCGGAAGTGCTCGTCGATGTAGTCGCGCAGCTTGAGCAGGTCCTCGTCGGAGAGGTCCTTGGCCCGCAGGTCGGGGCTCACGCCGGTCGCCGCGAGGGTCTCCTTGGCGTGGGTCTTGCCGATCCCGTAGATGTAGGTGAGCGCGATCTCCATCCGCTTCTCGCGGGGCAGGTCGACGCCGGCCAGTCGTGCCATGTCTCAGGTACTCCCTCAGCCCTGCCGCTGCTTGTGGCGGGCGTTGTCGCAGATGACCATGACCCGGCCGTGCCGGCGGATCACCTTGCACTTGTCGCAGATCTTCTTCACCGACGGCTGGACCTTCACCGGTGCCGCCCCTCATTCCTGTCGATCGATGGCCGCCCGCGCGGCACCCGGAGGTGCCCCGCGCCGGCGGCGGTCACTTGTAGCGGTAGACGATGCGACCGCGAGTCAGGTCGTAGGGCGAGAGCTCCACGACGACGCGGTCCTCGGGCAGGATGCGGATGTAGTGCTGGCGCATCTTGCCGCTGATGTGGGCGAGCACCCGGTGCCCGTTCTGCAGCTCGACCCGGAACATCGCGTTGGGCAGCGGCTCGACGACGCGACCCTCGACCTCGATGGCCCCGTCCTTCTTCGCCATGCCCGACACGGCCTCCCTGACTCGGTGGTGCTGGTTGGTGTGGTGCTGGAGTCGCATGCGCCCGCGCCGGAGCCGGCCGGGTCGTACGCGGTGGTTGCAGACCAGGTGGTGCAGGCGCTCCCGCGAGGGCGTCCCGGGTCGTGCGGCCACAGCACGACGACAGGACGGCGCGAACGCCGTCGTTCACTGTACCCCGCTGCAGCGGGGCGCTCCAACCCGGCCTCCGTCACAACGGAACGCCCGGGGTGGCCCCCTCGCGGGGCCCGCCAGGAGCCTGCGAGCGGCGGGGGGTCCTCGCTCAGGTGCGCGGGGTGATCCCGAAGGGGGCCAGCCCCGCCACGCCGCCGTCCTCCGCCGTCAGGACCCAGGGCCCCTCGGGGGTGATGGCGACGGTGTGCTCGAAGTGGGCGGCCCGGGAGCCGTCCTTGGTGACCACGGTCCAGCCGTCCTCGAGTTCGGCGGTGGCGGGGTCGCCCACGGTGACCATGGGCTCGATCGCCAGCGCCAGGCCGGGGACCAGCCGCGGGCCGCGGCCGGGCCGGCCGTAGTTGAGGACGTGCGGGTCCTGGTGCATCTCGGTGCCGATGCCGTGCCCGCCGTAGTGGTCGACGATCCCGTACGGGTGCGACTCGGCGGTGATGGCCTGCTCGACCGCGGAGCTGATGTCGGTGAGCCGCCCGCCGGCGACGGCCCTCGCCAGCCCGGCCCACATCGACCGCTCGGTGACGTCGATGAGCGCCGCGTCCTCGGCCGACGGCGGACCCACGGTCACGGTGACGGCCGAGTCGCCGTGCCAGCCGTCGAGGATCGCGCCGCAGTCGATGGAGATGTTGTCGCCCTCGGCGAGGGTGCGCTCCGGGTTCGGGATGCCGTGCACGACCTCGTCGTTGATCGACGCGCAGATGCTGCCGGTGAAGCCGTGGTAGCCGAGGAACGACGGGATCGCCCCCGAGGACCGGATGACGTCCTCGGCGATCGCGTCGAGCTCCCCGGTGGTCACGCCGGGGCGGATCGCCGCGCGGACAGCGGCGATCGCCTTCGCGACGACGAGGCCGGCACCGCGCATGAGCTCGATCTCGTGCGGTGTCTTGATCTGGATCATGCGTCCACTCCACTTCGCCAGCAGCGGGAGGCGGGCCAGGATCCCGGCCGACATCGGCGGCGCCGTCCCCTCAGCTGTCGCTCGGCTGCCCGGGCTGCACGGGCCGGCCCAGGGCGGTCATCACCCGGGCGGTGACCTCCTCGATGGTGCCGATCGCGTCGATGCGCGACAGCAACCCCTCGCCGTCGTAGAACCCGGACAGCGGGGCGGTCTGTTCCCGGTAGACCTCGAGGCGGTGCCGCACCGTCTCGGGCCGGTCGTCGTCGCGCTGCACCCACTCGCCGTCGACGAGCATCCGGCGCCCGGAGAGCCGGCGCACCAGCTCCTCCTCCTCGACGACGAGCTCGACGACGCGGTCGAGTCCGTGCCCGAGCTCCTCCAGGGAGCCGCGCAGCTGCTCGGCCTGGGCGATGGTGCGGGGGAAGCCGTCCAGCAGGAAGCCGGCCTTGGCGTCGGGCTCGGCGAGCCGGTCCTTGACCATCGCGACGGTGATCTCGTCGGGGACGAGGTCGCCGGCGTCCATGTAGACCTTGGCCTTGCGGCCGAGCTCGGTCTGGCCACTGACGTTGGCGCGGAAGATGTCGCCGGTCGAGATGGCGGGCACGCCCAGCTGGCCGGCGATGATCTGGGCCTGGGTCCCCTTGCCGGCTCCCGGCGGACCCAGCAGCACGATGCGCACTACTTCAGGAACCCTTCGTAGTTGCGCTGGTTGAGCTGCGTCTCGATCTGCTTCACGGTCTCCAAGCCCACTCCCACCATGATCAGCACTGCGGTCCCGCCGAACGGGAAGTTCTGGTTCGCCCCCTGCTGCGTGATCGACAGGAAGAAGTTCGGGAGCACCGCGACGATCCCCAGGTAGATCGACCCGGGGAGGGTGATCCGGGACAGCACGTACTGGAGGTACTCCGCCGTCGGCCGGCCCGGGCGGATGCCGGGGATGAAGCCGCCGTAGCGCTTCATGTCGTCGGCCCGCTCCTCCGGGTTGAAGGTGATCGACACGTAGAAGTACGTGAAGAACACGATCAGGCCGAAGTACAGCGCGACGTGCACCGGACTGCTCTGGTCGATGACGTAGTTCTCGAAGAACTGCCGGACCGGGCCGGTCTCGTCACCCTGGAGCTGGGTGATCAGCTGCGGGAGGTACAGCAGCGACGAGGCGAAGATGACCGGGATGACGCCGGCCTGGTTCACCTTGAGCGGGAGGTAGGTCGAGGTGCCGCCGTACATGCGGCGGCCGACCATGCGCTTGGCGTACTGGACCGGGATGCGTCGCTGCGCCTGCTCGACGTAGACGACGGCCCCGATGATCAGCAGGGCGAAGGCGCAGACGACGGCGAAGACGACACCGCCGCGGGTCTGCAGGATCGAGCCGCCCTCGGCCGGGATGCGGGCCGCGATCGAGGTGAAGATCAGCACGGACATGCCGTTGCCGATCCCCTTCTCGGTGAGCAGCTCGCCGAGCCACATGATCACCGCGGTGCCGGCGGTCAGCGCGACCACGAGGACGATCGTCGTCCAGATGCTGTCCGACGGGATGATGTCCTGCTGGCAGCCGGGGAACAGCTGGCCGCTGCGGGCCAGGGCGATGATGCCGGTGCTCTGCAGGATCGCCAGGGCGATCGTCAGGTAGCGGGTGTACTGGGTCAGCTTCTGCTGGCCCGACTGCCCTTCCTTCTTCAGCTGCTCGAACCGCGGGATCACCACGACCAGCAACTGCACGATGATGCTGGCGGTGATGTACGGCATGATCCCCAGCGCGAAGACCGACAGCCGGAGCAGCGCCCCGCCGGAGAACAGGTTCACCAGCGAGTAGACGTCGCGCTGGCTGCCCGCCTGCGCCTGCTCGAGACAGCTGTTGATCGCCTCGACGGAGACCCCCGGGCCGGGCACCGAGGCGCCCAGCCGGTACACGGCGATGATCGCCAGGGAGAACAGCAACTTGCGCCGGAGGTCTGGCGTCCGGAACGCCGCGGCGAACGCCTGCAGCACGTGCCCTCCCCTGCTCGGTCGGATGAGGTTAGCAACGACGGGGGTCGCACCGGTCACACCCTCCCTCACCGGTGGCAGACCGGCGGGGACGGATCGGCTCCCCGGGGCTCGGGCGCGCGGGCGCCCGGGCCGGACAGCAGACGACCCCCGGGGCGATGGGGCACCCGGGGGTCGTCGGCGGTCAGATGCGGGTGGTGCTGCCCCCGGCCGCGGCGATCTTCTCGGCGGCGGAGGCCGAGAAGGCGTGCGCGTGCACGGTGACCTGGACGCCGCCCAGGTCACCGGTGCCGAGGACCTTCACCGGCTGGCCGCGGCGGACCGCGCCGGCGTCGGCGAGCGTGTCGGGGTCGACGTGCCCGCCCTGCGGGAACAGGGACGCGATCCGGTCGAGGTTGACGACCTGGAACACGACCTTGTTGCGGTTCTTGAAGCCGGACATCTTGGGCAGCCGCATGTGCAGCGGCGTCTGGCCGCCCTCGAAGCGCGCGGACGTGGTGCCGCGCGCCCCGGTGCCCTTGGTGCCGCGACCGGCGGTCTTGCCCTTGGAGCCCTCACCCCGGCCGACGCGCGTCTTGGGGGTGTGGGCGCCCGGGGCCGGACGCAGGTGGTGGACCTTGAGAGTCATGACGAGTCCCTGCTCAGATCTCTTCGACGGCGACGAGGTGCGTCACCGTGGCGACCATCCCGCGGATCTCGGGACGGTCCTCCTGCACGACCGTGTCGTTGATCCGCTTGAGGCCCAGGGACCGCAGCGTCTGCCGCTGGTTGGGCTTCGTGCCGATCGCCGACCGGACCTGGGTCACCTTCAGCTGCGCCATGTCAGACCCCCTGGCCCGCACGCGCCCGCAGCATGGCGGCCGGGGCGACGTCCTCGAGGGGCAGCCCGCGGCGGGCGGCGATCTCCTCGGGGCGGACGAGCTCCTTCAGCGCCTGCATGGTGGCGTGCACGATGTTGATCGGGTTCGACGAGCCGAGGCTCTTCGAGAGCACGTCGTGGATGCCGGCGCACTCGAGGACGGCACGCACCGGGCCACCGGCGATGACACCGGTACCGGGGCTGGCCGGCTTGAGCAGCACGACACCGGCAGCGGCCTCACCCTGCACCGGGTGCGGGATGGTGCTGGCGATGCGCGGCACCTTGTAGAAGTGCTTCTTGGCCTCCTCGACGCCCTTGGCGATCGCCGCGGGCACCTCCTTGGCCTTGCCGTAGCCGACGCCCACGGTGCCGTCACCGTCGCCGACGATCACCAGGGCGGTGAAGCTGAAGCGCCGACCACCCTTGACGACCTTCGACACGCGGTTGATGGCCACCACGCGCTCGATGTAGTTGCTCTTCTCGGCAGGCGCGCCGCCGGGCCCCCGCCCGCCGTCACGACGGTCGCGGCGGTCGTTGCCGCCGCCGGCGCCGCCGCCGCGTCGCTGTGGTCCTGGCATCAGACGTCCCTCTCGATCTGCTGGTTGGCGGTGCTGCTCATCAGAAGTCCAGCCCGCCCTCACGCGCGCCGTCGGCCAGCGCGGCGATGCGGCCCTGGTAGCGGTTGCCCCCGCGGTCGAACACGACCTTGGTGATGCCGGCGGCCTGGGCGCGCTCGGCGACCAGGGCGCCGACCCGGCGGGCCAGGGCGGACTTGTCGCCCTCGGCCCCGCGCAGGCTGGCGTCGAGCGTCGAGGCGCTCACCAGCGTACGGCCGGCGGTGTCGTCCACGACCTGCACGTGGATGTGCCGCGTGCTGCGGTTGACCACCATGCGCGGGCGGTCCGGCGTGCCGGAGACCCGCTTGCGGAGCCGGTTGTGCCGGCGCAGCCGCGAGACGCGGCGCGCGGTGCTGATGTCGGTGCCGACGGGCGTGTGCACCCGAGCGGCCTTCTCGGTCTGTGCCATCACTTACCCGTCTTCCCGACCTTGCGCTTGACGACCTCGCCCTGGTAGCGCACGCCCTTGCCCTTGTACGGGTCGGGCTTGCGGAGGCCGCGGATGTTGGCGGCCACCTGGCCGACCTGCTGCTTGTCGATGCCGGTCACCCGCAGGCGGGTGGGCGACTCGACGGTGAAGGTGATGCCCTCGGGGGCACGCACCGGCACCGGGTGGCTGTAGCCGAGCGCGAACTCCAGGTCCGAGCCGCGGGCCTGGACGCGGTAGCCGACGCCGACGATCTCGAGGGTCTTGGTGTAGCCCTCGGTGACGCCGGTGATCATGTTGGCGATCAGGGTGCGGGACAGGCCGTGCAGGGCCCGGCTCTCGCGCTGGTCGTCGGGCCGCTGGACGCTCAGCGTGCCGTCCTCGCCCCGGGCGACCGTGATGGGCGCCGCGACGGTGTGGGACAGGGTGCCCTTGGGGCCCTTCACGCTGACCGTCTGGCCGTCGATGGTGACGTCCACGCCACCGGGCACGGGAACCGGCAGTCGTCCGATCCGTGACATCTCGCTCGCTCCTCTTACCAGACGTAGGCGAGGACTTCCCCGCCCACGCCCTTCTTGGTCGCCTGCCGGTCGGTCAGCAGCCCGGTCGAGGTGGAGATGATGGCCACCCCCAGGCCGCCCAGGACCTTCGGCAGGGCGTTCGACTTCGCGTAGACCCGCAGGCCCGGCTTGGACACCCGGCGCACCCCGGCGATGCTGCGCTCGCGGTTGGGGCCGAACTTCAGGTCGATCACCAGCTCCTTGCGGGTGGCGCCGTCCTTCTCGACGTCCTCGACGCGCCAGCCGGCGATGTAGCCCTCCTGCTGGAGGATCTCGGCGATGTGCGTCTTGAGCTTCGACGACGGCATGCGCGTCGAGTCGTGGTAGGCCGTGTTCGCGTTGCGCAGCCGCGTGAGCATGTCCGCGATCGGGTCGGTCATCGTCATGGGTGTCGTGCCTCTCTCGCCGCGGTTCCTCACGCGTCCCTCGCGTGGGCCTCTCGGCGACCGGTGGAGCTGGGGGCCCGCCCCGCGCGGTCAGCGCGCGGGGCGGGGACTGCGGACTACCAGCTGGACTTGCTCACGCCCGGCAGCTCGCCGGCGTGCGCCATCTCCCGCAGGCAGATCCGGCAGAGGCCGAACTTGCGGAAGACCGAGTGCGGACGACCGCACCGCTGGCAGCGGGTGTAGCCGCGGACCGCGAACTTGGGCTTGCGGGCCGCCTTGTTGATCAGCGCCTTCTTGGCCATCTCGGTGTCTCCTCGGCCCGGCTCAGCGGATGGTGGTGACGACGGGCTGGCCGGCGAACGGGAAGCCCAGCAGGCGGAGCAGCTCGCGACCCTCCTCGTCGTTCGTGGCGGTGGTGACCAGCGTGATGTCCATGCCGCGCGGACGGTCGATCTTGTCGACGTCGATCTCGCGGAACATCGACTGCTCGGTCAGCCCGAACGTGTAGTTGCCGTGCCCGTCGAACTGCTTGGCGTTCAGGCCGCGGAAGTCGCGGATGCGGGGCAGGGCCAGCGCCAGGAGCCGGTCGAGGAACTCCCACATGCGGTCGCCGCGGAGGGTGACCTTGGCGCCGATGGGCATGCCCTCGCGCAGCTTGAACTGGGCGATGGACTTGCGGGCCCGGACGACGGCCGGGCGCTGGCCGGTGATGGCGGTGAGGTCGCGGACCGCGCCGTCCATCAGCTTCGCGTCGCGGGTGGCCTCGCCGACGCCCATGTTGACGACGATCTTCGTCAGCCGCGGGATCTGCATGACGTTCTCGTAGCCGAACTCCTCCTGGAGCGCCGGCACGATCGACTCGCGGTAGTGCGCCAGCAGGCGCGGGAGCTCACGGGTGGGTGCAGTCATCGTCAGAGGTCCTTACCGGTCCGCCGCGACACCCGGATGTTGCGGCCTTCCTCGTCCTTGCGGTAGCCGACCCGGGTCGGCGTCCCCTCGGAGTCGATCACCATCACGTTGCTGACGTGGATGGGAGCCTCCTGGGTGACGATGCCGCCCTGCTGCGCGCCCCGCTGGTTCGAGCTGATGCGGGTGTGCTTCTTGACGCGGCCGACGCCCTCGACGAGGACCTTCTGCAGCTTGGGGTAGGCGGCGATGACGCGACCCCTGGCGCCCTTGTCCTTGCCGGACAGGACCACCACGGTGTCGCCCTTCTTCACCTTCATGCCCGGCGTCTTGGCCGGCGGGGTCTTCTTGGCAGCCATGGTCAGAGCACCTCCGGGGCGAGCGAGATGATCCGCATGAAGCGCTTGTCGCGCAGCTCGCGGCCGACGGGACCGAAGATGCGCGTACCGCGCGGGTCGCCGCTGTCGCGGATGATCACCGCGGCGTTCTCGTCGAAGCGGATGTAGGAGCCGTCGGGACGACGGCGCTCCTTCCGCGTGCGGACGACGACGGCCTTGACGACGTCGCCGCGCTTGACGCCGGCACCGGGCAGCGCGTCCTTGACGGTCGCCACGATGACGTCGCCGATGCCCGCGTAGCGCCGCCCGGACCCGCCGAGCACCCGGATGCAGAGGATCTCCTTCGCACCGGTGTTGTCGGCGACCCGGAGCCGCGACTCCTGCTGGATCACGTCCTACTCCCAATCTCAGTGGTGACAGCCGGGCCGGAACGGTGAACCGGCTGTCCGGTACCCACGCGCGGACGCACCGGCGACTGATGCCGCCGGTGCGTCCGACACGGGTACCGGGATGTGGCGCTCACCCGGAGGGGCGCCAGTCGTCCAGGGTACCCGGTCCCGCGACCCGCCCCACAGGGCGTCGGTCACAGGGCCCGCGGACCCCCGACGCGTCTTACTTGGCCTTCTCGACGACCTCGACCAGCCGCCACCGCTTGGTGGCCGACAGCGGCCGGGTCTCCATGATCTGCACGCGGTCGCCGACACCGGCGACGCCCTGCTCGTCGTGGGCCTTCAGCTTGCTGGTGCGCCGGATGACCTTGCCGTAGAGGCCGTGCTTCACGCGGTCCTCGACCTCGACGACGATGGTCTTGTCCATCTTGTCGCTGACCACGAGGCCCTCGCGGACCTTGCGGTAGCCGCGGCCGGCCAGGCCGGGGCCGCTGGCGACAGCGGTGTTGTCGGGCTCGCTCATGCCACACCCTCGTTCGGGGCGACCGAGAGGCCCAGCTCGCGCTCGCGCATGATCGTGTAGATCCGGGCGATGTCGCGGCGGACGGTCTGCAGTCGCCGGTTGTTGTCCAGCTGGCCGGTGGCCACCTGGAACCGCAGGTTGAACAGCTCTTCCTTGTGCTCACGCAGCCGCGTGGCGAGCTCCTCGGCCGAGAGCTCGCGCAGCTCCGGGGCGGTCAGACCGGCGGCCATCACACCTCTCCTTCACGCGTGATGAAGCGAGCCTTCATGGGCAGCTTGTGGATGGCGCGGCGCATGGCCTCGCGGGCCACCGACTCCGGGACACCCGACAGCTCGAACATGACGCGGCCCGGCTTGACGTTGGCGACCCACCACTCCGGGGAGCCCTTGCCGGAGCCCATGCGGGTCTCGGCCGGCTTCTTGGTGAGCGGGCGGTCCGGGTAGATCGTGATCCAGACCTTGCCGCCACGGCGGATGTGCCGGGTCATGGCGATACGGGCGGACTCGATCTGGCGGTTGGTGACGTACGCCGGCTCGAGGGCCTGGATGGCGTACTCACCGAAGTTGATCGCCGTGCCGCCCTTGGCCCGGCCGGAGCGGTCCGGGTGGTGCTGCTTGCGGTGCTTGACGCGCCGGGGGATCAGCACGTGTCAGCCCTCCGTGTTCTCGGTCGCGGTCGTCTCGGCCGCGGCGGTCGCCTCGGGGCCGGCGGCCTCGGCGACGGTCTGCTCGGGCGCGACCTCACCCGAGGTCACGGCCACGGTGCTGTCGGCGGCGGTCTCCGGACCGGTCGTCGACTCGGCGGCGGCGCGGCCGGCCTCGGTGCCACCGGCGGTGGTGCCGCTGGAGCCCGACCGGCGGGGGCGCTGCGGGCGCTCCCGGCGCTGCTGCCGCGCGGCGAGGGCCTCGAGGGCCTCGCGCTCGGCACGCGAGCCGCTGACGTCGCCCTTGTAGATCCACACCTTCACGCCGATGCGGCCGAAGGTGGTGCGGGCCTCGTACAGGCCGTAGTCGATGTTCGCCCGGAGGGTGTGCAGCGGCACGCGACCCTCGCGGTAGAACTCCGACCGGCTCATCTCGGTGCCGCCCAGGCGCCCGGAGCACTGCACCCGGATGCCCTTGACCTGCGGGCTGCGCTGGGCCGACTGCATGGCCTTGCGCATGGCGCGGCGGAAGCTGACGCGGCTGGACAGCTGCTCGGCCACGGCCTGGGCCACGAGCTGGGCGTCGGCCTCGGGGTTCTTGACCTCGAGGATGTTCAGCTGCACCTGCTTGCCGGTGAGCTTCTCCAGCTCGCCGCGGATGCGGTCGGCCTCGGCGCCGCGGCGGCCGATGACGATGCCCGGCCGGGCGGTGTGGATGTCGACCCGGACCCGGTCACGGGTGCGCTCGATCTCCACCTTCGAGATGCCGGCGCGCTCCATGCCCTTGGACATGAGCTTGCGGATGGCCACGTCTTCCTTGACGTAGTCCTTGTACAGCTTGTCGGCGTACCACCGGGACTTGTAGTCGGTGGTGATGCCGAGGCGGAACCCGTGCGGGTTGACCTTCTGACCCACTAGCGGGTCCCTCCCCTCGTGTTGGAGCGCTGCTGCGTGCCCTGCTGCTGCGTCGCCGGGCCGGACTGGCCGGTGCGCCGGCGGGCGGTGCGGGACTTGCCGGCGAGCTCGGCGCTGGAGCCGACCTCGCTCACCTCGACGGTGATGTGGCTGGTCCGCTTGTTGATGCGGTAGGCGCGGCCCTGGGCGCGCGGCCGGATCCGCTTCATGGTCGGGCCCTCGTCCACGTAGGCGGCGCTGACGACGAGCGCGGCCGGGTCCAGCCGCAGGTTGTGCTCGGCGTTGGCGACGGCGCTGGCGACGACCTTGGCCACCGGCTCGCTGGCCGCCTGCGGGGCGAACCGCAGCAGGGCCAGGGCCTCGTCGGTGGGCAGGTAGCGGATGAGGTCCACCACCCGGCGTGCCTTCATGGGGGTGACGCGGACGCCGCGGGCGACGGCCCGGGCGACCTGCGTCTCCTCTCCCAGCTGGGAAGTCATATCGAGTCTCTCTCTCGGGACCGGGCTCAGCCGCGCCGCGACCGGCGGTCGTCCTTGACGTGACCCCGGAAGGTCCGGGTCGGGGCGAACTCGCCGAGCTTGTGCCCGACCATGGCCTCGGTCACGAAGACCGGGACGTGCTTGCGCCCGTCGTGCACGGCGATGGTGTGGCCGAGCATGTCCGGGATGATCGTCGAGCGGCGGGACCAGGTCCGGATGACCGTCTTGGTGCCCTTCTCGTTCTGCACGTCCACCTTCTTGAGCAGGTGGTCGTCGACGAACGGGCCCTTCTTCAGGCTGCGTGGCATGTCTGTCGGACTCCTCTAACCGCTCAGCGCTTCTTGTTGGTGCGCCGGCGGCGCACGATCAGGGCGTCACTGGCCTTGCGCTTGCGCGTGCGGCCCTCCGGCTTGCCCTTCGGGTTCACCGGGTGGCGACCACCGGAGGTCTTGCCCTCACCACCACCGTGCGGGTGGTCCACCGGGTTCATGGCGACACCGCGGACGGTCGGGCGCTTGCCCTTCCACCGCATGCGGCCGGCCTTGCCCCAGTTGATGTTCGACTGCTCGGCGTTGCCCACCTCGCCGACGGTGGCGCGGCAGCGCACGTCGACGTTGCGGATCTCGCCCGAGGGCATGCGCAGCTGGGCGAAGCGGCCCTCCCGGGCGACCAGCTGGACGCTGGTGCCGGCGGAGCGGGCGATCTTCGCGCCGCCGCCCGGCCGCAGCTCGATCGCGTGCACGACCGTGCCGACGGGGATGTTGCGCAGCGGCAGGTTGTTGCCCGGCTTGATGTCGGCCGCGGGGCCGCACTCCACCGTGTCGCCCTGCTTCAGGCGGGCCGGCGCGATGATGTAGCGCTTCTCGCCGTCGGCGAAGTGCAGCAGCGCGATGCGCGAGGTGCGGTTCGGGTCGTACTCGATGTGCGCGACCTTCGCCGGCACGCCGTCCTTGTCCGCCCGACGGAAGTCGATGACGCGGTAGGCGCGCTTGTGGCCGCCGCCCTGGTGGCGAGCGGTGACCTTCCCGTGGACGTTGCGCCCGCCACGACCGTGCAGCGGCCGGACCAGCGACTTCTCGGGGTGGTCGCGGGTGACCTCGGCGAAGTCGGCGACGCTGGAGCCGCGGCGGCCCGGCGTCGTCGGCTTGTACTTGCGGATAGCCATTGCTGACTCGGTTCCTCTGTCTCTGGTCCGGCAGTCCCGGGGCTCAGGCGCCCGGGCCCCCGAAGATCTCGATCCGGTCGCCGGGCGCCAGCGAGACGATGGCCCGCTTGGTGTCCTTGCGCTTGCCGAGCTTGTTGCCCCGGCTGCGCTTGCGCTTGCCCTGGCGGTTGATGGTGTTCACGCCGAGGACCTTCACGTTGAAGACCTGCTCGACCGCGATCTTGATCTGCGTCTTGTTGGCCTCGGGCAGCACCACGAACGTGTACTGGTTCTCGTCCAGCAGCCCGTAGCTCTTCTCCGAGATGACCGGCGACAGCAGGACGTCCCGGGGGTCGCGGACGCTCACGCCTTCTCCTCGGTGGTGTCGGTGGCCTCGTTCTGCTCGAGGTCCAGGTCGGTCGTGCCCTCGGCCGGCTGGATCGACGGGATGGCGCCGGGGATGTCCGGCGTCGTCAGGTCCGGCTTGGTCAGCGAGGTGCCGCCCTTGCCGCCGGTGCCGCCGTGCGGGCCGGCCACGAACTCGGCGAGCGCGGTCTCGGTGAAGACCACCTCGTCGCTGACCAGCACGTCGTAGGTGTTGAGCTGGCCGGCCTCGATCAGGTGCACGCGCGGCTCGTTGCGCAGGCTCACCCAGTTGAGGACGTCGTCGCGGTCGAGGACCACGAGCACCCGCTTGGCGCCGGTCACCGCGTCGAGGGTGGCCAGGGCCGCCTTGGTCTTCGGCGCGTCGCCGTCGACGAAGGTGGTGACGACGTGCACGCGGCCGTCGCGCGCCCGGTCGGAGAGGGCACCGCGCAGGGCGGCGGCCTTCATCTTCTTGGGCGTGCGCTGCGAGTAGTCGCGCGGCTGGGGGCCGTGGACCGTGCCACCGCCGGTGAACTGCGGCGCGCGGATCGAGCCCTGGCGGGCGCGGCCGGTGCCCTTCTGGCGGTAGGGCTTGACGCCACCGCCGCTGACGGCGCCACGCGTCTTGGTCGCGTGGGTCCCCTGGCGGGCCGCGGCCAGCTGGGCGACGACGACCTGGTGCATGAGCGCGACGTTCGCGTTCGCGTCGAACAGGTCACCGGGCAGCGTGACGCTGCCGGAGGTCTCCCCCGCCGGCGTGCGGACGTCGACCTGGCGGTCGGCGCGCGCGGCCGTGCTGGTGGTCGCGGTCGCGGTCGACTGGGTCACTGGTTGTCACTCCCCACGGGACCGCCCTTGACGGCCGAGCGGACGAGCAGGAGCCCGCCCTTCGGGCCGGGGACGGCGCCCTTGATCAGGATGAGGCCGCGCTCGGTGTCGACCTTGTGGACGACGAGCGAGAGGGTCGTGGTCTTCACCGCGCCCATGCGCCCGGCCATCTTCAGGCCCTTGAACACGCGGCCGGGGGTGGAGGCGCCGCCGATCGAGCCGGGCGACCGGTGCTTGCGCTGAGTGCCGTGCGCCGCGCCGAGGCCCTTGAAGCCGTGACGCTTCATGACACCGGCGGTGCCCTTGCCCTTGCTGGTGCCGATGACGTCGACCTTGGCCACGCCGTCGAAGACCTCGGCGGTCAGCTCCTGGCCGACCGTGTACTGGCCGGCGTCCTCGGTGCGGAGCTCGACCAGGTGGCGGCGCGGCGTCACGCCGGCCTTGGCGAAGTGGCCACCCTCGGGCTTGTTCACCTTGCGGGGGTCGATCTCGCCGAAGCCGAGCTGGACGGCCGAGTAGCCGTCGACCTCGGGGGTGCGCACCTGCGTCACCACGTTCGGGCCCGCCTTGACGACGGTCACCGGCACGATGCGGTTGTTCTCGTCGAAGACCTGGGTCATCCCCAGCTTCTCGCCGAGGAGCCCGCGGAACGTACTCGCCATGACTGGACTCGGTCCCTTACTGGATGTTCACGTCGACCGAGGCCGGCAGGTCGATGCGCATGAGCGCGTCGACCGTCTTCGGCGTCGGGTCGAGGATGTCGATGAGCCGCTTGTGCGTGCGCATCTCGAAGTGCTCGCGCGAGTCCTTGTACTTGTGCGGCGAGCGGATGACGCAGTACACGTTCTTCTCCGTCGGCAGCGGCACCGGGCCGACGACGCGCGCACCGGTCTTGGTCACCGTGTCGACGATGCGCCGCGCCGAGGCGTCGATCGCCTCGTGGTCGTAGGCCTTCAGCCTGATGCGGATCTTCTGTCCCGCCATCGCTGTCTCTCGCTCCTGCCGATCGCTGTTCTGCTAGCTGGGGAACGCCGGGTGCGCCCGGACGTCATCCGGTCTGGCCCCAGCGGGGAGGGTGGCGGTGCACACACGCAGCACGCACACCCGGGGACGGGCGGCGGCGCAGGGGTGCGCCGCCGCCCGTCGGGGGTGTTACTTGATGATCTTGGTGACGCGGCCCGCGCCGACGGTGCGGCCACCCTCGCGGATGGCGAACCGCAGACCCTCCTCCATGGCGATCGGCTGGATGAGCTCGACCGTCATCTCGGTGTTGTCGCCCGGCATGACCATCTCGGTGCCGGCCGGCAGGGTCACGACGCCGGTGACGTCGGTCGTCCGGAAGTAGAACTGCGGACGGTAGTTGTTGAAGAACGGCGTGTGACGGCCACCCTCGTCCTTCGAGAGGATGTAGACCGAACCCTCGAAGTTGGTGTGCGGGGTGATCGAGCCGGGCTTCACGACGACCTGGCCGCGCTCCACGTCCTCGCGCTTGATGCCGCGCAGCAGCAGACCCACGTTGTCGCCGGCCTGGCCCTGGTCGAGCAGCTTGCGGAACATCTCGACGCCGGTGACGGTGGTCTTGGTCGACGAGGAACGGATGCCGACGATCTCGACCTCCTCCGACACCTTGACGATGCCGCGCTCCACGCGACCGGTGACGACGGTGCCGCGACCGGTGATGGTGAAGACGTCCTCGACCGGCATGAGGAAGGGCTTGTCGACCTCACGCTGCGGCTCCGGGATCGCCGTGTCGACGGCGTCCATGAGCTCCATGAGCTTGTTGCCCCACTCGGCGTCGCCCTCGAGGGCCTTCAGCGCCGAGACGCGGACCACGGGGACGTCGTCGCCCGGGAACTCGTACTCGGACAGCAGCTCGCGGACCTCCAGCTCGACGAGCTCGAGGATCTCCTCGTCGTCGACCATGTCGGCCTTGTTCAGCGCCACGACGATGTAGGGGACGCCGACCTGGCGGGCCAGGAGGACGTGCTCCTTGGTCTGCGGCATCGGGCCGTCGGTCGCGGCGACCACCAGGATGGCGCCGTCCATCTGCGCCGCACCGGTGATCATGTTCTTGATGTAGTCGGCGTGCCCGGGGCAGTCGACGTGCGCGTAGTGACGGTTCTCCGTCTGGTACTCGACGTGGGCGATCGAGATCGTGATGCCGCGGGCCTTCTCCTCGGGCGCCTTGTCGATCTGGTCGAAGGCCGACGCCTCGTTGAGGTCCGGGTACTTGTCGTGCAGCACCTTGGTGATCGCCGCGGTCAGCGTGGTCTTGCCGTGGTCGATGTGCCCGATGGTGCCGATGTTGACGTGCGGCTTGGTCCGCTCGAACTTGGCCTTGGCCACTGGGTTCCTCTCCTCGTGGTCTCGCGTCGTGCGCGGGAACTCTGGGGTGGGCTTGCTGGGGGTGCCGGGCGGGGACGTACCCCGCCCGGCGGGTCACTCGCCGGTGGCCTTGGCGATGATCTCCTTGGCCACGTTCTGCGGGACCTCGGCGTACGAGTCGAACACCATGGTGTAGCTCGCCCGCCCCTGGGTGCGGCTGCGCAGGTCGCCCACGTAGCCGAACATCTCCGAGAGCGGGACCAGGGCCCGGACGACGCGGGCGCCGGAGCGCTCCTCCATCGCCTGGATCATCCCGCGCCGGGAGTTCAGGTCGCCGATGACGTCACCCATGTAGTCCTCGGGCGTGACGACCTCGACGGCCATCATCGGCTCGAGCAGGGCCGGGCTGGCCTTGCGGGCGGCCTCCTTGAAGACCATCGAGCCGGCGATCTTGAAGGCCATCTCCGAGGAGTCGACCTCGTGGTACTGCCCGTCGACGAGGGTCGCCTTGACGCCGACCATCGGGTAGCCGGCGAGGATGCCGTACTGCATGGCGTCCTGCATGCCCTGGTCGACCGAGGGGATGTACTCCTTCGGGATGCGACCACCGGTCACGGCGTTGACGAACTCGTAGGTCGGGCCGTCGCCACTGACCTCGAGCGGCTCGATGCTGACCTGCACCTTGGCGAACTGGCCGGACCCACCGGTCTGCTTCTTGTGGGTGTAGTCGATCTTCTCGACCGCCTTGCGGATGGTCTCGCGGTAGGCGACCTGCGGCTTGCCGACGTTGGCCTCGACGCGGAACTCGCGCCGCATGCGGTCGACCAGGATCTCCAGGTGGAGCTCGCCCATGCCGGAGATGACCGTCTGACCGGTCTCCTCGTCGAGGCGGACCTGGAAGGTCGGGTCCTCCTCGGCCAGCTTCTGGATGGCGGTGCCGAGCTTCTCCTGGTCGCCCTTGGTCTTGGGCTCGATCGCGACCGAGATGACCGGGGCCGGGAAGGTCATCGACTCGAGGATCACCGGGTTCTGCGGGTCGCAGAGGGTGTCACCCGTGGTCGTCTGCTTCAGGCCGACGACGGCGACGATCTGGCCGGCGCCCACGCCCTCGCGCTCCTCGCGCTTGTTGGCGTGCATCTGGTAGATCTTGCCGATCCGCTCCTTGCGGTCCTTGGTGCTGTTGAGCACCGGGGACCCGGAGTTGAGCCGGCCCGAGTAGACCCGGACGTAGGTCAGCTTGCCGAGGTGCTGGTCGGTCTGGATCTTGAAGGCCAGCGCCGAGAACGGCTCGTCCTCGTCGGCGTGCCGCAGGACCTCGGTCTCGCCGTCGAGGGCGGTGCCCACGATGGCCTCGATGTCCAGGGGGCTGGGCAGGTAGTCGACGACGGCGTCGAGCAGGGGCTGCACGCCCTTGTTCTTGAACGCCGTGCCGGTGAGGACCGGGTTGATCTGCGCGGCGATGGTCGCCTTGCGGATGGCGGCCTTGAGCTGGTCGACGGGGATGTCCTCGCCGCCCAGGTAGGCCTCCATGATCGCGTCGTCGGTCTCGGCGATCGTCTCGAGCAGCTTGTCGCGGTACTCGGCGGCCTGGTCGGCCAGCTCGGCGGGGATCTCCTCGATGGCGTAGTCCTCGCCCATCTTGGTCTCACCGCGCCAGGTGAGCGCGCGCATCTGCACCAGGTCGACGACGCCGATGAAGTCGGCCTCGGCGCCGATGGGCAGCTGCAGCACGGCCGGGTTGGCGCCGAGCCGCTCGACCATCATGTCGACGCAGCGGAAGAAGTTCGCGCCGGTCCGGTCGAGCTTGTTGACGAAGCACATGCGCGGGACGCCGTACTTCTCCGCCTGCCGCCAGACCTGCTCGGTCTGCGGCTCCACGCCGGCGACACCGTCGTAGACGGCCACGGCACCGTCGAGCACGCGCAGGGACCGCTCCACCTCGACGGTGAAGTCGACGTGCCCCGGGGTGTCGATGATGTTGATGTCGTGGTCGTTCCAGGAGCACTTCGTCGCGGCGGACGTGATGGTGATGCCGCGCTCCTGCTCCTGCTCCATCCAGTCCATCGTGGCCGCGCCGTCGTGGACCTCACCGATCTTGTAGTTGATACCGGTGTAGAAGAGGATGCGCTCGGTCGTCGTGGTCTTGCCCGCGTCGATGTGCGCCATGATCCCGATGTTGCGGGTCCTGGCGAGCTGGGCCTTGGTGTCGGCCATTCCTCACTCCTCTTTGTCTCTGGTCCGCGTGCGGTGTCCGGGGGTGGCCCGGCGTTCCCGCCGGCGGGTGCTGGTGGACGGGGGTGTCCCCAGCGGGGGTGCGACTACCAGCGGTAGTGCGCGAAGGCCTTGTTCGACTCGGCCATCTTGTGGGTGTCCTCGCGGCGCTTGACCGCGGCACCGAGGCCGTTGCTGGCGTCGAGCAGCTCGTTCATGAGGCGCTCGGTCATCGTCTTCTCGCGGCGGGCCCGGCTGTACTGGATCAGCCAGCGCAGGCCGAGGGTGGTGCTGCGGGAGGCGCGGACCTCGACCGGGACCTGGTAGGTCGCGCCACCGACGCGGCGGCTGCGGACCTCGAGGGCCGGCTTGACGTTGTCCAGCGCGCGCTTGAGCGTGACCACAGGATCGGTGTCGGTCTTGGCGCGGCAGCCCTCGAGGGCGCCGTAGACGATCGACTCGGCGACCGAGCGCTTGCCGTCGACGAGGACCTTGTTCACCAGCTGGGTGACCAGCGGCGACTGGTAGACCGGGTCGTTGACCAGCGGACGGCGCGGCGCGGGGCCCTTGCGCGGCATGTCAGCTCTTCTCCTTCTTCGCGCCGTACCGGCTGCGAGCCTGCTTGCGGTTGCGGACACCCTGGGTGTCGAGCGAGCCGCGGATGATCTTGTAACGCACACCCGGGAGGTCCTTCACGCGGCCGCCGCGCACGAGCACCATCGAGTGCTCCTGCAGGTTGTGGCCGACGCCCGGGATGTAGGCGGTCACCTCGATGCCACTGGTGAGGCGGACGCGAGCGACCTTGCGGAGCGCCGAGTTCGGCTTCTTCGGCGTCGTGGTGTACACGCGGGTGCACACGCCTCGACGCTGAGGGGAGCCCTTCAACGCCGGGGTCTTGGTCTTCTCGACCTTGTCCTCGCGGCCCTTGCGGACCAGCTGGTTGATCGTGGGCATGGGTGGCCTGGATCTCCTACCTGCGCTGGGTCGTGCTGTGGACGGTGCTGCTGTCGTGTCGCCGGTGCCGGTCCTGCCGGGGTCATCCGCCCAGGTCGCGAGCCACTCACCGGTCCCCGCGGTCGGGCGTGTCGCCTTCCCCAGGACCGGCCGGCGGTCGAACCGGACAGGTCGCCCCCCGCGACTCGGCGCCGCCACCTCCGGACACCGTCCTCCGTGGACGGCCCACCGGGGCGGACCCGCGGCCTGGAGGCGGACCTCCGGACACCCAGGCGCACCGCGAACGGGAGCAGGCCCAGGGCACCCTGGGCACGGCTGACCACGATACCCGCGTGCTGGGAGGCGGTCAAAGCCGGGTCCCGGGAGCCGAGCGGGCAGGGTCTGCCTGCCACCCGGGCCCGTTCGACGGGGACAACGGCGCGGTGACGCCGGCCATTCCCGGCGGCCGCGGGGACCGTGCCGCACGGCCCCGGGGGGAGGTCGCACCATACCGCGGCGAGGGCCCCGCGCCAGGGGAGGACGCCGCGCCCG
Organism: Geodermatophilus sp. SYSU D00525; assembly: GCF_054050475.1. Classification (NCBI taxonomy): domain Bacteria; kingdom Bacillati; phylum Actinomycetota; class Actinomycetes; order Geodermatophilales; family Geodermatophilaceae; genus Geodermatophilus; species Geodermatophilus sp. SYSU D00525. The sequence goes on from NZ_JBJGZK010000003.1 coordinate 268,516, forward strand.
CGGTCCCCGGTGGGCGCGCGACTGTCAGCCCCTCCCCCTACCGTCGGTCCCAACGAGACCACTCACCGCTACGGAGGTCCTGGTGCTGATCGACACGGCGCGCGAGCTCAAGGCACGGCTGTCCGCGCGCCTGGCCGAGGGCTTCCCCCCGGTCCGGGCCAGCGACCTCGGCGGCCGCGTGTGGACGCGGCCGGCCATCGGGCTGGCGCCCGTCGCCCCCGGGCGGGCGCACCTGGCGATCCGCGTGGCCGCCGAGGCCGACGCCCGGGTGCTGCTCACCGACCTCGACGACGTGGTGCGCGCGGAGATCGACGTCCGGGTGACCGGGCCGATAGTGCCGCTGTCCTCCCCCACCCCCGCCGAGCTCCAGCAGCGCACCCGCCCGCTGCGCCCGGGGCTGTCGGTGGCCCACCCGGCCGTCACGGCCGGGACGCTGGGCGGCTTCGTCCGGGTGGACGGCCGGCTGGCGATCCTGTCCAACAACCACGTCCTCGCCGCCAGCGACGCCGGCGCGGTCGGGGACGCGGTGCTGCAGCCCGGACCGGCCGACGGCGGCGTCCCGGCCGACCGGGTGGCCACGCTGACCGCGTTCGAGCGCTTCACCGAGGGCCGCAACAAGGTCGACGCCGCCGTCGCCGTCCTGGACGCGGGCGTCGAGGCCGAGCCCGGCCGGGTCCCCGGCGGCCCGCTGGCCGGCACCGTGGCCGACGGGCTGGAGGTGGAGCCCGACGAGGAGGTCGAGAAGGTCGGCCGCACCACCGGGCACACCCGCGGACGGGTCACCGCCGTCGAGGTCGACGGGGTCGCCGTCCAGTACGACGACGGCGTGCACGTCTTCGACGACCAGATCGAGATCGAGGGCCTGTCGGGCCCCTTCTCCGCCGGCGGGGACAGCGGCTCGGTCATCTGGCGCAGCGCCGACCGCGTCCCGCTGGCCCTGCTGTTCGCCGGCAGCGACCAGGGCGGCAGCAACGGCGCCGGGCTGACCTTCGCCAACCCCCTGTCGACCGTGCTGGCCACCCTGGGGGCGGAGTGGGTCGCTTCCTGACCTCCTGAGGTCCTCTCCCAGGTCAGGGGGATGTCGCTCCGGGCGGGAACGAGGCACCATGGGGAGGTGACCGAGCCCGCACGGCCGTCCGGGACCTCCCTCGTCCCGGACACCCGGCGCGCGGGCGTCAGCGAGGAGACCTCGTGACCGACCGTGCCGCCGCCCGCGCCGCCAAGGGCGTCCTCGCCGACCAGCTCTCCACCCAGCCGGGGGTCGTCGGCATCGGCCTGGCCCGGCGGGACAGCGGCTACGTCGTCAAGGTCGACGTCGCCGACGCCGACGCGGCCGGCCTGGTCCCCCGCGACGTCGACGGCGTCCGGGTGGTCACCGAGGTCGTCGGCGTGATCCGCCCGCTGCGCAGCCGCACCGCCTGAGCCTCCGGCCCGCCCGCGCGCACCCGCTACGGTCGCCGGAGGCGCCGACGCGGGCGCCGCCGACCAGAGGAGTGCAGGTGCGCATCGGCATCCAGGCCAGTTACGCGGGGGGTTTCCAGGAGACGGCGGCGGAGATCGTCGACCTCGAGGCCGCCGGGCTCGACCTCGCGATGTGCGCGGAGGTCTACACCTTCGACGCCGTCAGCCAGCTCGGGTACCTGGCGGCCGTGACGCAGCGGGTCGAGCTGATGAGCGCGATCCTGCCGATCTACAGCCGGACGCCGGCCCTGACGGCCATGACCGCGGCCGGGCTGGACTTCGTCTCCGGCGGGCGGTTCACCCTGGGCCTGGGCGCCTCCGGCCCGCAGGTGATCGAGGGCTGGCACGGCGTCCCCTACGACGCCCCGCTGCAGCGCACCCGCGAGGTCGTGGAGATCTGCCGGCAGGTGTGGCGGCGCGAGCGGCTCGTGCACGAGGGGCCGAAGTACACGGTGCCGCTGCCGGCCGAGCAGGGCACCGGCCTCGGCAAGCCGCTGAAGCTGATCAACACCCCGGTGCGCGAGCGCATCCCGGTGATGCTGGCCGCGCTCGGCCCCAAGAACGTGGAGCTGGCCGCGGAGATCGCCGAGGTCTGGGAGCCGATCTGGTTCATGCCCGAGCGCGCCGACGACGTCTGGGGCGACTCGCTGCGGGCAGGGAAGGCCAAGCGCGACCCCGAGCTCGGGGACCTGCAGGTCATCTGCGGCGTCCCGGTGGCGATCGGCGAGGACGTCGACCACCTGCACGACCTGGTGCGGCCGCAGCTGGCCCTCTACGTCGGCGGCATGGGCGCCCGGGGCAAGAACTTCTACAACGACCTCGCCCGCCGCTACGGCTACGAGGAGGCCGCCGGGACCGTGCAGGACCTCTACCTGGACGGCAAGAAGGACGAGGCGGCCGCGGCGCTGCCCGAGGAGTTCGTCCGCAAGGTGTCGCTCATCGGGCCGGAGTCCTACGTCGCCGAGCGGGTGGCCGCCTACGCGGAGGCCGGCGTCACCACGATCGCGCTGCAGCCCCTCGACGACAGCCGCGAGGGCCGGCTGCGGACGGTGGAGACCATGCGGAAGCTGGCCGACCGCTAGGCACGTCGTCGGCCCACCGGCCGACACCGCGGCCAGGTGCCGTCCCGGCCTCCGTGGAGCCCCTCCCGCGTCCCCGTCGGGGACCCCCGGGCCCCGCGACGGGCCCACTCCGAGGAGGTGCCGTCCCCGGCCGGGGACGGGACCCCGCCACCGTTCCGTCACTGTGACGGGTGTCCGCGGCACTTCCCTGTACACGGAAGGGCCCCCAGGTCGTCGACCTGGGGGCCCTTCTCACGTGCTACCGGGGATCAGCCCCGCCAGTCGTACTCCTCGAGGCGGACGGCCTCACCGGAGCCCGACCCGAAGACGTCCGGGCTGTAGTACTGCCCGTCGTCGTACCCGGCCATCGTGTAGACGGCGGCGCGGGCCTCCTCGGTCGGCTCGACCGTGATGTTCCGGTAGCGGCTGATGCCCGTACCCGCCGGGATCAGCTTGCCGATGATCACGTTCTCCTTGAGGCCGAGGAGCGAGTCGCTCTTGCCCTGGATCGCGGCGTCGGTGAGCACCTTGGTCGTCTCCTGGAAGGAGGCGGCCGACAGCCACGACTCGGTCGCGAGCGAGGCCTTGGTGATGCCCATGAGCACCGGACGGGCCGAGGCCGGCTCGCCGCCCTCGGCGACGACGCGGCGGTTCTCGGTCTCGAACAGCGTCCGCTCGACCAGCGCACCGGGGAGGAACTCCGTGGCGCCCGAGTCGATGATGGTCACCCGCTTCAGCATCTGGCGGATGATCACCTCGATGTGCTTGTCGTGGATCGACACGCCCTGGCTGCGGTAGACCTCCTGGACCTCGCGGACCAGGTGCAGCTGCACCTCGCGCGGGCCCATGATCCGCAGCACCTCGTGCGGGTCCACCGCACCCTCGGTGAGCTGCTCGCCGACCTCGACGTGGGCGCCGTCCTCGACCCGCAGCCGCGACCGGCGCGACAGCTTGTCGTAGACGACCTCGTCGGAGCCGTCGTCCGGGGTGATGGTGAGCTTCCGGAACTGCTCGCCGTCCTCGATCCGGACGGAGCCGGCCAGCTCGGCGATCGGGGCCTTGCCCTTGGGGACGCGGGCCTCGAAGAGCTCCACGACACGCGGCAGACCGTGGGTGATGTCCTCACCCGCGACACCACCGGTGTGGAAGGTGCGCATCGTCAGCTGGGTGCCGGGCTCACCGATCGACTGGGCGGCGATGATGCCGACCGCCTCGCCGACGTCGACGAGCTTGCCGGTGGCCAGCGACCGGCCGTAGCAGGTCGCGCAGGTGCCCAGCAGGGACTCGCAGGTCAGGACGCAGCGGACCTTGACCTCGGCGACGCCGGCGTCGACCAGCTGGCCGATCAGCACGTCACCCAGGTCCTGGCCGGCCTGCGCGATCAGCGTGCCGTCCTCGGCCACCACGTCGGCGGCCAGGGAGCGGGCGTAGACGCTGGTCTCGACGTGCGCGTCCCGGGTCAGGACGCCGTCGACGACGGTCGCGATCGGCATGATCACGCCGCGCTCGGTGCCGCAGTCCTCCTCGCGGATGATGACGTCCTGCGAGACGTCGACCAGCCGGCGGGTGAGGTACCCGGAGTCCGCGGTCCGCAGCGCGGTGTCGGCCAGACCCTTGCGCGCACCGTGCGTGGAGATGAAGTACTCCAGCACGGACAGACCCTCCCGGAAGTTGGCCTTGATGGGCCGCGGGATGATCTCGCCCTTCGGGTTGGCCACCAGGCCGCGCATGCCGGCGATCTGGCTGATCTGCATCATGTTGCCCCGGGCGCCCGAGTTGACCATGACCCAGACCGGGTTGGTGGTCGGGAAGTTGTCCACCATCGCCTGGGAGACCTCGGCCCGCGCGCGGGTCCAGATCTCGATCAGCTCGCCACGACGCTCGGCGTCGGTGATGACACCGCGCTCGTACTGCCGCTCGATGCCGCGCGCCTCGGCCTCGTGCCGGTCCAGGATCTCCTGCTTGGCCGGCGGGGTGACGACGTCGTCGATGGCGATCGTGACGCCCGAGCGGGTGGCCCAGCGGAAGCCGGCCGACTTGAGGGCGTCCAGCGTCGCCGCGACCTGCACCTTGGGGTAGCGCTCGGCGAGGTCGTTGACGATCGCCCCGAGCTCCTTCTTCGGCACCTGGTAGTTGACGAAGCGGTAGTCCTCGGGCAGGGCCTCGTTGAACAGCACCCGGCCCAGGCTGGTCTCGACGATCGCCGACGCACCCGGGGTCCAGTCCTCGGGCTGGGTCCAGGGCTCGTTGACCTTGCCGTTGTCGACGCCGAACACCTCGTCGAGGCGGATCAGCGCGCGCTCCTGCAGGCCCAGGGCGCCCTTGTCGAACGCCATGATCGCCTCGGCCGTCGACCCGAAGGCCGCCGGACGGCCACCGTCGGCCTCGTGCCGGCTCCGCACCAGGGTGGTCAGGTGGTACAGGCCCAGCACCATGTCCTGGGTCGGCGCGGTGATCGGGCGACCGTCGGCCGGGCTCAGGATGTTGTTGCTGGACAGCATGAGGATGCGGGCCTCGGCCTGCGCCTCCGCCGACAGCGGCAGGTGGACCGCCATCTGGTCACCGTCGAAGTCGGCGTTGAAGGCCGTGCAGACCAGCGGGTGGATCTGGATGGCCTTGCCCTCGACCAGCTGCGGCTCGAAGGCCTGGATGCCCAGGCGGTGCAGCGTCGGCGCCCGGTTCAGCAGGACCGGGTGCTCGGTGATGACCTCCTCGAGCACGTCCCAGACGACGGGACGGGCGCGCTCGACCATGCGCTTGGCGGACTTGATGTTCTGCGCGTGGTTGAGGTCGACCAGCCGCTTCATGACGAAGGGCTTGAACAGCTCCAGCGCCATCTGCTTGGGCAGGCCGCACTGGTGCAGCTTCAGCTGCGGGCCGACGACGATGACCGACCGGCCGGAGTAGTCGACGCGCTTGCCGAGCAGGTTCTGGCGGAACCGGCCCTGCTTGCCCTTGAGCAGGTCGGACAGCGACTTCAGGGGACGGTTGCCCGGGCCGGTGACCGGACGGCCGCGGCGGCCGTTGTCGAACAGCGCGTCCACGGACTCCTGGAGCATCCGCTTCTCGTTGTTCACGATGATCTCGGGCGCGCCGAGGTCGAGCAGCCGCTTGAGCCGGTTGTTCCGGTTGATGACCCGGCGGTACAGGTCGTTCATGTCGCTGGTGGCGAAGCGGCCACCGTCGAGCTGCACCATCGGGCGCAGGTCCGGCGGGATGACCGGGACGCAGTCCAGCACCATGCCCATGGGCGAGTTGCGGGTCTGCTGGAACGCCGCGACGACCTTCAGCCGCTTGAGGGCCCGCAGCTTGCGCTGGCCCTTGCCGTTGCGGATGGTCTCGCGCAGCGAGGCGGCCTCGGCGTCGAGGTCGAAGTCGGCCAGCAGCTTCTGCAGGGCCGCGGCACCCATGCCGCCCTCGAAGTACTCGCCGAACCGGTCGCGGAGCTCCCGGTACAGGCCCTCGTCGGCGATGAGCTGCTTGACCTCGAGCTTGCGGAAGGTGTCGAGCACCTCCTCGAGGCGGTCGATCTCCCGCTGGGCGCGGTCGCGCAGCTGGCGCATCTCGCGCTCGCCGCCCTCGCGCACCTTGCGGCGGACGTCGGACTTGGCGCCCTCCGCCTCGAGCTCGGCCAGGTCGGCCTCGAGCTTCTGCTGGCGGGCCTCGACGTCGGCGTCGCGCCGGCTCTCGAGGTTGTGCTTCTCCGCGCTGATCTCGGCCTCGATGGTCGGGAGGTCGCGGTGGCGGGCCTCGTCGTCGACCGAGGTGATCAGGTAGGCGGCGAAGTAGATGATCTTCTCGAGGTCCTTGGGCGCCAGGTCGAGCAGGTAGCCCAAGCGCGAGGGGACGCCCTTGAAGAACCAGATGTGGGTGACCGGCGCGGCCAGCTCGATGTGACCCATCCGCTCGCGGCGGACCTTGGCCCGGGTCACCTCGACGCCGCAGCGCTCACAGATGATGCCCTTGAAGCGGACGCGCTTGTACTTGCCGCAGTAGCACTCCCAGTCCCGCGTGGGACCGAAGATCTTCTCGCAGAAGAGACCGTCCTTCTCCGGGCGCAGCGTCCGGTAGTTGATGGTCTCGGGCTTCTTCACCTCACCGTGCGACCACTGGCGGATGTCGTCGCCGGTGGCCAGGCCGATGCGGAGCTCGTCGAAGAAGTTGACGTCGAGCACTGAGTGGACCCCTTTCCCGGGGCTCGTTACTGCACTTCTAGTCGTTGGCTGGGGACGCCGGCCGGCCCGTCACGCGGAGGGCCGGCCGGCGGCCGATCACACGTCCTCGACGCTGGAGGGCTCGCGGCGGGACAGGTCGATGCCCAGCTCCTCCGCGGCCCGGAACACCTCGTCGTCGGTGTCGCGCAGCTCGATCGCCTGCCCGTCGCCGGAGAGGACCTCGACGTTGAGGCAGAGCGACTGCAGCTCCTTGAGCAACACCTTGAACGACTCGGGGATGCCCGGCTCGGGGATGTTCTCGCCCTTGACGATGGCCTCGTAGACCTTGACGCGGCCCAGGATGTCGTCGGACTTGATGGTCAGCAGCTCCTGCAGCGCGTAGGCCGCGCCGTAGGCCTGCATCGCCCAGCACTCCATCTCACCGAAGCGCTGGCCACCGAACTGCGCCTTACCACCCAGCGGCTGCTGCGTGATCATCGAGTAGGGGCCGGTCGACCGGGCGTGGATCTTGTCGTCGACCAGGTGCAGCAGCTTCAGGATGTAGACGTAGCCCACCGAGATCGCCTCGGGGAAGGGCTCGCCGGAACGGCCGTCGAACAGCCGCGCCTTGCCGGTCTCCTGCACCATCCGGTTGCCGTCGCGGTTGGGGATCGTCGAGCCGAGCAGACCGATGATCTCCTCCTCGCGGGCGCCGTCGAACACCGGCGTCGCGGTCCGGGTCCCCGGCTCCGCCTGACGCGCCTGCTCGGGCAGGTTGGCCGCCCACTCGGGCGTGCCCTCGACCTGCCAGCCGGACTTGGCGATCCACCCGAGGTGGGTCTCCAGGACCTGGCCGACGTTCATCCGGCCCGGGACGCCGAGCGGGTTGAGGACGATGTCCACCGGGGTGCCGTCCTCGAGGAACGGCATGTCCTCCTGCGGCAGGATCTTCGCGATGACGCCCTTGTTGCCGTGGCGCCCGGCGAGCTTGTCGCCGTCGGAGATCTTGCGCATCTGGGCGACGTAGACCCGGATCAGCTCGTTGACGCCGGCGGGCAGCTCGTCGCCGTCCTCGCGCGAGAACACGCGGACGCCGATGACCTTGCCGGACTCGCCGTGCTTGACCTTGAGCGACGTGTCGCGGACCTCGCGGGCCTTCTCACCGAAGATCGCCCGCAGCAGCCGCTCCTCGGGGGTCAGCTCGGTCTCGCCCTTGGGCGTGACCTTGCCGACGAGGATGTCGCCGGGGACGACCTCGGCGCCGATGCGGATGATGCCGCGCTCGTCGAGGTCGGCGAGGACCTCCTCGGAGACGTTCGGGATGTCCCGGGTGATCTCCTCGGCACCGAGCTTGGTGTCGCGGGCGTCGACCTCGAACTCCTCGATGTGGATCGAGGACAGGACGTCGTCCTGCACGAGGCGCTGCGACAGGATGATCGCGTCCTCGTAGTTGTGGCCCTCCCACGGCATGAAGGCGACGAGCAGGTTCTTGCCCAGCGCCATCTCGCCCTGGTCGGTGCACGGCCCGTCGGCGATGACCTGCCCGACCTCCACCCGCTGGCCCTCGTCGACGACGGGGGTCTGGTTGATCGAGGTGCCCTGGTTCGAGCGGCGGAACTTCAGCAGCCGATAGGTCTGCCGGGTGCCGTCGTCGGCCATGACGGTGACGTAGTCGGCGGTCGAGTCCTCGACGACGCCGGCCTTCTCCGCCACGACGACGTCGCCGGCGTCGACGGCGGCCCGCAGCTCCATGCCGGTGCCGACCAGCGGCGCCTCGCTGCGCAGCAGCGGGACGGCCTGGCGCTGCATGTTGGCGCCCATGAGCGCGCGGTTGGCGTCGTCGTGCTCGAGGAACGGGATCATCGCCGTCGCGACCGAGGTCATCTGCCGCGGCGAGACGTCCATGTAGTCGACCTGCTCGGGCGACAGGTAGTCGACCTCACCGCCCTTGGTGCGGACCAGGACGCGGTCCTCGGCGAACCGGCCCTGCGCGTCCAGCGGCGAGTTGGCCTGGGCGACGACGAAGCGGTCCTCCTCGTCGGCGGTCAGGTAGTCGATGGAGTCGGTGACGACACCGTTCTCGACCTTGCGGTACGGCGTCTCGATGAAGCCGAAGGCGTTGACCCGGCCGTAGGCCGACAGCGAGCCGATCAGGCCGATGTTCGGGCCTTCCGGGGTCTCGATCGGGCACATCCGGCCGTAGTGGCTCGGGTGCACGTCGCGGACCTCCATGCCGGCCCGCTCACGGGACAGACCACCCGGGCCCAGCGCCGACAGGCGGCGCTTGTGGGTCAGGCCCGCGAGCGGGTTGGTCTGGTCCATGAACTGCGACAGCTGGCTGGTGCCGAAGAACTCCTTGATGGAGGCGACGACCGGCCGGATATTGATCAGGGTCTGCGGCGTGATCGCCTCGACGTCCTGGGTGGTCATCCGCTCGCGGACGACGCGCTCCATGCGGGAGAGGCCGACCCGGATCTGGTTCTGGATCAGCTCGCCGACGGTGCGCAGGCGGCGGTTGCCGAAGTGGTCGATGTCGTCGACGCCGTGCTCGGGCTCGCCGGCGTGCAGCCGCACGACGTACTCGATGGTGGCGACGATGTCGTCCTCGGTCAGCGTCAGGGTGCCCTGCGGGACCTCGACGCCGAGCTTCTTGTTGACCTTGTAGCGGCCGACCTTCGCCAGGTCGTAGCGCTTCGGGTTGAAGAAGAGGTTCTCCAGCAGCGCCTGGGCGCTCTCCCGCGTCGGCGGCTCGCCCGGCCGCAGCTTGCGGTAGATGTCGAGCAGCGCCTCGTCCTGCCCGGCGATGTGGTCCTTCTCCAGGGTGGCGAGGACGGTCGGCGACCACTGGAAGTGCTCGCGGATGCGGTCCTCGGTCCAGCCCAGCGCCTTGAGCAGCACGGTGACCGGCTGGCGGCGCTTGCGGTCGATGCGGACGCCGACGGTGTCGCGCTTGTCGACGTCGAACTCCAGCCACGCACCACGGCTGGGGATGACCTTGGCGCTGAAGACGTCCTTGTCGGAGGTCTTGTCCAGGGTCTTGTCGAAGTAGACGCCGGGGCTGCGCACGAGCTGCGAGACGACCACGCGCTCGGTCCCGTTGATGACGAACGTGCCCTTGTTCGTCATGATCGGGAAGTCGCCCATGAACACCGTCTGGCTCTTGATCTCGCCGGTGGTGTTGTTCATGAACTCGGCGGTGACGAACAGCGGCGCCGCGTAGGTCATGTCCTTGTCCTTGCACTCCTCGAGGGACGCCTTGACGTCCTCGAAGCGCGGGTTGGAGAAGGACAGCGACATCGAGCCGCTGAAGTCCTCGATCGGGGAGATCTCCTCGAGGATCTCGGCCAGGCCGCCGACGGCGGTCGCCTGCTCCTCCGGCGAGAGGGTGGCACGCCACTCGGGGCTGCCGACCAGCCAGTCGAAGGACGCGGTCTGCAGGGCGAGCAGATCGGGCACCTCGAGGGGCTCGGAGATCTTCGCGAACGAGACGCGCAGCGGCGCGCCGGGGATCTTCTGCTGGTCGGCCTCCCCGGTGCGGGGGCCGGCCTGGGGAGTCTGGTTCTGCTGGCCGAAGCCGCCGGACTCGGTCGTGCTGGGGGAGATGCTGGTGGGGCGAGAGCCTGCCAAGATGCGTCCTTCCAAGGACCTCACGACGTGCGGGCGGTGGGTGCGGGTTCGTCCTGGGTCGTCGTCGGTGATGGCGGGGCTGTCCGCGGCGTCCGGCCCGCTGGGGGAACGGGGCGTCGACCGGCCGCCGGGAGCGATCCCGGGCAGCCCAGGCGACCCGTCTCGGCGGGCAGGCAGTCAGGGGGCAGCGCAACAGAGAACCCTACCCCCGCAGGCGCACGCTGTCCACGTCGGGGGGTGGGGGGCGAGCCCCGCCACACTCCGGGAAGGACGGCGTCCGGCTGACCGGGCGGCGTTCCGCGCGGCCATGATGCCAGCCCGAGGGGCTCCCTGTCTCCGCCACGCCGCCGGGAGCGCGAGCCGGACCGGCCCGCGGCCCCGTGTCAGCTGGTCGTGAGCAGCGTCAGGTCGCTGATCTTCCAGTCGCCGTCGACCCTCGTCATCTGCACCTGGACGGTCTGGGTGCACGACTGCGCGCCCTCGGGGGTGACCGTGCACTCCGACCCCTCGGGGGCGGGCTGGGTCCCGCTGTTGACCGACTCGACGACGTACTGGCCGAACACGACGACGGTCGCGCTGTCCTGGTCGTCGGAGACCTGCTGCAGGCCGACGTCGAGCACCTCGTACCGCGTGGTGGCCGACACCTGCTCGTAGGTGTCGACGATCCCGCCCTGGGACAGGTCCTGCTCGTACTGGTCGCGCAGGTCGCCGGTCAGGACGTCGAGCTTGCGCTGCACGCTGCCCTCGGAGTCCTGGTAGTCGTAGGCGTAGAGGGCCTGCACGTCCTCGCGGGCCGCGGCGAACACCGACGGCGAGACGTGCTCGGGGTGCAGCCGCTGCCAGGCCAGGACGCCGACGAGAGCGGTGGCGAGCACGCACAGCGCCGCGAGGACCGCCACCGGCGGCAGCCGGCGACGACGCGGCGACGGCCCGGCGGCGCGGGTCCGCGCCGGGCGCTCGGCGCGGGCGCGGCGGGAGCCGTGCCGGGCGGGCGCCTCCTCGCCGGTGGTCGCGGTCGCCGTCCCGCCGGCGCTGGGCGAGGGGGCCGGGCCCTTGGTCAGCGAGACGGCCGCGCCGCCGCCCACCGGGCCGGGACGGGCCCGGCGCCGGCCGGAACCGGTCTCCCCTGCCGGGGCCTGGGCCCGGGCCACGGATGCCTCGACGACCGGCGCCTCCGTGAGGGGTGCCTCCCGGTCCCGGCGGCTGCCGGCCACCCGCGGGCGTGGGGACGGGCGGGGCCGCTCCGCGCGCGGGCGCGGCGTGGGGCGGGGGCGCTCCCCCGGGGTGTCGCTCACGCCGGTCACCTCCCCGAGATCCCGGACAGCAGCCAGCGGCCGTCCTCGCGCACGAGCTCCACCTGGATGCGGTAGCGCAGCACCTGGGCCTGCGGGCTGGCGGTGCTCTGCTGCGTCGACTGGATGACCAGCAGCACGGTGCCGGAGTCCTCGTCGGCGCTGACCACGCCCGCGCCCACGACCTCGGTCTGCACGACCGCCTGGGCGTCGACCAGCTCCTGCCGCCGGTCCTGCAGCTGGGCCAGGGACTCGTCGCGCAGGTCGCCGGTGGCCACGCGGCGGACCTGCTCGACGTCGTCGTCGATGGTGACCGCGTCGAAGGAGGTCAGGTCGACGATCCCCGAGCGGGCCGCCTGCAGGACCTCGACGTAGCTGTCGGTGCGCACCGGCGACCCGTCCTCGCGGGTCGACCACAGCCACCCGGCCGCGGCGAGCAGCAGGACGAGCAGCACCGCGAGCACGGGCACCAGCGGGACCGACGGCCGGCGGCGGACGCGCGGCGTGGCGTCGTCGTCCGAGGATTCGGCGGCGGCCGGCGCCCCGGCGGGAGCCTCCTCGGCAGCGGCGCGGCGGGCCCGGCGGCCCGGGGCTGCGTCTCCGGCGGTGGAGGTCCCGGCGGAGGGCTCTGCGACGGTCTCGCCGGGGGCCGTCCCGCTGTCCTGCCCGGTGCGCGTCACCGCGTCCTCCTCTCGTGCTGTGCCGTGTCGTGTGCGCTGGGTGATGAGCATGACGTACTCAGCCCGCCGTGCGTGCGAAGGGGAGGGCACCGAGCAGCCCGCCGAGGACGTCGTCGACCACCGACGCCACCGGCGCGCCGCCGCCGGCCTGGCCCTGCGGGCCGGGCGACCCGACGCCGCCGTCGCGGCCGATGTTCTGCTCGCCGCGGATGTTCGAGCCCGACTCGTCCACGCCGTCGCCCGGGTCCGGGTCGGCGCCGTCGACGACGTCGCAGCCGATCGAGTCGACGTCCAGCCCGGCCACGGACCCGGGGCTGGGCAGCTGCCCGGTCGAGACGTAGCCGCTGGTGCAGGCCCGCGGGTCGTCGCTGTTGAGCACGAACCCGAAGTGCGCGCGCATCGTGCCGCCGTCGTCGCGGACGACGCTGAAGCCGCCGCTGACGGCGTCGGGGTAGGTGACGAGCATCTGCTCGACGCCGTCGAGGCGCGGGATGGTGACGCCGTTGAGGACGTCGAGATGGCGCACCAGCGAGCCGAGGCCGGGTCCCGCGTCGTCCACCAGGTCCTGCAGCGCCGCCCCGGCGTCGGGCGCGTTGACGACCAGCCCGCGCAGGTCGGGGTCGATGTCGACCAGCGTGTCGCTGATCGCGCGCAGGTCGGCGGCCCACTGCTCGATCGCCGAGCGGCTCTCGACCTGCGTCTGCAGCACGGTCTGCCCGTCGGTGATCAGCTGCAGCGTCTGCGGCAGCGACTCCTCGGCCCGGGCCAGCAGCAGGTCGCCGTTGTCGATGAGCCGGCTCAGGTCGTCGCCGGCGCCGGCGAAGGCGCGGCCGAGCTCGTCGACGACGACGCGCAGGTCCTCGGGGTCGATGGAGGTGACCAGCTGGTCCACGTTGAGCAGCAGCTGCTCGACCGGGATCGGGATGGCGGTGCGCGACTGCGGGATGACCGCGCCGTCGGCCAGGTACGGCCCGTCGGCGGTGGCCGGGCGCAGGTCGACGTACTGCTCCCCGACCGCGCTGCGGTTGGCGACGACGGCGTCGGTGTCGGCCGGGATCGGGTCGGCGTCGGGCTCGATGGTCATCGTGACCCGGACGCCGTCGTCGGTGAGCTGCATGTCGCTGACCCGGCCGACGGCGACGCCGCGGTAGGTGACCTCGGCGTTGACGAAGATGCCGCCGGAGTCGGCGAAGTCGGCGGCGACGTCGTAGCCGCTGCCGAGCAGCACCCGGTCGAGGCCGACGTAGTTGAAGCCGACGTAGGAGATGCCGAGCAGCGCGACCGCGGTGAACGCGAGCAGCTGCAGCCTGACCTTGCGGGTGATCACGGCGTGCCTCCCGTCGGGATGCCGGGCAGCCCGGGCAGGCCGGCCGGCGCGCCGCCGCCGGGGACGGTGCCGGCCAGCCCGCCCAGCCCCGGGGCGAGCGACTGCGCCGGCGTGGAGGACCCGGAGCCCGTGCCGCCGGCGTTGGCCGGCGGCGTGCCCGCGCTGCCGCAGCTGTCGCCGACGAGGTCCTGCGGGTCGAGGGTCTCCAGGCCGCCGGTGACCGGGTCGACGACGTAGCGGCAGAGCAGCTCGCGCAGGTCGAGGTCCAGGTTGGCGGTCATGTTGGTGAACAGGCCGTAGCCGCCGGTCCGCGCGTCGGGCCGGTACTGCAGCGCCGACAGCGAGCTGGCCGGGAACGGGTAGGTGAGCAGCAGGTCCAGCGACTCGGCGAGGTCGGGCCCCGCGGCGGCCAGCTGGGTGAGGATCGGCTGCAGCAGCTGCAGGTCGGCCACGGTGTCCGCGCCGGCCTGCTGGATCACCCGCGTGCCGACGTCGCCGAGGCGGGACAGGCTGTCGAGCATCGAGACGAGCAGGTCGCGCTGCTCGGTGACGACGTCGAGGCCCGGCCCGATGGTGTCCAGCGCCGTCTCGATGGTCTCCGTCCGGGCGGCGAGGGACTCGGCCAGCGCGTTCACGCTGTCCAGCGCCCGGCCGATCTCGTCGCGCTGCTCGTCGAGGCCGGCGATGAACGTGTCGAGCTGGGTGAGGGTGGCGCGGACGGCGTCCTCGCGGCCCTCGAGGGCGTCGGCCAGCTCCCGGCTGATGGTCTGCAGCTGCGCCAGCCCGCCGCCGTTGAGCACCAGCGACAGCGCGCCGAGGAGCTCCTCGACCTCGACGTTGCGGTTGGTGCGGTCCAGGCCGATCAGCGCGCCGTCGGTGAGCTCGCCGGTGGGCGTCTCGGTGCCCGGGGCGGCCAGCTCCACGTACTTCTCCCCCAGCAGCGAGGACTGCTGGATCATCGCGACCGCGTTGGCCGGCAGGTCGACGTCGCCGTTGATCTCGACGGTGACCAGGGCGGTCCAGTCCTCCCCCAGCGACACGTCCTCCACCCGGCCCACCGGGACGTCGGCGACGCGGACGCCGGCCTGCGGGACCAGGTCCAGGACGTCCAGGAACTGGATCTGCACCGTGTACGGGTCGTCCCCGACGTCCGCGCCGCCGGGCAGGTCCAGGGAGTAGGCGCCGCGGAAGCCGCACCCGGTCAGCAGCAGCACCCCGGCGCCCAGCGCGGCCACCCGCCGGCCCGTCCCGGTCACTGCTGCGCTCCCGGCACCAGCGGCAGGCCGACCAGCGGGGTGCCGCCGGCCTGCGGGGTGGCGCTGCGGCCGAACAGCGTGCCGAGCAGCTCCTGCAGGTCGGGCACCCCGTTGCCGTTGAGGTCGTCGAGCTGCCCGTCGTTGCCGGGGTCGCCCGACAGCAGCCGCAGGCAGATCTGCTCGGTCGGCGGCAGCTGCAGGAAGGCGTTCAGGTCGGTGAGGCCCACCCCGGCGACCTGCAGCCGCCCGGCCTGGGCCAGCAGCTGGCAGACGGTGACCTCCGGGTTGGCCGACCCCAGCGAGTTGTCGCGGGTGTCGAGGGTGCCGTAGTCGGGGTTGTAGGCGTGCGCCACGTTGCCCAGGGCCGCGGGGGCGACGTCGAGCACCTCGGCCAGCGCCTGCCGCTGCTGGACCAGGGTGAGGGTGACGTCGGCCAGCCGGTCGACGTTCGTCGTCAGCAGGGCGGTGTTGGTCTGCACGAACGTCGCGATCTCCCCCAGCGCCTGGGACAGCAGCTGCACCGCGGCGGCGAGGTCCTCGCGCTCGCCCTCGAGCTGGGCGGCGACGGCGGCCATGTCGTCGTTGAACTGGCCGACCTGGGTGTCGATCGTGGCCAGCGCCGAGGTGAACGCCTGCAGGTTCTCCACCGACCCGAACAGGTCGTCGCGGTTGTCCGACAGGGTCTGCACCGCGGTCGAGAACCCGGTCAGCGTCCGGTTGAGCGCGTCGCCGTTGCCCTCGAGGTTGTCCGCGCCGGTGGCCAGCAGGTCCTGCAGCGCGCCGTCGGCGTTGGCGCCGGTCGGGCCGAGGGCCGCCGAGAGCTCGTCGAGCGCGCCGTACACCGCGTCCAGCTCGACCGGCGTGGCCGTGCGCGACAGGTCCAGCTCGGCGCCGTCCTCCATGGTCGGGCCGCCGTCGTAGACGGGTGAGAACTGCACGTACCGGTCGCTGACCAGCGACGGCGCGAGGATGACCGCGTCGGCGTCGGCCGGGATGTCGTACTCCTCGTCGACGAGCATGTCGACGCGCACCCGGTCGCCCATCGGGACGACGTCGGTGATCTCGCCGACGTCGATGCCCAGGATCCGCACGTCCCCGCCCGGGTACACGCCCACGGCCTGGCCGAAGTACGCGGTCACCCGCATCTGGCCGGCCGGCCGCAGGATCGTCCAGCCCAGGGCGGCCACCAGGACCACCGCGGCCGCCAGCGCCACGCCGCGCTGCAGGGTGCCGCTCACTGCCCCTCCTCGCAGGAGACGACACCGCCGGGCACCTGGGCGGTGCCCCCGCAGAGCACCGCCCCGACGGCGCCGGGCAGCAGGTTCTCCACGAAGCTGTCGAACCAGCGGCCGTTGCCCAGGGTGTTGGTGAAGACCCGGACGAAGGGCGCCAGGTTGGCGACGGTCTCCCCGAGGGCCTGCCGGTTGCGCGACAGGATGTCGGTGACGGCCGCCAGCTGCTGCAGCGCCGGGGTGAGGGCCTCGCGGTTGTCCGCGACCAGCCCGGTCAGCTGCTGGGCCAGCGTCTGGGTGTTGGTCAGGATCGAGTCGATGAGCTGCCGGCGCTCCTGCACCTCGGTGAGCAGGGTGTTGGAGTCCAGGATCAGCTGGGTGAACTCGCCGTTGCGGTCGGCCAGGACCTGGGTCACGTCCCGGGTGGCCGACAGCAGCTGGCGCAGCTGCGCGTCCCGCGAGGCGATGGTGTCCGACAGCCGGGCCAACCCGTCCAGGGAGGTCCGGACCTCGTCGGGGGTGTCGGCGAAGGTCTCCGACAGCACCTCGAAGGAGCTCGCCAGCTGGGCGGTGTCGATGTCGTCGACGGTCGTGGACAGGTCCGCGAAGGCCTCGACGACGTCGTAGGGCGAGGCGGTGCGCTGCAGCGGGATGCGCTGCTCGGGGTCCAGCGGCGTCGCGCCGCGCGGGACCAGCGCCAGGTACTTCGCGCCGAGCACCGTCTCGATCTTGATGGCCGCCTCGGACCGGTCGCCGACGAAGGCGTCGCGGACGCGGAACTCGACGGTGACCGCGCCGTCCTCCAGCGCCAGGCTCTCGACCTGGCCCACCTTGACGCCGGCGACGCGCACCGGGTCGTCGGGCTTGAGGCCCGCGGCCTCGGAGAACTGGGCGCGGTAGACGGTGCCGCCGCCGATGAGCGGCAGCGACTGGGCGTTGAAGGCGAGCAGCACCAGCAGCGCGATCAGCGAGAGGCTGATCGCCCCGATGACGACCGGGTTGCGGTCGCTGAACGGCCTGGCCGGACGGCGGGCCATCAGCAGCCCCTCCCGCCGGAGGACAGCCCGCCCGCGGGGATGGTGCTCGGCTCGCCGGCGCCGGGGAGGGTGACCGACCCGGACGCCCCGCACATGTAGAAGTTGAACCAGCTGCCGTTGACGGCGGTCCGCGTGATCAGGTCGATCTTGGTCGGGGCGAGCTGCAGGAAGTCCTCCACGACGTCGCCGGTGTCGGCGAGGTTGCCGGCCAGGTCGCCGAGGCCCTCGATGTCCGCGGCCAGCGGGGCGCGGGCGTCCTCGAGCAGCCCCGCGGTGCTCACCGCCAGGCCGTCGATGGTCTGCAGCGAGTCGAAGATCGCGTCGCGGTCCTCGCTCAGCCCGGAGACGAACTGCTGCAGCGAGACGACCAGCGACGACAGCTGCTCGTCCCGGGCGGCGACCGTGCCCATCACCGAGGTCAGGTTGTCGATGACGCTGTCGATGACGGCGTCCTTGTCCGCGAGCGACGAGGTCAGCGAGCCGACGTGGCCGAGCAGGCTCTCCACCGTTCCGCCCTCGCCCTGGAACACCTGGATGATCTCGAAGGACAGCCGGTTGACGTCCTGCGGCGACAGCGCCTGGAACAGGGGCTGGAACCCGCCGAAGAGCGTGGTGAGGTCCAGTGCGGGCGTCGTCTGGGCCAGCGGGATGGTGTCGCCCTCCTCGAGGGTCTGCCCGGCCGACCCCTCCCCCTCGGTCAGCGCGACGTACCGCTGGCCGACGAGGTTGCGGTAGCGGATGGTCGCCAGCACCGAGGTGGGCAGCGGGACGTCGGAGTCGACCTCGAGGGACACCTCGGCCACCGGCCGGTCGGTCCCGTCGGACAGGCCGATGCCGGTCACCTGGCCCACCCGGACGCCGGCGATGCGCACCTCGTCGCCCTCCACCAGGCCGGCGACGTCGGTGAACTGCGCCCGGTACTCCCGCGGCTCGCCGTACCCGGCGTTGGTGATGGTGCTGACCAGGACGTAACTGGCGAGCACGGTCACCAGGGCGAAGACGGCCAGCTTGGTCAGCGGCGCGGCGAGGCCCCTCATCGCAGCGCCACCTGGGTCCCCCGCAGCAGCGGCGCCATCGTCGAGGCGGCCAGGTCGGACACCTCGCCGGGGTCCACGCCGGTCTGGTAGCCGAGGAGGCTGCGCACGAAGTCCAGTTCCGCCGTCGACCCGGCCAGCCGGCCCGGCACCGAGTTGCCGAACGCGGACAGGTCGGTGGTCACGTTCCCGTCGGGCTCGCCGGCGCCGGCGGGGACGTCCTCGGGCCCGCGGCCGCCCAGGCAGTTGGGGTTGCCGCTGAACGGGTTGTCCGCCGAGTCGACACCGTCCACCGGCGGCACCGGGCAGTAGTACTCGCCCCGGTCGGCCGCCGCGATGATCGCGTCGATGTCGTCCAGGCCCTGGCAGTCGGGGCCGGACCGGTCGAGGTACGCCGGTTGGTCGCCGGGCTGGTAGGGGTTGCGCGGCGGCAGCGTCACGGTGATGTCCAGGTTGAGCGCAGGGTCGCCGTCGCCGCCGAAGGCCTCGGTGATCATCGGCTTGAAGCGGGCCAGGCCGTCGAGCAGGCACGGGTACACCGGCGAGTACTCGGCGAACAGCCCCAGCACCGGCCGCGAGGTGGCGGCCAGCGAGATGAGGTTCTGCTCGTTGGTCTCCAGGAAGCCGGCGGCGGTGGCCGACGAGGCGCCGACGACGGTGAACGTGCGCCGCAGCTGCTCGGACTGGTCGACCAGCGTCCGCGACGTCACGGCCAGGTTGTCCAGGACCGCGAGCAGGTCGTCGGCGGCCGAGGTGTAGGTGTCGGCGACGTCGGCCAGCCCGCTGATGTCGGCCTGCAGCTCGGGCAGCACGGTGTTGAGCTCGCCGACGTAGCCGCCGATCGCGGCGAGGTTCTCCCCCAGCCGGTCGCCGCGGCCGCGCAGCGCCGAGGCGACCGCGCCGAGGGTGTGGCTGAGGTCCTGCGGCTGGACCGCCCGCAGCAGCGGCAGCAGGTCGTCGATGACCCGCTGCAGCTCGACGGCGTTCTCGGTGCGGTCCTGGCCGATCTCGTCGCCGTCGGCCAGCCGCTCCCCGGAGGGCTGCTCGGGCACCACGAGGGACACGTAGCGCTCCCCGAACAGGGTCTTGGGCAGCAGCCGGGCGGTGACGTCGGCGGGGATCTGCTCCAGGTACTCGGGCCGGATGGCCAGCTCGACCGTCGCGCCCTCGGCGCCGGCGTCGACCGAGCGCACCTCGCCGACGATCACCCCGCGCACCTTGACGTCGGAGGCCTCCTGCAGCTGGTTGCCCACGGTGTCGGCGTGCAGCACCACGCGGGCGGTGTCGGTGAAGGCCTTCGTGTAGAGCGCCACGGTCAGTGCGAGCAGCACCACCAGGACGACGAGGAACGCCACGCCCTGCAGCCGACGGCGCACCACCGCGCTCCTGCCCCCGCTCATCGCCCCGCTCACCCCGCGATCCGGACGGTCGTCGTCGAACCCCAGATGGCCAGCGACAGGAACAGGTCGATGACCATGACCGCCACGATCGAGAAGCGCACCGCCCGGCCCACGGCGAGGCCGACGCCGGCGGGGCCACCGCTGGCCCGGTAGCCGTAGTAGCAGTGGCTCAGGATGATCACGACGGCGAAGACGAGCACCTTGACGAAGGACCACAGCACGTCCTGCGGCGGTAGGAAGAGGTTGAAGTAGTGGTCGTAGGTGCCGGCCGACTGCGCGTACGCCTCGGTGGTGATGGTCCGGGTGGCGAAGTAGCTGCTCAGCAGGCCGATGACGTAGAGCGGGACCACCGCGACGAAGCCGGCGACGATGCGGGTGGTCACCAGGAACGGCAGCGAGGGCACGCCCATGACCTCGAGGGCGTCGATCTCCTCGTTGATCCGCATGGCGCCGATCTGGGCGGTGAAGCCACAGCCGACGGTGGCCGACAGCGCCAGGCCGGCGACCAGCGGGGCGATCTCCCGGGTGTTGAAGTACGCCGAGAGGAACCCGGTGAACGCGGAGGTGCCGAGCTGGTCGAGGGCGGCGTAGCCCTGCAGGCCGACCTCGGTGCCGGTGAAGAAGGACAGGAAGGCGATGACGCCGACGGTGCCGCCGATGACCGCCAGCGCGCCGGTGCCGAAGGTGACCTCGGCGAGCAGCCGGAACGTCTCGCGCTTGTAGCGGCGCAGCGTGCGCGGCGTCCAGCCCAGGGCGCGGCCGTAGAAGGACAGCTGGTCGCCGAGGTCCTCGAGGGTGTCCATCGGGCGGCCGTAGACGCGGCGGACCAGCCGGCGCACGCCGCCGCGGACCCGGTCGACCGGGGAGAGCAGTGCCATCGGGTCACTGCCCCTTCGGCGGGACGAGCTGGAAGTAGATCGCCGTCATCACGAAGTTGACCGCGAACAGCAGCAGGAAGGTGACGACCACCGACTGGTTCACCGCGTCGCCGACGCCCTTGGGTCCGCCCCCGGCGCGCAGGCCCTTGTACGAGGCGACGATCCCGGCGATCAGCCCGAACACGAGGGCCTTGATCTCCCCGGACCAGAAGTCCTCGACCTGCGCGAGCGCGCCGAACGACGCCAGGTAGGCGCCGGGGGTGCCGCCCTGCAGGACGACGTTGAAGAAGTAGCCGCCGGCCACGCCGACGACGCTGACCAGGCCGTTGAGCAGGGTGGCGACGAGCATCGCGGCCAGCACCCGGGGGACGACGAGGCGCTGGATCGGGTTGATCCCGAGCACCTCCATGGCGTCGATCTCGTCGCGGATCTTCCGGGCGCCGAGGTCCGCACAGATGGCCGAGCCGCCGGCGCCGGCGATGAGCAGCGCGGTGACGATCGGGCTGGCCTCGCGCAGCACGGCGAGCACCGACGCCGAGCCGGTGAAGGACTGGGCGCCGAGCTGGCGGGTCAGCGAGCCCAGCTGCAGGGCGATGACCGCGCCGAAGGGGATCGCGACCAGCGCCGTCGGGAGGATGGTCACGCTGGCGACGAACCAGGTCTGCTGGACGAACTCGCGCAGCTGGAAGGGCCGCTTGGGCATCGCCCGGAAGGTGTCGAGCGCGAAGGCGAACAGCGTGCCGCTGGCGCGCAGCGGCCGGGCCGGGGAGAGCTTCCCGTCGAGCAGGCCCGGCGCCTCCGGCTTCCCGGTGGCCGTCACCGGCCGTCCCGCGGGCCGGGCAGGGAACCGCCGGCCGCCGTCGCGCCGACCACCTGCGAGGTGTCCCGGTGCCGGCCGGTCGTGCCCGTCGTCGGGGCGAACACCCCGGCGTCGACCTGGGCGAGCAGGTCCTCGGGCAGCGAGGCGCGGATCGCCGTGGCGGTGACCGGGTCGAACTCGTGCAGCATGCGGGCCACGCGCTCCTGCCGGCGGCGCTGGGCGCGCCGCTCGGGCAGGCCCGGGGAGGGGTCCAGCTGCGGCGGGACGGCGTCGCCGCCGACGGCGCCCTTCGGCCCGACGCCGTTGTGCCGGTCGCCGCCGCGGGCCTGCAGGGCGGCCATCTCGGCCTCCACCTGCGCGACGTCCTTCTCCTCGCTCATGCCGATGGGGCCCTCGCGCCGGCCGTTGAGGAACTGCTGGACGACCGGCTCCTGCGAGGTGAGCAGCTGCTCGCGCGGGCCGAACATGGCCAGGTGCTTGCGGTAGAGCAGGCCGAGGTTGTCCGGCACGGTCCGGGCGGTGCCGATGTCGTGGGTGACGATGAGGAAGGTGGCGTCGATCTGCGCGTTGAGGTCGACGATCAGCTGGTTGAGGTAGGCGACGCGGACCGGGTCCAGGCCCGAGTCCGGCTCGTCGAACAGGATGATCTCGGGGTCGAGCACCAGCGCCCGCGCCAGGCCGGCGCGCTTGCGCATGCCGCCGGAGATCTCGCCGGGCAGCTTCCCCTCGGCGCCCTGCAGGCCGACCATGTCCATCTTCTCGAGGACGATGCGGCGGACCTCGGACTCGCTCTTCCGCGTGTGCTCGCGCAGCGGGAAGGCGATGTTGTCGAACAGGTTCATCGAACCGAACAGCGCGCCGTCCTGGAACAGCACGCCGAACAGCTTGCGGACCTCGTACAGCTTCGCCTCGCCGCACCGGACGATGTCGGTGTCGGTGATGACGATCGAGCCGCGCTCGGGCTTGAGCAGCCCCACCAGCGACTTGAGGAAGACCGACTTGCCGGTGCCCGAGGGGCCCAGCAGCACGGAGATCTCCCCGGGCGGCAGCGTGAGGGTGACGTCGCTCCAGATGTTCTGGCTGCCGAAGGACTTGGTCAGCCCCTCGACCTGGACCGCGACGCCCACCGTCGACCTCCTCGCCTGGACCCGGGCCCGCGCGCGGCGGGAGCCCCGGGACCGCGTCCCGACGCGGGTCCCCTCGTGCCGGGGACACCGCCTCCTCGTACTCACGGGTAACGAGGACCGGAGGCGGAGGTTACGTGGGTCACGCCGTCGACGTGACACGGGTCGCTGTCACACCACCCGAACGGGAGGAGACGCGACAGGGGCCGCCCTCCCGGAGGAGAGCGGCCCCTGTGGCGTGCTGGGTGGTGCTGGTCCCCGGCTCAGGCCGGGGACGGCGTCACTTGATGGTGACGGTGGCGCCGGCGCCCTCGAGAGCGGCCTTGGCCTTCTCGGCGGCGTCCTTGGCGACCTTCTCCAGGACCGGCTTCGGCGCGCCGTCGACCAGGTCCTTGGCCTCCTTGAGGCCGAGCGAGGTCAGGCCGCGCACCTCCTTGATGACCTGGATCTTCTTGTCGCCGGCGGCCTCGAGGATGACGTCGAACTCGTCCTGCTCCTCGGCGGCGGGGGCACCGCCGTCACCGGCACCACCGGCGGCCGGGGCGGCCGCGACGGCGACGGGGGCAGCCGCGGTGACCTCGAAGGTCTCCTCGAACTGCTTCACGAAGTCGGACAGCTCGAGCAGCGTCATCTCCTTGAACGCGTCGAGCAGCTCCTGGCTGGACAGCTTGGCCATGATCTCTCCTTGGGGTCAGTCGGTGCTGGCCGCGGCGTCCGCGGCGTCAGCGGAGTCGGTGGTGGTGTCGGCAGCAGCGGTGTCGGCGGCGGGAGCGGCGGAGCCCTCGGTGGACTCCTTCTTCTCCTGCAGCGCCGCGGCCAGGCGGGCGACCTGCGACAGCGGGGCCTGGAACAGGCCGGCGGCCTTGGTCAGGTTGCCCTTCATCGCGCCGGCCAGCTTGGCCAGCAGCACCTCGCGCGGCTCGACGTCGGCGAGGGCGGTGACCTCGGCGGGGCTGACGGTGCGGCCCTCGACGACGCCGCCCTTGACGACGAGCAGCGGGTTGGCGCGCGCGAAGTCGCGGATGGCCTTCGCGGCCTCGACGACGTCGCCCTCGATGAAGGCGATCGCGGTCGGGCCGTTGAGCAGCGGGGCCAGGTCGGTGTGGCCGACCGAGTCCGCCGCCCGCTTCGTCAGGGTGTTCTTGACGACGGCGTAGCTGCTGCCCGCACCGAGGGAACGCCGCAGCTGGGTCAGCTGCGACACGGTCAGCCCGCGGTACTCGGTGAGCACGGCCGCGCTGGACTTCTGGAACCGCTCGGTGATCTCGTCGATCACCGCGGCCTTCGCCTGCGTGGGCATGGGCCTCCTCTCGTCGGACGGGTGACCACCCGTGCGCCGCACGAGAGCGGGCGATCGGGCCCGGAGACGAGGAACGCCCCGGCGCAGGGCGCACGGGGCGAGGGACGCGGGCACGGGGCGCCGCGGCGATCGAACCGTCCTCCTGCGCGGGCCGCCCGGGGATCCGGAACCTTCGATCGCACGCGGACGTGCGACGACCAGCGGTCGTGGGGGGAACGCCGTCCAGCATACACCGCGCCGCGGGGGCGCCGCTGTCGCGGTCCTCACCGGCCCCGGACGCGACGGGGGCCCGCAGCGCGGTGCGCTGCGGGCCCCCGAGTCCTTCGCGGGTGGCCCCGTCCCGGGTCCCGCCCCGAGCGTGCGAGGGGTGGGGAGGACGGGGTCCTTCGTCAGGCGGTGGGCTCGTCCACCGTCAGGTTGCGGGTGCGGTTCGGGTCGACCGGGATGCCCGGGCCCATCGTGGTGGAGATGGTGACCTTCTTGAGGTACCGGCCCTTGGCCGCGGCCGGCTTGGCGCGCAGCACCTCGTCGAGGGCGGCGGCGTAGTTCTCGACGAGCTTGGTCTCGTCAAAGGAGGTCTTGCCGATCACCAGGTGCAGGTTGGCCTGCTTGTCGACGCGGAAGTTGATCTTCCCGCCCTTGATGTCCGCGACGGCCTTGGTGACGTCGGGGGTCACCGTGCCGGTCTTCGGGTTCGGCATCAGGCCGCGGGGGCCGAGGATGCGGGCGATCCGGCCGACCTTGGCCATCTGGTCGGGCGTGGCGATCGCGGCGTCGAAGTCCAGGAAGCCCTCCTGGATGCGCGCGATCAGGTCGTCCGAGCCGACGACGTCGGCGCCGGCGGCCTCGGCCTCGGCGGCCTTGTCACCGGTCGCGAAGACGATGACGCGGGCGGTCTTGCCGGTGCCGTGGGGCAGGTTGACCGTGCCGCGGACCATCTGGTCGGCCTTGCGCGGGTCGACGCCCAGGCGCATGGCCACCTCGACGGTGGCGTCGTAGGTGGTCGGCGAGGTCCGCTTCGCCAGCCCCGCCGCCTGCAGCGGGCTGTACAGGCTCTCGCGGTCGACCTTGGCGGCCGCCTCGAGGTACTTCTTGCCGTGCTTCGCCATGGTGGTTCCTCTCCCCCGCCGCGGGTGCGGGGATCGCGTGGTGTGCGGGCCTGGCGCAGGCCCTCCCACAGGTGCGGGGCTCGGACGAGCCCCGGGTGGTGCAACGCCGCCGGTCTCCGGCGGCTTCCGTCAGCCGGTGACGGTGATGCCCATCGACCGGGCGGTGCCGGCGATGATCCGCTCGGCCTCGTCCAGCGAGTTGGCGTTGAGGTCGGGCATCTTGGTCTGCGCGATCTCGCGGACCTGGTCGCGGGTGACCGTGGCGACCTTGGTCTTGTGCGGCTCACCCGAGCCCTTCTCGACACCCGCGGCCTTGAGCAGCATGCGGGCGGCCGGCGGGGTCTTGGTGACGAAGGTGAACGAGCGGTCCTCGTACACCGAGATCTCGACCGGGACCACGTTGCCGCGCTGCGACTCCGTGGCGGCGTTGTACGCCTTGCAGAACTCCATGATGTTGACGCCGTGCTGGCCGAGCGCCGGACCCACGGGCGGCGCGGGGGTGGCCGCACCGGCGTTGATCTGGAGCTTGATGACCGCGGTCAACCGCTTCCTGGGGGGCATGACTTCCTTCTCGTGTGACTCAGGCTCGAACGGCCGGGGTGGTGCTCGGGCGCACCTAGATCTTGGCGACCTGGGTGAACGACAGCTCGACCGGCGTCTCCCGGCCGAAGATGGAGACCAGCACCTGCAGCTTCTGCTGCTCGGCGTTGATCTCGTTGATGGTCGCCGGGAGGGTGGCGAACGGGCCGTCCATGACGGTCACCGACTCGCCGATCTCGAAGTCGACGACGGCGGTCGGCGCGGACGCCGCCGCGGGCGAGGCCGCCTCGGTCGCCTTGGCCGCCTGCGGCGGGGCGTCGGGCACCAGCAGGTTGACGACCTCGTCGATCGACAGCGGCGAGGGCCGCGAGGTGGCACCGACGAAGCCGGTGACGCCGGGGGTGTTGCGGACCGCGCCCCAGGACTCGTCGTTGAGGTCCATCCGGACGAGCAGGTAGCCGGGCAGCTTCTTCCGGTTGACCTGGGTGCGCTTGCCGTTCTTGATCTCGGTGACCTCCTCGGTGGGCACCTCGATCTGGAAGATGTAGTCCTCCATGTCCAGCGACTGGATGCGGGACTCGAGGTTGGTCTTCACCTTGTTCTCGTAGCCCGCGTAGGAGTGGATGACGTACCAGTCACCGAACTGGGTGCGCAGGGTCCGCTTGAGCGTCTCGCGCGGGTCCAGGTCCTCGGCCTCCGCCTCGGCCAGGGCCTCGGTCACAACCGGGTCGTGATCGGGGGCCGGCGCGGCCAGCGGGTCGCCGACCAGGCTGTCGCGGCCGCCGCCCTCGACCGCCGGGGTCACGTCGGCGACACCGGTGGCGGTGTCCTGGCCGGTGGTGTCGACCGACCCCTCGGCGGAGCCGGGCTCGTCCGCGCCGGTCTCGAGGTCGACGCTGCCGCGGACGTCCATCCGCTCGTCGTCGAGGTCGATGGCCTCGACGTCGCTGTCGGTGTCGAAGGGCTCGCGGGGGTCGGTCACGTGGTCTCTTCCTTGTCGGGTGCGGTCAGGCGCAGGGGGCGGTCAGCCGAAGACGGCGAGCACGCCCTGCGCGAAGAGGACGTCGAGGCCCGCGACGAGCGCCACCATGAACGCCACGAAGAGGATGACGACGGTCGTGTAGGTGATCAGCTCCCGGCGCCCCGGCCAGATGACCTTGCGGAGCTCGGCGACGACCTCGCGCAGGAACCGGCGCAGGCTGCGCTTCTGCCGGACCTCCTCGGCCCGCGCGCGCTGCGCGGCGGCCCGGGACCGGGTGCCGGAGCCCTCGGCGGCGCGTCCGGCGGGACGGGCGCCGGCGGCCTTCTCGCGGGCCGGGCGCCGCGTGCGCGGGGTGGCCGGCTCGTCGTCCTCGTCGTCGCCGGCGGTGATCCGGCCGCCGCGGCGGCGCGCCGGGGTGCTGACGACCTTGTCCTCGTCGGCCTCGGCCTCGGCGGCGACCTCGTCCTCGGCGGCCTCCAGCTCGGCGGCGTCCTCGACGCCCGGGGCCTCGCGGTCGAGCTGCTCGTCGGTCAGCTCGGCGTCGGAGGCGGTGCGGGGGTCCTCCCCGCGGCCCGGCTTCTCGCTCACTGCGCCTCGCTCGCGTCGTGGTTGGTGGCCGCTGCTGTCGGGCCGTCTGGTGTGGTGCTCGCCGGCCGGCGGCCGCGTCCGGGGAGCCGGTGCGCGGTCGGGCCGGGTCGTGCTGCCCGCCGGCACGGGCCGGCGGCACGGGCAGGGGTGACAGGACTTGAACCTGCAGCCTGCGGTTTTGGAGACCGCTGCTCTGCCAATTGAGCTACACCCCTAGTGCCCGGGACCGGTGGCCCCGGGCTGCCCCGGGACGGTCAGGCCTCGCCGTCGGCGCGCCGGTCCCGGGGAGGATCCGGGGCACGCCGGTGGCGGGGTCGAACGCCCCAGGGTTGCCAGTGTACGGGACCGCGGGACCGCTCCGTGACCGCGCTCCGGAGGACCTCCCGCCTGCGGGCGACGAGTCCGTGTGCCGGGGGCCGTCCACGCACGTCGTGCCGCGGGGGACCGGGAACTGACCGGCCCCGCGGGCGTGGCGCCTGACACGATGGACCCATGACCGCCGTCTCCCCGTCGGAGTCCGCCCTCTCCCCCGCCGAGCGCCGGGTGTCCCGGCGCATCGGGTCCATCGCCGAGTCCGCCACGCTCGCGGTGGACGCGAAGGCCAAGGCGCTCAAGGCGGCGGGCAAGCCGGTCATCGGCTTCGGCGCCGGCGAGCCGGACTTCCCGACGCCGGACTACGTCGTCGAGGCGGCGATCGCCGCGGCCCGGCAGCCGGCCATGCACCGCTACACCCCGGCCGGCGGCCTGCCCGCGCTCAAGGAGGCGATCGTCGCCAAGACGGCGCGCGACTCCGGCCTGGCCGTCACGCCGGCGCAGGTGCTGGTGACCAACGGCGGCAAGCAGGCCGTGTACGAGGCCTTCGCCACCATGCTCGACCCGGGCGACGAGGTGCTGGTGCCCGCGCCGTACTGGACCACCTACCCGGAGGCGATCCGGCTGGCCGGCGGCGTGCCGGTGCCCGTGGTCGCCGACGAGGACAGCGGCTACCTCGTCTCGGTCGAGCAGCTCGAGGCCGCGCGCACCGAACGCACCAAGGTGCTGCTGTTCGTCTCGCCGTCCAACCCGACCGGCGCGGTCTACCCGCCCGACCAGGTCGAGGCCATCGGCCGGTGGGCCCTGGAGGCCGGGCTGTGGGTGCTCACCGACGAGATCTACGAGCACCTGACGTACGGCGGGGTCACCGCGCCGTCGATGCCGGTCGTGGTGCCCGACCTCGCCGACCGCTGCGTCGTCGTCAACGGGGTGGCCAAGACCTACGCGATGACCGGCTGGCGGGTCGGCTGGATCGTCGGCCCGGCGGACGTCGTCAAGGCCGCGACCAACCTGCAGTCGCACGCCACCTCGAACGTCGCCAACGTGTCCCAGGCGGCGGCGGTGGCCGCGCTGACCGGCGACCTGTCGGCGGTGGACGCGATGCGGACGGCGTTCGACCGGCGCCGCAAGACGATCGTGTCGATGCTGCGGGAGATCCCCGGCATCACCTGCCCCGAGCCGCAGGGCGCCTTCTACGTGTACCCGTCGGTCAAGGGCCTGCTGGGCCGGCCGATCAACGGCCGCACCGCGTCGAGCAGCGCGGAGTTCGCCGAGATCGTGCTGGAGGAGGCCGAGGTCGCCGTCGTCCCCGGGGAGGCCTTCGGCACGCCGGGCTACGTGCGGATGTCCTACGCGCTCGGCGACGACGACCTGGCCGAGGGCGTCGGCCGGCTGCAGCGCCTGCTGCGCTGACTCAGTCCGGCAGGTCGTCCTCGTCGAGGGCGCCGGCCGCCACCAGCACCTCGGTGGCGGCCGGGAGGTCGGCCAGCGCCTGCGCCAGGTCGGCGGGCGTGGCGATCGTCCACGCGTTGACCTGCACGTAGCAGCGCAGCGCCGCGTCGAACTCCGCGGCACCGGCGGCCTGGCGGGCGGCGAGCAGGGCGGCGCCGCCCTTGCCGTACACGACGTCGAAGTAGGTGCCGGTGTCGGCGAACCCGTCCATCGCCGCGCCGACGTCGCCGGGGGTGGCGAGCGTGCGGTCGAGCTGCTCCTGCGGCACGTCGCCGTCGCTCTCCGCGTAGGTGGCGAAGGCCTCGTCGAGCCACGGGTCGCGGAACTGCGAGTCGCCGACCATCCCGTAGAACCACATGTGCGCGACCTCGTGCTCGAGCACGACCCGGCTGGCGCCGGCGAGCAGGATCGAGCTCGGGTACTCGATGCCACCGCCCTCGTCGGGCAGCAGCGGCACGGTCAGCGTGTCGTACGGGAAGGGGCCGAACCGGTCGGCGAGGGCCGTCACGTCCTCGCTGGCCCAGTCGGCGAGCTCGCCCGGGCCGGTCCGCGAGTCCGGCAGCACCCCGGTGGTGACCTCGACGCCGTTCGGTGAGGTGAGGGTGGCGGTCCGGAACTCCCCGGCGGCGACGCTGACGTCGCGGGCGACCGGCTCGTGCGAGGTCCAGGTGCGCCGGCCGCCCTCGGGTCCGGAGGGCTCGTCCTGGTCGCCGGTCATGAGGACGACGAGGTCCTCGGGCGCCGAGACGCTGATCGTGGTGTCGGCGACCGGGCTGGTGGCGGTCTCGCCGAGGATGCCGACGAACGGGTCGCGCGCCCAGCCGACGCCGGGCTCCCAGGCCAGCAGGGGGAAGCCGCTGGCCCACCAGGACACGTCCTCGGCCGTGCCGAGCCGCTCGAAGCCGCGCCCGCCGAGGGAGACGGTGAAGTCCAGCTCCACCTCGGTGGACTCGCCGGCGTCGAGCTCGCCGTCGAGCTGGAGCACGTAGAGCCCGCCGGGGCCCTCGGCGCCGGCGTCCTCGTAGCCGGCCTGGTCGACGTCGTCGCCGCGGACGTCGTCGACGGTGATCCGGTTGCCGAGCTCGCTGGCGCCGGGGCTGTTGGGCACCAGCCGGAACACCATCTCGTCGGTGGCGCGATCGGGCGTGAACACGACGTTCTCGGTGCCGGTGACGGTGCGCCCGTCGTCGGAGAGCCGGAACTCCAGGTCGACGACGGGGCGGTCGGGGTCGGGTTCGGCGCGCTCCGCCGGGCAGCTCGGGCCGTCGTCCCCGCCGGTGTCCCCCTCCTGGCCCGGCGACGACGGCGCCGCGGACGCGGAGTCCTCGGCGGCGAGCGTGTCGCTGAAGGAGGTGCCGCAGCCGGCCAGCAGGAGCAGCGCCGCGGCCGCGGTCGGCAGGGCCCGCCGGGGGGTCATGCCAGTGCGACGGTGGCGCGGGCGAGGGACAGCACCTTCTCGCCGCCGCTGGTGACCGTGAGGTCCACGCGCACCCGGCCGCCGTCGAGCACGGCGCCGACCCTGCCGCGGACGGTGACCTCGGCGCCGGTGTCGTCGTCGGGCACGACCACCGGGCGGCCGAAGCGGACCTGGTACTCGACGACGGCGCCCGGGTCGCCGGCCCAGTCCGTCACCGCGCGGGCGGCCAGGCCCATCGTCAGCATCCCGTGGGCGATGACGCCGGGCAGGCCGACGCCGGTGGCGACCCGGTCGCTCCAGTGGATCGGGTTGAGGTCGCCGGAGGCGCCGGCGTAGCGGACGAGGTCCGCGCGGGTGACCCGGTGCGTCTGCTCGGGCAGCTCGGTGCCGACGGCGACGTCGGCGGCCCGCAGCCCGGCGCTCACGCCGTCCCCCGGGCCACGAGCATCGAGGTGGCGGTGCACACGGCCTCGCCGTCCTCGGTGGCGACGTCGACGCGGGTGGTGAGCAGGTCGTTGCCGGCCACGCTGCGCACCGCCTCGATCGTCGTGGTGCTCACCAGCCGGTCACCGGCCCGGATCGGGCGGTGGTGGGTGAAGCGCTGCTCGCCGTGCACCACCCGGCTGTAGTCGAGGGCCACGTCGGGGTCGGCGAGCACGACGTCGGCGGCGCCCAGGGTGACCACGATGGCGAAGGTGGGCGGCGCGACGACGTCGGGGTGCCCGAGCGCGCGGGCGGCGTCGGCGTCGGTGTGCACCGGGTCGACCGCGCCGACGGCGGCGGCGAACTCGGCGATCTTCGCGCGGCCGACCTCGTAGACGGCGGAGGGCGGGTAGCTGCGCCCGACCAGTCCTGCGTCCAGCGCCACTCCCGCCCTCCCTCGCTCCTCGCGGACCGGCGTCAGCGGGTCTCGCGGTGGACCGTGTGCTTCTTGTCCCGCGGGCAGTACTTCTTCAGCTCGAGCCGGTCGGGGTCGTTCCGCCGGTTCTTGCGGGTGATGTAGTTGCGGCTCTTGCACTCCTGGCAGGCCAGGGTGATCTTCGGACGGACGTCGGTGGCTGCCACGGGGCACTCCTCGCCTTGTGCGGACCGGCCCGGAGGCCGGGGACCGTGGCGGCGGGTGCCGACACGGCGACGGACCCCGGGGCACGGGGTCCGTCTGGGGTAGCGGTGACCGGATTTGAACCGGTGACACAGCGATTATGAGCCGCTTGCTCTGCCAGGCTGAGCTACACCGCCGGGAAGACCGCGCGGCCCGGTCTCGCGACAGGACCGGTGGGTCGGAGCCCCTTTACGGAATCGAACCGTAGACCTTCTCCTTACCATGGAGACGCTCTGCCGACTGAGCTAAAGGGGCGTGCTCACTGAGCCGGAGGGAACTCTACCCCACCGTCTCCGGCGGTCTCGCACCCCCTCCGGGGTGTGCCAGACGACTGTAACAGTCAGGCGCGGACGAACAGCCGGCGGTGCTGGGCACCGGGCGCGGCGGACCGGACACCGGTGCGCGCGAGCAGCCACTTCTCCAGCACCTCGTCCGCCAGCGGCCGGCTGACCAGGAAGCCCTGCAGCTTGTCGCAGCCCATCTCGGTGAGCAGCCGGCGGGTCAGCTCGTCCTCGACGCCCTCGGCCACCACGCGCAGGCCGAGGTTGTGCGCCAGCTCGATGATCGAGCGGGCGATGAACGACTCGCCCTGGCTGGTGGACATCCCCAGCACGAAGGACTTGTCGATCTTGACCTCGTCGATCGGCAGCTGCCGCAGCTGCGACAGCGACGAGTAGCCGGTCCCGAAGTCGTCCATCGACAGCCGCAGGCCCAGGGCGTGCAGGTCGGTGAGGACGGTGCCCGAGCGCACCGAGTCGTCGACGACGCTGCCCTCGGTCAGCTCGAGGATGAGCAGTTCCCCGGGGACGCCGTGGCGGCGCAGCGCCCGCTGCACCCGCTCGACCAGGTCCGGCTCGGCCAGGCAGCGCGCGGAGAGGTTCACCGCGACCGACAGCGCGATGTCCTGGTCCAGCCAGCGCCGGCAGCGGGCCAGCGCGAGGTCCAGCACGTGGTCGGTGAGCGGGCCGATGCGGCCGATCTGCTCGGCGAGGTGGATGAAGTCGTCCGGCGGGATCGCGCCGAAGCGCGGGTGCGCCCAGCGGACGAGGGTCTCCACCGAGACGATGTCGGAGGTGCGGGCGTCGATGATCGGCTGGAAGACGACGCTGATCTGCCCGTCGGCCATGGCCTGCTCGAGCTCGGTGCCCAGCTGCAGGCGGCGCAGGCTCTGCTGGTCCAGCACCTGGTGGTAGCTGGCGACGCCGCCGCTCTCGGAGGCGGCCGCCAGCAGCGCGACGTCGGCCCGCTGCATGAGCGTGCCGGAGTCCGTGCCGTGCACCGGCGCGGCCGCGACGCCCACGGTGAGCGTGACCTCCAGGTCCAGCCCCGCCACACGCGCCCGGGTGGAGGTCGCCTCCCGCAGCCGCCGGGCGGCCCGCTCGGTCGCCGGCAGGGACAGCCCCGGCAGCAGGACGGCGAACTGCTCGCCCTCCATCCGCGCGACCAGCGCGTCCGGCGGCGCGTGCTCGCGCAGCAGGCCCGCGGTGACCAGCAGCAGCTCGTCGGCCGCGGCGTGGCCGAGGGTGTCGACGATCTCGGTGTGGTTGTCCAGCGCGGCGAGCACCAGGCCGGCCCGCGCCCCGACCGGGTCGGCGCCGAGCATCTGGTCTATCTCGGCGGCCAGCCGCTGCCGGTTGGGCAGCCCGGTGAGCCGGTCGTGGTCGGCGTCGTAGCGGATCTGGGTGAGCAGCTGCTGCTGGCGGATGGCCGCGTTGACGTGGGTCAGCATCGAGTCCAGCGCGGAGCGGTCGCTGCCGGAGAAGGACACGACGTCGCTGCGCCGGTCGCACACCTCGAGGTAGCCGGGCTCGCCGGCCGCCGTCGCCACCGGGGCGCCGAGCACCTCCTGAGCGCCGCGGCGGGCCAGGGCGGCGGTCTCGGCCGGCGTCGCGCGGCCGGCGGTCACCAGGACCGGCTCCGACGACCCCGGCGTCAGCACCCGCTGGCGCAGGACGTCCTCGGGGTCGGCGGGCCCGTCGTACCAGGTGACACCGCCGTCGCCGGCCACGACCAGCCGCGGCGGCTCGTCGAGGTAGGGCGGCAGCCACAGCCCGACCCGGTCGGCGTTCAGGAGCTCCCGGACGGCCTCGACGATCCGGCGGGTGCCGTCCTCGGCGGGGTCGACCTGCTCGATCCGCCGGGCGAACTCGTAGACCCGCTCGAGTCGCTCGCTCTCGCGCGTGACCTTCGCGAACCGCCGGTACACCAGGGCGAGGACCACCAGCACCGGGAGGAGCAGCAGCCACGCCCAGGCCGTGCGCTCCACGAGCAGGGAGGCGACGAGCCCGATGACGACCGACAGGGGGTAGACCACCAGGACGGGGACGAAGAGCCGGGCCAGCAACCGGCCCGGGTTCCCCTGGGTGATGGCGATGGCCGCGACGACCATCAGCGTGCCGACCGCGGTGGCCGTGGTGACGGCCAGGACGTAGCAGAGCCAGGTGACCGGATCGCTGAGCGAGCCGACCGGCAGGGCGTCCAGGAGCAGGACCGCGACCCCGACCTGGACGACGGTCACCGCGACGTTGGTCAGCTGCTTCGTGACGGCGATCGGGTCACGGACGCTGATCACCCAGATGGCGGCGGCCCACGCGACCGCCGTCCAGAGGCCGCCCGTGTTGATCAGGGCCACGACCAGCACGACCTCACCGACCGAACAGGTGAAGGTGTGCGAGCGGACCTCGACCGCCAGCGTCAGCTGCTCGGCGACGAGGAAGGCCACGAAGAAAGCCGCGACCATCCACAGGTGCGTCGAGGCCGTCGCGGTCCGCAGCAGGTGGACGAGGGCGGGCAGCGCCAGGACGATGCTGCCTGCTGCCACCACGGCCGGGCGCCGGAGGGCCGACCACCGCGCGGGCGCGCCTGGATCGACTTCGGACACGGCCACCCGTTCTCGGCAAGTGAGGGAGAGATGCGGCCGAGAGGCTAACAGCGTCGCGGGCCTCTGAGCTCCTGCTCGCTTGGGGGTCCTACCCCGGAAGGGGCAGCCGGCACGCCGGCCGCCCCTGCCACCGGAGGATCAGCGGTTCCAGCGGGTACCGCGGTTCCAGCGGGTGCCCCGGTTCCAGCGGGTGCCACGGTTCCAGCGGGTGCCGCGGTCGGTGGTGTTCGCGCTCATGACGCCTCCTCAGGCATGGAAAAGACAGCTGTCAGCTGCGGCTGTCACCCAGGCGCGGGGGCAGAGCGTCGTTCGAGTACGGACCGCGCCCGGAACCATCGTTTCCCTCACTCGGGCGAGGCAAGCACGGAGCATCACGAACGGGTGACGGCCCGTAGTGTCACTACGGAGGGTGGTTGTTGATCAGCAGGACGTCACCGGCACGGGTGACGGGTGGTGCCCGTGTGATCGACCCGGTCTGTGGACGGCGGTCCGAGAGGACGTCCCCCACCTACGCTGCGCGCCGTGCGACGAGGGAGGAGGCCGGCCGGCCCCTGGGCGGATCGCGGCTCCGCGATGCCCTTCGTCCTCGTCTGCTGGCTGGTCGCCGCGTTCATGGCGCTGGGCGCCGTCGCCGCCTCCGACGCCTTCCTCGAGCACCAGGACGTGCAGGCGGTGTGCGACGGCGCGGCGCTGGCCGCCGCCAACCGGGCCGACGAGGGGCGGGTCTACGCGACCGGCGTGGGCACGGCGCTGCCCCTGACCGGAGAGACGGCACGGGCCGCCGTCGCCGACCACCTCGCCGACGGGGGGACCGCCCTGGACGCCTGGTCGGCGGAGACCGACGGCACCGAGGTCACGGTCCGCTGCACGCGGTCGGTGGAGATCGCCTTCGGCTGGCTGTTCCTCGGCGGGCGGCCGCTGGAGGTCACCGCCGTGGCCGGCGCGCATTCGCCGACGCTGCCCTGACTCCCCCGCACGGGCTGCAGAACGCGAGAGCGGCCCCCGACCTGCTGGTCGGGGGCCGCTCTGCCGGGGGTGGCGGGTGAAGGATTCGAACCTTCGTAGGCTAAGCCGACGGATTTACAGTCCGCTCCCATTGGCCACTCGGGCAACCCGCCGTGGACCCACGGGGAGAGCGTACAAGACGGGCCGGGACCGGCCCGATCAGGTCCCGTCGCGGGTCTCCGCACGGGGTGAGGAGCAGACATGGCCGACTCGTCCTTCGACGTGGTGAGCAAGGTCGACCACCAGGAGATCGACAACGCGATCAACCAGGCGGGCAAGGAGCTCGCCCAGCGCTTCGACTTCCGCGGGACCAACGCCAGCATCGCCTGGGCCGGGGAGAACGGCGTCCTCCTCCAGGCCGACACCGAGGAGCGGGTCAACGCCGCCCTCGACGTCTTCAAGGACAAGCTCGTCAAGCGCGGCATCTCGCTCAAGGCCCTCGACGCCGACGAGCCGCAGTCCTCGGGCAAGGCCTACAAGCTGTCGGCGCGGATCAAGCAGGGCATCGAGTCCGACGTGGCCAGGAAGATCGCGAAGATCATCCGCGACGAGGGCCCCAAGGGCGTCCAGGCCCAGATCCAGGGCGACCAGCTGCGGGTCAGCGGCAAGAAGCGGGACGACCTGCAGGAGGTGCAGCGGCTGCTGCGCGCGCAGGACCTCGACGTCGCCCTCCAGTTCGACAACTACCGCTGACCAGCGGGTCCGCGGCCGGTGGCCGCCCCGATCGGGGCGGTCACCGGCCGCGGGCGCGCGTCTCCTCCGGTGGGGCAGATACGGTGGGGGTGATGGTCCTCCACGGGAGCCGGCGGACCGGTGGGGAGCCCGGGGACGGCGCAGCGCGCCGCGACGAGTCCGCCACCGCCGGCCACGACGCACACGACGCGGGTCCGCCACCGCCCGCGGACGCACGCCACGACGCGCTCGTCTACGACGCGGCCGACGACGTCGCCGCCGTGGCCGCCCCGTGGCTGCTCGAGGGCCTGGCGGCCGGGGACACCGCGGTCATCGCGACCGGACCGCAGACCGCCGGCCCGCTGTGGGAGGCCATCGGCCGGGACCCGCGGGTGGTGGTCGTCGAGCGGCACCAGCTGTACCGGTCCCGCACCCCCACGGCGATCACGGCCTTCCGCCGGTTCGCCGAGCAGCACGCCGCGTCCGGCGGGCTGGTCCGCTGCGTCGGCGAGGTCGACTTCGGCGCCGGCCCCGCCGACTGGCGGGAGTGGCAGGCCTACGAGTCGGTCATCAACGAGGCGTTCGCCCCCCTCCCGCTGTGGGGGCTGTGCGTGTTCAGCTCCGCCCTCCCCGACCCGCTGCTGGCCTCCGCGCTGCACACCCACCCCGGCGTGCTCACCCCCGACGGCCGGACGGACAACCCCGACTTCGTCGACCCGGCCACCTACCTGAGGGCCCTGCCGGTGCCCGACGAGCCGCTGGAGGCCACGGCCCCGGCGCTGGCCGACGACGACATCGCCGACTACGTCGGCCTGCGGCACGCCGTCCGCGCCCACCTGGACTCCGTCGACGGGCCGGCCGACGTGCTCGAGGACTTCCTCATGGCGGTCGACGAGATGACCTCGAACGCGGTCCGGCACGGCTCCCCGCCCGCCGGGCTGCGGCTGTGGACGGCGCCCGGGCGGCTGGTCGCCACGATCCGCGACTCCGGCGGCGGCCTCGACGACCCGTTCGCCGGCTACGGGCCCGCGCACGGCGAGGACCTGTCCCACGGCGGGATGGGCCTGTGGCTGGCCCGCCAGCTGTGCGACCACGTGGCCATCCGCCGCGACGACGCGGGCACCAGCGTCCGCCTGTCGACGTCCTGGGCCTGAGGCCGGGTCAGCCGCGGCCGGACTCCCCGGCCATCCGCTCCAGCCGGGCGATCCGCTGCGCCATGGGCGGGTGGGTGGAGAACAGTGCCGCCAGCCCCGCGGCGCGGACCGGTGCCGCGATCATGAGGTGGCTCTGCGCGACCAGCCGGTCGTCGGCGGGCAGCGGGCGGGCCGTGGCGCCGGCGGAGATGCGGCGCAGGGCGCTGGCCAGGGCCAGCGGGTCACCGCTGAGGTGGGCGCCGTCGGCGTCGGCCTCGTACTCGCGGCTGCGGGTGACCGCCAGCCGCACCAGCCCGGCGGCCAGCGGGCCGAGCAGCACCAGCAGCAGGGTCCCGAGGACGCCGCCGTCGCGGTCGTCGTCGGAGCGGCCGCCGAACACCGAGGCGAACGTGGCCAGGTGCGCCAGGTAGGTGACGACGCTGGCCAGGGCGCCGGCGACGCAACCGACCAGGACGTCGCGGTTGCGGACGTGCGAGAGCTCGTGGGCGAGCACCGCCCGCAGCTCGCGGCGGTCGAGCAACTCGAGGATGCCCTGGGTGCAGCAGACGGCGGCCCGGCGCGGCGTGCGCCCGGTGGCGAAGGCGTTCGGCTGGTCGGTGGGGCTGACGTACAGGCGCGGCATCGGCTGGCGGGCCTGGGTGGCCAGCTCGCGCACCATCGCGTACAGCCCCGGCGCCTGCGTCTCGGTGACCGGGAAGGCGCGCATCGCGCGCAGGGCCAGCCGGTCGGAGGCGTACCAGGCCCAGCCGTTGACCCCGAGCGCGACGGCGAGCGCCACGAGCAGGCCGCCCCGTCCGCCCACCAGTGCCCCGGCGGCGAGCGCGAGACCGGCCACCAGGCCCAGGAGGAGCGCGGTCCGCACCCCGTTGTCCCATCGCCGCACGCCCCGGTGAACGGAACGGCCGCGACCGCCGTTCCCGGCCCCCGCGCTGCGACCCCCGTCACGGACGGGAGGGGAGCGGAACAGCGGCCCGTCGGGGAGGGTTGGAGCCCAGGATGCCGTACTCGGCGACGGGTCCCGTGAGCCGCCTCACAGGACCGGCGCGTCAACCCGGCCCGTAATCTGAGCCGTCGGAGGTAACCCTGATGACCGTCACCGGATCGCCCGCAACGCCCGGCAGCTCGGCCCCCGGCGGGCTCGTCAAGAGCGTCGTCGAACTCGACCGCGTCGTCATCCGGCTGGCCGGCGACTCCGGCGACGGGATGCAGCTGACCGGCAACCGGTTCACCAGCGAGACGGCGTCCTTCGGCAACGACCTCTCGACGCTGCCCAACTTCCCCGCCGAGATCCGCGCGCCGACGGGGACCCTGCCCGGCGTCAGCTCCTTCCAGCTGCACTTCGCCGACCACGACATCATGACGCCGGGCGACGCCCCGGACGTGCTGGTCGCGATGAACCCCGCGGCGCTCAAGGCCAACCTCGCCGACCTGCCCGGCGGCGGGCTGGTGATCGCCGACAGCGACGAGTTCACCCCGCGCAACCTGGCGAAGGTCGGCTACGCGACCAACCCCCTCGAGGACGGCTCGCTCGACGGCTGGCAGGTCGTCGCCGTGCCGCTGACCTCCATGACGCTCGAGGCGCTCAAGGACTCCGGGCTCGGCAAGAAGGAGGCCGAGCGGAGCAAGAACATGTTCACCCTCGGCCTGCTGAGCTGGATGTACCACCGGCCCACCGAGGGCACCGTGCGCTTCCTGGAGCGGCAGTTCCGCCGCAAGCCGGAGATCGCCGCGGCGAACATCGCCGCCTTCCGCGCCGGCTACAACTACGGCGACACGACCGAGGCCTTCGCCGTCTCCTACGAGGTCAAGCCGGCCCCGATGGCGCCGGGCCGCTACCGCAACATCTCCGGCAACCAGGCGCTGGCGCTCGGGCTGGTCGCGGCCGGGCAGCGGTCGGGCCTGCCGGTCTTCCTCGGCGCCTACCCGATCACCCCGGCGTCGGACATCCTCCACGAGCTGTCCCGGCACAAGGCCTTCGGCGTGCGGACCTTCCAGGCCGAGGACGAGATCGCCGGCATCGGCGCGGCGCTGGGCGCCTCGTTCGGCGGCGCGCTGGGCATCACGACGACGTCGGGCCCCGGTGTCTCGTTGAAGTCCGAGACCATCGGCCTGGCCGTCATGACCGAGCTGCCGCTGGTGATCGTGGACGTGCAGCGCGGCGGGCCCTCGACCGGCCTGCCGACGAAGACCGAGCAGTCGGACCTGCTGCAGGCCATGTTCGGCCGCAACGGCGAGGCGCCGCTGCCGGTGATCGCGCCGCGCTCCCCCGCCGACTGCTTCGACGCCGCGCTCGAGGCGTCGCGGATCGCGCTGAAGTACCGGACGCCGGTCATGCTGCTGTCCGACGGCTACCTGGCCAACGGCGCCGAGCCGTGGGCCATCCCGGCCGCCGACGAGCTGCCCGACCTGCGGGTGGAGTTCGCCACCGAGCCCAACGGCGCCACCGCCGACGGGACGCCGGAGTTCCTGCCCTACCTGCGCGACCCCGAGACCCTGGCCCGGCCGTGGGCGGTCCCGGGCACCGCGGGCATGCAGCACCGCATCGGCGGGCTGGAGAAGGCCGACAAGACCGGCAACATCTCCTACGACCCGGCCAACCACGACCTCATGACCCGGCTGCGGCAGGCCAAGGTCGACGGCATCGCCGCCGACATCCCGCCCACCGACGTCGACGACCCCGACGGCGACGCGCGGGTCGCGGTCATCGGCTGGGGCTCCACCTACGGGCCGATCGGGGCCGCCTGCCGGCGGATCCGCCGCTCGGGCCGCAAGGTCGCCCAGATCCACCTGCGGCACGTCAGCCCGATGCCGGCCGACCTCGGCGAGGTGCTGGGCCGGTACGACCGGGTGGTCTGCCCCGAGATGAACACGGGGCAGCTCGCACTGCTGCTCCGCGCGAAGTACCTCGTCGACGTCCAGAGCCACACCCAGGTGCGCGGGCTGCCCTTCCGGGCCGCCGAGCTGGCCGGGGTGGTCCAGGACGTCATCGACTCCACCACTCCGACCGCCAGCACCGGAGGCCTGCAGTGACCACCTCCCCGCACGTGCACGACCTCGGCATGCCGGGGACGCCGATCGACGACCGCATCCAGCAGGCGATCGCCGACTCGGTCGCCGGCCAGGGCGAGAAGCAGACGGCCCTCAAGGCCAAGGACATGAAGACCGACCAGGAGGTGCGCTGGTGCCCCGGCTGCGGTGACTACGTCATCCTGAACGCCGTCCAGAGCTTCCTGCCCTCGCTCGGGATCGCCCGCGAGGACATGGTCATCGTCTCGGGCATCGGCTGCTCCTCGCGCTTCCCGTACTACATGAACACCTACGGGATGCACTCGATCCACGGCCGCGCCCCGGCCATCGCCACCGGCCTGGCCGCCTCCCGGCCGGACCTGTCGGTGTGGGTCGTGACCGGTGACGGCGACGCGCTGTCGATCGGCGGCAACCACCTGATCCACGCGCTGCGCCGCAACGTGAACATGACGATCCTGCTGTTCAACAACCGGATCTACGGGCTGACCAAGGGCCAGTACTCGCCGACGTCCGAGGTCGGCAAGGTCACCAAGTCCACGCCGATGGGCTCGCTGGACCACCCGTTCAACCCGGTGTCGCTGGCCCTCGGCGCCGACGCCACGTTCGTCGGCCGGGCCATGGACTCCGACCGCAAGGGCCTCACCGAGGTGCTGCGGCAGGCGGCCGAGCACGAGGGCACCGCGCTGGTCGAGATCTACCAGAACTGCAACATCTTCAACGACGGCGCCTTCGACCTGCTCAAGGACCCGGCCACCGGCCCGATGTGGACGATCCCGCTGGTCCACGGCGAGCCGCTGGTGTTCGGCCCGGACGGCGCCTCGTGCGTGGTCCGCGACGACTTCGGGGGCCTGCGGATCGCCGAGACCAACCAGGTCGACGCGAGCGAGGTCGTCGTCCACGACGCGACCCGCCAGGACCCGTCCTACGCGTTCGCGCTGTCGCGGCTGTCCAGCCAGGACCTGCGGTACACGCCGATGGGCGTCTTCCGGTCGGTGCGCAAGCCCACCTACGACCGGATGATGCTCGACCAGCTCGAGGAGGCCCGCACCGGCGGCGCCGGCGACCTCGACGCGCTCCTGGCCGGCAGCGACACCTGGACCGTGTCCGCCTAGGTCCGTGCGCCCGCGACCGCCCCGTCTCCCACCCGGGAGGCGGGCCGGTCGCGTTCGCCGACGATCTCTTCCCCGACGACCTCGGCCAGCGCCGGGAGCGCCCGGGTGAGCTCGGCGCGGGACGGGGCGGCGAAGCCCAGGACCAGGCCGGCCGCCGGGTCGTGCGGCCCCGGACCGGTGAGGTGCCGGGCCAGGCCGTCGACGGCGAGCCCGCGGGCGGCAGCGGCCGCGACCACCGCCTCCTCGGCCGCGCGGTCCGGCAGCGGGACGAACACGTGCGCGCCCGCCGGGTCCCCGGCGACGGTCACGCCCACAGCGGCCAGCTCCCGCACCACGAGGGCCCGCCGCTCGGACAGCTCCCGGCGCAGTCGCCGCAGGTGCCGGGCCAGGTCGCCCGAGGACGCCAGGGCGGCGACGACCCGCTGCCCGGCGCGGGCGGGGCGGGTGCCGGTGACCGTCCGGGCGGCCACGAGCTCCGCGCGCAGGCCCGGGGGCGCCACCAGCCAGCCGGTGCCCAGCGTCGGGCTGACGATCTTGCTGCTCGTGCCGAGGTGCACCACGACGTCGGGGGCCAGCGCGGCCAGCAGCGGGAGCGGGGCGACGTCGTAGCGCAGCTCGCCGTCGTAGTCGTCCTCGAGCACCCACCAGCCCTCGGCCCGCGCGCGGGCGACCAGCGCGACGCGGCGGGCCGCCGACATCCGCCGGCCCAGCGGCCACTGGTGCGCCGGGGTGCAGTAGACCGCGGCCAGCCCGCCGGGCACGGCGTCGACGACCAGGCCGTCGTCGTCGACCGGGCAGGGCACCACCTCGACGCCGGCCGCCCGCAGGGCCCCGGCCGCCCGCTGGTACCCGGGGTCCTCGACGCCGACCCGGCTGCCCGGCGGCAGCAGGCGGGCGACCTCCGCGACGGCGGCGGAGGTGCCCGCGGTGGCGAGGACGTCAGCGGGGTCCACCGGCAGGCCGCGGTGCCGCAGCAGGTGGGCGGTGACCGCGGTCTGGAACGCGGGGTCGGCCGAGGGCTCGGGCGCGGCGTCGGGAGGCTCGTCCCCGGCGGCGCGCCAGGCGCGGCGCCAGGCGGCGCGGTCGAGCACCTCCAGGCACGGGGACCCGGCCCGGAGGTCGACCGCCGCGGGCACCGTGCGGGACCGGCCGGGCCGGGGCGGGGGCGCCGGCCGCCCGGAGGGTGCGGCGCCGACGACGAAGGTCCCCGCGC
Organism: Geodermatophilus sp. SYSU D00525; assembly: GCF_054050475.1. NCBI lineage: Bacteria > Bacillati > Actinomycetota > Actinomycetes > Geodermatophilales > Geodermatophilaceae > Geodermatophilus > Geodermatophilus sp. SYSU D00525. Next base: position 310,765 of record NZ_JBJGZK010000003.1, read on the forward strand.
CCCGCCGGCCCGCGGCCCAGCCCTCGGCGACGAGCTGGTCGTAGGCGGCGGCGGTCACGGTGCGGCTGACCCGCAGGGCCGCGGCGAGCTCGCGGGTGGACGGCAGCCGGTCGCCGGGGCACAGCACCCCGCCGGTGGCCGCGGCCCGCAGGGCGTCGGCGAGCTGGGCCGCGAGCGGGCGGGCGGCGGTGCGGTCGAGGACCACGGGCGGGACCGGCACGCTCACCCCTCTCGGATTGGCCTGGCGGAACGGCAGCGTACTGGCCCTTGGAGGAGGCCAGTCGGTGTCGCAGGGTGGTCGGCGTGAGCACCGCGCCGCCGCTGTCCCCCACCGCCCGCAGCACCGTCCGCCGGGGCGCGAAGCGTGCCCGCACCGACCGCGCCGAGCTGCACGCCGTCCTCGACGCCGGGCTGGTCGGCCACCTCGGCATCGTGCTCGGCGACGCCCCGGTCGTGCTGCCCACCGGCTACGGGCGCCGCGGCGACACCCTCTACCTGCACGGCTCCACCGGCGCGGCCACGCTGCGCGCCGCGTCCGCCGGGGCGCCGGTGTGCTTCACCGTCACCCACCTCGACGGCGTCGTCTACGCCCGCTCGGCGTTCCACCACTCGGTGAACTACCGCTGCGCCGTCGTCCACGGGACCGCGCGGCCGGTGACCGGCCCGGGGGAGCGGCTGCTCGGGCTGGAGGTCCTCACCGAGCACCTGGCGCCGGGGTCCTGGGCGGCGACCCGGCGGCCCACGCGCCGGGAGCTCGCCGCGACGGCGCTGCTCGCCCTCGACCTGACCGAGGCCAGCGTCAAGGTGCGCACCGGGCCGCCGGTCGACGACGAGGAGGACCTGTCCGCGCCGGTGTGGGCCGGCGTGCTGCCGCTGCGCACCGTCGTCGGGGAGCCGGAGCCCTGCCCGCTGCTGCCCGAGGGGACGCCGGTGCCCGACCGGGTCCTCAGCCGGCGGGTGTGACGCGATGACACCGTCGGCCTGCCGGCCGACACCGCGGCCAGGTGCCGCCCCGGCCCGCGTTGAGCCGGACCCGCCGCGCCTGCGCGGAGCCCTCCGGGGCCCACTCGGCGCGGCGACCGCTACGCGGGTGTGACGCGGAGCAGGACGTCCTCGCCGCCGCCGTTGTCGGTGGTGACGTACAGCGCGCCGTCGACGCCGAGCCGCGGCGTGCGGATCCGGCCGTAGCCGTCCTCGAGCTCCTGCACCCGGAACTGCTCGACCAGCCGCCCGGTGTCGTCGAGTCGCAGCGCCAGCAGCCCGGTGTCCTTCAGCACCCCGACCAGCAGGACGCCGTCGTAGCCACCCCACGCGGTCCCGCTGACGAAGTCGGCGCCGCAGGTGGCGATCGTCGGGTCCCCGGAGGACCAGACCGCCGGGATCGCGCCGGGCAGCCCGGGGTCGGTCATCGGCACGCTCTCGTCGTAGCGGCCGCGGGCGCCGTCGGGGTCCCAGCCGTAGTTGCCGCCGGGTACCGACAGGTTGACCTCGTCGTCGCGGTCGGGCCCCTGCTCGACCGTGTAGACCTCCCCGCTCCCGGGGCGGACCGCGATGCCCTGCACGTTGCGGTGCCCGGAGGACAGCAGCAGCCGGGTGACGGGGTCGGGGTCGGCGGCGAACGGGTTGCCCGGCGCCGGGCCACCGGTGGCGGCGTCCACCCGCAGCACCTTGCCGGCGAGGGTGGTGCGGTCCTGCGCGTTGCTGCCGACGGCGTTGTCGCCGGTGCCCACGAGCAGCGCGCCGTCGGGCGCGAAGCGGAGGCGGCAGCCGCCGTGCCGTCCGCTGCGCTCGTTGACCGGGATGCCGCCGAGAAGCGGGGCGGCGACGCGGGTGGCTCGGGTCCAGCCGGCGTCGACGGTCCACGCGATCACCTGGATCTCCGCGCCGCCGTCCTCCTGCACGCCCTGGCAGGTGTACAGCCGGCGGTTGTCGGCGAAGGCCGGGTCCAGGGTCAGGCCCATGAGGCCGGTCTCGCCGTCGGCGAAGAGGTCGGAGAAGTCGGCGTCGAGCTCCCGGGCGGTGCCGTCGGGCAGCACTGCGGTGAGGCCGCCGCCGCGCTCGTCGAGCAGCAGGGTGCCGTCGGGCGCCTGGGCGACGTCCCAGGGGTGGTCGAGCCCGCCGAGGACGGTCTCCACCCGGAGCGGGGGGAGGCCGGCGGGCGCGGTCACCCCGCCGTCGGGGGCCTCGGTGGCCGCCTCGTCCTCCTGCGCACCGGGCAGGTCGCCGGTCCCGCCGGCACCGTCGCTCGTGCAGCCGGTCACCAGCAGGACGGCGGCCACGAGGAGGGCGGGCGAGGACCTCACGCCGCCGAGCATCCCCCCGCGGGGGGGGGGGGGGGGGGGGGGGGGGGGGGGGGGGGGGGGGGGGGGGGGGGGGGGGGGGGGGGGGGGGGGGGGGGGGGGGGGGGGGGGGGGGGGGGGGGGGGGGGGGGGGGGGGGGGGGGGGGG
>NZ_JBJGZK010000004.1:0-222144 GCF_054050475.1 Geodermatophilus sp. SYSU D00525
GCCAGCCTGTCCGCGGCCGCGCCCCGCGGGTCCCCCCCGGGGGCCCGGGGTGAGCCGGCCCCCCCCCCGCCCCCCCGGGGGGGGGCGCCGGGGGCGGGGATCCCGGGTCCGTCGGCTCAGACCGGGCGGCACTCCCAGCCCTCGGGGAGCGCGAACGGCAGGCACCCGGAGTTCGGCATCCCGGGAGGGCTCACGGGGACGTCGCCGGGGCTGATGACGAGCGGGATGCCGGACTGCGTGACGGGCCGGCCGTTGGCGTCGGCCACGGTCTCGAAGACGCCGTCGAGCGGCGCCAGGTCGTAGAACAGGACCGAGCCGTCGCCGAGGAGGTCGAGCACCCCGACGTCGGCGTACCCGTCCGGGTACTCGTCGGTGTCGAAGTAGAAGTACTCGAACTCGGCGTCACCGTCGGCGTTGAGCACCCAGGTGTCGTGGATCCCGTCCCCGTACCAGGTGTCGATCGTGTACCAGACGCCCGTCGACGTGGCGGCAGCCGGGGACGCGGCGAGCGTCGCCCCGGCCGCGACGGTCACGGCGACCAGGCCGAGACGCCCCAGCAGGCGGCGGCCGGAGGGCCGGTTCGGGGTGTCCGCGTGCGTGCGGTGGTTCCGGTTCATGGCGTGCTCCTCGTGGTGTGGTCGTTCCCGACGTCCACGAGGCTCGGATCGGGGTGACCCCACGACCAGGGACCCCAGGGCTGGGCGTGCGCCCCCGAGGGGTGGGGGGACCCCACCCCAGGAGGGGACCGGCCGCCGGCCCGGTGACGCGCGGGAACCGCTGCCGGGCCCGCCGCCCCTAGCCTGCGCGGATGCGGACCGAACGGGGCCTCGACCGCTTCGTCACGTTCCTCGACGCGGTCGTCGCCATCGCGATCACCCTGCTGGTGCTGCCGCTGACCGAGCTGCTCGACGGCGCGCAGCCGCGGACCGGCCTGGGCACGCTGCTGGCCGACGAGTCGTCACAGATCGGCGCGTTCTTCCTCAGCTTCGCCGTGATCGCGCGGCTCTGGCTGGTCCACCACCGGGTGGTCGAGACCGTGGGGTCCTACGACCGGGCGTTCCTCACCGCCAACCTGCTGTGGATCCTCACGATCGTCCTGCTGCCGTTCGCCACCCAGGTGTCGGCCCGCTACGGCACCGACCGGCCCGCGGTCGCGTTCTACATCGGCACGATCACGCTGAGCTCGTTCTGCCTCACGGCGATCAGCCTGCTGCTGTGGCGGCGCCCCGTCCTGCGCCGCGACGCCGCGGCGCCGGTCGGCCCCCCGTGGCCGTCGCTGGTCGCCAGCGGGCTGTTCCTCGTCGCCCTGCTGGCCGGGACGCTGCTGCCGGGGGTGCACTACTGGGCGATGTTCCTGCTGTTCCTGTCCGGGCCGGTCGAGTCCGTGCTGCGGCGCCGCGTCGCGGCGGCCTGATCCCCGGCCACCGTCACGTCCGTGAAGTGCTCGACGACCGGGAACGGGTCGTAGAAGGAGTGCAGCAGCGCCTTCCACTCCTGGTAGGCGGCCGAGCCGCGGAACCCCTCGGTGTGGTCCTCCAGCCGGTCCCACTCGACCAGCAGCAGGTAGGTCCCCGGGCGCTCGAGGCACCGGGACAGCCGCAGGGAGCGGAAGCCCGGGGACGCCGAGATGACCGGCCGGGCCCGCGCGAACGCCGCCTCGAACTCCTCCTCCCGGCCGGGCCGGACCGGGAGCAGCGCGTGCTCGAGCACCACCGGCGGTCAGGCGATGTCGGTGAGCTTGGTGCGCAGGTGCAGCACGGCCTTGGTGTGCAGCTGGCAGATGCGGCTCTCGGTGACGCCGAGGACGCGGCCGATGTCGGCCAGCGTCAGGCCCTCGAAGTAGTACAGGCTGACGACGACCTTCTCCCGCTCGGGCAGCTGCTCGACGGCACGGGCGAGCAGCTGGCGGGCCTCGCCGTGCTCGGCCATCGCCTGCGGGTCGAGGGCGTTGGCGTCCTGCAGCGTGTCGACCAGCCGCGGCGCGCCGCCGTCGTCGTCGGTGAGCAGCTCGTCGAGGGCGACGACGTTGACCAAGGAGAGCTGGCCGAGGAACTTGCGCACGTCCTCGACGTCCATCTCCATCGCCGTGGCGATCTCCTCGTCGGTCGGGCTGCGCCGGAGCTGGTTCTCCAGCGCGGCGACCGTCCGCTCGAACTGCCGGGCGCGCATCCGCACCGACCGCGGGATCCAGTCGGTGCTGCGCAGCTCGTCGATGATCGCGCCGCGGATGCGGGACATCGCGTAGCTCTCGAACTTGACCTCGCGCGAGGGCTGGTAGCGGGTGATCGCGTCGATGAGCCCGAAGGTGCCGTAGGAGACCAGGTCGGCCTGCTCGACGTGCGCCGGCAGACCGCTGCCGACCCGGCCGGCGACGTACTTGACCAGCGGCGCGTAGTGCAGGATCAGCCGGTCGCGCAGCTCCGGGGCACGGTCGGCGACGTACTGCGCCCACAGCTCGGCCAGCGCGGCGTCGGCGTCCTCCTCGGACTCGCCGCCGATCCGGTGGATGGTGGCCTCGGGCACGTCGGTCTCCCGGTTCGTGGTGGCTGGGGTCCTGCCGGACCCAAGGGACGGTCGGTGCAGTGGGCGGTCGGCTCAGGCCCGCGGGTGCGCCTGGGCGTGCACCGCACGTAGCCGCTCGACGGTCACGTGCGTGTAGATCTGCGTCGTCGCGAGGCTAGCGTGGCCGAGCAGCTCCTGGACGGAGCGCAGGTCGGCGCCGCCCTCCAGGACGTGGGTGGCCGCGGAGTGCCGCAGCCCGTGCGGGCCGACGTCGGGGGCGCCCGGCGCGCGGGCCACCGCGGCGTGCACGGTCCGGCGGGCCTCGCGCGGGTCCAGCCGCCGCCCGCGCCGGCCGAGCAGCAGCGCCGGGCCGGAGTCGGGGGTGGCCAGCGCCGGGCGGCCCCGGGTCAGCCAGGCGTCGAGCGCCCGCTCGGCCGGCGCGCCGTAGGGGACACTGCGCTCCTTGCGGCCCTTGCCGAGGACCCGCAGCAGCCGGCGGCCGCGGTCGACGTCGTCGACGTCGAGGCCGACCAGCTCGCTGACCCGGATGCCGCTGGCGTAGAGCAGCTCGAGGACGACGGCGTCGCGCAGGCCCACCGGGTCGTCGGCGCCGGCTGTGGACTCGACGACGGCGCGCGCCTGGTCGGGGGCGAGCACGTCGGGCAACGTCCGGTGCGCCTTGGGGCTGACCAGCCGCAGGCCGACGTCCTCGGGGGTGTGCCCCGAGCGGCGCAGCCAGGCGGTGAACGACCGGGCGGCGGCGGCGCGGCGGGCGGTGGTCGCGCGGCTGGCGCCGCGGGTGCGGCCCTGGGCCAGCCAGCTGCGCAGCGCCGCGAGGTCCAGCTCGTCGACCCGGGTGCCACCGCGGCGGGCGAGGTGGTCGAGCAGCCACACGGCGTCGGTGACGTAACCGCGGACGGTGTGCGCGGACAGGTCCCGCTCGTCGCGCAGCGCGTCCTCGTAGCCCTCGAGCGCGGCCGCGAGCGCCGGCGGCAGCGCGGCGCGGGCGTCGGCGGTCCGGGCGGTCACGCTCCGACCGTCCGACGGCGCCCCCGCCCGGTCAAGGCGCCGCGCCGGTCCGTTGTCCACGACGGAACGGGCGTCCCACCGTCCTCAGGGGCGCCGTGCCGCCTTCGGCGGCGGGGCGAGCCGCCACCCGGTGCCGGTCCACTGCACGAGCTCGGCGATCTCCAGGCCCGGCAGCACCCGCATCGCCTCCAGCGGGTCACAACCGGCCACCGCGGCCAGCCGCTCGGCGCTCACGCCGGTCCGGACGGGGCAGGCGTCGAGCACCCGGCGGGCCAGGTCGGACAGGCCGTCGCGCGGGGACGCGGGCCGCTGCTCCGGAGCGGCCAGGTCGTCCCCGAGGCTGCCGACCGCCTCGATGACCTGCGCGGCGTTGCCGACCAGCCGGGCACCGGACTCCTCCTCCCGCAGCAGCTCGTGGCAGCCGACCGACATCGCGCTCGTCACCGGGCCGGGCACGACCAGCACCTCCTTGCCCAGCGAGCGGGCGCGCCGGGCGGTCGCCTGCGCGCCGGAGCGGGCCGCGGCCTCGACCACCACGGTGCCGCGGGTGAGCCCGGCGATGATGCGGTTGCGGACCAGGAAGCGGTGCCGGTGCGGTGCCGCGCCCGGTGGCCACTCGCTGACCAGCAGGCCGCCGCTGCCGACGATGCGCTCGAACACCGCGGAGTGCGCGGCCGGGTAGGCCCGGTCGACCCCGCAGGCGAGCACCACCACGGTCGGGGCGCCCGCGGCCAGCGCACCGCGGTGGGCCGCGACGTCGATGCCGTAGGCGCCGCCGGAGACCACCGTCCAGCCGCGCTCCCCCAGCTGCGCGCCGAGGTCGGCGGCCACGTGCTCGCCGTAGGCCGTCGACGCCCGCGCGCCGACCACGGCCACCGAGCGGTCGACGGCCGGCCCGAGCGGCGGGTCCCCACGCACCCACAGGGCGACCGGCGGGACGAGCGCGGTGGTCCGGTCGTGCCGGCCGTCGCCGTCGCCGGTCCCGCCGGCGTAGGCGGCGACGGTCAGCGCGTGCAGGGGCAGCGCCGGCCACTCGTCGTCCTCGGGGACCACCAGCCGGGCGCCGCAGCGCTCGGCCCGGCGGAGGTCGGCGAGGGTGGCGTCCTGCTCGGCGCGCACGCCGACCAGGGCGCGGGCCCGCTCCGGCGCCGTCCCGCCCCGCAGCGCGCGCACCGCCGCGACCGGGCCGACGTCGTCGACCCACCGCCACAGGGCCACCGAGCCGGGCTCCGCGGCGCGGGTCAGCCAGGCGCGGGCGCGCCGGATGCCGGGGACCGCCACGCCGTCGACCGCGGCCGGGCCGCCGAGGGCGTCCTCGAGGTCCTCCTCCAGGGCCGGCGCGGTCACGCCGCCACCCGCTGCAGCCGCATGCCCAGCGCCTCGGCGACGTCGCCGCCGTCGGGGACGGCCCGCCCGGCGAGGTCGGCCAGGGTCCAGGACACCCGCAGCACGCGGTCGAGTCCGCGGACCGACAGCAGGCCGCGGTCCAGTGCCCGCTCGGCGAGGGCCAGCGCCGGCCGCGGCACCGCCCAGCGCTCGCGCAGCAGCCGCCCGGGCACCTGGCTGTTGAGCAGCAGGCCGGTGCCGCGCAGCCGGGCGGCCGCGGCCCCGCGGGCGGCCGCGACGCGGGCGGCCACCTCGGCGGTCGGCTCCGGGGCCGCGCCGGTGTCCAGCCAGGCGGCGCGGGTGACCGGCGGCAGCTCGATCCGCAGGTCGATGCGGTCCAGCAGCGGGCCGGACAGCCGCGACTGGTAGCGGCGGCGCTCCAGCGGGCTGCAGGTGCAGACGGAGTCGCCGGCCGCGCTGGCGCACGGGCACGGGTTGGCGGCGAGCACCAGCTGGGCGCGGCACGGGAAGGTCGCCGACCCGGCGGCCCGGCTGATCGTGACCTGGCCCCGCTCGAGCGGTTGGCGCAGCGTGTCCAGCGTGGCCCGGGGGAACTCCGGCGCCTCGTCCAGGAACAGCACGCCGCGGTGGGCGCGGCACAGCGCGCCGGGGCGGATGGCGCCCGAGCCGCCGCCGACGAGGGCGGCCATCGTGGCCGAGTGGTGCGGCGCCTCGAACGGCGGGCGGCTGAGCAGCGGCGCCCCCGGCGGCAGCGTGCCGGCGACCGAGTGGATGGCGGTGACCTCGAGCGCGGCCCGCTCGTCGAGGACGGGCAGCAGGCCGGGCAGCCGCTCGGCGAGCATCGTCTTGCCCGCCCCCGGCGGCCCGGTGAGGAGCAGGTGGTGCCCGCCGGCCGCGGCCACCTCCACCGCCCGCCGGCCCGCGGCCTGGCCGACGACGTCGCCGAGGTCCGGCGCCGGTGCCGGCGGGGGCAGCGGGCCGCGGACGTGCGGCGTCAGCCGGGCGCGGCCGGACAGGTGGGCCACCAGGTCGCCGAGGGTGCGCGGGGCGAGGACGTCGACGCCGTCGACCAGCGCGGCCTCCTCCGCGTTCCCGGCCGGGACGACGACCGTGCCGTGCCCGGCCCGGGCGGCGGCCAGCACGGCCGGGAGGACGCCGCGGACCGCGCGCACCGAGCCGTCGAGCCCGAGCTCGCCGAGCAGCACCAGCCCGTCGGCAGCGTCGGCCGGGAGGGTGCCGGCCGCGGCGAGCACGGCGGCGGCCAGCGCGAGGTCGAAGCCGCTCCCCTGCTTGGGCATCGACGCCGGCGACAGCCCGATGGTGATCCGGCGCATCGGCCAGGACGCGCCGGTGTTCACCACGGCCGCGCGGACGCGGTCGACCGACTGGCGCACCACGGCGTCGGGCAGGCCGACGAGCACCACGCCGGGGACGCCGGCGGACATGTCCACCTCGACCTCGACCATCGCGCCGGACACCCCGGCCAGCCCGACCGACCAGGTGCGGGCGAGCGTCACGAGAACGCCCCGCGCAGGTGGGTGACCAGCGCCGGCGCGGCCGGCCGCACCAGCACGCCGACGACGTCGAAGCGCAGGTCGGGCGCGTGCTCGGCGTGGGCGGCCAGCCACCGCTGGGCCAGCGTGCGCAGCCGCCGCTGCTTGGCCGCGGTCACCGCCTCGACGGGGTGGCCGAAGCCGGTGGCCCGGCGGGTCTTGACCTCGCAGAAGACGATCGCGGTGCCCTCGCGGGCGACGATGTCGAGCTCGCCGTCGCGGCACCGCCAGTTGCGGTCGAGGACGGCCAGGCCGGCGTCGGTGAGGTAGGCCGCGGCGATCGTCTCCCCGCGGCTGCCGAGTTCGGTTCTCGTGGACACCTGCCGACCGTGGCCCGGGCGGGCGCCCCGCACGGCGCGGGACGGCGGTCTGTGGACGACGGCCCGGGCTGTGGACGGCGCGGGCGGTCCCGTCGGCCCGGGCGGTCAGCCTCCCGGGCGTGCGGATGCGATCAGGTGAGGCGGGGCCCGTCGGGCAGCTCGAGGTCGGGCTTGTCCAGCTCCTCGACGTTGACGTCCTTGAACGTCAGCACCCGGACGTTGCGGACGAAGCGCGCGGGCCGGTACATGTCCCAGACCCAGGCGTCGGACAGCTTGAGCTCGAAGAACACCTCGCCGCCGGCCTCGCGGACCTGCAGGTCGACGGAGTTGGCCAGGTAGAACCGCCGCTCGGTCTCCACCACGTAGGTGAACTGCCGGACGATGTCCCGGTACTCGCGATAGAGCTGCAGCTCCATCTCGGTCTCGTACTTCTCCAGGTCCTCGGTGCTCATCGCGGCTCTCCGGAGATCGTGCGCATGCCCCCATCATCGACCATGCCGCCGGCAGCGGTGAGCTGGAGCTCCCGGACGGCGCGCGCGTCGCGGGCCCGGACGACGTTGACGAAGCGGGACCGGTGCTCGGGACAGGGCCCGTGACGCTCCAGCGCGGCGGTGTGCGCCTCGGTCGTGTAGCCCTTGTGCACCGCGAAGTCGTACTCGGGGAAGCGCTCGTGCAGGTCGAGCATGATCCGGTCCCGGGTGACCTTGGCCAGCACCGACGCCGCGGCCACGCAGGCGGCGACCCGGTCGCCCTTCCACACGGCCAGGGTCGGCACCCCGAGGCCGGGCACGGCGAAGCCGTCGGTGAGCACGTAGTCCGCCGCCGGGTCCAGCGCGCTGACCGCGCGGCGCAGCGCCTCGAGGTTGGTGACGTGCATGCCGCGCGCGTCGAGGTCGGCCACCGGGACGACCACGACCGACCAGGACAGCGCGCGGCCGACGACCTCGGCGTAGACCCGCTCCCGCGCCGCGGCGGTCAGGAGCTTGGAGTCGGCCAGCCCGGGCACCCGTCCGCGGCGGCCGGCGGGCAGCACGCAGGCGGCGGCGACCAGCGGTCCGGCGCACGCGCCGCGGCCGGCCTCGTCGGCACCGGCGACGGCGGAGAAGCCGCGCCGGCGCAGCGAGCGCTCCATGTCCCAGAGCGAGTCGTCGGGACCCGTGTCGCCGAGGGGGTCGGCACGGCGGGTGCGGGCGGCCGGCGTCGCGGCGGCCCGGTGAGCGGGGGGAAGACGGCCTGCCATCGCCGTCCGACCCTACGACGCCCCGGGGACACCACCCGGCCTCGGGACGGCGGGGTGCCCGGACGCGCGGACGGCGGCGGGCCGGCCCCCGGGGTCAGAGGGGGCCGGCCCGTCGTCCCGGTCCGGCCGCCGAGGAGGCGGACGGCCGGCCGGGGGGCGCCGGACCCGGCGCGGTGCTGCCGGGTCCGGGCGCCGGGATCAGACCTCGGCCGGGGCCGGGGCGGGGACGGTCAGCGCGTGGGCGCCGCAGCTGCAGGTGCCGGAGGAGCGGGAGGACAGGACCAGCGAGACGGCGTGCGCGCGGTCGCGGGCGCCGAGCTTGCGCAGGATCGCCTTCACGTGCGACTTGACGGTGTCCTCGCTGATGAACAGGTTGCGGCCGATCTGCCGGTTGGACTGGCCCTGCAGCAGCTCGTCGAGGACGTCCTGCTCGCGCCGGGTGAGCGGCACCTCGGGGGTCAGCGGCTTGCCGACCGGGGCGGCGGTCGGCTCGACCCGGCGGATCTGCGGGTCGACGACGGTCCGGCCGGCGCGGGCGGCGAGGATCGCCCAGCCGAGCAGGGTCGGCGAGGTGTTGAGCATCAGGTAGCCGCGGACACCGGCGGCGACCGCCTCGTTGACCACGGCCGGGTCCTCGGAGGTCGCGAGGGCGACGACGGCGACCCGCGGGAAGCGGCGGCGCAGGTCGCGGACGACGTTGAGGGTGGCGGCGCGGCCGGCGCCCATCTCGACGACCACGGCGTCGGGCCGGGCGGTCTCGACGAGGGTGAGGGCGCGGCGCAGCTCGCCGGGGGTGCCCACCGACTGCATGCCGGCGGTCTCGTTGATCATGCTGACCAGGCCGCGCCGCAGGACGGGGGCGTCGGCGAGGAGGAGCACGCGGGTGACGCCTCGGGTAGCGCTCGCCAGGGGTGCGGACACGACTTTCTCCATTTCGGTGGACCGGGTTGCTCTCGACTACTCCATCGGGATGAATGGCGCGGTCCTTGAACACTTCCTGGGGATTTTTCTCATGCCCGTATCGGTAGCGCTCGTCACAGGAGAAACCGGAGAGGTGAGCGTCTCCCATTTGTCGACTTGGGGACGCCGATTGCGAGAAATGGCGCGGGAAAGACGACGGCGCCGCCCCTGGGGAGGGACGGCGCCGTCGGGAGGCGGGGGGAGGTCAGTCCGGGGGCGGGCGGCGCAGCCGGCGCCGGCGGTTCCACGCCGCGACCGGCAGCGCGCCGACGAGGCCCGCACCCAGCGGGAGCACCTGGCCGACCGCGCCCGCGGCGGCCGCCTCCGTGCCCTGGATGTCCGGGGAGTCCAGCGTGCCGAACCGGGACACCGGCCAGACGATGAGCGCGGCCTTGCCGATGACGTCGTCGACGGCGATGGTGCCGCCGTAGCGGTCGCCGACGTGCGAGCGGGAGTCGGCCGAGGCCGACCGGTGGTCCCCCATGACCCACAGCCGGCCCTCGGGCACGGTGACGGGGCCGAAGGCGCGGGACTCCAGCGGGGTGTCCTCGTAGATGTAGGGCTCGTCGAGCGGCTCGCCGTCGACGGTCACCCGGCCCTCGGCGTCGCAGCACTGCACGGTCTGCCCGCCCACGGCGATGACCCGCTTGACGTAGTCGTCCTCGCTCGGCGGCGCCACGCCGACGGCCCGGCCCAGCCACAGCAGCCCGCCGGTGAACCAGTTCGAGGGCTCGGAGACCTCGACCTCGGGCGTCCAGGTGTCGGGGCCCTGGAAGACGACGATGTCACCGGGTTCAGGGTCGCCGAACCAGTACGGGACCTTGTTGACCAGGACGCGGTCACCGGTGCAGCCGGTGCAGCCGTGCAGCGTCTGCTCCATCGACCCGGAGGGGATGAAGAAGGCCTGGGCGAGGAAGGTCTTCACCAGCAGCGCGAGCACGAAGGCCACGAGCAGCAGCACGGGCAGCTCGCGCAGCAGCGAGCTCTTCTTCTCGGGATCGTCCCTCCGCCGCCAGGTGCGGCGGCGGCCACCGGCGTCCGGCCGCTCGGGCGTGGGGTCGTCCCCCGGGACGACGTCGGCGGGCCCTCCGGACCGATCGCTGCTCATCGGGAGCCAGCGTACGGCCGCGGAGGACCCGCCGTGGTCAGGCCGGGTCGGACCGGCCCGGAGTCGTCCGGCCGGAGCCGGGGACGGTCAGCGCGCGACGGTCTCGCGACGCTCCTTGATCTTGGCGGCCTTGCCGCGCAGCTCGCGGAGGTAGTAGAGCTTGGCCCGGCGGACGTCACCGCGGGTCAGCACCTCGATCTTCTCGACGACCGGGGTGTGCACCGGGAAGGTGCGCTCCACCCCCACGCCGAAGCTGACCTTGCGGACGGTGAAGGTCTCGCGGATCCCGCCGCCCTGGCGCCGGATGACGACGCCCTGGAAGACCTGGATGCGCGAGCGGTTGCCCTCGACGACGCGGACGTGCACCTTGACGGTGTCCCCGGGGCGGAACTCGGGGATGTCGTCGCGCAGCGAGTCGGCGTCGAGTACGTCCAGGGTGTTCATCGCAGCATTCCTCGGTCTCAGCGTTGGCTCGTCGTCGGCCCGGGCATCGGGGTGCCCCACGCTCCGGACCAGGTGGCTGCGACTCCGGGAGGAGTGCCCGTCGGCGGCGCCTCCGGTCTGCAGCGACTCTCTACTGTGCCACACGGGCGCCACGCTGCCGAGCGCGGGCCGGACCGGGCTGGTCCCGGGGCCGGTCAGTCGACCACGCGGGGTGGCCGGCGCCACGGCCTGGCCAGCAGCTCGGGCAGGACGCCGGCGAGCTCGCGGGGTGCGAACTCCACGTCCGCCGCGGCGATCTCGGCGGCGGTCCACCAGCGGTGCGGCTCCTCCCCGAGCAGCTCCAGCTCGGTGCGGCCGGTGGCGTCCACCTCGTGGACGACGTCGCGCAGGACGAAGAAGGTCTCCCGCGAGTCGATCTGCACGCCGGCGAACGGGCCGACGTGCCGCCGGAACCACACCGGGCCCTCCAGGGCCGCGGGGTCGACGACCAGGCCGATCTCCTCGGCCAGCTCGCGGGCGGCGGCCTCGCGGACGCTCTCGCCGTCCTCCACTCCCCCGCCGGGCGTGTACCAGAACAGCACGTCGCCGGGCGGGACGGCGGGGTCGGTCAGCCGGGCGCCGAGCAGCAGCACCCGGCCGTCGGGGTCGAGGACGACCACCCGCGCCGTCGGCCGGACCCAGGGGCGGTCAGGCACCGTCGAGGACCGCGCGGTCGGCGGGCGACAGCGCGTCCTCCGGCAGCGCGGCCAGCAGGTCGGGACGCCGGGTCGCGGTCCGCCGCAGCGACTCCGCACGCCGCCAGCGGGCGATCGCCGCGTGGTCGCCGGACAGCAGCACCGGCGGGACGTCCAGCCCGCGCCACGACGCCGGGCGGGTGTAGGAGGGCCCCTCGAGCAGCCCGTCGGCGTGCGAGTCGAACTCGACCGACTCCCGGTTGCCGACGACGCCGGGCAGCAGCCGGGTGACCGCCTCGACCATCACCAGCACCGCGGACTCGCCGCCGGCCAGCACGTAGTCGCCGATCGAGACCTCCGACACCGGCCCGGCCGCGGCGGCCCACTCGGCCACCCGCTGGTCGATGCCCTCGTAGCGGCCGCAGGCGAACACCAGCCCGGGCTCGGCGGACCACTCGGCGGCGACGGCCTGGGTGAACGGGCGCCCGGCCGGCGTGGGCACCACCAGCCGGGTGCCGGGCGGGCGGACGGCCTCCAGGGCACGCGCCCAGGGCTCGGGGCGCATGACCATGCCGGGGCCGCCGCCGTAGGGGGCGTCGTCGACGGTGCGGTGGACGTCGTCGGTCCACTGCCGCAGGTCGTGCACGCCGACGGAGACCAGGCCGCGCTCGGCGGCCTTCCCGAGCAGCGACTGGCGCAGCGGCGCCAGGTACTCGGGGAAGATCGTGACGACGTCGACGCGGTACGGGGCGCTCACAGCTCGAGCAGCCCCTCGGGCGGGTCGACGACGACGAACCCGCGGGCGAGGTCGACGGTCGGCACGATCGCCGTGACGAACGGCACCAGCAGCTCGCCCCCCTCGGCGCGGTCGACGACCAGCAGGTCCGCGCCCTCGTGGCGGACCGCGGTGACCTCGCCCAGCGGCGTGCCGTCGGTCAGCCGGGCGGCCAGGCCGACCAGTTGGTGGTCGTAGAAGGCGTCGGGGTCCTCCAGCGCCGGCAGGTCGGCGACCGGGACCTCGAGCAGGGTGTCGCGGAGGGTCTCGACGGTCTCGCGGCTGTCGTAGCCCTCGAACGCGAGCAGCAGCACCTCGCGGTGCCAGCGGGCGCCGGCGACGGTCAGCGGACCGCGCTCGGCGGGGACGGTGCGCAGGACGGCCCCGGGGCGGAAGCGCTCACCGGGGTCGTCGGTGCGGACCTCGACGGTGGCCTCACCACGGACACCGTGGGGCCGGCCGATGCGGCCGACCACCACGGTGTCGGTGGAGGAGTTCTGCGCGTCCAAGCCGCGCGGCTCAGCGCCCGTCGGTGTCGACGACGTCGACCCGCAGGCCGCGGCCGCCGACGCCGGTCATGACGGTGCGCAGCGCCTTGGCGGTGCGCCCGCCGCGGCCGATCACCTTGCCGAGGTCGTCAGGGTGGACCCGGACCTCGAGGGTCTTGCCGCGACGGCCGCCGACCAGGTCGACGGTGACGTCGCGCGGGTGGTCGACGATGCCCTTGACCAGGTGCTCGAGCGCCTCTTCGAGCACGTCTTACTCGGCGGGCGTCGCGGTGGCGCCGGCGGCCGGGCCCTCGCCACCGGCAGCGGCGGCCTCGGCCACCGTGGCGGCGGCGTCGTCGGCCTTGGGAGCGGCCTTCTTCTTCGGGGTGGTCGCACCGGCGGCCGGCTCCTCGCCGGCGCTGCGGACGGCCTCCTCGTAGAGGGCCTTGCGGTCGGGCTTGGGGGCGGCGACCTTCATGGGCGGCGGGGCCGGCTCGCCCTTGAACTTCTGCCAGTCGCCGGTGACGCGGAGGATCGCCGCGACCGGCTCGGTCGGCTGCGCGCCGACGCCCAGCCAGTACTGCGCGCGCTCGCTGTCGACCTCGATGAAGGAGGGCTCCTCCTTCGGGTGGTACTTGCCGATCGTCTCGATGACGCGACCCTCGCGCTTGGTGCGCGAGTCGGCGACGACGATGCGGTAGTACGGAGCACGCATCTTGCCCAGACGCATGAGCTTGATCTTGGTGGCCACGGTGGCTCGGAATCTCCTCGAACGCTGTTCGTCGGTGCTCGCCGGACGGACGCGTGGGGTTACGCCGGGGCGGAGCCAGGGACACGGCCGGCGTCGGTGAGAGGGCCGCGCACCGCCGTGTTCGACCGACCATGATGCCAGATGCCGGGAGGCGTGCCATGACCAGCCGGGGTCTGCTCCACCACGTCGAGCTGTGGGTGCCCGACCTCGCCCGCGCCGAGCGCTCGTGGGGCTGGCTGCTGACCGCGCTGGGCGCGCAGCCGTACCAGTCGTGGGAGCACGGCCGGTCCTGGCGGCTCGGCGACGTGTACGTCGTCGTCGAGCACTCCCCCGACCTCGCCGCGGACACCCACGAGCGCCGCCGGCCGGGCCTCAACCACCTCGCGTTCTGGGCGGGCACCGCCGACGACCTCGACGACCTGGTGACCGCGGCGCCGGCGCACGGGTGGCGGCTGCTGTTCGCCGACCGCCACCCGTTCGCCGGCGGCCCGCAGCACCGCGCCGCCTACCTCGAGGACGCCGACGGCTACGAGGTCGAGTTGGTCTCCGACCGGACCTGAGCGAGCACCGCAGCGGCGGCGTCGGCCACCGGCACCTCGGACCGCTCCCCCGTCGCCCGGTCCCGCAGCTCGACGACGCCGTCGGCCAGCCCCCGGCCGACGGTCACGATGGTCGGCATCCCGAGCAGCTCGGCGTCCTTGAACTTCACCCCGGGCGACACCTTCGGCCGGTCGTCGTAGAGCACGGTCAGCCCGGCGGCGACCAGCTCGTCGGACAGGGCCTGCGCGGCCTCGAACACCGCGGCGTCCTTGCCCGTGGCGACGACGTGCACGTCGGCCGGGGCGATCTCGCGCGGCCAGACCAGGCCCAGCTCGTCGTGGGTGGACTCGGCGATCGCGGCGACGGCGCGGGAGACGCCGATGCCGTAGGAGCCCATGGTGACCGTGACGAGCTTGCCGTTCTCGTCGAGCACCTGGAGGCCGAGGGCGTCGGCGTACTTGCGGCCCAGCTGGAAGATGTGCCCGATCTCCACGCCGCGGGCGAGCTCCAGCGGGCCCGAGCCGTCGGGCGCGGGGTCACCGGGCAGCACCTCGGCGGCCTCCACGGTGCCGTCCCAGGAGAAGTCGCGGCCGGCCACCAGGTCGAACACGTGCTTGCCCGGCTCGTTGGCGCCGGTGACCCAGCGGGTGCCGGGGACGACGCGGGGGTCGACGAGGTAGCGGATGCCCGACTCGCTGTCCTTCCCGAGCACCTGCGGGCCGATGTAGCCCTTGACCAGCGCCGGGTGCGCCTCGAAGTCGGTGAACGGTTCCACCTCGGCCGGCGCCACCTGCGCCTCCAGCCGCTTGGCGTCGACCTCGCGGTCGCCGGGGATGCCGATCACCAGCGGCTCCCGGGTGCCGTCGGGGTGCACCAGGGTGACGACGACGTTCTTCAGCGTCGACGCGGCCGTGTACCCGGCGTCGGGGAACAGCTCCCGCGCGACGGCGACCAGCGTCTCGATGGTCGGGGTGTCGGGGGTGTCCTCGACGTGCGCCTCGGGCAGGCCCTCGATCGGCAGCGGGTCGGGGACGACGGTGCCGACCGCCTCGACGTTGGCCGCGTAGCCGCCGGCCGAGCGGACGAAGGTGTCCTCGCCGATCTCGGTCGGGTGGAGGAACTCCTCGCTCTTGGAGCCGCCCATCGCCCCGGACATCGCCGAGACGATCACGTAGTCGAGGCCCAGCCGGTCGAAGATCCGGACGTAGGCGGCGCGGTGCGCGGCGTAGGAGGCGTCCAGGCCCGCGTCGTCGACGTCGAAGGAGTAGCTGTCCTTCATCGTGAACTCGCGGGTGCGGAACAGCCCGGCCCGGGGCCGCGCCTCGTCCCGGTACTTGGTCTGGATCTGGTACAGCGACAGCGGGAGGTCCTTGTACGACGAGTACAGGTCCTTCACCAGGAGCGTGAACACCTCCTCGTGGGTGGGGCCGAGGAGGAAGTCCGCGCCCCGGCGGTCCTGCAGCCGGAAGAGGTTGGGGCCGTACTCGGTCCAGCGGTTGGTCGCCTCGTAGGGCTCGCGGGGCAGCAGCGCCGGGAAGTGCACCTCCTGCGCGCCCATCCGGTCCATCTCCTCGCGGACGACGCGCTCGACGTTGCGGAAGACCCGGTAGCCCAGGGGCAGCCAGGTGAAGCCGCCCGGCGCGGCCCGGCGGATGTAGCCGGCCCGCACGAGCAGGCGGTGGCTGGGCACCTCGGCGTCGGCCGGGTCGTCGCGCAGGGTGCGCAGGAACAGGGAGGACATCCGCAACAGCACGGCACGAGTCTCCCAGGGCGCGCGAACGGGTTGTGCCGCGCGGTCAGCCGCTCGCAAGAGCGGCGCAAGCAGGGGCCGCGACCGTCGTCCCCAGCGAGCCGCCGACCGGCGGCCCTCCCCCGCCGAGACCCGGCTCGAGCTCCCTGGAGTCCCCCGTGCGCACCCCCCGTCGCCTGGCCACCGCCGTCCTCGCCCTCACCGCCGGCGCCTCGCTGGCCGCCTGCTCCACCGCGGTCAGCGGCTCGGCCACGCCCGTGTCGCAGGGGTCGGAGGCCTCGACGGAGCCGGCCGCCCCGCCGGTGGAGGAGACCGGCGGGACCGAGCCCGTGACCGACCCCGCGCCCGGGACGGAGCCCGCGCCCGGGTCCGGCAGCGTGCCCACGAGCGACGAGGACCTGCCGGTCCCCGGCGCGGGCGTCCCCGGCGACGAGGGCCTGTGCCAGGCGGTGGCCGGGTGGTTCGGCTACGTCGGCCTGTCGCTGATCTCGGTCGACGAGACCGGCTACGTCGACCCGGCCGGCGTCGTCCCGCTGCTCGAGGCCCTGCGCGACGCCCCGGCCGGGCACCGGGACGCCAGCGCGCCGGTGCTCGCCGCCGCCGACGCCGTCTCCGCGGCCACCGACGCCGCGATCGACGACGTGCAGTCCGGCGGCGACGTCATCACCGCGGTCACCGGCCTCACCGGACCGGTCACCGAGTTCGGCACCGCCTGCGCGGCCGCCGGCGTCAGCGTCTGACCGGACCGCGCTCCCGCCCGGACGGCGTGCGGACGCCGTCCCGGGCGGGAGCGCCCGGTCGTCGGAGCCGTGGTCGTCGGAGCCGTCGTCGGCGCCGTGCCCGCCGCCGGAGTCGCCGCCGCGGTCGTCGCCCGGCGGGTCGTCGGAACCGTGTCCCCCCGGTGCACGTCACCTGCGCCGACGGCGGCGGTCAACCAGCTCGCCGGCCGGATCGAGGAGCTGCTGGTCGCCGAGCGGGAGTCCGTCGCCGACCTCGCCCACCGGCTGCGCACGCCGCTGACCGCGCTGCAGCTGGACGCCGAGGCGCTGCCGCCGGCGGGGCGCGACCGCGTCCTCGACGGGGTCGACGCGGTCGGCCGCGCGGTCGACGACGTGATCCGCGAGGCCCGCCGGCCCCGGGTGCCCGCCGAGGACCTCGCCGCCGCGCTCGACGCCCTGATCGGCAACGTCTTCGCCCACACCCCCGACGGCACGGGGCTCGTGCTCGGCGTCCGGCCGCGCGCGGGCGGCGCCGCCCGGGTGACCGTGCGCGACGACGGCCCGGGGCTGCCCGAGGCGGCGGTGGACCGGGCTCGGGCTGGACATCGCCCGGCGCACCGCCGAGGCCTCCGGCGGCGGGCTACGGCTGGCGTCGTCCCGCCGCGGCACGGAGGTGGTCCTCGAGCTCGGGGCCCCTAGCGGTGCACCCGGCCGCGCAGCACGGTGAGCTGCGGCCGGGTCAGGACGCCGAGGTCGGCGCGCGGGTCGCCGTCGTAGACGGTGAGGTCGGCCGGCGCGCCCTCCTCGATGCCGGGCAGGCCCAGCCAGGTGCGCGCGGACCACGACGCCGCGGCCAGCGCGGCCTCGGCGGGCAGGCCGGCGTCGCACAGCGCGCGGACCTCGTCGGCGATCCGGCCGTGCTCGATGCCGCCGCCGGCGTCGGTGCCGGCGAACACGGGCACGCCGGCCTCGAACGCCGCCCGCACCACCGCACCCGAGGACGCGTACAGCCGCCGCATCGTGCTCGCGTACGCCGGGAACCTCGCCTCCCCCGCGGCGGCGAAGCCGGGGAAGTTCTCCACGTTGACCAGCGTCGGGACGACGGCGGTGCCGCGCGCGGCCATCTCGCCGACCAGGTCCTCGGTGAGCCCGGTGCCGTGCTCGATGCAGTCGATGCCGGCGCGGACCAGGTCGGGCAGCGCGTCGGTGCCGAAGGTGTGCGCGGTGACCCGCGCGCCCTCCTCGTGCGCCGCCGCGATCGCCTCGGCCACGACGTCGGCCGGCCACTCGGGCGCGAGGTCCCCCACCGACCGGTCGATCCAGTCGCCGACCAGCTTCACCCAGCCGTCGCCGCGCCGGGCCTGCACCCGCACCTGCTCGACCAGCCCGGCGGGCTCCAGCTCGACCGCCAGCCCCGGGATGTAGCGCCGGGTCGCGGCCAGGTGCCGGCCGGCGCGGACGATCGTCGGCAGGTCGGGCTCGTCGTCCAGCGCCCGGGTGTCCACCGGCGAGCCGCAGTCGCGCAGCGCCAGCACCCCGGCGGCCCGCTCGGCCAGCGCCTGCTCGCGCAGCCCGGCGAGGTCCTCGACGGGCACCCCGCCCCGGCCGATGCCGACGTGGCAGTGCGCGTCGACCAGGCCCGGCAGCAGCCAGCCGCCGCGGGAGACGGTCTCGGCGCCCGGGACCCGCTCGAAGGTGACCCGGCCGTCGCGGATCCACAGGTCGCGGTGCTCGCCCTCGGGGAGGACGACCCCGGACAGGTGCAGGGCGGGGGCGGTCACCGCCCGGGCCGCTCGTCCCCGAACTTGCTGAAGTCGAGCTTGCTCAGGTCCGGCAGCGCCTGGCCCGGCGGCAGCGAGGGCATGCCGCCCGGCAGCCCGCCCGGGAAGCCGGCGCCCGGGGGCAGGCCCGGGGCGCCCATCGGCCGGCGGGCCGGGGCCTTGCCGCCGCCAGCCTTCTTGCCGCTGCCCTTCTTGCCCTTGCCCTTCTTCGAGGACTGGGCCTGCATCTGCCGGCCGCGGGCCTTCTTCGACATCGGGCCCATGCCCGGCAGGCCCATGCTGCCGGCCATCTGGCCCATCATCTTCTGGGCCTGCGCGAAGCGCTCCAGCAGCTGGTTGACCTCGGTGACGGTCACCCCCGAGCCGTTGGCGATGCGCACCCGCCGCGACGCGTTGATGATCTTCGAGTCGACCCGCTCCTGCGGGGTCATCGAGCGGATGATCGCCGCGGTGCGGTCCAGGTCGCGGTCGTCGACCTGCTTGAGCTGCTCCTTCATCGCGCCCGCGCCGGGCAGCATGCCGAGCAGGTTGGCGATCGGGCCCATCTTGCGGATGGCCATCATCTGCTCGAGGAAGTCCTCGAGGGTGAACCCCTCGCGGCTGACGAGCTTGCCGGCCATCTTCTCGGCCTGCTCGGCGTCGAAGGCCTGCTCGGCCTGCTCGATGAGGGTGAGCACGTCGCCCATGCCGAGGATGCGCGAGGCCATCCGCTCGGGGTGGAAGACGTCGAAGTCGGTGAGCTTCTCTCCGGTGGAGGCGAACATGATCGGCTGCCCGGTCACGTAGCGGACCGAGAGCGCGGCACCACCGCGGGCGTCGCCGTCGAGCTTGGTGAGCACCACGCCGGAGAAGCCGACGCCGTCGCGGAAGGCCTCGGCCGTGGTGACGGCGTCCTGGCCGATCATCGCGTCGACGACGAACAGCGTCTCGTCGGGCTGGACGGCGTCGCGGATGCCGGCGGCCTGCGCCATCAGCTCGGCGTCGATGCCCAGCCGGCCGGCGGTGTCGACGACGACGACGTCGTGCATGGTGCGGCGGGCGTGCTCGATCGAGTCGGCGGCCACCCGGATCGGGTCGCCGACGCCGTTGCCCGGCTCGGGCGCGTAGACGTCGACCCCGGCCTGGCCGGCGACGATCGTCAGCTGGTTGACCGCGTTGGGGCGCTGCAGGTCGCAGGCCACCAGCAGGGGGGCGTGCCCCTGGCTCTTCAGCCAGCGGCCGAGCTTGCCGGCCAGCGTGGTCTTACCGGAGCCCTGCAGACCGGCGAGCATGATCACCGTGGGCGAGGTCTTGGCGTAGCGCAGCCGCCGGGTCTCGCCGCCGAGGATCTCGATGAGCTCCTCGTTGACGATCTTGATGACCTGCTGCGCCGGGTTGAGCGCCTGCGACACCGCGGCGCCGCGCGCCCGCTCCTTGATCGCGGCGATGAAGGCGCGCACCACCGGCAGCGCGACGTCGGCCTCGAGCAGCGCGATGCGGATCTCGCGCGCGGTGGCGTCGATGTCGGCGTCGGTCAGCCGGCCCTTGCCCCGCAGGCCGGTGAAGACCTTGTCGAGGCGGTCGGAGAGAGTCTCGAACACAGCACGTCCTCGTCGGGTGTCGCGGGCACGGCCCGCCGGTCAGACCGACCGGCGACACGGCACGGACCCGGCCGGGTCCTCGCGCCTCCTGTCCCCAGCGTATCGACCGCAGCGCGCCGACCGGTCCGGCCGCGACCGGTGCCGCCCGTCAGCCCCGGGAGGAGGCGGCGTCCCCGAGCACCAGGGCGAGGAACTCCCCCGTGCGGACGTGCTCCTCGAGGGGGTGGCGGAAGTGCCCCTCGGTGGACACGGTGTAGCGGTTGCGCCGGCCCACCCGCTCGCGGACGACGTAGCCCGCCTGCTCGAGGTCTGCCACGATCATCTGCACCGCACGCTCGGTGATCCCGACGCGTTCGGCCACGTCGCGGACGCGGGCCTCGGGATCGGCCGCCAGGCTCACCAGGACGTGGCCGTGGTTGGACAGGAAGGTCCACCCGGGCGAGGAGACGGCCACGGGCAGCACCGTACGCGGGCCCCGCTCCGCACGCGCAGCCTTGTACCCGAAGTGGATTGCACGTATTGTGGTTCGTGCGAGGGGAGTACCCGACCGCATCCGCGAAGCCGCCGCCCGTCAGTCCCGGCTCCCGCCCGGGCGCGGCCGGTCCTCCGGGACCGGGGGAGACCTCGCCCGACCGTGGGAGTCCCCGTGACCACGCTCGACCTCGCCCCGCCGACCACCCCCGCGCGGCCGGACGTCCCGGCGCCCGCCGCAGCCCGTCCCCTCGGGCCGCCCAGGGGCGGCCCGTCCCGGCTGCTGGCCGTCGTCACCGGCCGCGAGCGCGCGTCGGAGGTCCTCGACGAGGCCCACCGCACCGCCCGGGAGACCAGGCTGGAGGTGCACACCGCCCTGCTCCTCCCCCGCGTGCCCGTCCCGCGGGTGCCCGTCGCCCTCGACGCCGCTCTCGTGGCCCGGCTGGTGGAGGAGGCCGACCGGGAGGAGACCGAGCTGGTCACCCTGGTGGTCCAGCGCGCGGCCGCCGCCGGCGTCCCGGTGCGCATCGGCGTCCACCGGTTGTCCGGACTGCACGGCCCCCGCCGCGAGCGGGTCCTCGACCGCACCGTCGCCCGCCTGGCCCGGCGGCTGGACGCCGTGCCGCTGGGCTGGCCGGCGCCGTGACGGCCACCCGGGCCCGGATCGAGTGGCCCTCCCCCGAGCAGGTGCTCCTGCTGCAGTCGGTCCGCGCCGACCGGTGCGTGTCCCTGCTGGCGGCGACGACCCCGGCGCCCCGCATGACCGACGACGACGCCGCCCGCCTGCAGCGCCTGGCCGCCGAGGCCGCGGACCGGCTGGCCCGCGACGGCGCACCCCCGTCCCTGGCCGACGCGGTGGCCGGGGCGGTGGCCGGCGCGCGGCGCGGTCCCACCGGGGCGGGGATCGCGGTCTACGTGAACGGCGTGGTGCAGGAGGTGGTGCGCCTGCCGGTGCCCGTCTCCGACCGCGTCGTCGTGGACCCGACCTTCGCCACCCGGGACCTGGTCCGCGCCCTGCACCGCACGCCGCGACACGTCGTCCTGCTGCTGTCGGGCCGGGAGGCGCGGCTGCTCGAGGGCGTCGCCGGCGAGCTGCGGCCACCGCCGCGGTCGGCGTTCCCGCTCACGGCGCGGGACGAGGACGCCGACGCCTTCCTGCGCCGGGTCGACCGGGCGCTGGGTACCCACCTGCGGCTGCACCCCGCCCCGCTGGTCCTCGTGGGCAACGACCGCGCGACGGCCCGCTTCCGCCGCCTGTCGCGCAACACCGCCCGGCTGGCCGGGACGGTGCCCGCCGACCTGACCCGCGCGCCCCTGCCGGTGCTCGTACCGCGGATCCGCGAGGTGCTCGAGCAGTACCTGCTGTCCCGTCAGGGCGAGGCGCTGGCCCACCTGGAGCGGCGGCGCTCCCGGCACGCGGTGGTCGAGGGCATCGACGCGGCCTGGCTGGCCGCCCGGCGGGAGCGGCCGGAGATGCTCGCCGTCGAGGAGGGGTTCGCCCACCCGGCCCGCCTGAGCCCGGACGGCGACTTCCTCCTCCCCGCCGACGACGTCGAGCACCCCGACGTGGTCGACGACGTGGTGGACGAGCTGATCGAGCTGGTCCTGCTCCGCGGCGGGTGGATCGCGTTCGTGACCGACGGCGCCCTGTCCGCCTCCGGCCGGGTGGCGCTGACCCTCCGGTGACCCGGAGGCCGCGGAGGTCCTCCCTCAGGCCGCGCGGCGCACCGCCGCCACGACGACGACCTCGGCCCCGCCGGCCAGGAGCGCACCGCCGCAGCCGGTGCAGATCCACTCCGGGCACTCGCCGCCGTCGTCGGTGTGCCCGTCGGCGCACGGCGGCTGCTCGAACACGCGGTCCTCCCCGCAGTCCCGGCACGGCCAGGTCGGCAGGGCTGCGGTCTGCTGGACGGTCACGCGGATCCCCCTCGGCGTCGGATGCGGGACCGGTCCGTCCCGCCTCGTCCCGACGGTCGCACGGGTCACCGACAGTTCCCGGCCGCCTCAGCCCGGCGTGTCGCCTCCGGTGCGCGCCGGGTCGGGGACGGCGCCGCGCGCCGCGGCCACCAGCGCGGCCTCCACTCGGGCCCGCTGCCCGGCGTCGATCGGGCAGCCGGTGGGGGTGCACACGTAGAAGTAGTCGGCGGCGTCGGCCCCGAGGGTCTCGATCCGCGCGGAGGTGACGTCGAGGCCCTCGGCGGCGAGCGCGGCGGTGAGCCGGTACAGCAGGCCGGCCCGGTCGCCGGCGCGCACCTCGACGATGCTGGTCGCCTCCCCGCTGACCTCCGAGTCGTGCCAGGAGATCCGCGGCGGCGCGGACCGGGCGGCGTCCTGCCGGTAGTCGGCCTCGCGCTGGCGCAGCCGGTCGGCCAGCGGCAGCGTCCCCTCCAGGGCGGCGCGGACGGCGTCGGCGAGGATCGTCGGCTGCGGTGCGCGGCCGAACCGCGGGCGGACGGCGAACACGGCGGTGGCCCGGCCCCCCACGACGTTCACCTTGGCCGCGCGGACGTCGAGCTGGTTGAGCGCGAGCACCCCCGCGAGCCGGCTGAACAGGCCGTGCGCGTCGGGCGCCCCGATGGTCACCTGCTGGCCGTCGGCGACGTCCTCGACGCCCACGGTGACCGCACCGTCGCCGCCGGCCTGGGTGACCGTCGGCTCGGTGGGGTGCAGCACCGGGTCGGGCCCGTCGACGACGGTGCCGCCGAGGTGCGCCTGCACGCGGGCCACCAGGTGGGCGACCAGGTGCGCCTTCCACGGCGACCACGCCGAGGTGCTGGTGGCCGCGCCGTCGGCCTGCGCCAGCGCGTGCAGCAGCTGCAGCACCTGGGCGTCCCGGCCGATGGTGTCGGCGACCCGCTCGATGGTGGCCGGGTCGTCGATGTCGCGGCGGGTGGCGGTGTCGGGCAGCAGCAGGTGGTGGCGGACCAGCGTGCCCACGGTGGCGACGTCGGCCGGCGCGAAGCCCATGCGCTCGGCGACGCCGGCGGCGATCGGCTCCCCGACGACGCTGTGGTCGCCGGGCCAGCCCTTGCCGAGGTCGTGCAGCAGCGCCGCGACCAGCAGCAGGTCGGGCCGGTCGACGTCGTGGGTGAGCTCGGCGGCGGCCGCGGCGGCCTCGACCAGGTGCCGGTCGACGGTGAACCGGTGCCACGGGTGGCGCTGCGGCAGCGACCGCACCCGGGCCCACTCCGGCAGCAGGCGCGCCAGCAGGCCCTCCTGGTCCAGCTGCTCGAGGACCGGCACCGCCGAGCGGCCGCTGGCCAGCAGCCGCAGGAACGACCAGCGCACCTCGGCCGGCCACGGCTCGGGCACCGGCGGCGAGTGCACCGCGAGCACCTTGAGCGTGTAGGGCGACAGCAGCAGGTCGGCGCGGGCGGCGGCCGCGGCGCCGCGCAGCACGAGGCCGGGGTCGGCCGCCGGGCGCGCGTCGCGGGCGAGCACCACCTCGTCGCCCTGGCGCACCACGCCCTCGGCCAGCGGTTCGCGGCGCACCCGGCGGTAGCGGGCGCGCGGCCGCCGGACCAGCGCGGCCTCGACGCGCCGCCAGGTGTCGTCGGCGACGAAGGCCAGCCGGCGCCCGGCCAGGCTCACCTCGCGCAGCAGCACGTCCTCGTCGGCGAGGCCGAGCGCCGCGGCGACCGGGCGCTGCTCCTGGCGCACGAGCACGTCGTTGGGCCGGCCGGTGCGGCGGCGCAGCTCGTCGCGGACGTCGAGCAGGAAGGAGTAGGCCGCCTCGGCCTCGGCGGAGGGCTCGTCGCCGAGCTGGGCGGCGGCGACGGCGCGCAGCACCTGGCCCTCGCGCAGGCCGCCGTAGGCCTCCTTGAGGTCGGGCTCGAGGAGGAAGGCCAGCTCGCCGACCTGGCGGGCGCGGCCGCGGCGCAGGTCGCGCAGCTGCGGCAGCAGCCTCGACGCCGACTGCCGCCAGCTGGCCAGCGTGGCGGTGCGCAGCGACGCGGCGAGGGCGGCGTCGCCGGCGACCAGCCGCGCGTCGAGCAGCCCGAGGCCGGCCTTCACGTCGGTGGAGGCCACCGACACGGCCTCGGGCACCGAGCGCACCGAGTGGTCCAGCCGGACGCCGGCGTCCCAGATCGGGTACCAGACGGCGTCGGCGAGGGCGGCGACCTCCGGCCGGCCGTCGTGGACCAGCACGAGGTCCAGGTCGCCGTGCGGGGGCGGCTCGCGGCGGCCGAGGCTGCCCACGGCGACGAGCGCGACGCCGTCGGTGCCGGTCAGCGGCGGGGGCCCGCCGCGGCCCTGCCGCGGCGGCGGCGTGCCGGCCACGGCGTCGGCCAGCAGGCCGCCCAGCCAGGCGTCGAGCACCCGCACCCGCTCGGCGCGCGGCAGGTCGGGCAGCCCCTTCAGGTCCGGCACGGTCCCCCCTGGTCGGTTCGGTCCACGGGCTGGAACGGCGTCGGCCGGGGCGGCGGGTCCTCCCACCACCCCGGCCGATGCCCGGTCTCCGGGTCAGGGACCCGGCTAGAGCGCGTCCTCGCCGCGCTCACCGGTCCGGACCCGCACGATCTCGTCGATCGTCGTGACCCAGACCTTGCCGTCGCCGATCTGGCCGGTGGAGGCCGACTCGACGACGGCGTCCACCACGCGGGCGGCCTCGATCTCGCCGACGACGACCTCGATGCGCACCTTCGGGACGAAGTCCACCTGGTACTCGGCGCCGCGGTAGACCTCGGTGTGGCCGCGCTGGCGGCCGAAGCCCTGGACCTCGCTGACGGTGAGCCCGGTGATCCCGATCAGCTCGAGGGCGTTCTTCACGTCGTCGAGCTTGAACGGCTTGATGATGGCGGTGACGAGCTTCATGCCCGGACCCCTTCCGTGGTCTTCGGGGTGGTGGCCTGGTGGAGGGCGGACCCGCTGCCGCCCCCGAGGCTGGTGAAGTCGTACCCGGACTCGGCGTGGACGACGGTGTCGATCCCGGCGACCTCGTCCTCCTCGCTGATCCGGAAGCCCATGACGGCCTTGACGACCGTGGCGATCACGAGCGTCAGCACGAAGGAGAACACGAGCACCGCGACGGCACCGACGGCCTGCCGCCAGAGCTGGTCGACACCGCCACCGTAGAAGAGCCCGTCGACCCCGGCCGGGGCGCCGGCGGTGGCGAGGAACCCGACGGCGAGGGTGCCCCAGAGGCCGCCGACCAGGTGCACGCCGACGACGTCGAGCGAGTCGTCGTAGCCGAGGCGGTACTTCAGCCCGACGGCGAGGGCGCACAGCGCACCGGCGATGACGCCCACCACGAGGCTGCCGACCGGTGACAGCGACGAGCAGGCCGGGGTGATGGCGACCAGGCCGGCGACGGCACCGGAGGCCGCGCCCAGCGAGGTGGCGTGGCCGTCGCGGAGCTTCTCCGTGACCAGCCAGCCGAGGACGGCGGCGCCGGTGGCGGCGAGGGTGTTGACCCAGACGACGGCGGCGGTGTTGTTGGCCGCGAGCGCGGAGCCGGCGTTGAAGCCGAACCAGCCGAACCACAGCAGGCCGGCGCCGAGCATGACGAGCGGCAGGTTGTGCGGGCGCATCGCCTCGCGGCCGAAGCCGCGCCGCTTGCCGAGCACCAGGGCCAGCGCGAGCCCCGCCGCACCGGCGTTGATGTGCACCGCGGTGCCGCCGGCGAAGTCGATCGCCGCCAGGTCGTTGGCGATCCAGCCGCCGGTGTGGGTGACCACGCCGTCGTCGTCGGTGAGGGTGAAGTCGAAGACCCAGTGGGCGACCGGGAAGTAGACGACGGTGGCCCACAGGCCGGCGAAGACCATCCAGGAGCCGAACTTCGCCCGGTCGGCGATCGCGCCGGAGATCAGCGCGACGGTGATGATCGCGAAGACGGCCTGGAAGCCGACGAAGGCCGTCGACGGCAGGCCGCCGGCCTCGCTCGTCGTGTCCTCCATGAGGCCCTTGAGCCCGAAGAACTCGCCCGGGTCGCCCAGCAGGCCGGCGCCGACGTCGTTCCCGAACGCGACGGAGTAGCCGTAGAGCACCCAGAGCACGGTGATGAGCGCCAGCGCGCCGAAGCTCATCATCATCATGTTGAGCACGCTCTTCGCGCGGACCATGCCGCCGTAGAAGAGCGCGAGGCCCGGCGTCATCAACAGCACGAGAGCCGCGCTGGTGAGGATCCAGGCGGTGTCGCCGGTGTTGACCACGGCAACCTCCTGAGGTGGGTCGTGGGCCGTCGGCCGCAACGAGGGAAACGGGCCCCGGCGGGCCGGGGACGGTCGGGGTCGCGGTCGCCCCCCTCCCTGGCGGCGACGCGGCGTTCACGGTGCCGGGGCGTTGTTTCCGGAGGCGTCGTCGCCGCGTTTCCGGACCGTGAACTCCGCGCCGCGTGTCCCGGGGTCGTGTGACGGCCGTGTTGCGGGCGCGCACCGGCGTGGCCGCGGCCACCCGCGGCCGCGGTCTGCGAGGCGTGTGCAGTTGCAAACCGTGTGCAATAAGGTCGGCCCGTCCGTCCGCCGCCCCCCGCTGGAGGAACCCGTGAGCGTGCCCGCCCGAGCCGTGCCCGCCCCGCTCGGTGCACCGCGATCGCCCGGCCGGGTCGGCGGGGGCTTCTCGCCCCGCGAGTGGCGGTCCATCGGCGGGATGGCGGCGTTCGTGCTGCTGCTGCACGTCGTCGGCTGGGGCGTCCTCGTCCTCGCCGTGGCGCCGCAGGAGTACCGGCTGGGCAGCACCGGCGTGCTCGGCGTCGGCGTGGGCCTGACCGCCTACATGCTCGGCGTCCGGCACGCCTTCGACGCCGACCACATCGCCTCGATCGACAACACCACCCGGAAGCTGGTCGAGGACGGCCGCCCGTCCGTGAGCACCGGCTTCTGGTTCTCCCTCGGCCACTCCTCGGTGGTCTTCGCGGCGAGCCTGCTGCTGGTGGCCGGGGTGCGCTCGGTGGCCGGGGTGGTCCAGGAGGACGACAACGCCGTCGGGCAGACGCTGGCGCTGGTCGGCACCCTCGTGGCCGGCAGCTTCCTGCTGCTCATCGGCCTGATGAACCTGGGCTCGGCCGTGGGCATCGCCCGGGTGTTCCGCCGGATGCGCACCGGCGAGTACGACGAGGCCGAGCTCGAGCACCACCTGCACAACCGCGGCTTCCTCGCCCGGTTGCTGGGCCGCGTGACCCGCCGGGTCGACCGCGCCTGGCACCTCTACCCGGTCGGGCTGCTCATGGGCCTCGGCTTCGACACCGCCACCCAGGTCGCGCTGCTGGTGCTGGCCGCGGGCTCGGCGGCGTTCGTGCTGCCCTGGTACGCGATCCTCGTCCTGCCGGTCCTGTTCGCCGCCGGCATGAGCCTGTTCGACACCGCCGACGGCGTCCTGATGTCCCGCGCCTACGGCTGGGCGTTCCTCAAGCCGGTCCGCAAGGTCTTCTACAACCTGACCATCACGGTGCTGTCGGTGACCGTCGCCCTGGTGATCGGCACCCTCGTGCTGGTCGGCCTGCTGGTCGAGCGGCTGCACGTCGACGGCGGCCCGCTGGCCTGGCTGGCCTCCCTCGACCTGGAGTTCGTCGGGTTCGCGATCGTCGGGCTGTTCGTGGTGACCTGGGTGGTCGCCGCGGTGGTCTGGCGGTACGGCCGGATCGAGCAGCGCTGGTCGGAGCCGGCCGAGGCCCGCTAGTCCGCGGCGCCGACCAGTCCCTCCGCGAAGGCCTCCGGCTCGAACGGCGCGAGGTCGTCGGCGCCCTCCCCCAGGCCGATCAGCTTGACCGGGATGCCGAGCTCGCGCTGCACCGAGACGACGATCCCGCCCTTGGCGGTGCCGTCGAGCTTGGTGAGCACCACGCCGGTGACGTCGACGGCCTGGGTGAACACCCGCGCCTGCACGATGCCGTTCTGGCCGGTGGTGGCGTCGAGGACCAGCAGCGTCTCGGTGACCGGGCTCTGCTTCTCCACGACCCGCTTGATCTTGCCCAGCTCGTCCATGAGGCCGGACTTGGTGTGCAGCCGCCCGGCGGTGTCGACGACGACGGTGTCGACCTCGGCCTCCACGCCGGTGCGCACCGCCTCGAACGCCACCGACGCCGGGTCGGCGCCCTCCCGCCCGCGGACGGTGAGCACGCCCACCCGCTCGCCCCAGGTCTCGAGCTGGTCGGCGGCGGCGGCGCGGAAGGTGTCGGCGGCGCCGAGGACGACGCTCCTGCCGTCCCCGACGAGCACGCGGGCGATCTTGCCGACCGTCGTCGTCTTGCCGGCGCCGTTGACGCCGACGACGAGGAGCACGCCGGGCCGGCCCCCGTGCCGGTCGGTGGCCAGGCCGCGGTCGAGGTCGGGCCCGAGGACGGCGGTCAGCTCGCGGACGAGCAGCGCGCGCAGGTCGGCGGGGGTGGCGGTGGCCAGCACCATCGACTGGGTGCGCAGCCGCTCGACGATCTGGGTGGTCGCGGCGACGCCGACGTCGGCGGCCAGCAGGGTCTCCTCGACCTCCTCCCAGTCGTCCTCGGTGAGCCGCTCGCGGGCCAGCACGGTGAGCAGGCCGCGGCCGAGCGAGGACTGCGAGCGGGCCAGCCGGGACCGCAGCCGCACCAGCCGGCCGGCCGACGGCGGCGGCGTCTCGAAGACGACGCCCGGCTCCGCCTCGGCCGGCGGCAGCTCGACGGCGGGCGGCGGCTCGGGCGAGACGGTGTCGGGCTCGGCCGGCGCGAGGCCCTGACCGGAGGCGGTGGCCCCCGATGGGCGGTCCTCCCGCGGCGGCGCGGGCGGCGCCGTGGGCGGGCGCGGGCGGGTGAGCGTGGTGCCGGCGGCAGCGTCCTCGTCCAGCCGGGTGGTGCGGCGGCCGCGGCCCACCAGGAGACCCACCCCGGCGACCAGGGCCACGAGGACGATCGCGATCGCGATCAGCACGAACTCCATGCCGGTCAGTCTCCCAGCTCCCGCACGGCGGGCTCTGGGCGGAACCCGGGTCGGTGGGCGAGGCTGGCGGTCATGCCGCCGACCGACGGGGATCCCCCGGCCCTGCTGCTCGGCCCGCTGCTGCGGCACGTCGACCCGGTGTCGGCGACCGTGTGGGTCGAGACCGACCGCGCGTGCACCGTCGAGGTCCTCGGGCGCAGCGCGCGCACCTTCCGCGTGGGCGGGCACCACTACGCGCTCGTCGTCGTGGAGGGGCTGGCGCCGGGCAGCACCACGCCCTGCGAGGTGCACCTCTCGGCCGACGGCACGGATGGCGTCCGGGTGTGGCCCGAGGAGGGCTCGCCGTTCCCGCCGAGCCGGATCCGCACGCCCGGGCGGCCCGGGCCCTTCCGGCTGGCCTTCGGCTCCTGCCGCTACGCCGCGCCGGGCACCGTCGACGTCGCCGAGGGCATCCCGCCCGACGCGCTGGACGCCTACGCCGAGCGGGTCGCGGCGCTGCCCGAGGACGAGTGGCCGGACGCGCTGGTGCTGCTCGGCGACCAGGTCTACGCCGACGAGCTCACCCCGGCCACCCGCACGTGGCTGGGCCTGCGCCGCGGCAGGGCGGTGGAGCGCGGCGCCCAGGTCCGCGACCTGGAGGAGTACACCCGGCTCTACGCCGAGTCCTGGAGCGACCCGCAGGTGCGCTGGCTGCTGGCCACCATCCCGTCGTCCATGGTCTTCGACGACCACGAGATGATCGACGACTGGAACACCTCGGCCGCCTGGCGGCGCCGGGTGACCGCCACCGACTGGTGGGACGACCGCATCGCCGGCGGCATGGTCAGCTACTGGGTCTACCAGCACCTGGGCAACCTCTCCCCCGCCGAGCTGGCGGCCAGCGGGACGTGGCAGGCCGTGTGCGCGCTGCCCGAGGGCGCCGACGCCGAGCCGGTGCTGCGCGAGATGGCCGAGGCCGCCGACCGGGACCCGCGGTCGGTGCGCTGGAGCTACGTGCGCCACTGGGGCGAGGCGCGGCTGCTGATGGTGGACAGCCGGGCCGGGCGGGTGCTCGAGGAGCGGTCCCGCCGGATGGTCGACGACGACGAGTTCGCCTGGATCGAGGAGCAGATGCGCGCCGCGGTCGCGGACGGCGTCGAGCACCTGCTGGTCGGCACGTCGCTGCCCTGGCTGCTCCCCCACGCGATCGACGCGATCGAGCGCTGGGACGAGGCGCTGGCGGTCCGGCACGAGGGGCGGCCGCTGGGCCGTCTGGCCGAGGCGCTGCGGCAGGCCGCCGACCTCGAGCACTGGGCCGCGTTCGGGCACTCCTTCGACCGGCTGGCCGCCGCGCTGCTGGCCGTGGCCCGCGGCGAGCTGGGCCGGGCGCCGGCGACGGCGGTGGTGCTCTCCGGCGACGTCCACCACGCCTACGCCGCCGAGGTGGTCTCCCCCGGCGGCCTGGCCGGGCGGGTGCACCAGCTCACCGTCTCGCCGCTGCACAACCAGGCGCCGCACCCGATCCGGGTCGGCTTCCGGATCGGCTGGAGCCGCTGGGCGCGGCGGCTGACCGGGGCGCTCGCGCGGGCCACCCGCGTCCGTCCCGCGTCGGTCGAGTGGACCAAGGCGGCCGGGCCGTTCTTCGGCAACCAGGTGGGCGAGCTGGTGCTCGAGGGCCGGCGGGCGCGGTTCGTGCTGCACGTGACCGACCACCGGCCCGACGGCGAGGAGTGCCTGCAGCAGGTGCTCGACCTGCCGCTGGCCGGTCCGGTGCCCGCTGCGGCCCCGGCGGCGGAGGTGACAGGCTGACGGGGTGACCGATCCCCGTGGTCAGAAGCCGGCCCCCGGGCCCGACCAGCCACCCATCCCCGTCCGGCTGGTCACCTTCAACACCCACCACGGCGTGGGCGACGACCGGCGGCACGACCTGCCGCGGCTGGCGAAGGTGCTCGCCGCCGCCGACGCCGACGTCGTCTGCCTGCAGGAGGTGGACCGGCACTTCGGCGAGCGCAGCGAGGACGTCGACCAGGCGCTGCTGCTGTCCCGGGCGCTGGACATGCAGCTGGCGTGGGGCCCGGCGATCGACGAGCCCCGCCCCGGGGACGCGCCGCGGCGTCAGTACGGCAACGCGCTGCTGTCCCGGCTGCCGATCCTGGTCAGCGACGTCCACCCGCTGCCGGGCAGCGGCGAGCCGCGCAGCGCGCTGCGCACCCTGGTGGAGCTCGACGGCGGCGCGCTGTGGGTGACCACCACCCACCTGACGACCCGGTCCTCGGCCGAGCGCGCCGAGCAGGTGGAGCTGCTGGCGACGCTGACCACCGAGCCCATGGCCACCGGCGTGCTGATCGGCGACCTCAACGCCGCCCCCGACGCCCCCGAGCTCGCCGGCCTGCGCGAGCGGTTCACCGACGCCTGGGAGGTCGCCGGCGAGCGCGGGGACCAGGCACGGTGGCGGTTCTGGCAGCGCGACGAGGGCCTCACCCACCCCGCCCGCGCCCCGCACGCGCGCATCGACCAGGTGTGGGTGACCCCGGGCATCCAGGTCGCCGGGGCGCGCGTCCTCGACGGCGCCGGCGCCTCGGACCACCTGCCGCTCGTCGTCGACCTGCTGGTCCCCTCCGGCGTCTGAGCGGCAGGAACGGCCGTTCCTGCCGCCCGGGTCAGGCCGAGGCGGCGTCGGGCTCCCGCAGGCGCTGGCTGATCACGCCGGTGATGCCGTCGCCGCGCATGCTCACGCCGTAGAGGGCGTCGGCGATCTCCATCGTCCGCTTCTGGTGGGTGATGACGATCAGCTGCGACGTCGCCCGCAGCTGCTCGACGAGGGTGAGCAGCCGGCCGAGGTTGACGTCGTCGAGCGCGGCCTCGACCTCGTCGAGCACGTAGAACGGCGACGGCCGCGCGCGGAAGATCGACACCAGCAGCGCGACGGCGGTCAGCGAGCGCTCGCCGCCGGACAGCAGCGACAGCCGCTTGACCTTCTTGCCCGGCGGGCGGGCCTCGATCTCCACGCCCGTGGTGAGCATGTCGTCGGGGTCGGTGAGCACCAGCCGCCCCTGCCCGCCGGGGAACAGGGTGGCGAAGACGCCCTCGAACTCGCGGGCGACGTCGGCGAACGCGGACGCGAACACGTCGTGGATGCGCCCGTCGACCTCGCGGACGACGGTCAGCAGGTCCCGGCGGGTGGCCTTGAGGTCCTCGAGCTGGGTGGCGAGGAAGGTGTGCCGCTCCTCGAGCGCGGCGAACTCCTCCAGGGCCAGCGGGTTGACCTTGCCGAGGGTGGTGAGGTCCCGCTCGGCGCGGGCGGCCCGGCGCTCCTGGGTGGCGCGGTCGTAGGGCACGGCGGCGGGCTCGGGCTCCCCGGCGGCCTCGGCGGCGGCGACCTGCGCCGGGGTCGGCGGCACCGGCGCGGCCGGCCCGTACTCGGCGACCAGCGTGGGCAGGTCGACGCCGAACTCCTCGGCGGCCCGCTCCTCCAGCGCCTCGATGCGCAGCCGCTGCTCGGCGCGGGCGACCTCGTCGCGGTGCACCTCGTCGGTGAGCCGCTCCAGCTCGGCGGTCGCCGCGCGGACCCGGGTGCGGACCTCCAGCAGCTCGGCCTCGCGGGCGGTGCGCTGCCGGGCCAGCTCGTCGCGCTCGGCGGCGGCGCGGGTCAGCGAGCCGGCCAGCGCGGTGAGGGCCTCCTCGGCGCCGGCGCGCACCCGGGCGGCGACCTCCGCGCCGCGGCGGCGGGCCAGCCGGGCGGCCGCGGCGCGCTCGCGGGCGGCCCGCTCCTGCCGGGCCTGGCGGCGCAGCGCGTCGGCGCGCCCGGACAGCGCGCGGGCCCGCTCCTCCGCCGTCCGCACCGCCAGCCGGGCCTCGGTCTCGGCCTGCCGGGCCGCGGCCACCTCCAGGCGCAGCCGGTCGCGCTGCTCGGCCGACGGCTCCTCCTCGACCGGCGCGGCCTCGGCCTCGGCGAGCCGGGCCTCGAGCTCGGCGAGGCCGGCCTGCGACTCCTCCAGCGCACGCTCGGCGCGGCGCCGGGCGGCGTCCGAGCGCTCGGCCTCGGCGGCGGCCGACCGGGCCGCGGCCCCGAGCTCGGCGAGGTGCGCGGCCAGCTGGGAGCGGCTGCGGTCGGCGGCCTGGCGGGCGGCCAGCGCGGTGTCGACGTCGGCCGAGCGGGCGCGGGCGGTCTCGCGGGCGGCGGCCAGCCGGTCGGCGAGGTCCGCGGCGCGGTCGCTGGCGGCGGCGAGCTCGCGCTCGGCCTCGTCGACCCGGGCGCGCACCTCCAGGCCCGAGGGCGCGTTCGTCGCGCCGCCGGTGGCGGAGTCGGCGCCCACGAGGTCGCCGTCGGCGGTGACCGCGCGCACCCGGGGGTGCGTGGCGACCAGCGCGCGGGCGGCGTCGAGGGTGGGGACGACGGCGACCCGCTCCAGCGCGCGGGCCAGCGCCGGGTGCAGCTCCGCGGGCGCCTCGACCAGGTCCAGCGCCCAGGACAGGCCCTCGGGCAGCGCCGGCCAGCCCTCCCGCGGCAGCGGCGGCGGGCCGCCGGTGACCAGCAGCCCGGCGCGGCCGGCGTCGGTGTCGCGCAGCTGCGCGAGCACGGCGGCCGCCTCGGCGACCCCGGTGACGACGACGGCCTCGGCCAGCCCGCCGAGCGCGGCGGCCAGCGGCACCTCCGCGCCGGGCGCCACGGTGATCCGGTCGGTGACCGGCCCGACGACGCCGGGCAGGCCCGAGGCGAGGACGGCGGCCGCGCCGTCGGCGGGGGCCAGGCCGAGGGCGAGCGCGTCGCGGCGGGCGGCCCAGGAGGCGCGGTCGCGCTCGGCGGCGCGTTCGGCGTCGGCGAGCTCGGTGACGGTGCGTGCGGCGGCGGTGTGCGCGGCGACCGCGTCGGTGTGCGCGGTGACCAGCGCGACGTCCTCGTCGTCGGCGTCGGCGGCGCCCGCCCGTCGCTCGGCCAGCCGCGCCTCGGCGGCCTCGGCCCGCGCGGCGGCCTCGGCGGCGGCCTGGGCCAGCCGCTCCACCTCGGCCTGCCCTGCGGCGGCGCGCGAGCGCCCGGCGGCCACCTTGCCCGACAGCCGGGCCAGGCCCTCGCGGCGGTCGGCGAGCGCGCGGGTGGCGGCCACCCAGGCGCGCTCCTCGGCGGCCAGCTCCTCCTCCAGCCCGGTGCGGGCGGCGACGGCGGTGGCCAGCCGGCCGCGCTCGGCCTCCAGCCCGGCGGCCAGCTCGGTCTCGGTCGCGGCGACCCGGTCGGCCTCAGCCTCCAGCTGCTCGGGGTCGCGGCCGCCGGTGGGGGCGGGCCCGGCGGCGGACAGGTGGCGGTGCCGTTCGGCGGCGAGCTGGGCGATGCCGCGGAACCGCTCGGTCAGCGCCGACAGCCGGTACCAGGTGTCCTGCGCGGCGCCCAGCCGCGGCGCGTCCGCGGCCAGCGCCGCCTCCAGCGCGCTCTCCCGCGTCGAGACCTCCCCCAGCTCGGCCTCGACGACGGCGCGCCGCTCGCGGGCCGCGGTCTCGTCGGCGACGTCCTTGGCCAGGGCGTCGCGCAGGCCCACCAGGTCGTCGGCGAGCAGCCGCAGGCGGGCGTCGCGCAGCTCGGCCTGCACCCCGGCGGCGCGGCGGGCGACCTCGGCCTGGCGGCCCAGCGGTTTGAGCTGACGGCGCAGCTCGGCGGTGAGGTCGGCCAGCCGGTCCAGGTTGGCCTGCATCGCGTCGAGCTTGCGGAGCGCCTTCTCCTTGCGCTTGCGGTGCTTGAGGACGCCGGCGGCCTCCTCGATGAACGCGCGCCGGTCCTCGGGGCGGCCGGACAGCACGGCGTCGAGCTGCCCCTGGCCGACGATGACGTGCATCTCGCGGCCGATGCCGGCGTCGCTGAGCAGCTCCTGGACGTCGAGGAGGCGGACCTTGTCGCCGTTGATCTCGTACTCGCTCTCGCCGGAGCGGTACATCCGGCGGGTGACCGAGACCTCGGTGTAGTCGATGGGCAGCGCGCCGTCGGCGTTGTCGATGGTGAGGGTCACCTCGGCCCGGCCCAGCGCCGGGCGGCCGGCGGTGCCGGCGAAGATGACGTCCTCCATCTTGCCGCCGCGCAGCGACTTGGCGCCCTGCTCGCCCAGGACCCAGGCGATGGCGTCGACGACGTTGGACTTGCCCGAGCCGTTGGGGCCGACGACGGCGGTGATGCCCGGCTCCAGCCGGAGCGTCGTCGGGGACGCGAAGGACTTGAAGCCCTTGAGCGTCAGGCTGGACAGGTGCACGGACTCGGCAGCCTAGTCCCCCCGGGGGGATGCGCCGGGGCGGACGAGGCGGGTGGTGCTGGTGGGGTGGAGAACGCGCTCAGGCCAGAGCCGGCTCGGCGTTGTCGCCGGTCAGGCTCATCAGCTCGTGGGCGATGGCGACCTCCCGCTGGGCCCGCAGCTCGGTCAGCTCCTGCTCCAGGCGGCGCACCCTGGCACGCAGGACCGCGTTCTCCTCGAATACGCGGAGCTCCGCGGGGGACACGACGGAACCGAAGAGGGCCTTGGCCATGGCGGAAACGGCCTTTCCGACAGCGAGAGGGTGTGCCCGCCGCCCCGGGAGGTCGGTCGGCGCGGGCTCGGTGTCCCCAGGGTGACAGCCCCGGAGACGCAGGTCAACGTCCAGGCTGGAGACTCATCGTGTCGGGGGGATGTCGGCTTCGTCACGTGGTGGTGAAGCCACGCGCTCCCTGCACCACGCGGTCCTCCTGCACCGTCCCGGTCACCCGGCCAGGGGCGTTCGGGCCGCTCAGCGCGGCGGCGACGGCGCGGACGTCGTCGGCCGGTCCCTCCAGCTCGACCTCGACGCGCCCGTCGGGGAGGTTGCGCGCCGAGCCCGACAGCCCGGCCGCCTCGGCGAGGCCGCGGACGAACCAGCGGTAGCCGACGCCCTGCACGTGCCCGGAGACGAGCACGCGCACCCGCACGACCCCGCTCACGCCCGCCTCGCGCGCGGGCGTGGCTGGCACTGCGGGCAGCTGTAGCTGGACCGGTTCATGAAGGACTCCCGCACGATCGGCGTCCCGCACCGCGGGCAGGGCCGGTCGGCCTGGCCGTAGACGGCGAGGTGCCGGGAGAAGTAGCCGCTCTGCCCGTTGACGTCGACGTAGAGCGAGTCGAACGAGGTGCCGCCCTGCGCCAGGCTCTCGGTCAGCACGTCCCGCACGCCGTCGAGGAGGTCGGTGACCTGGGCGCGGGTGAGCCGGTCGGTGGGGCGGTTGCCGTGCAGCCGCGCCCGCCACAGCGCCTCGTCGGCGTAGATGTTGCCGACCCCGCCGATCAGCGTCTGGTCCAGCAGCGCGCGCTTGACCTCGGTGCGCCGGCGGCGCAGCGCGGCGCTGAAGCCGGCCTCGTCGAACGAGGCGTCCAGCGGGTCGATGGCGATGTGCGCCAGCCGCGTCGGGATGCTCTCCCCGTCGGCGTCCTCGACCGCCAGCCCGCCGAACGTGCGCTGGTCGACGAAGCGCAGCTCGCGGCCGCCGTCGGTGAAGGTGAACCGGGCGCGCAGGTGGGTCTCGTCGGGCTGGGAGCGCTTCTCCACCAGCAGCTGCCCGCTCATGCCGAGGTGGGCGACCATCGCCCGGCCGGCGGGCGTGCCGTCGGCCTCGGTCAGCGGCAGCCACAGGTACTTGCCGCGGCGGTGCGCGGCGCTGAAGGTGCGGCCGGTCAGCGCCTCGACGAAGTGCTCGGCGCCCTCGAGGTGCCGGCGGACCGCGCGCGGGTGGTGCACCTCGACGGCGGCCACGGTGCGCCCGGCGACCCAGCGCTCCAGGCCGCGCCGGACCACCTCGACCTCGGGCAGCTCGGGCACGGGTCAGTTCCTGGCGGCCGCGGGGGCGTCGGCGGAGACGGCGCGCCAGGCGGCCTCGGCGGCCTCCTGCTCGGCGGCCTTCTTGGTGCGGCCGGTGCCCTTGCCCCGGACGACGCCGGCCAGCGACACCGCGGCGGTGAAGGTCTTCGCGTGCGGCGGGCCCTCGTCGGTGACGTCGTAGACGGGGGCGCCCAGGCCGCGGGCGGCGCCGAGCTCCTGCAGGCTGGTCTTCCAGTCCAGGCCGGCGCCGCGGGTGGCGGACTCGACCAGCAGCGGGTCGAACAGCCGGTGCACGATCGCCGCCGCGGTGTCCAGGCCGCGGCCCAGGTGCACCGCGCCGATCAGCGCCTCGAGCGCGTCGGCGAGGATCGAGTCCTTCTCCCGGCCGCCGGTGGTCTCCTCGCCGCGGCCGAGCAGCAGGTGCGGCCCCAGGCCGCCGTCGCCGAGCCGCCGGGCGACCCCGGCCAGCGAGGTCATGTTGACCACGGAGGCGCGCAGCTTGGCCAGCCGGCCCTCGGGCAGGTCCGGCTGGCTGCGGTAGAGCTCGTCGGTGACGACGAGGCCGAGCACCGCGTCGCCGAGGAACTCCAGCCGCTCGTTGGTGGGCAGGCCACCGTGCTCGTAGGCGTACGAGCGGTGGGTCAGCGCCAACGCCAGCAGGCCGCCGGGCAGCTCGACGCCGAGGGCGTCGAGCAGCCAGGCGGCCGCGGTGTCGGCGTGCGCGGGCCCCGCCGGCGAGCCGCCGTGGGGGACGACCGGCGGGCGGGCGGCGCTGCCCACGTCGTGCCGGGTCAGACCGAGAGGACCTGGCGGCCGGCGTGCTGGCCGCAGTTCGGGCAGGCCTGGTGCGGCGGCTTGAGCTGGCCGCAGGCGCGGTTCGGGCAGGGGGCGAGCGTGGGAGCGCTCGCCTTCCACTGCGACCGGCGGGCGCGGGTGTTGGCGCGGGACATCTTCCGCTTCGGGACGGCCACGGTCAGTTCTCCTCAGGGTCGCCCGGACGGTCGGTGACCGCTCCGGTGGTGAAACGGCCGGCGAGGCCGGCCCAGCGGGGGTCGACCAGCTCGTGCGAGTGGTCGTCCGGCAGGTCGTCGAGGCGCTGGCCGCAGCCGGAGCACAGGCCGGCGCAGTCCTCGGTGCAGGTGGGCGAGAGCGGCAGGGCGAGGACGACGGCGTCGCGGACCATCGGCTGCAGGTCGATGCGCTCGCCCTCGACGAGGCGGACCTCGTCCTCCTCGCTGGTGGCCTCGGTCGTGCTGCCCGGGTAGGCGAACAGCTCCTGGACGTCGAGGTCGTAGGTGTCCTCGACCGGTTCGAGGCACCGGGCGCACTGGCCCTCGACCGGGACCTCGACGTCGCCGGAGACCAGCACGCCCTCCATCACCGACTCCAGCCGCAGCCGCAGGTGGACCGGCGCGCCCCCGGGGACGCCGATCATCTCCAGCCGCCAGCCCTCGGGGGCCGGGATGGTGCGGTCGAGCTCCTGCATCGAGCCCGGGCGGCGGCCGAGCTCGCGCAGTTCCACGGCCCAGGGGTCGGCAGCGGGGCGCCGGGCGTCGGGGGACGCGGCGCCGGGGCGGCGGTCGGCAGGTGCGGCAGGCATGTCGGTACTCGCGGTCGTCAGGTGGGAGGGGATCCGGCCGGGCACGGACACCGGTGGTCGGACCAGCAACCGAGACTACCCGATCCTGCGCCGACGCCGTCCGGCCGCCGGGACGTCCCCCGGCCTACGCTTCGCGCAGCGTCTCGCGGGCCTTCTCCACCGAGCGCAGCATCCGCTCGAGGGTGGTGCCGAAGTCGGCCAGCCGGGTGTCGACGTACTCGTCGACCTCGGCGCGCATCCGGTTGACCTCGGCGACGGTCTGCGCGCCGAGCTCGTCGGAGCGGGCGACCGCGCCGCGGTAGACCTCGGTCTCGGTGACCAGCCGCTCGTGCTCGGCCTGCGCGGCGGCGAGCACCTCGGCGTGCTGCGCCTGCGCGTCGGCGAGCACCGCCTCGTGGTGGGCCTGCGCCTCCGCGACCAGCCGGTCGGCCTCCGCCTCCGCCTGGGCGAGCAGGTCCTCGGCCTCGGCCTGGGCGCGGGCCAGCAGCTCGTCGCGCTGCCGCCGGGCGGTGCCGAGGACCTCCTCGCGCTGCCGGCGGGCGGCGGCGACCAGCCGGTCGGCCTCCTCGCGGGTGCGGCCGGTCAGCTGCTCGGCCTCGGCCTGCGCCTGCTCGAGGATCTCGGTGCGCTGCTCGACGATCGCGCCGGCCGCGTGCACCTCCTCGGGCAGGTTCTCCCGCAGGTCGTCGAGCAGGTCGAGCAGGTGGTCGCGCGGCACCATGCAGGAGCCGGACATGGGCACGCTGCGCGCGTTCTCGATGACCCGGCTGAGCTCGTCGACGACCTCGTAGAGCCGGTAGACGACCTCGGTCACGGCTGCGCCCCGTCGTCGCGCTTGGCCAGCAGCCGCTCGAGGACCGCCTTGGGCACCAGCCGGGAGACGTCGCCGCCGAAGGTGGCGATCTGCTTGACCAGGCTGGAGGACAGGTGGCCGACCTGCGGCGCGGTGGGCACGAACAGCGTCTCGACGCCGGCCAGCTCGCGGTTCATCTGCGCCATCTGCAGCTCGTACTCGAAGTCGCCGACCGCCCGCAGGCCCTTGACCACCACCGGGATGTCGTGGCTGCGGCAGTAGTCGACGAGCAGGCCGCTGAAGCTGTCGACGACGACGTTGGGCAGGTCGGCGACCGCCTCGCGCAGCAGCTCCATGCGCTCGTCGACGGAGAACAGCCCGGCCTTGCCGGGGTTGACCAGGACGGCGACCACGAGCTCGTCGTACAGCGCGGCGGCCCGGGTGATGACGTCGACGTGGCCGTTGGTGACCGGGTCGAACGACCCGGGACAGACCGCTCGCCTCACGGGAGGCGACCGTACCGGAGCATCGCCTCCCCGTAGCGGCGGTCGCGGATCCCGGTGAGGGGTGTCGGCCACTCCCAGGGCTCCTCGCGGGAGGAGCGCTCGACGACGACCACCGCGTCCGGGGCGAGCCACTCCCCCGTCACCAGGGCACTCAGCACGCCGCGCACCTCCTCGGCGGGGACGGCGTAGGGCGGGTCCGCGAGCACGAGGTCGAAGCGGGCCGGCGGCGCGCCGCCGACGACGGTGGGCACCGACCCGGCGACCACCCGCGCCCCGGGCAGGCCGACGGCGGCGACGTTGGCGCGCAGCACCGGCAGCACCCGGGGGCCGTTCTCGACCAGCACCACCTGCGCCGCCCCGCGGGAGAGCGCCTCCAGCCCGAGCGCGCCGGAGCCGGCGTAGAGGTCGAGGACGGCGGCGCCGTCGAGGTCGAGCAGGGTGCCGAGGCTGTTGAACAGCCCCTCGCGGGCGCGGTCGCCCGTGGGGCGCACCCCGCTGGGCGGCACCCTGAGCCGCCGCCCCCCGGCCACCCCGGAGATCAGTCTGGTCACTGGCCCGTCCCGGACGTCGACGGCCCCTTGCAGGGTCCCGCCGCGAGCTCGCGAGTGGCGGGGGGCAGGGGGTCCTTCCTCATGCCTTCTCGAGGTATCCCGAGCGCTCGTCGGTGGCCAGCGCCGCCACCTCGGCGGCGAGGCCCGGGTGGTCGGCCAGCCCGCGCTCGGTGGCCAGCAGCGCGGTCGCCTCGGCGCGGGCGGTGGCGATGAGCTCCTCGTCCTCGAGCAGGGACAGCAGCTTGACGGTGGAGCGCCGCCCGGACTGCGCGGCGCCGAGGACGTCGCCCTCGCGGCGGGTCTCGAGGTCCACGCGGGCGAGCTCGAAGCCGTCGGAGGTGCCGGCGACCGCGGCCAGCCGCTGCCCGGTCGCCGTCGTCTCCCGGGCCTCGGTGACCAGCAGGCACAGGCCCCGGTGCTTGCCGCGGGCCACCCGGCCGCGCAGCTGGTGCAGCTGGCTGACGCCGAAGCGGTCGGCGTCCATGACGACCATGACGGTGGCGTTGGGCACGTCCACGCCGACCTCGACGACGGTGGTGGCGACGAGGACGTCGACCTCGCGGGCGGCGAAGGCCCGCATGGTCGCCTCCTTGGCCTCGGGCGTCATGCGGCCGTGCAGCACCGCCAGCCGCAGCCCGCCGAGCGGCCCCTCGCCGAGCGCCTCGGCGACGTCGAGGACCGCCAGCGGCGGGCGCCGGTCGC
Source organism: Geodermatophilus sp. SYSU D00525 (assembly GCF_054050475.1). Lineage (NCBI taxonomy): Bacteria > Bacillati > Actinomycetota > Actinomycetes > Geodermatophilales > Geodermatophilaceae > Geodermatophilus > Geodermatophilus sp. SYSU D00525. The sequence continues at coordinate 40,816 of NZ_JBJGZK010000004.1, forward strand.
CGTCGCCGCCGCTCTCCTCCGGGGCGTCGGCCTCGTCGGGCTCGTCCTCGCTGCCGGCGTCCTCGTCGCCGATCCGCGGGCAGACGACGTAGGCCTGCCGCCCGGCGGCGACCTCCTCGCGCAGCCGCTCCCAGGCGCGGTCGAGCCACGCGGGCCGGTCACTGACGGGGACCACCGAGCTGGCCACGCCGCCGCGGCCGCTGGGCAGCTGCCGCAGCACGGAGGTCTCCAGGTCGCCGTAGACGGTCATCGCGACGGTGCGCGGGATCGGCGTGGCGGTCATGACCAGCACGTGCGGCGGCCGGTTGCCCTTGGCGCGCAGCGCGTCGCGCTGCTCCACGCCGAAGCGGTGCTGCTCGTCGACGACGACCAGGCCGAGGTCGGCGAACTCGACGCCCTCCTGCAGCAGCGCGTGGGTGCCGACGACGATCCCGGCGCTGCCGTCGGCCACCGCGGCGCGGGCGGCGCGGCGGGCGGCGGCCTTGAGCGAGCCGGTGAGCAGCACGACCCGCGTGCCCGCGGGGTCGCCGTCCAGCTCGCCGGCGCGGGCCAGCGGGCCGAGCATCGCCCCGATGCTGCGGGCGTGCTGCGCGGCGAGGACCTCGGTGGGCGCCAGCAGCGCGGCCTGCCCGCCGGCGTCGACGACCTGCGCCATGGCCCGCAGCGCGACGACGGTCTTGCCCGAGCCGACCTCGCCCTGCAGCAGCCGGTGCATCGGGTGGTCGCGGGCGAGCTCGGCGGCGAGCTCCTCCCCCACCTGCCGCTGCCCCTCGGTCAGCTCGAAGGGCAGCGCGCCGTCGACGGCGTCGAGCAGGCCGCCGCTCCGGCGCGGGCGGGCGGTGCCCGGCTCCAGGGCCGCAGCCCGCCGGCGGGCGCCGAGCACCAGCTGCAGGACCAGCGCCTCGTCCCACTTCAGGCGCTCCTCGGCGCGCTCGACGTCCTCGTCGCTGGTGGGGCGGTGCACGTCGAGCAGGGCGGCGGGGAGGCTCAGCAGCCCGTGGCGGCAGCGCAGGTCCTCCGGCAGCGGGTCCTCGACGAAGCCGAAGCCGCCGGAGGCGTCGAGCAGCAGCCGCACCGACTTCTGGATCACCCAGCTGGAGACGTCCTTGCTCGCCGGGTAGATCGGGATGAGCGCGCGGGCCCAGTCCTCGTCGTCGTCGCCGGTGATCAGGTGGAAGTCCGGGTGGGCGAACTGCTTGGCCCGGCGGTACTCGCCGACCGTGCCGGCGAACAGCCCCCAGGCGCCCTCCTCCAGCTTCCCGAACTTCCGGTTGAAGAAGACCAGTTGCATCTCGCCGGCGCCGTCGCCGACGGTGACCTCGGTGAGGGTGCCGGGCCGGTTGCGCATCCGCCGGCTGGTCACCCGCCGGACCTGCGCGAGCACGGTCACGCGGTCGCCGACCTGCAGGTCGTCGAGCCGGGTCATCTCGCCGCGGCGGGCGTAGCGGCGCGGGTAGTGGCGCAGCAGGTCGCGGACGGTGCGCAGCCCGAGCGACTCGGCCATCGCCTTGGCCGTCTTGGCGCCGAGCACGCGCGCGAGGTCGGTGTCGAGGGTCACCGCCATCGGGCTACTCCACCCCCACCTGCAGCGGGAGGACCGCGCCGGCGTCGTAGCGGACCACCTCGACGGTCGGGTGGACGGCGGCCAGGTGCGCGCAGACGGTGTCGCCGAGCGCGGCGTCCGGCCCGACGACGAGGGTGGCCATCTCGCCGCCGGCCGACAGCAGCCGGTCGAGCAGGTCGCAGGCGACCGCGGCCAGGTCGCGCCCGACCACCACGACGTCGCCCTCCGCCGAGCCCAGCGCGTCGCCGGGCCGGCAGAACCCGGCGCTGGTGAGCGCCTCCTGCTCGGCGACGGTGACCTCGGCCCAGCGGGTGGCCGCGGCCGCCTCGGCCATGGCGATGACGTCGTCGCCGAAGCGGCGGGCGGGGTCGGCGACGGCGATGGCCGCCAGGCCCTGCACCGGCGAGCGGGTGGGGACGACGGCGACGTCGCGGCCGGCCTCCCGGGCCCGGGCGGCGGCGCGGGCGGCGACCGGGGTCAGCGCGGGGTCGTTGGGCAGGACGACGACGTCGCCGGCGGCCGAGGCGACCACCTCGTCGAGCAGCGCGTCCTCGTCGACGCCGTCGGGCCCGCAGGTGACCACGCGGACGCCCTCGCCGGAGAACAGCTGCGCCAGGCCCTCCCCCGGCACGACCGCGACGACGGCGCGGCGGCCGGGCACCGGGGCGGCGGGGCGGACGGGCGCCAGCGGGGTGACCGTGATGCGGTGCGGCCGGCCGGCCTCGATGCCGGCCTCGATGGCGCCGCCGACGTCGCTGGTGTGCACGTGCACGTTCCACTGCCGGCCGGTGGGGGTGTCGACCCCGACGACGACCAGGCTGTCGCCGAGGGCGGCCAGCCGGGACTGCAGGGCGGTGACGGCGGCCTCGTCGGTGTCGGCGAGCAGGTACTGCACCTCGCTGCCGGGGCCGGGGGGCGGCTGGTGCGGGACGTCGGCGGGGTCGGCGGGGTGCGCCGGGCGGGGCACCAGCGGCGGGCGCGCGGGCTCGACGCCGGTGACGGTGGCGACCAGGGCGTCGAGGACGAGGGAGAGGCCGGCGCCGCCGGCGTCGACCACGCCGGCGTCGCGCAGCGCGTCGAGCTGGCCGGGGGTGGCCTCCAGGGCGGCGCGGGCGCCGTCGGCGGCGGCGGTGACGACGTCGGCCAGGGTGGTGCGCCCCTGGGCGACGGCTTCCACGGCGCACTCGGCGCCGGCGCGGGCGACGGTGAGGAAGGTGCCCTCCTCCGGGTCGGCGACCGCGGAGTAGGCGGTGTCGGCGGCCTTCTGCAGCGCGGCAGCGAGCGCCGGGCCGTCGGCGGGCTCCCGGCCGGCGAGCTGGTCGGACAGGCCGCGCACCAGCTGGGCGAGGATCGTGCCGCTGTTGCCGCGGGCGCCGAGGACCGCGCCGCGGGTGAGCGCGGCCCAGGCCGGCTCGCGCCCCGCCGCGGCGTCGAGCTCGGCGACCGCCGCCTGCGCGGTGAGCAGCAGGTTGGTGCCGGTGTCGCCGTCGGGCACGGGGAAGACGTTGAGGTCGTCGAGGCTGCGCCGTCCCGTGGACAGCGCGGTGACCGCGGCCCGGCACCAGCGACCGACCGCGGCGTCGTCCAGCGCCTGCAGCACGGGCGGAGGGTACCTGCGGAGACGGACGGACCCGGTCCTCGTCCGACCTCGGCGACGGCTCCGCGGAGGAGCGGTTATGCTGGGCGACGGTCTCGCGGTCGCCGCCTGTGCGCCGCCGTCTGAAAATCGATTCTCTGGGAGTGATCCACCGTGGCTGCCGTGTGCGATGTCTGTGGCAAGGGGCCCGGTTTCGGTATGTCGGTGTCGCACTCGCACCGCCGCACGCCGCGCCGTTGGAACCCGAACATCCAGTCGGTGCGGGCGCTCGTCGCCCCCGGCAACCGCAAGCGGATCAACGCCTGCACCTCGTGCATCCGCGCGGGCAAGGTCGTCCGCGCCTGATCGCCGGGCCTCCTGACCGGAGGCCGCCCCGCGCCGAGGACCCCGGAGGTCGTGACCTCCGGGGTCCTTCGCGTGCGCCGACTAGCGGGCGCCGATGCCGCGGGCCCGTGCCGCGGTGACCACCAGGTCCACCACGGTCGGCAGCGGCAGCGCCGTCCCGTCGAGGACGAGGTGGTAGTGCCGGGCGGCGGCCGGGTCGCACCGGTAGAAGTGCCGGACGTAGGCCTCGCGGGTGGTGTCGTTGGCCTCGAGCTCCTGCCGGAGCTCGGCCTCGGGGCGGCCGTAGCGCGCCACCGCCGCCCGCAGCCGGGCCCCGGGCGGGCCGTCGAGCCGTACGTGCAGGGCGTCGGGCCGGTCACGCAGCACCAGCGCCCCGCCGCGACCGAGCACGACCCCGCCGGCGCCGTCGGCGATCTCGCGCAGCACCCGCTCGGTGTGCTCGCGGTAGGCCCGCTCGTCGGGCTGCGTGGTCGCCGGCATCACGCCGCCGACCGGGTCGGGCATGGCCCCGAGCGAGGCCACCAGCCGCCACAGGCCGCGCACGACCCGCTCGTCGTTGGCCTCGGCGTCGTCCTGGGAGACGCCGAGGCGGCCGGCCACCTGCGCGGGGATCGCCCGGTCGTGGAAGGCCAGGCCGAGCCGCTCGGCGACGGCGGGGCCGACCTCCGGCCCGCCCGCGCCGTAGGACGCGGAGATCGTCACGACGCCCACGGCCGCTCCTCGTCCTCGTCGTCGATGTCGTCGCCGATCCGCCGGCCCAGGAAGACCGCCCCGGCCTCACCGGCGTAGATGCCGTACCCCGGGACGGGCGTGTACCCCATCGCCCCGTACAGCGCGAGCGCCTCGGGCTGGCGGTCGCCGGAGTTGAGCACGACCGAGCGGTACCCCGAACCGCGCGCGGAGTCCTCGAGCGCGGTGACCAGCACCTGGGCCAGGCCGCGCCGGCGGAAGCGCGGCACGACGTACACGCGCTTGACCTCGACGACGGTGGGGTCGTCCCCCTCGGTGTGCCGGCGCCAGGCGCCGCAGCCGGCCGGCTCGCCGTCGACCTCCGCGACGAGGAACAGCCCGGCCGGGGGCACGAACTCGGCCGGGTCGACGACGGCGCCGTCGGGCCCGCCGTAGCGCACCACGTACTCCTGCTGCACCCGGCCGACGAGGTCGCGGGCCAGCGGGTCGTCGTAGGGCACCGCGCGCAGCCGCGCGACCGACCCGTCGCGCAGCCGCACCTCAGCCGAAGTGGACATGCCCGGTCCCCTCCGCACCGACCGCGACCGCGACCGCGGCCGCGGGTTCCCCACCGACGGACACCCCCGGCTCCCCCTCCTCGACCCGCCCGATCGGCACCCACCCCTCCGGCAGCACCGCGGACGGCGGGAAGGTCGCCAGCAGGGCGTGGTCCTCCCCGCCGGTGAGCACCCAGGCCAGCGGATCGGCGCCGAGGGCCGCCGCCACCTGCTGCAGCGGACCGGGCGGCTCCAGGGTCGCACGCACCAGCGCGGCCCGGTCGACGTCCAGGACGACGCCGCTGTGGGCGGCCAGGTGCCCGGCGTCGGCGAGCAGGCCGTCGCTGACGTCGCACATCGCGGTCGCCCCGGCGTCGGCCGCGGCGGGCCCGGCGAGGTAGGGCGGGGTGGGGCGGCGGTGCGCGGTCACGGCGGCCAGCGGGCTGCTGAAGCCGCGGCGCAGCACGGCCAGCCCGCACGCCGACCAGCCCAGCCGCCCGGCGACGGCGAGCACGTCGCCGGGCCGCGCTCCCGAGCGCAGCACCGGCGCCCGGCCGCCGAGGTCGCCCAGCGCGGTGACCGACAGGACGACGGCGCCGCTGTCGGGGGCCGAGGCCACGGTGTCCCCGCCGACGACGGCGGCGCCCAGCGGCGCGCACTCGGCGGCCATCCCGGCGGCCACGCCCTCCAGCCACGAGGTGGGCGTGTCGGCGGGGCAGGCCAGCCCGACCAGCAGCGCGGTGGCCACCCCGCCCATCGCGGCGACGTCGGCGAGGTTGGCGGCGGCGGCCTTGTGCCCGACGTCCTCGGCCGAGGACCAGTCGCGGCGGAAGTGGCGGCCCTCGACGAGCACGTCGGTGGTGGCGACCACCCGGCCGTCGGGCACGCGCAGCACCGCGGCGTCGTCGCCGGGGCCGACCTGCGCCACCTGCGCGGAGCCGGCGCGGGCGACCACCCGGGCGATGACGCCGAACTCGCCGACGACCCGGACGCTGTCGGCGAGGTCCTCGCGCGGGACCAGCGGACGGGGCCGTGTCACAGGTCACTCCCGGTCGCTGGGGTACGTTGCGGTCCAGTCCGCCTGCCCGTGGCAGGCAGCCGCCTGCGCAGCCGTCCGAGGAAGGTCGTCCCGTGGTCCACGCCTACATCCTGATCCAGACCGAGGTCGGCAAGGCCGCCCAGGTGGCGTCCACGATCAGCGAGATCGCCGGCGTGACCAAGGCCGAGGACGTCACCGGGCCCTACGACGTCATCGTCCGCGCCGAGGCCGAGACCGTCGACGACCTGGGTCGGCTGGTGGTGGCCCGCGTCCAGTCGGTCGACGGCATCACGCGCACGCTGACCTGCCCCGTCGTCAACATCTGAGCCGCTGAGCGAGGACGCCCCGGACCCGGCGCCGGCGCCCGCGCGCGACCCGCTGCGCCGGCTGGCGCTGGTCGCGACCGCCGTCGTCGTGCCGGTGCTCGTGGCGCTGCTGGTCCTGGTCCGGGTGGTCGGCGGCGACGACGACGGCGAGGACCCGGTCGCCGACGTCGGCGGCGCCCCGACGCAGCAGCGCGCGGAGGACCTCCCGGTGCTGCCGGTCGAGGTCCCGCCGCCGACGCCGGAGGCCGACGCGCACTGCCCGGCGCTGATGGCGGGGCTGCCCCTCGACCTGACGGAGGAGCCGCAGCGGCTGGTCGACTCCGACACCCCCTACGCCGCCGCCTGGGGCGACCCGCCGATCGTCCTGGTGTGCGGCGTGCCGCAGCCCGCGGGCCTGGTCGCCGGCGAGGGGCTGCTGCAGATCGACCAGGTCACCTGGTTCGTCGAGCAGGCCGAGGAGGCCACGACCTGGACCGCGGTCGACCGCGCGGCGTACGTGCAGGTGACCCTGCCGCCGGACGTCGACAGCGCCCCGGTCACCGTGCTCAGCGGCGTCATCGCCGACACGCTGCCGCCGCGCTGAGACCGCTCAGGGGGCCGGGAGCCGCTCCAGCTGGGCGCGGACGGCGTCGTGGACCTCGTCGCCCGCCGCCTCCTCGGTGGCCGCCACGGCGGTGACCCCCACGCTGAACACCCCGTGCCCGCACCAGGCGAACGCGGCCGGGCCGGACAGCCCGGTCGCGGGGTCGGCCTCGGCCACGGTGAGCAGGCTGCACCCCTCGGGCAGCGACGACGGGTCGTGGTGCAGCACGCCGTCGTAGAGCTCGGCGTCGTTGCCGGCGAGGTCGCGCGCGTAGGCGGCGGCGCCGGCGGGGTCGGCGAACTGGTCGAGGAAGACGCTGGTGAGCGGGCCGGTCGTGGCGCCCCAGAAGCGCTCCCAGCCGTGCCGGTAGCCGTACTCGCGCAGCACCGCGCGCTCCCGGGCGGGGTCCTCGGAGTAGGTGGCCACGTCGTCGACGGTCTTGGCGCCGGCGGGGGGCTGCAGGTCGGCGTCGGGGATCCGCGGGAGGCCGGAGGGCACCTCGTGGAGCAGCAGCTCCCCGAGCTCCTCGACGCTCTCCGGCGTGGCGGGGGCGGGCGCGGGGGTGGCGCTGGTCGGTGTGCAGCCCGTGGCCGGCACGAGGCACACCAGCCCGGCGAGCACGGCCGCGACCCGGCCCGGGGTCACCGGGGGGTCCGGTGGTCCCCCGGCCGGCCCGCACGGGTCAGTGCGGAGGTGACCAGCCGGTCCACCAGCTCGGGGTAGGACACCCCGCTGGCCGCCCACATCCGCGGGAACATCGAGATGGGCGTGAAGCCCGGCATGGTGTTGACCTCGTTGATCACGAGCCGCTCGCGGCCGTCGGGCCCGGTGCCGAGGAAGAAGTCCACCCGCGCCAGGCCCTCGCAGTCCAGGGCGAGGTAGGCGCGGCGGGAGGCCTCCTGCACCATCCGCGTCTGCTCGGGCGTGAGGTCGGCCGGGACGTCGAACTCGACGGCGTCCTCGAGGTACTTGGCGTCGAAGTCGTACCAGTCGGTGCCCGGCTTGAGCCGGATCTCGGCCGGCAGGCTGGCCTCCGGCGGCCCGCCGTCGCGGCCGGCGAGCACGCCGCACTCGATCTCCCGGCCGGGCACGGCGGCCTCGACGACGACCTTCGGGTCGACGGCGGCCGCGGTGGCCACCGCCCGGGGGAACTGCGCCCAGTCGGTGACCCGGGTGATGCCGATGCTCGACCCGGCGCGCGAGGGCTTGACGAACACCGGCAGGCCGAGCCGCTCGCGGTCCTCGGCGGTGAGCACGTCGGGGTCGGCCGACAGCGCACCCCCGGCGTCGCGGAGCACCACGTGGTCACCCTGCGGCAGCCCCGCGGCGGCCAGGAGCTTCTTGGTGAACTCCTTGTCCATCGACGCGGCGCTGGCGAACACCCCGGACCCCACGTAGGGCAGCCCGCTCATCTCCAGCAGTCCCTGGATGGTGCCGTCCTCGCCGTAGGCGCCGTGCAGCACCGGGAAGACGACGTCGACCTCGGTGAGCGCCGGGCCGATCGCGGCGGCCGGCTCCAGCACGGCCAGGCCGCGCCCGGCGGGGTCGCCGACCAGCGACACCGCCGTCCCGCCGGTGACCTCGGGCAACCGCCCGCCGGCGATGGCCAGCTGCTGGCCCTCGTCGGGGAGCACCCAGCGGCCGTCGCGGGCGATGCCGACGGGGACGACCTCGTAGCGCTCCGGGTCCAGCGCCGCCATCACGCTCCCGGCGCTGACGCAGGAGATGGCGTGCTCGGCGCTGCGCCCCCCGAACACGACCGCGACGCGCACCTTGCGAGTTCCGCTCATCGCGGCCGACCCTAGTCGACGCCCCCGCGCGTCCTGCGGCTCCCGCGGGGCCGGCACCCGGGCGGTGTGGGAACCTCGTCGGCGATGCGGGAGAACGCGGCCCCTCCGGTGGACCCCCGGCCTCCGGCGACGACGGCGCACCAGGGGGACGCCGCCGCGCGCCGGCACCCGCTCCCCCTGCGGCTGGCCGGGGCGGCGGTGCACGCCTACACGGCGCTGGGCTCGGTGCTGGCGCTGCTGTTCGTGCTGGCCGCGATCGAGGGCGAGGTCGAGGCCGCGCTGTGGATCGGGCTGGCCGCGCTGGTGGTCGACGGCACCGACGGGATGCTGGCCCGTCGCGCGCGGGTCAAGGAGACGATCCCCTGGTTCGACGGCTCGCTGCTGGACAACATCGTCGACTACCTGACCTACGTCTTCGCCCCCGTCGTCCTGCTCTGGACCACCGGCGTGCTGCCGCACGGGCCGGCCGGCTGGGTGCTCGCCGCCCTGCCGCTGCTGGCGTCGAGCTACCAGTTCTGCCGGGTCGACGCGAAGACCGACGACCACACCTTCCTGGGCTTCCCGAGCTACTGGAACGTCGTCGCGTTCTACGCGGTCGTGCTCGACCTGTCGCAGGTGGCCGTGGCCGTGGTGCTCGTCGTCTGCTCGGTGCTGGTGTTCGTGCCCGTGCGCTACCTGTACCCGTCGCGGACCGAGGCGCTGTGGCAGGTGAGCATGGCGCTGACCGCCGTCTGGTTCGTGTCCTACGCCGTGCTCGTCGCCCAGCTGCCCGACCCGAACCCGTTCGTGGTCGCGCTGTCGTTCGCCTACGTCGTCTACTACCTGGCCTTCAGCGGCTGGCTCACCGCCCGCGCCGCCCACCGCCGCCGCCGGGACGCCCGCACCGCCGGGTGACGGGCTGGAACGGCCCTCCTGCAGGGGCCCGCGCCGAGCGGAGCGAGGGGTGGGGGCAGGAGGGTCCTCCTAGAACGGAGCGCGGAGGACCAGCTCGACGTTGCGGTCGGCGGGCGTGCCGGCCAGCGGCGAGCCGAGGCCGGCGTACGGCACGTTGGCCGCCAGCTCGCGGTGCAGCGCCGCCAGCGCGGCGGGGTCCCCGGCGGCCGGGTCCTCGGCGGCCGGCGGCCGTGCGGGGCTGTCGTGGTCGACCATCGTGCAGACCAGCGACAGGGTGCCGTCGCCGTTGTCGAGCAGCTCGACCAGCCGGGCCTGCCCGGGCCAGTCGACGACGGCGCAGGTGGTCACCTCCCACAGCCCGCGGCCGGGCTCGCGCGGGTGCGCCCACGGCCGCACCTCGCTGACGTGCGTGTGCCCGTTGAGCCAGAGCACCACGTTCGGGTACCGGTGCAGCAGTGCGAGGAGCTCGGGCGCGCCCAGGGCGGTGTCGTCGGCGGCCGGCTGCCCGCCGAGGGCGTCGGAGCGGGTGAGGGTGCCCGACCCGTGGTGCGAGAGCAGGACCACCAGGCGGTCGGCGTTGCCGGTGGCCACCCGCCCGCCGTCGGGACCGGGCGCCGACGACGACACCTCGCGCAGCCGCTCCTCCAGCCAGCGCGCCTGGACCGCGTCGACCGAGCCCGCGGCGCCGCCGGTGACCCGGGTGGTGTCCAGGCAGACCACGCGCACGCCGGGCAGCCCGTCCCAGGCGTAGTAGGCGGTGCCGTCGCGCAGGTTCTCCTCGGTGAACCCGTGCCCGGCGGGCGCCCCGTCGTCGGCGAGGTGGGCGGCGACGAACGAGCGGCGGTCGATGAAGCGGCGGTCGGCCACCGGCGTCACCGGGCGCGAGGTGGCGGTGGTGAAGACCTCGGAGCGGTGCGTGAACAGGTGCAGCGCGTCGTCCAGCGGCAGGGCGGGGTCGACGTCGACCGGTTTGCGCCCGGCGCCGAGGACGGCGGCCAGCGCGGGCGTGGGGACGCCGACGCCCTGGATGAGCGCCTCGTGGTTGCCGTGGCAGCCCAGCCACGGCAGCCGCAGCCCCTCGGCGGCGAAGGCCGCGAACGCCGCCTCCAGCAGCCCGGGGCGGGCGGGGAAGCCGAAGCGCTCGTGGTGGACGCCGCCGTCGTCGTCGGGCCGCCAGAACAGGTCGTGCGGCCACCCCGAGGCCTGCACGCCGTCGTAGGCCGTCAGCCCGGCGCCGGGTGAGACCACTCCCCCGCCGAGGACGGCGAGGTACAGCTCCAGCTCGTTCCACTGCGCGTTGTCGATGGCGTCGCCGGTGGTGACCACCACCTGCAGCGGCTGACCGGTCCGCGGCGCGCCGGCCAGGCCGTTGAGGGTGCGCACCAGCGCGTCGACGGCGTGCGCGGTCAGCGCCTCCTGCGGCCGGTGCATGGGCACGAGCGCGCGCATCCGCGGGTCGGCCTCGAAGCGGTGGAAGAACTCGAACCGGGCCGGCGAGCAGACGTCGGCCAGCTGCAGGTCGGTGACGTGCGCGAGACAGGCGACCGCCCGCACCCCGCGGCGCGGCGGCTCCCACGACGGCCCGACCAGCTCGCGGCGCACCCGGTGCGGCTCCCCGGCCGCCCACGCGAGCGCCCGGTAGTCGCCGTCCCGGCCGGCGTGCAGCACGGGGCCGGCGGCGAGGACGCGGTCGAGGGTGGTGCGGCTCATCCGGGGTCAGGCGGCAGCGGACACGGCGTCGAGCGCGGCGGTGAGGTCGGCGACGACGTCGCGGGTGTCCTCGATGCCGCAGGAGAAGCGGAGGAAGCCCGCCGGGACCGCGTCCCCGCCCCACTGCGCCCGCCGGTCGACGGTGCTGTGCACCCCGCCGAAGCTGGTCGCCGCCGTCCACAGCCGGCTCGCGGCGAGGAAGCGCGACACCGCGGCCTCGTCGGCGAGCTCGGCCGAGACGACCCCGACCGGCCGCAGCATCTGCCGGGTGGCGAGCTCGTGCGAGGGGTCCGAGGCCAGCCACGGCCACCGGACGCCGGTCACCGCCGGGTGGCCGGCGAGGACCTCCGCCACCGCCGCGGCCGTGTCGGCCTGGCGGGCCAGCCGCAGGTCCAGCGTGCTCATCGACCGGTGCCCGAGCCACGCGTCGAACGCGCCGGGCGTGCTGCCGGTGTGGTCGCGCCAGCCCTTGAGCCGGTCGAACACCTCGTCGGAGGTGGTGCTGACGTGGCCGAGCAGCAGGTCGCTGTGCCCGGTGAGCGCCTTGGTGTCGGCGCCCACGGTGAGGTGGGCGCCGAGCGCCAGCGGCCGCTGGCCGAGCGGGGTGGCGGTGGTGTTGTCGACGGCGAGCAGCGCACCGGCCGCCCGCGTCGCGCGGGCCACCGCGGCGACGTCGCAGACGTCGAGGTGCGGGTTGCTGGGGGTCTCCAGCAGGACCATGCGGGCGCCGTCGAGGTCGCCACGGGCGGCGACCTCGCCGATCCTGGTCGTGGGCACGTACTCCACCCGGATCCCGAGCCGCTCCAGCTCGTCGCGGGCGAGCAGCCGGGTCGCGTAGTAGCCGTCGGCGGGCAGCACCAGCCGGTCGCCGGCCGACACCAGCGCGGTCACCGCGGCGGTGACCGCGGCCATGCCGGTGGAGAAGGCGAGGCACCGCCCGCCGTCGAGCTCGCCGACGGCGTCCTCGAACGCCCGGAACGTGGGGTGCTCGGTGCGGGCATAGGCGTCGGCGCCGCCGGCGCGCGGCGGCCGGTCGCCGAGGTGGAAGGGCGCGGCGAACACCGGCGAGGGGCGCAGCGGGGTGCCGGGTACCGGCGGGGCGTCGCCCGCCCGGACCGAGCGGGTGCCGTCGCCCCACCCGGCAGGCAGCGTCCCTCCGGCTCGGCCGGTGGAGCCGTCGGTCACTCCGGCTTCGCCTCGCGGGACATGATCTCCTTCACCATCTGCGCGGCCGGCACGCCCTCGTGGCAGACCCGGACGACCGCCTCGGTCACCGGCACGTCCACGCCGTGCGCGCGGGCCAGGTCCAGCACCGGGCGGCAGCTCTTGACCCCCTCGGCGGTCTGCCGGGTGGTGGCCTGCGCCTCCTCCAGCGACAGGCCCCGCCCCAGCTTCTCCCCGAACGTGCGGTTGCGCGACAGCGGCGAGCTGCAGGTGGCCACGAGGTCGCCCAGGCCGGCCAGCCCGGCGAAGGTCGCGGGCTCCGCGCCCAGGGCCGTCCCCAGGCGGGTGGTCTCGGCCAGGCCGCGGGTGATCAGCGAGGCGCGCGTGTTGTCGCCGAAGCCCATCCCCTCGGCGATGCCGCAGGCCAGCGCGATGACGTTCTTCACCGCGCCGCCGAGCTCGCAGCCGACGAGGTCCTGGTTGGTGTACGGCCGGAAGTAGACGGTGTGGCAGGCGGCCTGCAGCGCGGCGGCGCGGTCGCCGTCCGGGCAGGCGATGACGGTGGCGGCCGGCTGCTCCTCGGCGATCTCCCGCGCCAGGTTCGGCCCCGACAGCGCCGCCACCCGGTCCGGCCCCGCGCCGGTGACCTCGCAGATCACCTCGCTCATCCGCTTGGTGGTGCCGAGCTCGACGCCCTTCATCAGCGACAGCAGCGTCGCGTCCGGGGGCAGCAGCGGCGTCCACTCGAGCAGGTTGGCGCGCAGCGACTGGGAGGGGACGGCGAGCACGACGACGTCGGCGCCGTCGAGGGCCTCGGCGGCGTCGGGGGTCGCCGTCAGGGCGCGGGGCAGCCGCACGCCGGGCAGGTACTCGGCGTTCTCCCCCGTCTCGGCGATCGCCCGGGCCAGCTCCGCCCGGCGGGCGTGCAGGGACACCGTGCAGCCGGCGTCGGCGAGCACCTTGGCGAAGGTGGTGCCCCAGGAGCCGGCGCCCAGGACGGCGGCGCGGGTGCCCCGCCCGAGGCGGTCCAGCTCGCTCACGCAGCGCTCCCCGGGAGGTCGCCGGGCAGCGACCGCCCCGGCCGGGGGGCGAACGAGGCGGGGGCCGGCTCACCCCGGAGACCGGACAGCAGGTCACGCACCCGGCCCATGATGAGGTCGGTGGTCTCCCGGAGCAGGTCCGGGGTCAGCGGCCGGCCGGCGCGGACCTCGGCCCGCAGCGCGGACAGGTCGACCGGCTCCCCGACGGCGTAGTCGGCGGGCGCCCGGAAGCGCAGGTGCAGCTTCTTCGTGTGGTAGTCGTGCACCCGGTGCGGGCCCCACTGGGCCACCGGCAGCACCACCGCGTCGGTGGTCAGCGCCAGCCGCGCGACGCCGGTGCGCGCCTGCATCGGCCACCAGTCGGGGTCGCGGGTCACCGAGCCCTCGGGGTAGATCACGACGACGTTGCCCGCCTCCAGGTCGGCCGCCGCGGCGGCCAGGGAGCCGCGGGCGTCGGCGGAGCCGCGGGCCACCGGGATCTGCCCGGCGTGCCGGAGGATCTTGCCGACGACGCCCTTGAACACCGCCTGCTTGGCCAGGAAGTGCGGCACCCGCCCGTTGTCGTAGACCAGCCGCGCGCAGGCCAGCGGGTCCAGCACCGACACGTGGTTGGCCACCAGCAGCACCGGCCCGGTGCGCGGCAGCCGGTCGCCGTCCCGGTAGCGCAGCCGGAACACCAGCGACGTGGTCGGGTAGATGAGCGCGACCGCCAGCTTCAGCGACCACGGCAGCCGGCCGCGCTCGTGCAGCGCGCGCCGCTGTACCGCAGTGGTCCCGGAGGACTGCTCCTCGGTCACCGGCACACCTCCGCTCGGTCGTGACGACCGGCACATGATCGACCCTCCGGCCGGTCCGGGTGCGCACCGGGGTCCTCCCGGCGTCCGCGGCGGGCCGCGGCGGTGTGCTCACATGGTGCCGTGCGGTGGTCCCTGGTCGTCCCGGCGAAGCGGCTGTCCGCGGCCAAGACCCGCCTCGTGCCGCTGACCGGCGGCGGTCCGGGGCTGCACGCGGACCTGGTGCTCGCGCTGCTGGCCGACACCGTCGCCGCGGCCCGCGCCTGCCCCACGGTGGCCGACGTCGTCGTCGTGACCGACGACGAGCGCGCGGCCGCCACCGTCCGGGCGCTCGGCGCGCGCACGGTGCCCGACGAGCCCGACCGCGGGCTCAACCCGGCGCTCGCCCACGGCGCCCGGGCCGGCGGCGGGGACCCCGTCGCCGCCCTGTCGTCGGACCTGCCGGCGCTGCGGCCGGTGGAGCTGGCCGCCGCCCTGGCCGCGGCCGCGGCGGCGCCGCGCTGCTTCGTCGCCGACGCCGCGGGCACCGGCACCACCCTGCTCACCGCGGCCGGCGTGCCCCTGGACCCGCGGTTCGGCCGGGACTCCGCCGCCGCGCACGCCGCCGCGGGCGCGGTGCCCCTCGACGGCGACTGGCCGGGGCTGCGCCGCGACGTCGACACGCCTGCGGACCTGGCCGCGGCCGCCGGCCTCGGCGTCGGGACGGCGACGGCGGCGCTGCTGCCGCGGCTGCCCCGCCCGGCCGCCTGACCGGTGCCGCGGAACGGCACCGGTCGTTCACGTGCGTGGGGCACGATGAACGGGTGGCAGCCGAGACGACGTCCCCGACCACCGGGCCCGAGACCCCCGCGCCCGCCGAGCAGCCCCCGCTGCCCGTGGACCGCTTCCTCAACCGGGAGCTGTCCTGGCTGGACTTCAACGCGCGGGTGCTCGAGCTGGCCGAGGACGCCTCGATGCCGCTGCTGGAGCGGGTCAAGTTCCTCGCGATCTTCGCCGGCAACCTCGACGAGTTCTACATGGTGCGCATCGCCGGGCTGAAGCGGCGGCAGAGCACCGGGCTGACCGTCCGCTCCCCCGACGGGCTGACCATCCGCGAGCAGCTGGCCCGGGTCACCGAGCGGACCCAGGAGCTGGTGCACCGGCACGCCGTGTGCTTCGAGCAGGACGTCACGCCACGGCTGGAGGCCGAGGGCATCCGGATCGTGCACTGGGACGACCTCGCCGAGACCGAGACCCGGCGGCTGCGCGAGTACTTCCGTGACCAGGTGTTCCCGGTCCTCACCCCGCTGGCCGTCGACCCGGCGCACCCGTTCCCCTACATCAGCGGCCTGTCGCTCAACCTCGCCGTCGTGGTGCGCGACCCGGAGTCCGGCGCGCCGCGCTTCGCCCGGCTCAAGGTGCCCAACAACGTGCCGCGGTTCGTGCCGGTGGGGCCGGTCGACGCGCAGGCGACGTTCCTGCCCCTCGAGGACCTCATCGCCGCGCACCTGTCGCTGCTCTTCCCCGGCCTCGACGTGATCGACCACCACCTGTTCCGGGTCACGCGCAACGCCGACCTCGAGGTGGAGGAGGACCGCGACGAGGACCTGCTGCAGGCCCTCGAGCGCGAGCTCGCCCGCCGCCGGTTCGGCCCCGCGGTCCGGCTCGAGGTCACCGAGACGATGGACCCGCAGATCCTCGACGTCCTCGTCTCCGAGCTCGAGGTCAGCCCGCACGACGTCGTCACCGTGCCCGGGCTGCTCGACCTGGCCTCGCTGTGGGCGCTGTACGACATCGACCGTCCCGAGCTCAAGGACGAGCCGTTCGTGCCGGCCACCCACCCGCGGCTGTCCGAGGGCGAGACGCCGATGAGCGTGTTCGCCACGCTGCGCGAGGGCGACGTGCTGGTCCACCACCCGTACCACTCGTTCGCCACGAGCGTGCAGCGCTTCATCGAGCAGGCCGCCGAGGACCCGCACGTGCTGGCGATCAAGCAGACGCTGTACCGCACCTCCGGGGACTCCCCCATCGTCAACGCGCTGATCACCGCCGCGGAGCTCGGCAAGCAGGTGGTCGTCCTGGTCGAGGTGAAGGCGCGCTTCGACGAGGAGGCGAACATCAGCTGGGCCCGGTCGCTGGAGCGGGCCGGCTGCCACGTCGTCTACGGCCTGGTCGGGCTGAAGACGCACTGCAAGACGGCGCTGGTGGTGCGCCGGGAGAGCGGCGTGATCCGCCGCTACTGCCACATCGGCACCGGCAACTACAACCCGAAGACGGCGCGGCTCTACGAGGACCTCGGCATCCTCACCGCCGACCCGCGGGTGGGCGCCGACCTCACCGACCTGTTCAACGTGCTCACCGGCTACTCGCGGCAGACCACCTACCGGCAGCTGATGGTGGCGCCGCACGGCGTCCGCGCCGGGCTGGTGGAGAAGATCCGCCGGGAGGCGCGGCACGCCGCCGAGGGCCGCCCGTCCGGCATCCGATTCAAGGTGAACTCGCTGGTCGACGAGCAGGTCATCGACGCGCTCTACGAGGCCTCCCGCGCCGGGGTGCCGGTGGAGCTGTTCATCCGCGGCATCTGCGCGCTGCGCCCGGGCGTCCCCGGGCTGAGCGAGACCGTCCGGGTGCGCTCGATCGTGGGCCGCTTCCTCGAGCACTCGCGGGTCATGTCGTTCGCCAACGCGGGTGAGCCGGAGTGGTGGATCGGCAGCTCCGACCTCATGCACCGCAACCTCGACCGCCGGGTCGAGGTGCTGCTGCGCGTGTGCGACGACCCCGCCCAGCGGGAGCTGCAGGCGGTGTTCGACGCCGCCATGGCCCCCGGCGTGCGCTGCTGGGAGCTCGGCCCCGAGGGCCACTGGGCCCGCATCGGGTCCCGGGACTACCAGGCCGCCCTCATGCACCGGGTGACCGAGCATGCCGGCTGAGCGCACGGCCGTCGTCGCGGCCGCCGGCGGGGTGGTCTGGCGGCCGGCCGGCGACGGCGGCGTCGAGGCCGCGCTCGTGCACCGGCCGCGCTACGACGACTGGTCGCTGCCCAAGGGCAAGCTCGACGCCGGGGAGAACGCCCTGGCCGCGGCGGTGCGGGAGGTCGTCGAGGAGACCGGCCTGCAGGTGGTGGTGGGCCGCCGCAGCCTGCGCACCCGCTACGAGGTGGCCGCCGGGCCCAAGCACGTGGACTACTGGCTCATGCAGGCGGTCGGCACCGAGCACCCGTTCGAGCCCAACGACGAGGTGGACGAGCTGCGCTGGCTGCCGCTCGGCGCGGCCGCCGCGCTGGTCACCCACGAGCACGACCGGCGGGTGCTGGCCGACCTGACCCGCGCCGACGTCCCGCGGGCGCCGTCGGTGCTGCTGGTGCGCCACGCCAAGGCCGGCAGCCGCAGCGACTGGGACGGCCCCGACGACGAGCGGCCGCTGGACACCAAGGGGTGGCGGCAGGCACGGCAGCTGGCCGACGTCCTGCCGGCGTTCGGGCCGGTCGAGCTGCTCACCGCCGCCCGGGTGCGCTGCCGGCAGACCCTGGAGCCGCTGGGCGAGCGGACCGGGCTGCCCGTGCGTGACCTGCCGGAGCTCGGCGAGGAGGAGTTCGCCGCCGACCCGCAGGCGGGCCTGGCCGCCGTCGAGCGGCTGCTGGAGCCACGGGAGGGCGCCGGGGTCGCCGTGGTGTGCAGCCAGGGCGGGGCGATCCCGTCGGTGCTGATGAGCCTCGGCGTCCGCTGGGAGGGCGTCGCCGGGCGGCTGTACCCGCCGGCGGCCAAGGGCAGCGTGTGGGCGCTGGGCGGGCGCCCCGGCGCGCTGCTCGCCGACTACTACCGCGACCTCGGCCCCGACCCCGACGCCCCCGCCTGAGGGGCGCCGGGGCCGGCGGGCGTCAGGCAGGGAGGGCCGGGAGCGCCCTGGGCAGCCAGGACGGGCGCTGCGCCTCGTAGGCCTCGACGTCGGCCAGGTGGCGCTCGGTGAGCCCGACGTCGTCCAGCCCCTCCAGCAGCCGCCAGCGGACGTAGTCGTCGACCTCGAACGGCACGGTGGTGTCGCCGTAGGCGACCGTCTTGGCCTGCAGGTCGACCGTCACCGGCAGCGCCGGGTCGGCCTCGACCGCCTGCCACAGCGCCTCGACGTCGGCCTGCGGCAGGACGACGGTGAGCAGGCCCGACTTGGTCGAGTTGTTCCGGAAGATGTCGGCGAACCGCGAGCTGATCACGACGCGGAAGCCGCCGTCGAGCAGCGCCCAGCAGGCGTGCTCCCGCGAGGAGCCGGTGCCGAAGTCGGGGCCGGCGACCAGGACCGAGGCGTCGGCGTGGTGCGGCTGGTTGAGCACGAAGTCCGGCTCGTTGGTGCGCCAGGCGACGAACAGACCGTCCTCGAACCCGGTGCGGGTGATCCGCTTCAGGTACTCGGCCGGGATGATCTGGTCGGTGTCGACGGCACTGCGGCGCAGCGGGGCCGCGGTGCCGGTGTGCGTGGTGAAGGGCTGCATCGGGCTCAGACTCCAGCGGTCTCGAGGTCGGCCAGGTCGGCGGGGGCGGTCAGCCGGCCGGTGAGCGCGGTGGCGGCGGCCACGGACGGCGACACCAGGTGGGTGCGCCCGCCCTTGCCCTGCCGGCCCTGGAAGTTGCGGTTGCTGGTCGAGGCCGACCGCTCGCCCGGCTTGAGCTGGTCGGGGTTCATGCCCAGGCACATCGAGCACCCGGCACCGCGCCACTCGGCGCCGGCCTCGGTGAAGACCCGGTCCAGGCCCTCGGCCTCGGCCTGCTGCTTGACCCCGATCGACCCGGGGACGACGAGCATCCGGGTGTTGGCGTCGATCTTCTTCCCGCGCAGCAGCTCGGCGGCGGTGCGCAGGTCCTCGATCCGGCCGTTGGTGCACGAGCCGAGGAAGACGGTGTCCACCTCGATCTCGCGCAACGGCGTGCCCGGCGTGAGGCCCATGTAGGCCAGCGCCTGCTCGGCGGCGCGGCGCTCGTTGTCGTCGGCGAACTCGGCCGGGTCGGGCACCCGCCCGGTCAGCGGCAGGCCCTGGCCGGGGTTGGTGCCCCAGGTGACGAACGGCGACAGCTCGGCGGCGTCGAGGACCACCTCGGTGTCGAAGACGGCGCCCTCGTCGGTGCGCAGCGTCCGCCAGTGGGCGACGGCGGCGTCCCAGTCGGCGCCCTGCGGGGCGTGCGGGCGGCCCTGCAGGTAGGCGAACGTCGTCTCGTCGGGGGCGATCATCCCGGCGCGGGCGCCGGCCTCGATCGACATGTTGCAGATCGTCATCCGGGCCTCCATCGACAGCGCCTCGACGGCGCTGCCGCGGTACTCGATGACGTGGCCCGCGGCGCCGTTGGTGCCGATCCGCGCGATGACGGCGAGGATGACGTCCTTCGACCACACGCCCTCGGGCAGCTGCCCGTTCACCGTGACCGCCATCTGCTTCGGCCGGTGCTGCGGCAGCGTCTGGGTGGCCAGGACGTGCTCGACCTCGCTGGTGCCGATGCCGAACGCCAGCGCGCCGAACGCGCCGTGCGTCGAGGTGTGGCTGTCGCCGCAGACGATCGTCGTGCCCGGCTGGGTCAGCCCGAGCTGCGGGCCGATGACGTGCACGATGCCCTGGTCGCGGTCGCCCATCGGGGCCAGCCGGATGCCGAACTCCGCCGCGTTCCTCCGCAGCGCCTCGACCTGCGCCCGGCTGACCGGGTCGGCGATCGGCGCGAGGACGTCGAGCGTGGGGACGTTGTGGTCCTCGGTGGCCATGGTGAGCTCGGGCCGGCGCACGCGGCGGCCGGCGGCCCGGAGCCCGTCGAACGCCTGCGGGCTGGTGACCTCGTGCACGAGGTGCAGGTCGATGTAGAGCAGGTCCGGCTCGCCCGCGGCACTGCGCACGACGTGGGCGTCGTAGACCTTCTCCGCCAGGGTCTTCGGCACGGGGTCCCTCCCGGTCGGGGTCATCCCACGGTGGCGTCTCATTCTGTGGGATGGGAGTATCGCTGTGTGGGACAGCCTAACCCCGTCGCCGTTCTGGACAAAGCAGTGGCCATCCTCCGCGCCGTCGCGCAGGAGCCGGCGTCGCTCGCCGACCTCGTCGCGCGCACCGACCTGCCGCGGGCGACCGCCCACCGGCTGGCCGTCGCGCTCGAGGGCCACCGCCTGCTCCGGCGGACGCCGGCGGGGACCTGGGCGCCTGGTCCCGCCCTGGCCGAGCTCAGCCACGGCAGCGCCGACCTCGCCCGGGTCGCCGGCCGGCACCTCCCGGCGCTGCGCGACGCCAGCGGGGAGAGCGCCCAGTTCTACGTGCGCGAGGGCGGGTCGCGGGTGTGCGTCGCCGCCGCCGAGCGGGCGCACGGCCTGCGCGACACCGTGCCGGTGGGCGCGCGGCTGCCCATGACGGCGGGGTCGGCGGCGCACGCGCTGCTGGCCTTCGCGCCGCCGGAGGAGGTCACGCCGCTGCTGCCGCAGGCCAGCTTCACCGCCCGCACGCTGCTCGACGTCCGCCGGCGCGGGTGGGCGCACAGCGTGGCCGAGCGCGAGGCCGGCGTCGCCTCGCTGTCGGCGCCGGTGCGCGACCCGGCGGGCACCGTGCTCGGCGCGGTGTCGATCTCCGGCCCGGTCGAGCGGCTGGGCCGCCGGCCGAGCCCCGAGGTGGTCGGCGCCGTCCTGGAGACGGCGGCGGCGATCGCCCGCGCGGCCGGGTGAGGGGTTCACCGCGCCCGCGGCGGGGCGGAGACTGCCCGCATGACCGCCACGGAGCCCCGGCAGCGCGGGCGCGCCCGGATCGCCGGGCCCGGTGAGGGCATCGGCCTGGACGAGCTGGCGCTGGCCACCCGCAACCACGGCCTGCCGCTCGAGGCGCTGCGCTACGACGTCACGCCGCCGGGCCTCCACTACGTGCTCACCCACTACGACATCCCCGCGGTCGACCCGGCGACCTGGCGGCTGGAGGTCACCGGCGCGGTCGAGCGGCCGCTGCGGCTGGACCTCGACGACCTGCGCCGCCGGCCGGCGGTCACCTCACGGGTGCTGCTCGAGTGCGCCGGCAACGGCCGCGCCCGGCTCGAGCCCCGCCCGGTGAGCCAGCCGTGGCTGCTCGAGGCCGTCGGCAACGCCGAGTGGACCGGCACGCCGCTGGCACCGCT
Organism: Geodermatophilus sp. SYSU D00525; assembly: GCF_054050475.1. NCBI lineage: Bacteria > Bacillati > Actinomycetota > Actinomycetes > Geodermatophilales > Geodermatophilaceae > Geodermatophilus > Geodermatophilus sp. SYSU D00525. The sequence continues at coordinate 61,985 of NZ_JBJGZK010000004.1, forward strand.
GCTGGAGGAGGCCGGCGTCTCCCCCGCCGCGGTCGACGTCGCCTTCACCGGCGCCGACCACGGGGTCGAGCGCGGCGTCGAGCAGGACTACGCCCGCGGCCTGCCGCTGGCCGAGGCGCTGCGTCCCGACGTGCTGCTGGTGTGGGCCGTGAACGGCGCTCCCCTGCCGCCCCAGCACGGGGCGCCGCTACGGCTGCTGGTGCCCGGCTGGTACGGCATGGCGCACGTGAAGTGGCTGACCCGGGTCGAGGTGCTCGAGCACCCCTTCGACGGGTTCCAGAACGCGGCCGCCTACCGGCTGAAGACCGAGGCGCACGAGGCCGGGGTGCCGGTCACCCGGATCGCCCCGCGGGCCCTGCTGGCCCCGCCCGGCTTCCCCGACTTCATGACCCGCGAGCGGTTCCTGCGGCCCGGCCCCGTGACGCTCACCGGCCGGGCGTGGTCCGGCCGCGCCCCGCTGACCGCCGTCGAGGTGAGCACCGACGGCGGGGCCACCTGGACCCCGGCCGCCCTCGCGCCGGCCGACCCCGCGCACCCGCACGCGTGGCGGGCCTGGACCTGCACCTGGGACGCGGAGCCCGGCGGGTACGAGCTGGTCGTGCGCGCCGCCGACGCCGAGGGCCCGCAGCCGGTCGAGCAGCCGTGGAACCGCCAGGGCATGGCCAACAACCTCGTGCAGCGGGTGCCGGTCACCGTCCTGGACGACTGAGCCGGCGCACCACCGACGACGGCGCGTGCGGCAGCGCGCGGGCGGCCGCCTCGGCGACGGTGTGGGTCCCGCACTTCTCCCGGATGTGCTCGGCGTGCTTGCGCACGGTGCCCACCGACAGCCACAGCGCGCCGGCCACCTCCTCCCGCGACAGGCCGGCTCCGAACAGCGCCAGCACCTCCCACTCCCGGGGCGTCAGCGGCGGGACGCCGGCCCGCCGCCGCTCCGCGTCGAGCAGCAGCTCCAGGACGTGCGGGCGGGCCAGCTCGAGCAGCGACCGGTCCCGCTCGGTGAAGGGCCGGTCCCAGCGGTTGAACAGCAGGCGGCGCGCCTCGCCGGGCGGCGCGGGCAGCGACACCATCAGCTCCGCCGTGCACCCCGTCAGCACCTCGGCGTGCATCGGGTCGGCCAGGCGGGCCCGGTCGGTGGGGAAGAAGTCACCGGTGTGGACGACGCTGCGCAGGTCGCCGGTGCGCTGCGGCCAGCTGCACGTCGACGTGCACCACAGCTGCCAGAAGCGGTCCTCGTCGGGGTCCTGCGGCTCGAGGGTGAGGAAGCCGCGGGTCCCGTCGGGCATCACGCCCTGCAGCAGGAGCGACTGCCGGTCCCGGACGTCGTGCACCTGGTAGCTCAGGTCGACGTCGCACGGGACCAGCCGCAGCAGTCCGTCGAGGAGCGCCCACGGGAACACCGGCCCGGGTCGTCGTGCCACGCCGTCGCCAGCACGTCGAGCAGGGCGTCCGGGTCGCCCTCGCGCAGGTGGCCGCTGCCCATGGGAGCTCCCGCCGCCGGCCGGTGGCCCCGACCCTGGGCCGCCCGCCGGTCCCCGGGATACGCCCCGCGGCGTATTCCGCCCGGACCTGCGCCGGCGGAGCGTCAGCCTCCCCGGCCACGAACCGCCGGGACCAGCGCATCCCAGGGCGGTCCCGTACCGCACCGGAGAGGCCTCCCGATGACCACCGCCACCCACGGCCCGGCCGCCGCCTGGGCCGCCGCCCACCGCTCCCTGCTCGTCCTGTTCGCGATCGCGGCCACCCTCGCCGTCGCCGCGGCCGTCACCCTGACGGTGCTGCTGACCGGTGCCGACGACCCCGCCCCGGCCGCACCGGTGCCGGTCCCGGAGGCCCCGGCCGACGACCCGTGCACCCTGCCCGGCGCGATGACGATCGTCCTGGCCAAGCCGATCTGCTGACCACCCCGTTCCGCCGACGGCTCCGGGACCGGGTCAGCCGCCCCACCGCACGACCGGCTGACCCGGTCCCGGCCCGTACGGCAGGCACCGGGCGGCCGCCTCGGCGACGGTGTGGGTCCCGCACTTCTCCCGGATGTGCTCGGCGTGCTTGCGCACCGTGCCGACGGCGATGCGCAGGGCCGCGGCGATCTCCTCGGCGTACAGCCCCGCGCCGGCCAGACCGAGCACCTCCCACTCGCGCGCGGTCAGCCGCGGCACGCCCGCCCGGCGGTGCTCGGCGTCCAGCCACAGCTCCAGCAGGTGCGGACGGGCCAGCTCCAGCAGCCGCCGGTCCCGCGCGCCGAACGGGGTGCCGTCGGACCGGAGGAACAGCAGGGCCGGCAGCTCGCCGAGCGGCGCCCGCAGCGGCAGCACGAGCTCGCCGGGCACGTCGGTGGTCACCTCGGGGTACAGCGGGCCGCCGCCGTCGCCCGGGTGGTGGTCCGCGGCGGACAGGACGCGCCGGAGCGCGCGCTGGGGCCGCGGCCCGAGCAGCGGGGAGCGCAGCCGGCCGGAGGGGCCCGTCAGCGCGTCCTCACCGGCGCGCTCGACACCGCGCGTCCCGTCGGCCAGCACGCCCTGGACGACGACGGTCCGCAGGTCCCGGTGGTCGACCAGCCGGCAGGTCAGGTCGAGGTCCGCGGGGACCAGGCGCAGCAACCCCTCGAGCAGCCCCCAGGGCAGCACGGGCCCGGGGTCCAGGGACCGCGCCGCCCGGAGCAGGGCGAGCAGGTCCTCGGCGTCCCGCGCGCGCAGGTGCCCGGTGGCCATGGCGGACCCCCCGTCGGCCGTGCCGGTCACGCTAGGCCGCCCGGCCGCGCCCGCGGGATACGCACTCTGACGTATTCCGCCTGTCGCGGCGGAGGTGCAGCGTCGTCGTCCCCGGGTGTGCCACGCCCGGGACCGGCGCCTCAGGGGCGGCACGGCCGCACCCGGAGAGGGGCTCCCGATGACCGTGCCCGTCCACCACCCGGCCGGCGCGTGGGCCGCCACGCACCGCATGCTCATCGCCGTCATCGCCGTCCTCATGGCGGCCGCCGTCACCGTGGGCATCGTCCTGCTCGTGCAGCTGAGCAGCGACGAGCCCGTGACCGGGACGACGCCCCCGGCCGAACCCGCCGTCGAGGACACCGGCGGGGTCCCGCCCTCCGTGGAGGTCTGCGGCAACCTGGAGTCGGTGGCCGCCGCGCTGCTCTGCTGAGCGGCGCCCGGGCCCGCCGTCCGTGGGGACGGCGGGCCCGAGGGGTCAGTGCCCGGGGACCGTACGGCCGCTGCCGTCGTCCTCGGGGTCCTGCCGGTCCGGCGGGGCCTCGACGACGATGGGGCGCAGCCGCGACCACAGCGCGAACGCGGCCGCGAACACGATCATGGCCAGGCCCGCCCACAGGTTGGCGTTGACGTCACCGGTCTTCTCCTGCTCGGCCGGCGAGTTCCCGAACAGGCCCGCGAGGACCAGCACGACGCCGTAGAAGCCGATGAGTGCGGCGATGACGTTGCGGACGTCGAACGCGCCCGCCTGGTGCGCCGGAGCGCCGGAGCGCGAGGTGCTGCTGCTCATGACCGGACTCCTGCCGTCAGCGGAAGATGACATTGAGGATGATGACCATCACCAGCGAGATGCCGGCGAGCTTGGTCGGCGACTGGTACCAGGGCAGCCGGTGCGCGTCGGGGTCGGTCCGCTGCTCCTTCGGGGTCTCGGAGTAGACGAGCCCGGCGAGCTGGGCCACCGGCTTGGGCGCGGTGACCTGGCTGACCACGACGCTGACCACGATGTCGACGAGGAACGCGGCGCTCGCGGCGACGAAGCTCGCGCCCTGGCCGCTGATGGGGAGCACACCCAGCGACGCCGCCCCGAACGCGTCCTCGCTGAGGAAGGCGACGGTGACCGCGGCCAGCGTCCCGGACACCAGGCCCGCCCAGCCGGCCGTCGCCGTCATCCGCTTCCAGAACATGCCGAGGATGAACGTGGCGAACAGCGGGGCGTTGAAGAAGCCGAACAGCGTCTGCAGGTAGTCCATCAGGTTCGTGTAGCCCGACGCGATGATCGCCGTCCCGATGGCGGCCACGGTGGCGCCGACGGTCGCCCACCGGCCCACGACCAGGTAGTAGTGGTCGGGCCGGTCCTTCTTCACGTACTGCTGCCACAGGTCGTAGCTGAAGACCGTGTTGAAGGCGGAGATGTTGGCCGCCATGCCGGCCATGAAGGCCGCCAGCAGGCCGGCGAGCGCGACACCGAGCAGGCCGTTGGGCAGGGTGTCGCGGATCAGCATGAGCAGCGCGTTGTTGTAGTCGAACTCCGCGTCGGCGGTGGCCCGGGCCTCGATGACCTCCGGCACCAGGACCGTGGCGATGATGCCCGGGACCACCACGATGAACGGCACGAACATCTTCGGGAAGGACCCGATGACCGGCGTGCTGCGCGCCGCGGACATCGACTTGGTCGCCATGGCCCGCTGGACCTCGACGAAGTTCGTCGTCCAGTAGCCGAACGACAGCACGAACCCGAGGCCGAAGACGATGCCGATGACCGACAGGACCGGGTTCTCGATGCCGGAGAGCTCCGTGGCCGGCCACGAGCTGAGCTCCTCGGCGCGTCCGGCGTCGGTGACCTTGTCGACCAGACCGCCGACGCCGCCGACGCGGTGCAGGCCGATGAGGGTCAGCGGCAGCAGCGCGGCGACGATGACGAAGAACTGCAGGACCTCGTTGTAGATCGCCGCCGACAGCCCGCCGAGGGTGATGTAGCTGAGCACCACGGCCGCCGCGACGATCAGCGACACCCACAGCGGCCAGCCGAGCAGGGCGTTGACGATCGTGGCGAGCAGGAACAGGTTGATGCCGGCGATGAGGATCTGCGCGGTGGCGAAGCTGAGCGCGTTGACCAGGTGGGCGCCGGTGCCGAACCGGCGGCGCATGAACTCCGGGACGCTGCGGACCTTCGACCCGTAGTAGAAGGGCATCATCACCACGCCCAGGAACAGCATGGCCGGGACCGCGCCGATCCAGAAGTAGTGCACGGTGCTCATGCCGTACTGCGCGCCGTTGGCCGACATGCCGACGATCTCGACCGCGCCCAGGTTGGCGGAGATGAACGCCAGGCCGGTGATCCAGGCGGGCAGCGAGCGGCCCGACAGGAAGAAGTCCAGGCTGTCGGACACCCGCCGGCGGGCGGCGGCGCCGATCATCAGCACGACGGCGAAGTAGACGGCCACCAGCAGGTAGTCGACGAACCCCGCGTCCAGTCTCAGGTCGTCCACTCGGGCCTCCCTCGGGTCAGGTCAGGACAGGCGGCGGGCCCCCGCGGAGGGGACCACGACGTAGGAACGGGTGGCGCCGGCGCGCCCGGTGACGGCGGCGGCGACGTCGTCGACGGCCGCGGCGTCGACGAGCGCGACCGCGCTCCCGCCGAAGCCGCCGCCCACCATGCGCGCACCGTGCGCCCCGGCGGCCAGCGCCGTCTCGACGATCGCGTCGAGCTCGGGCACCGACACCTCGAAGTCGTCGCGCAGCGAGGCGTGCCCGGCGGTGAGCACCGGGCCGACCTCCCGCGGGTCGCCGCCGGCCCGCAGCAGGCCGACGACCTCCGCGACGCGGGCGTCCTCGGTGACCACGTGGCGGGCCCGGCGCAGCAGCAGCGCGCCGCGCCCGGTGCCGTCGTCCAGCGGCGCGAGGGCGTCGACGCCGGGCGCCTCGCAGAGCAGGCCGACGGCCAGCCGCCGGGCGGCCTCCTCGCACTCGCGGCGCCGGTCGCCGTAGCCGCCGTCGGCGTGGCTGTGGGTGGTGCCCGAGTCGACCACCAGCAGCGCCAGGCCCGCCGCCTCGAGGTCGAGGGGCACCTGCTCGCTGCCGCGGTCGCGGGTGTCCAGGTGCAGCGCGTGCCCGGCGGTGCACAGCACCGACGCGGACTGGTCGAGGATCCCGGTGGGCGCGCCGACGAAGTCGTTCTCGGCCCGCCGGGCGACGTCGACCAGCTCGTCCGGGCCGAGATCCAGGTCCAGCAGGTCGCGCAGGGCCACGGCGACGGCGCACTCCAGCGCCGCCGACGACGACAGCCCCGCGCCGGCCGGGACGTCGCCGTCGACCAGCAGGCTCAGGCCCCCGGGCACCGCCTCGCGCAGCTGGTGGACGACGCCGGCCGGGTAGCCGGCCCAGCCCCCCGGGGTGCCCGGCTCGAGGTCGGCGACCGCGACGTCGGCGTCCGCGCCGGGGTGCTGGGCGGAGACGAGGACGAGCCGGCCGTCGTCGCGGCGGGCGACCGCGGCCCGGGTGGTGTGCGGCAGGGCGACCGGCAGCACGTGCCCGCCGTTGTAGTCGGTGTGCTCGCCGATGACGTTGACCCGCCCGGGCGCGGCCCAGACGCCCTCGGGCGCGGCGCCGAACCGCTCGGTGAACGCGGCGACGGCGCGGGCCGCGGCCTCCTCGTCGGTGGGCAGCCCACTCACGGGACCACCACGTTCCGCAGCTGCTCGGCGACGTCCTCGGGGTTGGTGTCGGTGATGAACGCGCCCATCCCCGACTCCGAGCCCGCCAGGTACTTGAGCTTGCCCGGCGCGCGGCGCAGCGAGAACAGCTGCAGGTGCAGCCACCAGTCCTCCCGCCCGGTGCGCACCGGCGCCTGGTTCCACGCGGCGATGTAGGGCATCGGGGTGTCCATGCGGTGCGCGAAGCGGCCGAGGACGTCGAGGTAGACCTCGGCCAGCGCGTCCCGCTGCGCGTCGTCGAGGGCGGGCAGGTCGGGCACCCGGCGGGTGGGGAACAGCTGCACCTCGTAGGGCCAGCGCGCCGCGGCCGGGACGAAGGCCACCCAGTGCTCGTTCGCCGCCACCACCCGCGGCCCGGTGCGCTCGGACTCCACGACCTCGGCGAACAGGTCCCCGCCGGTCTCCTCGCGGTGCCGGCGCACCGAGGCGAGCACCTTCTCCACCCGCGGGGTCACGAACGGGTAGGCGTAGATCTGCCCGTGGGGGTGCGACAGCGTCACCCCGATCTCCTCGCCGGAGTTCTCGAAGCAGAAGACCTGCTCGACGCCGTCGATGCCACCGAGCTCCGCGGTGCGGTCGGCCCAGACGTCGATCACCAGCCGCGCGCGGTCGCGGCCCAGCCCGGCGAAGTGCTGGTCGTGGTCGCTGGTGAACAGCACCACCTCGCAGCGGCCGAACCCGGGGCGCAGCTCGGCCAGCGGGGCCCCGGGCGCGGTGGGCGGCACGTCGCGGTCGACCGCGGTCGACAGCGACGGGAAGCGGTTCTCGAAGACGGCGACCTGGTAGTCGGCCTCGGGCACCTCGGTGGGCCGGCCGGGCCGCGACGGGCACAGCGGGCACTGGTCGGCCGGCGGCAGGAAGGTGCGCGTCTGCCGGTGGGCGGCGATCACGACCCACTCGCCGAGCAGCGCGTCCCGGCGCAGCTGCGAGTGGGTGCCGACGGGCGGCAGGTCGCGGGTGTCCTCGGCGACGCGGGCGGGCGTGCCGTCCGCGTCGAAGTAGACGATCTCGCGGCCGTCGGCCAGCCGTCGACTGGTCCGGATCACCAGGTCCGCCTCCGTTCCCGGCCCGGGATGGGGCCCTGGGAACGCTACGTCCGCTCGCGATCATGGGCCACTCGGGGGCCGGGAACGGCGCAGGGCCCCCGGCCGGGTGGCCGGGGGCCCTGCTGCGCTGTAGCCCCGAAGGGATTCGAACCCTCGCTACCGCCGTGAGAGGGCGGCGTCCTGGACCGCTAGACGACGGGGCCGGACGAGATCCATCCTGCCACGCCCCGCACCGGCACCCGCGACCGGGTCCGGGCGACCGGCCCTGGGAACGGCGAGAGCCCCCGGTCGGTGACCGGGGGCTCTCGCTGCGCTGTAGCCCCGAAGGGATTCGAACCCTCGCTACCGCCGTGAGAGGGCGGCGTCCTGGGCCGCTAGACGACGGGGCCGTGCGGTGGTGCGGGTCGTGCTGTTGAGGAGGTGGTGCTTCCTCGCTGGGGTACCAGGACTCGAACCTAGACTAACGGAGCCAGAATCCGTCGGGCTGCCAATTACCCCATACCCCAAGGTGTTGGCGGGCACCTCGCGGCGCCGGGGAAGACGATACCCGACGTTCCCGGAGCCCGTGTCACCACCCCCCGGTCCGCGGGTCGACGGCCGGGACGCGCAGGTCCAGCGCCCCGGTCAGGGTCTCGAACCGCAGCCGGCGGCGGGAGGCGGCCACGAGCGCGACGTAGGCGCCCATCGACACGAGCGTGACCAGCAGGTACAGCAGCCCGACCCCGGCCGGGACCTCCTCCGTGGCGACGTCCTCGCCCAGGGTCCCGGCCAGGAGGAACACCAGCACGTTGTTGACCGCGTGCAGCACGATCGCCGCCTCGAGGCCGCCGGTGAGGAAGACCACTGCCGAGGCGGCCAGCCCGAAGGCGAACCGGTCGAGGAAGGTGACGACGTCGCCCGGCGCGTGGGCCAGCGAGAACAGCGCGGCGGTGACCACCGCGGCCACCACGGCGCCGGCGCGCGGGTCGCGGATCCAGCCGGCGATCGCCTGGCTCAGGTAGCCGCGGAAGACGTACTCCTCGGCCGCCGACTGCAGCGGCGTGGTGAGGACCACGACCAGCAGCAGCCAGGCCAGATCGTCGACCGGGCCGGTGACCTCGCCGTCGTCGAACAGGTAGCCGAGGGCGACCGACAGCGCGATGCCGACGCCGAGGGTGCCCAGCGCCCGGAGGGTGAGCGGCGCGAACAGCCGCCAGCGCAGCCGGGCGAGCACCGACGACGACCACCCCGGCGCCATGCCGTGGGCGGCCACCCACGCCAGCCAGACGATGGGGATCGCGACGATCAGCGAGAGGTTGGTGAGCAGCAGCACGCCGGGGTCGACCAGGTCGAGCAGCTGCAGGTCCGGCGTGACGCCGGTGAGCAGCACGGCGAGGACCACGACGAACGCCGCGACCCCGTAGGCGACGGTGAACAGCAGCAGGCCCAGCACCGGCCGCCACCAGCCCCAGTCCCGCGCGCGCATCGCAAGCAGGTAGGGCTGCGGCACGTCGTGCGGCGGCGTCCCGGGCGGCGGGGCCAGCGCGACGCCGGGAGGGAGGGGCGCGGACGGGAACGGGGCGTGCGGGTGGGGACCGGGCGGGAACGGGCCGTGCGGGAGGGGGCCGGGCGGGAACGGGCCGTGCCCGGCCGGGCCGTGCGGTCCCGGCGGCAGCGCCACGGGACCCAGCGGCCAGGGCACCGGCCCGGCCCCTCCTCCCCCGGCCGGCGCCCACGGAGCCGCCCCGTACGGCGTGCCCGGGACCTGCGGCGGCGCCCCGTACGGGCCGGTGGGCGGCGGGCCGGTGTAGGGCTCGTCCTCCGGGGCCGGCGGGCGGTCCGGGGGCGGCGGTCCCCAGGGCGGGACGGTCACCCCGCCGTGTCCCCCGTCGTGCCCCCCGTCGCCGCGCGGGCCGCCGCCAGCCGGGCCAGCGTGCGCTCGCGGCCGAGCAGCTCGATCGACTCGTACAGCGGCGGGGACACCGTGCGGCCGCTCACCGCCACCCGCACCGGCCCGAACGCCTGCCGCGGCTTGCGGCCCAGGCCCTCGACCAGCGCGGCCTTGAGCGCCTGCTCGATGCCGGCGGCGCTCCAGTCGGCCAGGTCGCGCAGCGCGCCGGCCGCCGCGTCGAGCACCGCGCCGTCGTCGGGGCGCAGGTTCTTGGCCGCCGCGGCCGGGTCGACGGCCACCTCCTCGGTGAAGAGGAAGCCGAGCAGGCCGACGGCGTCGGAGAGGACGACCGTCCGCTCCTGCGCCATCGGGGCGATCGCGCGCAGCACCCGGTCCTGCTCGGCCGTCGGCGGGTCGGTGACCAGCCCGGCGCCGGCGAGGAAGGGCACCACGCGGGCGACGTACTCCTCCACCGGCAGCTCGCGGACGTGGGTGGCGTTGATCGCCTCGGCCTTCCTGACGTCGAAGCGGGCCGGGTTGGCGCTGACCCGGGTGACGTCGAAGGCCTCGACCATCTCGGCGGTGGAGAACACGTCGCGGTCCTCGGCGATCGACCAGCCCAGCAGCGCCAGGTAGTTGGCGAACCCCTCGGGCAGGAAACCGCGCTCGCGGTACACGTCGACGTTGGACTGCGGGTCGCGCTTGGACAGCTTCTTGTTGCCCTCGCCGGTGACGTAGGGCAGGTGGCCGAAGCGCGGGGTGCCGGCGGCGACCCCGACGTCCTGCAGGGCTGCGTAGAGCGCGAGCTGGCGGGGGGTCGAGGGCAGCAGGTCCTCGCCGCGCAGCACGTCGGTGATGCCCATGAGGGCGTCGTCGACGGGGTTCACGAACGGGTAGAGCGGCGCGCCGTTGGCCCGGACGACGACGAAGTCGGGCACGGATCCCGCGGCGAAGCGCACCTCGCCGCGGACCAGGTCGGTCCAGGACAGGTCCTCGTCGGGCATCCGCAGCCGCAGCACCGGCTCGCGGCCCTCGGCGCGGAAGGCGGTCTTCTGCGCGTCGGTGAGGAACCGGTCGGCGTTGTCGTAGCCGAGCTTGGGGTCCTGCCCGGCGGCCAGGCGCCGCGCCTCGACCTCCTCGTTGGTGGAGAAGGACTCGTAGAGGTGCCCCGCCGCGAGCAGCTTCTGCGCCACCTCGCGGTAGACCTCGGAGCGCTCCGACTGCCGGTAGGGGCCGTGCGGGCCGCCGACCTCGGGGCCCTCGTCCCAGTCCAGGCCCAGCCAGCGCAGGCAGTCGAGCAGGTGCCGGTAGGACTCCTCGGAGTCGCGGGCGGCGTCGGTGTCCTCGATGCGGAAGACGAACGTGCCGCCGGTGTGCCGCGCGTGCGCCCAGTTGAACAGCGCGGTGCGCAGCAGGCCGACGTGCACCATGCCCGTCGGCGAGGGGCAGAACCGGGTGCGCACGCCCGTCATCGCGCGCCGCCCGCGGTGGAGGCGGTGTCGGCGCCGCTGACCGTGTTGGCCAGGGAGCCCAGGCCCTCGATCGAGCACTCGACCCGCTGGCCGGGCCGGATCGGCCCGACCCCGGCCGGGGTGCCGGTGAGGACGACGTCGCCGGGGAGCAGCGTCATCACCTGCGAGATGTAGGAGACCAGCGTCGGGACGTCGAACAGCAGCTGGCTGGTGCGCCCGGCCTGCCGCGGCTCGCCGTCGACGGTACAGGTGATCTCCAGGTCGGCCGGGTCCTTGGCCAGGCCCCGCAGGTCGGTCTCGATCCACGGGCCCAGCGGGCAGAACGAGTCGAAGCCCTTCGCGCGGGTCCACTGCCCGTCGGCCTTCTGCATGTCCCGCTCGGTGACGTCGTTGGCGATCGTGTAGCCGAAGACGCTGCCCGGGACCTGCTCGGGCGTCAGGTTGCGCGCGCCGCGGGCGCCGATGACGACGGCGAGCTCGACCTCGTGGTGCACGTTGGTGCTGCCGGCCGGGATGCGGATGGCGTCGCCGGGGCCGATGACCGACGTCGAGGGCTTGAGGAACAGCAGCGGCCGCTCCGGGGCGTCGCCGGTGTTCATCTCCTTCACGTGGTCGGCGTAGTTCTTGCCGACGCAGACGACCTTGCTCGGCAGGATCGGCGAGAGCAGCCGGACGTCGGCCTGGGCGAACCGCTGGCCGGTGAAGGAGATGGTCCCGAACGGGTGGCCCTCGATCTGGGCGACCTGGCCGTCGCCGTCGAGGACGCCGAAGGACATGCCCGAGGGCGAGGCGAAGCGGACGATGCGCACGCCGTCGAGGCTACTGACCCCGCGCGTCCCCGCCGCCCGCCCTACGGTGACCGGGTGGCCTGCCGCCTGAGCGAGATCGTCGTCGACAGCCGGGACCCCGAGACGCTCGCCGCCTGGTGGGCGGAGGTGCTGGGCTACCGGGTGCTCGGCCGCGACGACGACGGGGCGGTGGAGATCGGCCCGGAGGCCGGTTTCGGCGGCGCGGCCCCCACGCTGGTGTTCGCCCCGGTGGCCGAGCCCGACCCCGGCAAGCCGCGGCTGCACCTGGACGTCAACGCCACCGACCGCGACCAGGACGCCGAGCTCCAGCGCCTGCTGGACCTCGGCGCCACCCGGGCCGACGTCGGGCAGACCGGGGAGGAGAGCTGGCACGTGCTCGCCGATCCCGAGGGCAATCCCTTCTGCCTGCTGCGCCGCCGGCTCGACCCGCTGTGACACTGTCGTCCTCCGGACGACACCGCGGCCAGGGAGCGGCCCCGATCGGGCGGAGCCCAGGCGGCCGCTCCTGCGCGGAGCCCTCCGGGCCCCACTCGGACCGACCAGAGGAGTGCTCGTGATCCTGATCGTCATCAAGTTCCCCGTCCGGCCCGACAAGATCGAGGAGTTCCGGGCCCACGCGGACGAGTACGCCGCGGCGGTGAACGCCGAGGAGGGCAGCCTGTTCTTCGAGTGGTCCCGCAGCGTGCTGGACCCCAACACCTTCGTCTGCATCGAGGGCTTCCTGGACGCCGACGCCGGCGCCTCGCACGTGGCCACCCCGCACGCCAAGGCCGCCTTCGACTGGATGTCGGAGCTCGTGGCCGAGCAGCCGCAGATCATCTACGTCGACGAGCCGTCGGTCCCCGGCTTCGGCCCGATGGGCGAGGTCGAGCCGAGGCGCTGACGCCCGCCTCCGGAGGGGCGGCGACGCCCCCTCCGGAGGCCCGGTGGTTGACCCCGGCGCGGCGCCGGCGCGACAGTGACCGGGTGACCCGCGCGCTCGCGGTGCTGACCTTGCTGGCGCTGCTCACCGTCGCGGTCGAGGCCACCGACGACCCCCACCCGCTGCTCGCCGTCGCCCTCGGGACGACGTACGCGGCGCACAGCCTGGTGGCGCTGCCGTGGCTGTCCCGGCAGCCGGCCCCGCGCCGGTACTGGCTGACCGCCGGGCACGTCTGCCTGCAGCTGCCGCTCGGCGTCCTGCTGTTCGGCGCGGCGCACGCCGGCGTCGGGGCGACCCTCCTGCTGCTGGTGCTGGTGGCCCAGTGCGTGCTGCTGCTCCCCCTGCCCGCCGCCGCGGCGGTGACGCTGGTCGTGCCGCTGGTGCACCTCGGGATGGGGTGGGCCGACTTCGCCCGCAACGCGCTCGGGCTGCTCGGCGCCGCGGTGTTCACCGCCGTCGTGACCGCCCTGCTGCAGCAGGCCCAGCGGGCCCGGGCGGAGCTCGCCGAGGCCAACGAGCTGCTGCGCGGGTACGCCGCCCAGGCCGCGGAGCTCGCCACCACGCGCGAGCGCAACCGGCTGGCCCGCGACATCCACGACGGGCTCGGCCACCACCTGACCGTCGTCCAGATGCAGGTGCAGGCAGCCCGCGCGGTGCTGCCGACCGACCCCGCGCGCGCCGACGAGGTGCTCGCGAAGGCGCAGTCCCAGGCGAGCGAGGCGCTGGCCGAGGTGCGCCGGTCGGTGGCGACGCTGCGGGCGCCGGTCTCCCGCCCGCCGCTGCGCGTGGCGCTGGAGACGCTGACCGGCGAGGCGGCGGCCGCGGGGCTGCCCGCCACGCTCGAGGTCACCGGGCCCGAGCGCCCGCTGCCGGAGGAGACCGAGGAGTCGCTGTTCCGGTCGGCGCAGGAGGGGCTGACCAACGTGCGCAAGCACGCCGGCGCCACCTGTGCCCGGGTGACGCTGGCCTACGGCGGGGACGGCACCGTGCGGCTGGCGGTCCGCGACGACGGCCGCGGCCTCCCCGACACCGTCGACGACCGGCCGACCTTCGGCCTGCTCGGGCTGCGCGAGCGCGCCGCCCGGGTGGGCGGCCGGGTCACCGTCGGGCCGTGCGGGGGTGCGGGCACCGAGCTGCTGGTCGAGGTGCCCGGGTGAGCGCCGTCCGCGTGCTCGTCGTCGACGACCAGGCGCTGTTCCGGGAGGCGCTGGTCACCCTGCTCGGCGCGCGGCCGGAGGTCGAGGTCGCCGGCGAGGCCGGGGACGGGCACGAGGCGCTGGAGCGGGCGGCGGCCGTGCGTCCCGACGTCGTCCTCATGGACCTGCACATGCCGGTCCTCGACGGGATCGGCGCGACCCGCCGGCTGCGGGTGGAGCAGCCGCACGTCCGCGTGCTGGCGCTGACCACCTTCGACGACGACGAGGACGTCTTCGCCGCGCTCCGCGCCGGCGCGCTGGGCTACCTGCTCAAGGACGTCTCCTCCGACCGGCTGGTCGAGGCGGTCCTGTCGGCCGCCCGCGGCGAGTCGGTGCTGCAGCCGTCGGTCGCGGCGAAGGTGGTGGCCCGCTTCGCCCAGCTGGACGACGGCCCCCGGTCCCGGCCGCAGCCGCTGGTCGTCCCGCTGTCCGACCGCGAGCTCGACGTGCTCCGGCTGCTGGCCGAGGGCCGCAGCAACCGGGAGATCGCGCGGGCGCTGTACCTGGCGGAGGGCACGGTCAAGAACCACGTGACGAGCGTGCTGGGCAAGCTCGGCGCCCGGGACCGCACCCAGGCGGCGCTGCGCGCCCGCGCGCTCGACCTGGTCTGAGGCCGGTCACGCCGGACCGTGACCGGCGGCCGTGACCTCCGGCACCTGGCGGGGACGGCGCCGCGCCCGACGCTCTCCGCCATGACGACGCAGACCTCTCCCGAGCAGACCCCCACCCGCACCCGGCACACCTGGCACCTGGTCCGCCACTACCTGGAGATGGTCGTGGCGATGGTCGCCGGCATGGTGGTCCTGGGCCCGGTCGGGACCTGGCTCTGGCCGGGACTGGACGACCGCGCCGACGTCCACGCGATGGTGATGGCGACGGACATGGCGATCGGGATGGCCGCCTGGATGCGGTTCCGCCGTCACTCCTGGCCGGCGATCGCCGAGATGTCCGCGGCGATGTACATACCGTTCGTCGTGCTGCTGGTGCCGTACTGGACCGGGACCATCTCGGCGTCGGCCCTGTTCACCGCCGGGCACGTGCTGATGCTCCCGGCGATGGCGCTGGCCATGTGGTGGCGCCTCGACGAGTACCACTGACACCGTCGGCCCACCGGCCGACACCGCGGCCAGGTGCCGTCCCCGACCTGCGCTGAGCCCACCCCCGCATCCCGGTCGGGAGGCCTCCGGCCCCCGCGACCGGGATGCGGCCTAACGGTGGCGGACGGCGTAGGTCAGCGCGTCGACCAGCGCGTGCCAGGAGGCCTCGACGATGTTGTCGTGGACGCCGACGGTGGTCCACTCCCCCACCCCGTCGGTGGTGTCCACGAGCACCCGGGTGGTGGCGCTGGTGCCGCCCTTCCACCCGAGGATGCGGACCTTGTAGTCGGCCAGCGAGACGTCGGCCAGCCGCGGGTGGCGGCTGACCAGCGCCTGGCGCAGCGCGTTGTCCAGCGCGTTGACCGGGCCGTTGCCCTCGCCGGTGCTGATGATCCGCTCGCCGTCGACGTGGACCTTCACCGTCGCCTCGCTCATCACGACGCCGTTGGCCCCGTGCTCGACCGTCGTCCGGTAGCTCTCCAGCTCGAACAGCGGGGCGGGCGCGCCGGGCAGCTGCGAGCGCAGCAGCAGCTCGAAGGAGGCGTCGGCGGCCTCGAACGACCAGCCCTCGGCCTCGAGCACCTTCACCTGGTCCACCACCCGGCCGACGGCGTCGGCGTGCCCCTCGAGGTCGACGCCGAGCTCGCGGCCCTTGAGCTCCACCGAGGCGCGGCCGGCCATCTCGGTGACCAGGATGCGCATGTCGTTGCCGACGACGGCCGGGTCGAGGTGGTTGTACAGCTCCGGGCTGACCTTGATCGCGCTGGCGTGCAGGCCGGCCTTGTGCGCGAAGGCCGACGTCCCGACGTAGGGCTGGTGGTCGTCGGGGGCGATGTTGGCGAGCTCGGCGATGGCGTGGCTGACCCGCTGCAGCTCGGCCAGGCACTCCGCGGGCACCACCGGCAGGCCCATCTTGGTGACCAGGTTGGCCACCAGCGCGAAGGTGTCGGCGTTGCCGGCCCGCTCGCCGTAGCCGTTGGCGGTGCCCTGCACGTGGGTCACCCCCGCCTCGACGGCGGCCAGCGAGTTGGCGACCGCGCACCCGGTGTCGTCCTGGCAGTGGATGCCGAGCCGGCCCTCCACCCGCGACCGGACGTCGGCGACCACCCGGGCCACGCCCATCGGCAGCATCCCGCCGTTGGTGTCGCACAGGACGCCGACCTCGGCGCCGGCGCCGAACGCGGCCCGGAGCACCGCGACGCCGTAGTCGGGGTCGGCGGCGTGGCCGTCGAAGAAGTGCTCGCAGTCGAGGAACACCCGCCGGCCGTGGGCGACGAGGTACGCGACGGTGTCGGCGACCATCGCGAGGTTCTCCTCGAGCGTGGTGCGCAGCGCCTCCCGCACGTGGCGGACGTCGGACTTGGCGACCAGGCAGACCACCGGCGCGCCGGCGTCGAGCAGCGCGCGCACCTGCGGGTCGTCCTCGACGCGGACGCCGGCCCTGCGGGTGGCGCCGAACGCGACCAGCACCGCGTGCCGGAGCTTCAGCTCGGTGCGGGCGCGGGCGAAGAACTCGGTGTCCTTGGGCAGCGCCCCCGGCCAGCCGCCCTCGATGTAGCCGACGCCGATCTCGTCGAGCAGCCGGGCGACGGCGAGCTTGTCGGCGACGGAGAAGCTGATCCCCTCGCGCTGGGCGCCGTCGCGCAGCGTGGTGTCGAAGACGTGGAAGTCGCTGGTGACGGCTGGGGTGGAGGCGTCGGTGGCCACGGGTGCTCCCGGGGGTTCGACGGCGATCAGGCCCCTGACACGAGAAAGACCCCCCGGGTACGGAGGGTCTGCGCGCGGTCGGGGGTGCTGACCGCGCGCTAGGCGATGATGATCGTGCCGGACAGGTGCATCACCGCGGAGTCTAGCGCGCCGCCACCGGTCGCCGGCCCGCGTGGCACCGTCAGCGCCGGAGGAAGGACCGCAGGTCCGGCAGCAGCACAGGTGGGCGGCCGCGGGGCCACAGGGCGACGAGGTCCGCGTCGATCGGCGGGTCGAACGGCAGGGCGACCAGGCGGGGCCGGGCCCGGCGGTCGAGCTCCCCGGCCGGACACAGGCTGACACCTCGTCCCGCCTCCACCGCGTCGAGCATGGCGGCCTGGGCGTCGTCCAGGACCGGGACGTGGGTGACCGACGGCCGCCGGCCGGCCGGGTCGGTCAGGGCGGCGAGGAAGGAGTCGTAGAAGGCGCGCGTGCCCGCGGTGGGCCGGTACAGCACCAGGCACCGGCCGGTCAGGTCGGCGCGGGGCAACCGCTCCCGGCGCGCCAGCGGGTCGTCGTCGCGCACGACCCCGTGCAGCGGCACGGGGACGAGCGGCGCCCAGTCCACCGAGGTGTCGCCGTCCGGAGGCGCGGTCCACCCCACGCCGAGGTCGAGCCGTCCGGCACGGACGTCCCGGACCACGTCGTCCTGCTGCTGGATGACCAGCCGCAGCTCGACGTCGGGCCGGGAGGTCCCGAACCGCCGCAGCCGACGCACCCACGGGTCGGGACAGTGGATGTCCACGCCGAGCCGCAGCCTGGTCTGCGTGCCGCCCGCGCGGCGTGCCTCGGCGGCCGCCTGACGGGCCAGCTCCACGGCCCCGCGCGCCCCGGCGAGGAAGGCGTGCCCGGCCGGGGTCAGGTCCACGCCGTGGCTGTCCCGGTCGAACAGCCGCGTCCCGAGCTGGCGTTCCAGGCGCTGCACCTGCTGGGTGAGCGCGGACTGGGTCAGGTGCAGCCGGGCGGCGGCACGGCCGAAGTGCAGCTCCTCGGCGAGGACCACGAACGGGGGGAGGAGACGCGGGTCCGGGTCGGACACGCGGCATCCGACCACGTCCGGGGGGCGGCGATCAACCCCGCTGATCGCCGGTGGCCGCAGGTCCCATCGCCGGGTCCTGGCCCCCCGTCGCCGACGTCGGCACGCTGGTGGTGGCAGCCCGCCGTCCGCACGCCGTCGAGGGAGGAGTGGGGTCGTGGACCTGGGGTCGTTGCGCGTCAACCAACTGTCCGACGCCGGCTGGACGTGGTACCAGGAGTACCTGACCGTGCTGGACGCCTACGACCTGGAGGGCTACGCGGCCTTCCTCGCCCCGGAGGTGTCGGTGCAGTTCGGCAACGACGAGCCGCTGCGGGGACGCGACGCCGTCACGGCCGGGCTGGGCGCCTTCTGGGGCTCGGTCACCGGCCTGGGCTGGCGCCTGCTGCACGAACCGCTGAACGTCTACGGCGACGACTCCCGCTTCGTGCTGGAGGCGCTGAACCACTACGACCGCGAAGGCGGTCCCCGGGTCACCGTCCGCGCCACGGCCTGGACCGACCGCCGCGACGACGGCCTGGTGACGTCCGTCCGGCTCTACCAGGACGTCTCGCCGCTGTACGCGCCGCGGCCCTGACGTCGCGCCGACCGCGCGCGGCGGTGCCCCGCCTCACCCTGCGGGGCGCGGCCGGGCACCACACGGCGAGGTCCGGGCCGGGGTCAGCCGCCGGTCAGCCGCCTGCGAGGGCGGCCAGGCGGTCGCCGACCTCGGCGGTGCGGACCTGCGCCTGCGGGTCGCGGGTCGACAGGTCGAAGGCGACCGCGGCGTTCACCTTGCGCGCGAGGTCGGCGTGCCCGAGGTGGTCGAGCAGCAGGCCCACCGACAGCACCGTCGCCGTCGGGTCGGCGATGCCCGTGCCCGCGATGTCGGGCGCCGAGCCGTGCACGGGCTCGAACATGCTCGGGTTGGTGCCCGAGGCGTCGAGGTTGCCGCTGGCGGCCAGGCCGATGCCGCCGGTCACGGCCGCGGCGACGTCGGTGACGATGTCGCCGAAGAGGTTGTCGGTGACGATGACGTCGTAGCGGCCAGGGTCGGTGATGAAGAACATCGAGGCCGCGTCCACGTGCTGGTAGGCCACGGTGACCTCGGGGAACTCCGCCGACACCTCCTCCACCGTCCGCGACCACAGCGACCCGGCGTGGGTGAGCACGTTGGTCTTGTGGATCAGCGTGAGGTGCCGGCGCGGCCGCGCGGTCGCCCGCTCGAAGGCGTAGCGGACGACCCGCTCGACGCCGAAGGCGGTGTTGAGGCTGACCTCGGTGGCCACCTCGTGCGGGGTGTCGCGGCGCAGCACGCCGCCGTTGCCGACGTAGGGGCCCTCGGTGCCCTCGCGCACGCAGAGCATGTCGATGGTGCCGGGCTCGGCCAGCGGGCTGCGGACGCCGTCGTAGAGCTTCGCCGGGCGCAGGTTGACGTGGTGGTCGAGCTCGAAGCGCAGCCGGAGCAGCAGCCCGCGCTCGAGGATCCCCGGCGGGACGCCCGGGTCGCCGATCGCGCCGAGCAGGATCGCGTCGTGCCCGCGGAGCTCCTCGAGCACGGAGTCCGGCAGCAGCTCGCCGGTCCGCTGCCAGCGGGCGGCGCCGAGGTCGTAGGGCGTCGTCTCCAGGTCGGGGGCGACCGCGCCCAGGACCTTGAGGCCCTCGGCCACCACCTCGGGACCGATGCCGTCCCCTGCGATCACAGCCAGGCGCATGGCGACGACCCTAGGTCAGCGCGGGTCGAGGTCCGCGGAGCGGGCCTCGCGCGCCCCGATCCGGCCGGCGATGTCGCTGAGCAGGTCCGCGCCCACCGGGCTGTCGACGACGACCGCCATGAGCGCCTCGCCGCCGCGGGTGGTGCGGCTGACCTGCGCGCCGGCGATGTTGACCCCGGCCTCCCCCAGCGCCGCGCCGACGGTGCCGACGACGCCGGGCCGGTCGGTGTAGACGAAGAACAGCAGGTGGCCGGACAGGTCGAGGTCCATGTCGAAGCCGTCGACCTCGACCAGCTTGGGCACCTGGTTCTTGCCGAACAGCGTGCCGGAGACGCAGATCTCGCGGCCGTCGGCCATCGCGCCGCGCACCCGGACGAGGTTGCGGTAGTCGGGGCTGTCGAGGTCGCTGGTGAGGGTCACGTCGAGGCCGCGCTGCTGGGCCAGCAGCGGCGCGTTGACGTAGGTGACCTGTTCCTCGACGACGTCGGCGAAGACGCCCTTGATCACGGCCAGCTGCAGCACCGAGTCGTCGAACTCGGCGAGCTTGCCGCGCACCTCGACGGTGACCGACTGCGCCAGCCCGCCGGCGACGGCGGTGAAGACCGTGCCCAGCCGCTCGGCCAGCGGCAGGCCCGGCCGCACGTCCTCGGCGACGACGCCGCCGGCCTGGACGTTGACCGCGTCGGGCACGAACTCGCCCTGCAGCGCCAGGCGCACCGACTGCGCGACGGCGGTGCCGGCCTTGTCCTGCGCCTCCGTCGTCGAGGCGCCCAGGTGCGGGGTGACGACGGTGTTGGGCAGCCCGAACAGCGGGCTGTCGGTGGTGGGCTCGGTCGCGAAGACGTCGATGCCGGCGGCGCCGACCTGGCCCGAGCGCAGCGCGTCGGCGAGCGCGGCCTCGTCGACCAGCCCGCCGCGGGCGGCGTTGACGACGATCACCCCGCGCTTGGTGGTGGCCAGCTGCTCGGCGCCGATCAGCCCGAGGGTCTCCGGCGTCTTGGGCAGGTGGACGGTGATGAAGTCGGCCTCGCGGAGCAGCTCCTCCAGCGACACCATCCGCACGCCGAGCTGCGCGGCCCGGCCGGGCTGGATGTAGGGGTCGTAGGCGATGAGGGTGGTGCCGAAGGCGGCCAGCCGCTGGGCGACCAGCTGGCCGATCCGGCCCAGCCCGACGACGCCGACCACCTTGTCGGTGACCTCGACGCCCATGAACCGCGACCGCGCCCACCGGCCCTCGCGCAGCGACGCGTCGGCCGCGGGGATCTGCCGGGCGGCGGCCAGCAGCAGCGCGACGGCGTGCTCGGCGGCGCTGACGATGTTGGACGTCGGGGCGTTGACGACCATGACGCCGCGCTCGGTGGCGGCGGCGACGTCGACGTTGTCCAGGCCGATGCCGGCGCGGGCGACGACCTTGAGGTTCGGCGCGGCGGCGAGGGCCTCGGCGTCGATCCGCGTGGCGCTGCGGATCATGACCGCGGCCGCGTCGGCCAGCGCCGCGAGCAGGGCGGACCGGTCGGTGCCGTCGACGTGGCGGACCTCGACGTCACCGCCGAGGACCTCCACCACGCTCGGGGCCAGTTCCTCGGCGATCAGGACGACGGGCGCGCTCGGGGTCACGGGTCCACAGCCTAGGGACGCGGGTGGCCGGGCGGGGTCTCGCGTCCGGGTGCCCGTGATCACCGGGCGGTGACGGTACGCACCAGCCGCCACGACACCCCCGCCGCGGAGGGAGGGCCGCTTGCCCTGCCGGGTGGCCCCCCGCACGCTGGGGCGCGACGCGCCGGGACGAGCCGGCGCCTCCGGAGGAGACCATGACCGACTTCAGCAAGGACACCGGCGGGGCCTCGGCCTCCGGCCAGGGTCAGCCCCAGGACCCGTCGTACGGCCAGCAGTACGGACAGCCGGGCCAGGGCCAGCAGGGTCAGGGCCAGCAGGGTCAGGGCCAGCAGGGTCAGGGCCAGCAGGGTCAGGGGCAGCAGGGCTATGGCCAGCAGGGCTACGGCCAGACCCAGCCCTACGGCCAGCAGGGGTACGGCCAGACCCAGCCCTACGGCCAGCAGGGCTACGGCCAGCAGGGCTACGGGCAGCAGGGCTACGGGCAGCAGGGCTACGGGCAGCAGGGCTACGGGCAGGAGGGCTACGGGCAGACCCAGCCCTACGGGCAGGACTACGGCCAGTACGGGCAGGCCCAGCCCTACGGCCAGCAGTACGGGCAGTACGGCCAGGGCGGCGTGCCGGCCAAGCCCGGCGGCGTGGTGACCGCGGCGGTCCTCGGCTTCGTGCTGGGGGCGATCGGCGTCCTGATCAGCCTGCTGCTGGTCTTCGCCGGCGCCGTGGCCAGCAGCGCCGGTGACGAGCTGGACAACGAGATCCCCGGCTTCGGGTCGGTCGCCGGCGCGGTCGGCGGCGTGATCCTGGTCTTCGGCCTGGTCGCGCTGATCTGGACCGTCGTCATGATCTGGGGCTCGGTGTGGGCGCTCACCGGCCGCAGTCGGGTGATGCTCCTGGTCGGCGGCTCGATCGCCCTGGCCTTCACCCTGTTCGGCCTGATCGGCAACCTCTCCGACGCCGACACCGCCGGTGCCGGCGGGATCGTCACCAGCCTGCTGTTCTTCCTGGCCGCGCTGGCGATCGTCGTGCTGCTGTCCATGAAGCCGGCCGCGGCCTTCTTCGCGGCACACCGCGCCCGCCGCGGTCGTTGAGTCCGTCCGTGGGGGGACGCCGCGGCGGCGGACCCCCCACGGGCGCCTGCGGGCCCCCTACACTCCGCCGCCGACCGCCGACCGGGCGGAGCCACCTCCAGGAGGAAACCCGAGCATGACCAGCCCCAGCTTCGACAAGAACACGCCGCCGGGGGGTCAGCCCGGGTACGGCGCGCCCGGCGCCCAGCCCTACGGCGCGCAGCCCTACGGCCACCAGCCCTACGGCCAGCAGCCCCCCGGCAACCCGGCCCCCTACGGCGGCGGCTTCGGCGGCCCCTCCCCCTACGGCGGCGCCCCGGCCGGTCAGCGTCCCGGGCAGGTCACCGCGGCCGCGGTGATCGGCGTCGTCATCGGCGGCCTGGGCTCGCTGTTCGGCCTGCTCGCCGTCCTGGGCATCGGCGTGCTCTTCGCGCTCAGCCCGCTGCTCGGGATCATCACCCTGCTGGCGGTCGCCACGGCCGTCGTCGTGCTGGTCGGCGGCATCCAGGTGCTCACCGGCAAGTCGCCCCGGCTGCTGCTGCTCGGCAGCTACGCCTCGATCGGCATCCAGCTGCTGACGCTGGTCATCTCGCTGGCCGTCGGCGGCGGGTTCGACTTCACGGCGCTGCTCGGCTTCGTGCTGCCGGGGCTGATCGTCTTCTTCCTGCAGCAGCCGCAGTCCAAGCAGTACTTCGCCTCGCGGGGCCTGGCGTACTGACGACCTCCCCCGCACACCGAACGGCCCCCGCTGCCACCTGGCAGCGGGGGCCGTTCCGTGTGCGCGTTCAGCTCCGGGCGGCGGTGCCGGTGTAGTCGTCGGAGGCCGACACCCAGCTCATCAGGCCGCGCAGCTTGCGGCCGGTCTCCTCGATCGGGTGCGCCTCGGCCTCGGCGCGGCGGCGCTTGAAGTCGGGGGCGCCGGCGTCCTGGTCGGCGATGAACTCCGCCGCCCACGAGCCGTCCTTGATGCGGGCCAGCACGTCCTTCATCGAGTCCTTGACGTGCTGGTCGATGACCTTCGGGCCGGAGGTGTAGTCGCCGTACTCGGCGGTGTCGGACACCGACCAGCGCTGCTTGGCGATGCCGCCCTCGTACATCAGGTCGACGATCAGCTTGAGCTCGTGCAGGCACTCGAAGTAGGCGACCTCGGGCTGGTAGCCGGCCTCGGTCAGCGTCTCGAACCCGGCGGTGATCAGCGCGCTCGCGCCACCGCAGAGGACGGCCTGCTCACCGAACAGGTCGGTCTCGGTCTCCTCGGCGAAGGTGGTCTTGATGACGCCGGCACGGGTGCCGCCGATGGCCTTGGCGTAGGACAGCGCGAGCTGCAGCGCCGAGCCGCTGGCGTCCTGCTCGACGGCGACCAGGCACGGCACGCCCTTGCCGTTCTCGAACTCGCGGCGGACGAGGTGGCCGGGGCCCTTGGGGGCGACCATCGCGACGTCGACGCCGGCGGGGGGCTTGACGTAGCCGAACCGGATGTTGAAGCCGTGACCGAAGAACAGGGCGTCGCCGTCCTGCAGGTTGGGCTCGATCGACTCGCTGTACAGCGTCCGCTGCACGTGGTCGGGCGCCAGGACCATGATCAGGTCGGCCTCGGCGGCGGCGTCGGCCGGGGTGACCACCCGGAGGCCCTCGGCCTCGGCCTTGGCCCTGCTCCTGCTGCCCTCGGGCAGGCCGACGCGGACGTCCACCCCGGAGTCCCGCAGCGACAGGGCGTGCGCGTGCCCCTGGCTGCCGTAGCCGATGACGGCGACGGTGCGCCCCTGGATGATCGACAGGTCGGCGTCGTCGTCGTAGAAGATCTCGGCCATGCGGTACGTGCTCCTTCGGTTGTTCTCGTGCGGGGAGTGCGGGGACTAGGCGCTGCGGTCGACCGGGCGCAAGCTACCGGCGCCGCTCATCGAGCGCGGCCCCCGGCCGAGGGCCACGGTGCCCGACTGCGCCATCTCCTTGATCCCCAGCGGGGCGAGGACGGCGAGCAGGGCCTGCAGCTTGTCCGGGGTGCCCGTGGCCTCGAGGGTCACGGTGTCGGTGTTGACGTCGACGACGCGGGCGCGGAAGAGCTCCGCGGTCTGCAGCACCGTCGTCCGCTCGGCCAGCGGCGCGCGGACCTTGACCAGCAGCAGCTCGCGCTGGACCGCGGCGCCGCCGTCGAGCTCGACGATCTTGATGACCTCGACGAGCTTGTTGAGCTGCTTGGTCACCTGCTCCAGCGGCGCGGACTCGGCGTCGACGACGATCGTCATCCGCGACAGGTCGGGGTTCTCGGTCGGCCCGACGGCCAGCGACTCGATGTTGAACGCGCGCCGGCTGAACAGCGCCGAGACGCGGGCCAGCACACCGGCCTTGTTCTCGACCAGGACGGACAGGGTGTGGCGGGTCATCTCCGGGGGCTCCTTACACCTGGTCGTCGCCGAAGACCGGGCGCAGGTCGCGCGCGGCGAGGATGTCGTCGTTGCTCGCGCCCGCGGCGACCATCGGCCACACCTGGGCGTCGGCGCCGACGACGAAGTCGATGACCACCGGCGCGTCGGTGATCGCCATGGCCTTCTCGATGACGGCGTCGACGTCGTCCTTGGACTCGCAGCGCAGGCCGACGCAGCCCAGCGCCTCGGCCAGCATCACGAAGTCGGGGATGCGCACCGGCTTGGGCCGGCCCTCGTCGTCCACCGGGTGCAGCTTGGTGTTGGAGTAGCGGCCCTCGTAGAACAGGGTCTGCCACTGCCGGACCATGCCGAGGTTGCCGTTGTTGATGACGGCGACCTTGACCGGGATGCCCTCGATGGCGCAGGTGGCCAGCTCCTGGTTGGTCATCTGGAAGCAGCCGTCGCCGTCGATGGCCCAGACGGTGGTCTCCGGGCGGCCGTACTTGGCGCCCATGGCCGCGGGGACGGCGTAGCCCATCGTCCCGAGGCCGCCGCTGTTGAGCCAGGTGCCCGGCTTCTCGTACCGGATGAACTGCGCGGCCCACATCTGGTGCTGGCCGACGCCCGAGGCGTAGATCGCGTCCGGGCCGGCGATCGCGCCGAGCCGCTCGATGACGTACTGCGGCGACAGCGCGCCGTCCTCGGGCCAGTCGTAGCCCAGCGGGTAGCGCTGCCGCCAGTCGTCGAGCTGGGCCCACCAGGCGGTGAGGTCGGGCGTGCGGCCGGCGGCGTGCTCGGCGCGCAGCGCGGTCACCAGCTCGGTGATCGTCTCCTTCGCGTCGCCGACGATCGGCACGTCGGCCTTGCGGTTCTTGCCGATCTCGGCGGGGTCGATGTCGGCGTGGACCACCAGCGCGCCGGGCGCGAAGGTCGACAGCTGGCCGGTCACCCGGTCGTCGAAGCGGGCGCCGAGGGCGACGAGGACGTCGGCCTTCTGCAGGGCGGTGACCGCGGCGACGGTGCCGTGCATGCCGGGCATGCCCAGGTGCTGCGGCGAGCTGTCGGGGAAGGCGCCGCGCGCCATGAGGGTGGTGACGACCGGCGCCCCGGTGAGCTCGGCCAGCTCGGCGAGCTCCTCGGTGGCGCGGGCCTTGAGCACCCCGCCGCCGACGTAGAGGACCGGCCGGCGGGCCCCGGCGATCAGCGCGGCGGCCTCGCGGACCTGCTTGCCGTGCGGGCGGGTGGTCGGCTTGTAGCCGGGCAGCTCCAGCCGCGGCGGCCAGGAGAAGTCGGTGGTCGCCTGCAGGACGTCCTTGGGGACGTCGACCAGGACCGGGCCGGGGCGGCCGGTGGCGGCGAGGTGGAAGGCCTCGGCGATCCGCTGCGGGATCTCCGCCGGGTCGGTGACCAGGAAGTTGTGCTTGGTGATCGGCATCGTGATGCCGCGGATGTCGGCCTCCTGGAAGGCGTCGGTCCCGATCGCGCCGCTGGGCACCTGGCCGGTGATCGCGACGATCGGAACCGAGTCCATGTAGGCGTCGGCCAGCGGGGTGACCAGGTTGGTCGCGCCCGGGCCGGAGGTGGCCATGCAGACGCCGACCCGGCCGGTGGCCTGCGCGTACCCGGTGGCCGCGTGCCCGGCGCCCTGCTCGTGCCGGACGAGGACGTGCCGCACGCGCGAGTCGAACAGCGGGTCGTAGGCCGGCAGGATCGCGCCGCCCGGGATGCCGAACACGACGTCGACGCCCACGGCCTCGAGGGAGCGGACCAGGCTCTGCGCGCCGGTGATGCCGGTCGCGGGCTCGGCGGCGGACTCGGCGATCGAGCGGGCCGTCGTCTCGACACCGGTGAGGGCCGCGGCGGCCTCTCGGGTGGCGGACTCGCTCGGGGTGCTGGTCATGCGGGGCGTCTCCTGTGCCGGACGGGCGGGACGGGCGTGCGGGTTCCGGGTGTCTGCTCCGGGCGCGGGAGGGTCCCGGCTGTCCGCCGGGCCGGCCCCGCCCCGGGCCTCGTGCCAACAAAAAACCCCTCGTGCCGCGGGCACAGAGGGGCGTAGCGCGTCGGTCGGGCGACCGGCGCGCTAGGCGACTACGAGGAGCAGGCAGGCGGAGGGCACGCGGACACTGTGCGCCTCGGCCGCCGCGACGTCAACCAGGCCGTCCCACACAGTGGACTCGTGTCGTCCGTCTCATGGGACGGCGACGGGCACCGGGCCGCTCGGCAGGGCGGGGACGGAGGCGTCGACCACCGCCGGCAGGGCGGCCGCGGGGACGGGACGGCCGATCAGCCAGCCCTGCAGGAACCGGCAGCCCAGCGCGGTGAGGACGGCCATCTGCTCGCGGGTCTCCACGCCCTCGGCGACGACGTCCATGCCGAGCGTGCGGCCGAGGTCGACGACGCTGCCGACCAGCGCCGCGCCGCGCGGGTCGGTGTCGATGCCGGACACGAAGCCGCGGTCCATCTTCAGCACCTGCACGGGCAGCCGGGCGAGGTAGGCCAGCGACGAGTAGCCCTTGCCGAAGTCGTCGAGGGAGACGATGCAGCCCAGCGCCGACAGCTCGGCGAGCTCGGCGAGCAGCCGCTCGTCGTCGTCCATGAGGACGCTCTCGGTGACCTCGACCATCAGCAGGCGGGCGGGCAGGCCCGAGCGCTGCAGAGCGCGGGTGACGTCCTCGACCAGGCAGCGGGCCTGCAGGTGGCGCACCGAGATGTTGACGCCGAGCTTGAGGTCGTGGCCCTGCGCGACCAGGCGCGCGTGCTCGGCGGTCGCCGTCTGCAGCACCCACCGCTGCAGCGGCACGATCAGCCCGTCCTCCTCGGCCAGGCCGACGAACTCCTCCGGCGGCACCGGGCCGAGCACCGGGTGGTCCCAGCGCACCAGGGCCTCGACGCCGAGGACGCGGCGCTCCTCCACGCCGGCGACCGGCTGGTAGACCACCCGCAGCTGGCCCCGCTCGATCGCGGCGGGCAGGTCGCGGGCCAGCCGGCTGCGCCGGGCGGACTCCTCCACCAGCGCCTCCCCCGACGCCCGGACGCCGTTCTTGCCCTGCGCCTTGACCGTGCGCAGCGCGAGGTCGGCCTCCCGGACGGTCGCCGAGGCGTCGGCGCCGGCCACCACCTCGGTGACGCCGACACTGGCGGAGGTGCGCAGCACCGGGCCGGAGCCCTCCGGGTCGCCCGGGGCGGCGTACCGCTGCGTGCGGTCCAGCCGAGCGACCAGCCGCTCGGCCAGGGCCAGCGCCTCGTCGGGGCCGGCGTCGACGACGAGGGCGAACTCGTCCCCGCCGAGCCGGGCGACCAGGTCCCCGGCGCGGGCCTCGGCGCGCAGCGAGTCGGCCACCTCGCACAGCAGCCGGTCCCCCGCGTCGTGCCCGGCGACGTCGTTGACCGCCTTGAAGCCGTCGAGGTCGAGCAGCAGCACGCAGGAGCGCCGGCCGCGGGACGCCTGGGTCAGGGCGCCGTCGAGGGCGGCCATGAAGCGGGCGCGGTTGGGCAGCCCGGTGAGCGAGTCGGTGTAGGCCAGCCGCTCGAGCTCCCGCTGCCCGGCGCGGCGCTCGGTGACGTCGCGCAGGTGCAGCACCAGCCCGTCGCCGGACCGGCGGCCCGCGGCGGGGGTGGCGCCGGAGACCTCGACGTCGCGCCAGGTGCCGTCGGCGGCGCGCAGCCGGCCGGTGGCGGGCAGGCCGTCGGGCGTGCCGTCCCGCAGGGCGGCGGACACGCGGTCGAGCAGGTCCCGGTCGGCCGGGTGCAGCAGGCCGGGCAGCACCCGGCCGATCAGGTCCTCCTCCGCGACGCCGAGCCGCTCGGTGACCGGGCCGGTCGCCGAGGTGACCCGGCCCGAGCCGTCGAGGACCAGCGTCACGGCGTCGCCGCTGTGCACCAGCGCGCGGAACCAGCCCTCGGTCCGCTCCAGGCGGCGGGTCAGGGCCGCGGCGTCCACGGCCCAGTACAGCGTCCGCGCCGAGGTGAGCAGCACGAGGACGACGGTGGCGGCGGCCTCGGCCGCGGGCAGCGGACGGCCGGCGGCGGCGCCGCCGGCGACCGCGAGGAGCGCGGCGGTGGCCGCGCCGTGCGCGAGCACGCCCCCGCGCAGGGGCAGGGTGCGGCGGCCGGCGTCGGCGGCGGCGTGCGCGCCGGCGTCGGCCCGGGCGGCGCGCACGCCGGCGGCGAGCATGGCCAGCCAGCCGAGCACGACGACGACCCCCCATCCCGGGGCGGTGCCCGCCGGCGTGCGGCCGAGCGCGCCGGCGACCGAGACCAGCGACATGGCGACGAAGGCGGCGAGCAGCCACCCGGCGGCGCGGCGGCGGGCTTCGGCGACGGCGGTGAGGGTGACCAGGCCGATGCCGCACAGGAGCGCCCCGACCAGCGGGTAGCCGACCGCGACCAGGCCGCTGCCGGGCCCGGTGGTCCGGGCGACGAGGTCGCCGAGCAGCACGCAGCCGAGCAGGGCGACGGCGACGGTGACGACCACGCCGTCGAGCAGCACCCGGCTGCCGAGCCGCCGGTGCGACCGTGGCGGCAGCAGCAGCACGGCCGCCGAGACGGCCACCGGGACGCCGAGCAGCGTCGGGAGGTCCTCGACGCCGCCGGTGGCGAGGTCGCGACCGGGGTGGGCGAGGGTCAGCGCCTGGCCGAGCGCGAGCAGCGCGCCGGCGGCGGACAGCGCCCACCAGGGCCGGCCGGCGCGTCCCGGCAGCCGGGCGGCGCAGCCGGCGAGCACCGCGGCCGAGGCGGCGGACGCTCCCCCGAGCGCGGCGGGCACCAGCCAGGCGGGCGCACCGGTGAGCAGGCCGGCGACGGCGACGACGCCGAGGACCGCCGGCAGGACGTGGACCGCCCGGGCGGCGCGGTCAGCCACGGCGGCCCGCCCGGACGGCGGGGGGCTCGGCCGGCGCCGGGACCGGGTCGGCCGACAGCCCGACCAGCCCCGGCCACAGCAGGCCGGCGCCGTCGCGCAGCAGCCCCACGAGGTCGGCCAGCGGCAGCGGGCGGGACAGCAGGAAGCCCTGCGCCTGGTCGACGCCCAGGCCGCGCAGCACGCCGAGCTGGGCCGGCGTCTCGACGCCCTCGGCGACGACCTGCAGCCCCAGGGACCGGCCGACGGTCACGACGGCCTCGCACAGCGCGCGGCTCTGCCGGTCGCGGTCGACGCGGGAGACGAAGGACCGGTCGAGCTTGAGCACGTCGACCGGGAGCCGGGTGAGCAGGCCCAGCGACGAGGAGCCGGTGCCGAAGTCGTCCAGGGCCACGTGCACGCCCATCAGCCGCAGCGCCTCGACGTCGACGGCCACGGCGTCACCGTCGGCCAGCACGGTCGCCTCGGTGACCTCGAGGACCAGCCGCTCCGGCGCCAGGCCGGAGGCGGACAGCGCGCCGGCGACGTCGTCGACGAGGGTGCGCTCGGCCACGTGCGCGGCGGAGACGTTCATGCCGATCCGCAGGGGCCCGCCGTCGCCGTCCGGCAGCACGGCGGCGGCCGCGGTGATCTCCCGCAGCGCCCAGCGCTGCAGCTCGCCGACGACCCCGGCCCGCTCGGCGATCGGGACGAACTCCCGCGGCGGGACCTCCCCCAGCTCCGGGTGCCGCCAGCGCAGCAGCGCCTCGACGCCCGAGACCCGCTTGTCGGCCATCGACACGACCGGCTGGAACGCCAGCCACAGCTCGCCGCGGCCGGCGGCGCCGGGCAGGTCCGCGCGCAGCCGGTCCCGGCGGGCGGCGGCCGCGCCGAGCGCCGGCGTCCAGCAGGTCGCCCGCGCCGAGCGGGAGGCCCGGGCGGCCGCGACCGCGAGCTCGGCGCGGGCGCCGACCTCGGCGACGCCGGTCCCCCGCTCGACCACGACGATCCCGACGGCGGCGGTGAGGTCGAAGACGCCGGCGGGGGTGGGGACCGGCTGCTCGAGCACGGCCAGGCAGCGGTCGGCGAGCAGCGCGGCGGTGTCGCCGTCGCCCTCGGCCAGGACCGCGAAGGTGCCGCCGACGAGCCGGGCGACGACCTCGTCGCCGCGCACGGCGGCGCGCAGCCGCCGGCCCAGCTCGACGAGGACGGCGGCGACGGCGTCGCGGCCGGCGTGCTCGCGGACCTCGTCCAGCCCGGCGACCTCGACGAGCAGGACCGCGGACCCGGCACGGGCGGTCGCGGGCTCCAGGGCCGCGTCCCAGCCGGCCCGGTTGGGCAGGCCGGTCAGCGCGTCGGTGAACGCGAGCTCCTCCAGTGCCCGCTCGCGCGCCACCCGCTCGGTCACGTCGCGGCAGTGCAGCACCACCGAGGCGACCGCCGGGTCGCCGCGCAGGTCGGAGACGCTGACCTCGAGGCAGCGGCGGGCGCCGCCCGCGTCGCGGACGTGCAGCGTCACGAGCCCGTCCGTGCCGCCGTCGGTGCCGGCGTCGAGCACCCGGCGCAGCGCGGCGGCGTCCGCGGGCTCCAGGGTCCCGGGCCGGCCGGCGGCGCCGGAGAGCACGTCGCGGCCGAGGAGCTCCTCCGGCGCGGCGCCGACCAGCGCGGCCATCGCCGGGGAGACCCAGCCGACGCGCAGGCGGGCGTCGAGGACGAGGACGGCGTCGCGGCCGGAGTGCAGCAGGTTGCGGAAGTAGGCCTCGTCGCGGCGCAGCCGGGCGCCGCGCTGGTGGTCCTCGCGGGCGGTGACCCAGCGGTGCGCGGCCGCCAGGCCCACGCAGGCGAGGGCCCCGGCGAGGGTGACCGCGGTCGGCCGGGTGCCCAGCGCCAGCGGGACGACGACCAGCGCCACCACGGCCACCAGCGCCAGGTGCGGCAGCACCGGGCGCAGCTGGTCGGCGCGGCCGTCGGTGCCGCGGCGGGGCACGTCCGGGCCGGTGCCGGGGTCGAGCAGGCGGGCGAGGACCAGCAGCGCCAGGCCGGCGACGACGGCCAGGCGGGTGACCGGGACGAGCTCGTGCGCGCCGAGCAGCGTCGCGGAGGTGGCGGTGCCACGCGCGGCGCAGAGGAGGACCAGGCCGCCGAGCAGCACCGCGGCCATGCGCCGGCGGTGCGCCTCGACCGCCCCGAGGACGGTGAGGCCGGCGGCCATGGTCGCGGCCGCGGCCACGACCGCGGCGCCGAGGACGAGCCGGGCGCCCAGGGACAGCGCGGACCAGCTGTTGCCCGGGCCGACCAGCAGGAACTGCATGACGGCGAGCCCGGCGACGCCGAAGAGGGCGAGCTCGAGCGTCGTCCGCCGGCAGGTGCGCCGCAGGCTGGACCGCTCGACCATGCCGAGCAGGGCGACGACCACGAGGACGTAGCCGGGGACGGTGGGCAGCCAGCGCAGCACCACCGCGGACAGCACGGAGTCCGGCCGCGCCGCGGTGGTCAGCAGCAGGCCGAGGACGGGGAACAGCGCGGCGGCGGCGAGCACCCGCCACGGCGGGGCGGAGGGGTCGCCGGGCCGGCTCAGCGCCAGCAGCGCGAGCGAGGTGAGCAGCCCGGCCAGGCCGGTGACGGCGTCGGAGACCGGGTCGAGCGCGGGCACGCCGACCGCCAGGGCGCACGCCGCCGCGGCCGGCACGGCACACGCCAGCAGCCACCCGATCCGCCTGTCCACACCGGGGGTGTCGGCAGCGGCGCCCCCCGGGGACAGGCCCCGGGGGGCGGTCTCACCCCTCCTGGTGACGTGCTGGAACGGCCCCGCTGCAGGGGCCCACGCCGAGCTCGCGAGGCGTGGGGGGCAGCGGGGTCCTTCAACCGCAGATGGCGCCGTTCGCCGCGGAGCCGACCAGCTTGGCGTACTTGCCGAGGACGCCGGTGGTGTAGCGCGGCGGCAGCGGCGCCCAGTCCTGGCGGCGGCGGGCCAGCTCGTCGTCGCCGACCAGCAGGTCCAGCGTGCGGGTGGTGAGGTCCAGCCGGACCGGGTCGCCGTCGCGGACCAGCGCGATCGGTCCGCCCTCGGTGGCCTCCGGCGCGACGTGGCCGATGCACAGGCCGGTGGTGCCGCCGGAGAACCGGCCGTCGGTGAGCAGCAGGACGTCCTTGCCCAGGCCCGCGCCCTTGATCGCGCCGGTGACCGCGAGCATCTCCCGCATGCCGGGGCCGCCCTTGGGGCCCTCGTACCGGATGACGACGACGTCGCCGGCCTGCAGCGTGCCCTCGGTGACCGCGTCCATGGCGCCCTGCTCGCCGTCGAACACCCGGGCGGTGCCCTCGAAGACGTCGCGGTCGAAGCCGGCCGACTTCACCACCGCGCCCTCGGGCGCCAGCGAGCCGTGCAGGATCGTCAGGCCGCCGGTCCTGTGGATGGGCTGGGACATCGCGTGGATGATCGCGCCGTCGGGGTCCGGTGGGGCGATCTCGGCGAGGTTCTCGGCCATCGTCTTCCCGGTCACGGTGAGCGTGTCGCCGTGCAGCAGGCCGGCGTCCAGCAGCGCGCGCAGGACGACGGGGACGCCGCCGATGCGGTCGACGTCGGTCATGACGTACCGGCCGAAGGGCTTGACGTCGGCGAGGTGCGGCGTGCGGTCGCCGATCCGGTTGAAGTCGTCGAGGGTGAGCTCGACCTGCGCCTCGTGCGCGATGGCCATGAGGTGCAGGACGGCGTTGGTGGAGCCGCCCAGCGCCATGACCACGGTGATCGCGTTCTCGAACGCCTCGCGGGTCATGATCTGCCGCGCGGTGATGCCCGTGCGCAGCAGGTTGACGACGGCCTCGCCGGAGGCGACGGCGAAGGCGTCGCGGCGGCTGTCGGGCGCCGGCGGAGCGGCGCTGCCGGGCAGGCTCATGCCCAGCGCCTCGGCGACGCTGGCCATGGTGTTGGCGGTGTACATGCCGCCGCAGGAGCCCATGCCGGGACAGGCGGCCCGCTCGACGGCGGCCAGCTCGTCCTGGGTGATGAGCCCGCGGGCGCAGGCGCCGACGGCCTCGAAGACGTCGATGATCGTCAGGTCGTCGCGGTCGCCGAGCTTCCCCGGCAGCGTGGAGCCCGAGTAGAGGAAGACGCTGGCGAGGTCCAGCCGCGCGGCGGCCATGAGCATTCCGGGCAGGGACTTGTCGCAGCCGGCGAGCAGGACCGAGCCGTCGAGCCGCTCGGCGAACATGACCGTCTCCACCGAGTCGGCGATGACCTCGCGGCTGACCAGCGAGGCGCGCATGCCCTCGTGGCCCATGGAGATGCCGTCGGAGACCGAGATGGTGCCGAACTCCAGCGGGAACCCGCCGGCGGCGTGCACGCCCTCCTTGGCCCGCTTGGCCAGCCGGTCCAGCGAGAGGTTGCACGGGGTGATCTCGTTCCACGACGAGGCCACGCCGATCTGCGGCT
The DNA here is from genome assembly GCF_054050475.1 of Geodermatophilus sp. SYSU D00525. Taxonomy (NCBI): domain Bacteria; kingdom Bacillati; phylum Actinomycetota; class Actinomycetes; order Geodermatophilales; family Geodermatophilaceae; genus Geodermatophilus; species Geodermatophilus sp. SYSU D00525. The sequence goes on from NZ_JBJGZK010000004.1 coordinate 95,610, forward strand.
TGTCCCAGTCGTCGTCGCCCATGCCGACGGCGCGCAGCATCGCCCGGGCCGGGGCCCGGGTGATGCCGTCGGTCACCTCGCGGCTGCGCGGCTTGACGTCGGCGGTGGTGCGGGGGTCGTCCACGGTCGTCACGCCGCGAGCGTAGGCGCGGTCCCGGGGCGCTCCCAGACGCGGCTGATACTGGTACCGACACCACCACCCGGGAGCCGCCGTGTCCGCCACCGCCCGACGGGAGCTGGCCGAGTTCCTCCGCTCGCGCCGCCGCCAGGTCGACCCGCAGAGCGCCGGCCTGCCCGCCGGCGGCGGCGCCCGGCGGACGCCGGGCCTGCGGCGCGAGGAGGTCGCGCTGCTGTCCGGGGTGAGCCACACCTGGTACACGTGGCTCGAGCAGGGCCGCGACATCCGCCCGTCCCGCCAGGTGGTCGAGGCGCTGGCCCGCACCCTGCGGATGTCGCCCGCGGAGTCCGGGTACGTGCTGCGGCTGACCGGGCACGCCGGCGCGGTGCCGGCGGACCCGGCCGGCGGGATGCCCGGGCACGTGCAGCGCCTGCTCGACGCGCTGGGCCCCTCCCCCGCCTACGCGATCACCGCCGACTGGTGGATCGCCGGGTGGAACCGCGCCTACGAGCGCTTCTACCCCGGGGTGGCGGCCGCCCCCGCGGGCCGGCGCAACCTGTTGGAGCTGGTCTTCACCGACCCGGCGGTGCGGGCGCTGCTGGCGGACTGGGCCGGGGACAGCCGGCGGTTCCTCACCCAGTTCCGCGCCGAGGTGGGCCCGCGGCTGGCCGACCCGGCGGTCGTCGACCTCGTCGCCCGGCTCGAGGCGGCCAGCCCGGAGTTCCGCGCGGGGTGGGCCAGCCACGACGTCGACCGGTTCAGCTCCGCCGAGCGCCGCTTCGAGCACCCCGAGGTGGGCAGTCTGCTGCTCGAGCACCACCAGCTCACGCCCGCCGACGCCCCCGGGCTGCAGCTGGTCGTCTACACCGCGGCCGAGGGCAGCGAGAGCGCCGGGCGGCTGCGGGCGCTGGCGGGCTAGCCCGCCGGCGGCGCCGGCACGTCGAAGCGGCCGCCGGACCAGCCGGCCAGCCGGGGCAGGTCGCGGGCGCGCAGCACCGGCAGCCGCACCTCCCCGCCGCCGGCGGTGACCAGCACCAGCCGGGCGTTGCGGCCCACGCGGATGCCGGCCAGGTCGTCCCAGGCCACCCGGCGCCGGCCGAGCAGCCCGCGCGTGGTGATCGCCTCCTCGTCGACGTCGACGCCCACCCGCAGCACCCACGCCGCCGCCAGCAGCGGCAGCAGCAGGACCAGCGCGGCCCACGGCGAGGCCGCGGCGAACGGCAGCACGCACACGGCGAGGAAGACGACGGGGAGCAGCGCGACCCGGCTCAGCCGCATGCGCGCGAGGGTGGCCACGTCCCCCATGATCCCCGTCAGTAGTCGCCGACGACGTCGGCCAGGGGCTCCCCGGCCAGCACCCGGCGCAGCTGCGCGACCACGGCGGCCTCCCCGCGGGCGGTCGTCTGCGGCACGGCCCCGCCCACGTGCGGGGTGAGCAGCAGGCCCGGCGCCGACCACAGCGGGTGCCCCTCGGGCAGCGGCTCGGGGTCGGTGACGTCGAGCGCGGCGCGCAGCCGGCCCGCGGTCAGCTCGGCCACCAGCGCGTCGGTGTCGACGACGACCCCGCGGGCGGCGTTGACCAGCAGCGCGCCGTCCTTCATCGCGGCGAGGAACTCGGCGTCGACCAGGCCGGTGGTCTCCGGGGTCACCGGCACGACGAGCACGACGACGTCGGCGTCGGGCAGCAGCCGCGGCAGCTCCTCGGTGCCGTGGACCCCGTCGCGGGCGGTGCGCGCGACGTAGGTGAGCTCGACGTCGAAGCCGGACACCATGGCGCCGATCCGGCGGCCGATGTCGCCCGCGCCGACGACGAGCACCCGCGCGCCGACCAGCGAGGAGAACGTGCCCGGGCTCCACCGGCCGGCGTCCTGCGCGCGGACCAGCTCGGGCAGGCCGCGCTGGGCGGCCAGCGTCACGGCCAGCACCCACTCGGCCGTCGACGGCGTGTGCGCGCCGCGGGCGTTGCACAGCACGACGCCCTCGGGCAGCCGGCCGACGAAGCGCTCGGCGCCGGCGCTGAGCAGCTGGACCAGCCGCAGCCGCGGGAGGGCGGCGAGCGGGGCGTCGTCCGGGCCGCCGCCGCTGCGCGGCACCCACACCTGCGCCCGCGCGGCCTCCTCCGGCAGCCCGCCGGAGGGGTCGACGCGGACCGCGCGCACCCGCGGGGACAGCGCCTCCACCGCCGCGGCCATCGCCCGCGAGGGCACCAGGACGGTCAGGGTCTCGTCGGGGCCGACGACGTCGGTGCCGCGGATCTCGGGGGCCACGGCCCCCGACCCTAGGAGGCGCCCGCAGCGACCTCCCGGCCGGGAACCGCCTGGGGAGCGATCCCCTGCGCGGTGGCGATCCGCGCGTCCTCGGGCCGGACCACCGACAGCTGGGTGGACTCCGGCGGCAGCACCGTCTGGAACAGCCAGTCGGCCGCGACCCGGACCCGGTTGGCCATCGCGGGCAGCGCGTAGAGGTGGTAGCCGCGGGTGACGACCTTGGCCAGCGGCCCGGTCAGCGGCACGCCCAGCGGCCGGGCCACGGCGTCCCAGCCGCCGAGGTCGGCGACCAGGCCGAGGTCGCGGTGCCGGTACCGGCGGGGCCGCCCGACGCCCAGGCTGGCGGCCACGTTGCGGCCGAGCACGGCGCCCTGCCGCTGGGCGTGCTGCGCCGTCGGCGGGGTGTCCGGCAGCTCGCCGTCCTGCTCCCCGGCGGCGAGGTCGGGGACGGCGGCGGCGTCGCCGGCGGCCCACACCCCGGCCGCGCCGGGGACGGCGAGGTCGGGGTCGACGGCGAGCCGGCCCCGGCGCAGCGGCAGCCCCAGCCGGCCGACCAGCGGGTGCGCGACCACCCCGGCGCCCCACACCAGCGTGCGGGTCGGGATCGTCTCGCCGTCGGTCAGGACGACGGCGTCCTCGTCGGCGGAGACGACCGACGTGCGCAGGCGGACGTCGACCCCGCGGCGGGCGAGCACGTCCAGCGCGCGGCGGCCGAGCTCGGGACCCAGCTCCGGCAGGACCGCGGGCGCGAGGTCGACGAGCACCCACCGCACCTCCTCCGCGCGGGTGCGGTCCCACCGGCTCTCGATCCGGCGCAGCCAGCGCTGGGTCTGGGCGACCACCTCGGTGCCGGTGTAGCCCGCGCCGACGGCGACCACGGTGAGCCGCGCGGCGCGCTCGGCGCGGCCGGCCGGGGTGTCGGGCAGGGCGTCGGCGAGGTCGAGCTGCTCGAGCAGGTGGTCGCGGAGGAACACCGCCTCGACCAGCGTCTTGAGCGCCCGGCCGTGCTCGGGGACCCCGGGGACCGGCACCTGGCGGGTGACCGCGCCGGGCGTGAGGAGCAGCCGGTCCCACGACATCGCCGTCGGGCTCCCGTGCGCGGGCCGCAGGGTCAGCGAGTGACCGGCCGGGTCGACGTCCTCGACCCGGCCGAGGACCAGGCGCACCCGGGGCAGCAGGCGCCGCAACGACACCGCGATGTGCCGCGCCTCGACCACGCCGGTGGCCACCTCGGGCAGCAGCGGGCTGTAGAGCAGGTAGTCCGTCGGGGTGACCAGGACCAGGTCGGCGGCGTCCGCGGGGAGCAGCCGCTGCAGCCGGCGCAGGGCGGTGAGCCCGGCGAAGCCGCCGCCGACCGTGACCACCCGCGGCCGCCCGCCGCCGTCTCCCGCGATGCGCATGCCGGCCTCCGCTGCTCGCCCGGGTGAGGTCGGCAACCTACCGGGGACGGGCACCGCTCCGGGGCGCTGCGCGCGTGCCGGACGGCGCCCGGCGTGCGGCTGCCGGTGGCGTTCCGCCCGTACTGTGGGGCGGGTGAGGCGGCAGCGGGGACGGCGGCGCGCCGCGGCGGGCTGCGCGGTCGCCCTGGCGTTCGTGCTGGCCGGCTGCGGCGGGGACGGCTACGAGCCGGCCGGGCCCTTCCGGCCGCTGCCCGAGGGGGCGCCGCCCGAGGTCGCGCCGCCCACCGAGTCCTCCCCGGCGCCCTCGCCCGGCGACCCCGCGGACCCCGGCTCCGGCACCAGCGCCGGGGACCCGAACGTCGTCGCCACCGACCTGGTCGTGCCCACCGGGCTGGTCGTGCTGCCCGACGGCAGCGCGGTCGTCGGCGAGCGCGAGACCGGCCGGCTGCTGCACGTCTTCCCCGACCGGTCCCCCGCGCAGGAGCTCATGGTCCTGCCCGGCGTCGACACCGGCGGCGACGGCGGGCTGCTCGGCCTGGCGCTGTCCCCCACGTTCGACGAGGACGGGCTGTTCTACGCCTACGTCTCGACGGCCACCGACAACCGCGTCGTCCGCTTCCCGCTCGGCGGCACGCCCAACCCGGTGCTCACCGGCATCCCCCGCGGCGAGGTGCACAACGGCGGCGGGCTCGTGTTCGCCCCCGACGGCACCCTGTTCGTCGGCACCGGCGACACCGGCAACCCGGCGCTGGCGCAGGACCCGGCCTCGCTGGGCGGCAAGGTGCTGCACGTCGACGTGTTCGGCCAGCCCGTGACCGGTACGGGCCCGGTCTTCAGCCGCGGCTTCTCCGACGTCACGGCGGTCTGCCCGTCCGGCGACGAGGCGGGCACGCTCTACGCCGTCGACGAGTCCACCGCCGGGCCCGACGAGCTCAACGAGCTGGTCGAGGGCAGCGACCACGGCTGGCCGGCCGGGGGCGCCGGGACGATCGCGCCGCTGCTCGAGGTCGGCAACGCCGAGGGCGGCCTGGGCGGCTGCACGGCGGCGGGGACCACGGTGTTCCTCGGCGCGCTCGACGGCCAGCGGGTGCACGTCGTCCAGCTCGACGGCGACGGCGGGGTCAGCGAGGAGCCGACCGAGCTGATCACCGGCCGCTACGGCCGGCTGCGCACGGTCGTCCTCGACAGCGAGGGCGGGCTGTGGGTGACCACGTCCAACCGGGACGGCATCGGCACCCCCGCCGAGGACGACGACAAGGTGCTGCGGATCCTGCCGCCGTCGTCGACCGGCAGCTCCCCCGTCTGAGGCGGCACCCCCGCGGAGGTCCGCGGGGGTGCTCCGGCCTCAGCTGCCGAGGACGCGCTCCTCGAGCATCCGCCGCACGGTCGGGGCGTCGGCCTGGCCGCGGGTGGCCTTCATGACCTGGCCGACCAGCGCGCCGAGCGCCTGGACCTTGCCCGAGCGCACCTTCTCCACCACGTCGGGGGCACCGCCGATCGCGGCCTCGACGGCGGCGACGAGCTCGTCGGACTCCCCCATCACCGCCAGGCCGCGGGCCTCGACGATGGCGCGCGGGTCGCCCTCGCCGGCCAGGACGCCGTCGAGCGCCTGCCGGGCCAGCTTGTCGTTGACCGTCCCCTCGGCGACCAGCGTCGTCAGCTCGGCGACCTGCGCCGGGGTGACGGCGAGGTCGGCGAGCTCCACGCCGGCGTCGTTGGCCCGGCGGGCGAGCTCGCCCAGCCACCACTTGCGCGCGTCGGCCGGCGTGGCGCCGGCGGCGACGGTCTGCTCGACCAGCCCGAGCGCCCCGGCGTTGACCAGCCAGGTCATCTCGGTGGCCGACAGGCCCCACTCCTCCTGCAGCCGCCGGCGGCGGGCGGCGGGCAGCTCGGGCAGCCCGGCGGCCAGCTTCTCCACCCACTCGGCGTCCGGGGCGAGCGGCACGAGGTCCGGCTCGGGGAAGTACCGGTAGTCGGTCGCCTCCTCCTTGCTGCGGCCCGGCGAGGTGCTGCCGGTGTCCTCGTGGAAGTGCCGGGTCTCCTGCAGCACCCGCCCGCCGGCGTCGAGGACGGCGGCCTGCCGGCGCATCTCGTAGCGCACCGCCCGCTCCACCGACCGCAGCGAGTTGACGTTCTTGGTCTCGGTGCGGGTGCCCCACTCCAGGCTGCCGATCGGCGCGAGCGAGGTGTTGACGTCGCAGCGCAGGCTGCCCTGCTCCATCCGCACGTCCGAGGCGCCGAGGGTCTGGATGATCTCGCGCAGCTCGGTGACGTAGGCGCGGGCGACCTCGGGGGCCTTCGCGCCGGCGCCGGCCACGGGGCGGGTGACGATCTCCACCAGCGGGATGCCGGCCCGGTTGAAGTCGACCAGCGAGTGGTCGGCGCCGTGGATGCGGCCGGTGGCGCCGCCGACGTGCAGGTTCTTGCCGGTGTCCTCCTCGAGGTGCACCCGCTCGATCTCCACGCGGTAGGTCTCGCCGTCCACCTCGACGTCGAGGTGCCCGGCGGTGCACAGCGGCTCGTCGTACTGGCTGGTCTGGAAGCCCTTGGGGATGTCCGGGTAGAAGTAGTTCTTCCGGGCGAAGCGCGACCAGGACGCGATCCGGCAGCCCAGCGCCAGGCCGATCCGGATGGTCGACTCGACGGCGGCGGCGTTGGCCACCGGCAGCGAGCCGGGCAGGCCGAGGCAGACCGGGCAGGTCTGGGTGTTGGGCTCGGCGCCGAACGCCGTCGAGCAGCCGCAGAACATCTTCGACTCGGTGCCCAGCTCGACGTGGGTCTCCAGGCCGATGACCGGCTCGTACCGGGTGAGGACGTCGTCGAAGTCGACGAGGGACTCGGTCACGGGGTGGGCCCTCCCTTCGGGGTGGTGCTGCGGCCGGTGACCCAGGCACCGACGCCGGTCAGCAGGCCCAGGACGATGAAGACGGCGAAGACGGCCCGGCCGGTGGTCAGCCAGAGCACCAGGCCGGCCAGGACGACGAAGGCCACCAGGCCCCACGCGACCTTGAGCGGGCCGGTCACGCGGCACGCTCCGCGAGCCGGTCGGCCAGCGGCGCGCCCTGGGCCGCCTCGACCGCGGCGGCGACCCGGTAGCAGCGGTCGTCGGCCAGCGCCGGCGCCATCACCTGCAGGCCGACGGGCAGCCCCTCGGACAGCCCGCACGGCACCGAGATGGCCGGGACGCCGGCCAGGCTCGCGGGCAGCGTGCACAGGTCGGCGGCGTACATGGCCAGCGGGTCGTCGACGCGGGCGCCCAGCGGCCAGGCCACCGTCGGGCTGGTCGGGCTGACCAGCACGTCGACGCCGCCGTCGAAGGCCGCGGAGAAGTCGCGGGTGATGAGCGAGCGGACCTTCTGCGCCTGGCCGTAGTAGGCGTCGTAGTAGCCCGCCGACAGCGCGTAGGTGCCGAGGATGATCCTGCGCTTGACCTCGGCTCCGAAGCCCTGCTCGCGGGTGAGCGCCATGACCTCGTCGATGTCGCGGGTGCCGTCGTCGCCGACCCGGATGCCGAACCGCATGCCCTCGAAGCGGGCCAGGTTCGACGACGCCTCGCTCGGCGCGATCAGGTAGTACGCCGGCAGCGCGAGCCCGAACGACGGGCAGGACACCTCGCGCACCTCGGCGCCGGCCGCCTCCAGCAGCGCGACCGCCTCGGCGAACCGCTCGAGCACGCCGGCGTCGTAGCCCTCGCGCGCGCCCTCGCCGCCGAGCTCCCGGACGACGCCGACCCGCAGGCCGGACAGGTCGCCGCCGGCGCCGCGGCGGGCGGCCTCGACGACGGTGGGCACCGGGGCGTCGATGCTGGTGGAGTCGGCCGGGTCGTGGCCGCCGATCGCCTCGTGCAGCAGGGCGGCGTCCATGACCGTGCGGGCCATCGGGCCGGCCTGGTCGAGGCTGGAGGAGAACGCGATCAGGCCGTAGCGCGACACCGAGCCGTAGGTGGGCTTGTGGCCGACCAGGCCGGTGACCGCCGCGGGCTGGCGGATCGAGCCGCCGGTGTCGGTGCCGAGCGCGAACGGGGCGAGCCGGCCGGCGACCGCGGCGCTGGAGCCGCCCGACGAGCCGCCGGGGATGCGGTCGCGGTCCCACGGGTTGCGGGTGACCCGGTAGGCGGAGTTCTCGGTGGACGAGCCCATCGCGAACTCGTCCATGTTGGTCTTGCCGAGCAGCACCGTGCCGGCCTCGTGCAGCCGGGTGGCGACGGTGGCCGAGTACGGCGGGCGCCAGCCCTCGAGGATCCGCGAGCCGCTGGTGGTGGGCACGCCCTCGGTGACGAAGACGTCCTTGAGCGCGACCGGGATGCCGGCCAGCCCCGTGCCGGCGGTGCCGGAGGCGTCGATCTCGCCGGCCCGCCGGAGCGCGGCCTCGGGGTCGACGTGCAGGTAGGCGCCGAGGTCGCCGTCCTCGGCGGCGATCCGGTCCAGGTGGGCGCGGGTGACCTCGACGGCGGAGGTCTCGCCGGCGGCGAGCGCGCTCTGCAGCGCGGTGACCGGCAGCGCGGTGAGGTCGCTCACTCCTCCTCCCCCAGGATGCGCGGCACGCGGAAGCGGTCGTCCTCGGCGGCGGGCGCGCCGGCCAGGACGGCGTCGCGCGGCAGGCACGGCGTGGCGACGTCGTCGCGCAGCACGTTGGTCAGCGGGACGGCGTGGGTCATCGGGGCGACGTCCTCGACGTCGGCGCGCTGCACCTGGGCCACCGAGTCGAGGACCGCGCCCAGCTGGCCGGCGAAGCGGTCGAGCTCCTCGTCGGTGACGGCCAGCCGGGCCAGTCGCGCGAGGTGCGCGATGTCCTGGCGGCCGAGGGCGGGCGACGCTCCGCGGTCGGGCGTGGTCGGGCTCATGCTCGGGGAGGACTCCTGTCGTCGGCGCCGGCCGGCGCCAGGGACGCAACCTGTTCACTGTACGTGGGGCGGGTGCGGCGCCGGTCCGGCCGGGCGCGGTGCTCGACCCCGGGCGGCGCATGCGGGAAGCTGCTCGGACCACGATCGACGGAGATCGGCTCACCTCGTCGCCTGCGGAGGCACCCGTGTCCTATCTCCTGCGGCTGGTCGTGCCCGACCGCCCCGGCCTGCTCGGCGCGGTGGCGACCGCGCTGGGCACGGCGGGCGTCGACATCGTCTCGGTCGACGTGCTCGAGCGCGGCGGCGGCGTCGCCGTCGACGACGTCGTGGTCGATCTCCCGCCCGGCCGGCTGCCCGACAGCCTGATCACCGCCGTGCACTCGGTGCCCGGCGTGCAGGTGGAGACGCTGCGCCCCTTCGCCGGGCCGCTGGACACCCACCGCGAGCTCGACCTGCTCGAGGGGCTGGCGCGGGCGGCCGAGGGCACCGCGGTCAAGCTGCTGGCCGCCGAGCTGCCGCGTGTGTTCCACAGCGGCTGGGCGGCTGTGCTGCACGCCGACGACGACGGCGGCTGCGAGGCGCTGGCCGCCTCCGACGCGGCACCGGCGTTCGAGGGCGTGCGGCTGCCGTGGATGCCGCTGGCCTCGCCCCGGCTGCTGCCCAGCGAGGACGACTGGCTGCCCGAGCGGTGGCGGGAGATGGCCGTCGAGATGATGGCCGCACCCTTCGGCGACCCGCGCACCGCCGTCGTCCTGGGGCGCTCGGGCGGGCCCGCCTACCGCCGCTCGGAGCTGCTGCGGCTGACCCACCTCACCGGGATCGCGGCCAGCGTCGCCCACCTGCCCCCGGCGTAGCGCCTACTCCGCCGCCGGCTCGCTCCCGTCGCCGATCGTCGCGACGGCGCGGGCGGCCTCGGGCCCCTCCTCGAGCAGCACCCGCAGGCCGTCGTCGTCGAGGACCGGCGCCTTGACCTGCACGGCCTTGTCGTACTTGCTGCCGGGGTCGGCGCCGACCACCACGAAGCCGGTCTTCTTCGACACCGAGCCGGTCACCTTGCCCCCGCGCTCCTGGATCGCGGCGATCGCCTGGTCGCGGCTGTAGTCCCGCAGCGACCCGGTGACGACGACGGTGACGCCGGTCAGCGGCCCGGGCGGGGCGTCCTCCCCGGCGTCGGCCAGCTTCACCCCGGCCCGGCGCCACTTCTCCACGACCTCGCGGTGCCAGTCGACGGCGAACCAGTCGCGCACCGAGCGGGCGATGGTGGGGCCCACGCCGTCCGCGGCGGCGAGCTCCTCCTCCGACGCCTCGGCGATCCGGTCCAGCGAGCGGAAGTCGCGGGCGAGCGCCTGCGCGGCGGTCGGGCCGACGTGCCGGATCGACAGCCCGACCAGCACCCGCCACAGCGGGACGTCCTTGCGCGACTGCAGGTTGGCCAGCAGGCGCTGCCCGTTGGCCGAGAGGTCGCCGTCCTTCTTCGTGAAGAACGACGTGCGGCGCAGCTTGTCCTCGGTGAGGTCGAAGACGTCGCCCTCGTCCTCGAGCAGCTGCTCGGCCAGCAGCGCGATCGCGGCCTCGTAGCCGAGCACCTCGATGTCGAAGGCCCCGCGCCCGGCGACGTGGAACACCCGCTCCCGCAGCTGCGCGGGGCAGGACCGCGCGTTGGGACAGCGGATGTCGGCGTCGCCCTCCTTCTCGTGCCGCAGCTCGGTGCCGCACTCGGGGCAGTGCGTCGGCATGACGAACTCGGTCTCGTCGCCGGTGCGCGCGGCGACGACGGGGCCGAGCACCTCGGGGATGACGTCGCCGGCCTTGCGGATGACGACCGTGTCACCGATGAGCACGCCCTTGCGCTTCACCTCGCCGGCGTTGTGCAGCGTGGCCAGCTGCACGGTGGAGCCGGCGACCTTGACCGGCTCCATGTAGGCGAACGGCGTCACGCGGCCCGTGCGGCCGACGTTGACCCGGATGTCGAGGAGCTTGGTGGTGGCCTCCTCCGGCGGGTACTTGAACGCGATCGCCCAGCGCGGCGCCCGGGAGGTCGAGCCCAGCCGGCGCTGCAGGGCGACCTGGTCCACCTTGAGCACGACGCCGTCGATCTCGTGCTCCACCGAGTGCCGCTGCTCGCGGTAGCGCTCGATGTAGGCCCACGCCGCCTCGAGGTCGTCGACCACCGCGAACCGGTCGCTCACCGGCAGGCCGAGCGCGCGCAGCCGCTCGTAGGCCTCCGACTGCCGCTCCGGCTCGAAGCCGCGCCGCGCGCCGAGGCCGTGCACCACCAGCCGCAGCGGCCGGGAGGCGGTCACCCGCGGGTCCTTCTGCCGCAGGGAGCCCGCCGCGGCGTTGCGCGGGTTGGCGAACGGCGGCTTGCCCTGCTCGACCATGCCGGCGTTGACGTCGGCGAAGGCCGCCGTCGGGAAGTAGATCTCGCCGCGGACCTCGAGCAGCGCGGGGACGTCGTCGCCGGTGAGCTGCTGCGGGACGTCGGCCATCGTGCGCACGTTGGGGGTGACGTCCTCCCCCGTCGTCCCGTCGCCGCGGGTGGCCGCGCGGACCAGCCGGCCGTCCTCGTAGACCAGCGCGACCGCGACCCCGTCGACCTTGAGCTCGCACAGCCAGCGCACGCCCGCCCCGGCGTCGCGGGTGACCCGGCCGGCCCACGCCGACAGCTCGTCGCCGTCGAACACGTTGTCCAGGCTCTGCATGCGCTCGAGGTGCTGCACGGGCGCGAAGGTGGCGGTGAACCCGCCGTTGACCTTCTGGCTCGGCGAGTCCGGCGTCACCAGCGCCGGGTGGTCGGCCTCGATGGCCTTGAGCCGGGCCATGAGCTCGTCGTACTGGCCGTCGCTGACCAGCGGCTCGTCGCGCACGTAGTACGCGAAGGCGTAGCGGTCGAGCTCCTCGGAGAGGTCGCGGTGGCGGGTGCGCGCGTCGTCGGGGACCTCGGTGAGGTCCTCCCGGTCGGCGACCGCGGGGACCTGCGGGGTGTCCAGCTCGGCGTCCGTGCTCACGCGGGCACGGTATCCGCCGGGTGTGACTCCGGTGCCGGTCCGCCCGATCGGGTGTCGGTCACTCGGGCAGCAGGTACCGCGCGGCCTCGCGGACGTGGGCCATCGCCGCCCGCGCGTACGCGGGGCTCGCGCCGGCCAGCCCGCAGGCCGGGGTGAGGGTGACCGCCTCGTGCAGCGCATCGGCCGGGAAGCCGAGCTCGCGCCACCAGGCGCGCAGCCGCGAGGCGGTGGCCTTCGGCGCCGGCAGCGGCGCGTCGGTCCCGGGGACGACGCCGGGCAGCAGGTGGGTGCCGGCCTCGACGGCGGCGCCGACGGCGTCGAGGTCCTGGACCAGCCCGAGGTCGAACGACAGCCCGGCCGCGCCGGTGGCGCGCAGCAGGTCCAGCGGCGCCCGGTCCGCGCAGCAGTGCACGACCACCGGGACGGGCAGCGCGGCCACGACGGCGCCGAGCTCCGCCTCGACGTCGGGGGCGGCGACGGCGGGCAGCCGGCCGAAGCCGCTCGCCGTCGGCAGCGCGCCCTGGAGGACCGCCGGCAGCGAGGGCTCGTCGAGCTGGACGACGACCTGGGCGCCGGGCACCCGTGCGGTGACGGCCGCGACGTGCGCGGCGATGCCCTCGGCCAGCGACTGCCCGAGGTCGCGCCGGGCGCCGGCGTCGACGACGGCCCGCTCGCCGCGCTCGCGCTCGAGGCCGGCGGCCAGCGTCCACGGCCCCGCGGCCTGCACCTTGAACGGTCCGCGGTGGTCGCCGGCGACGTCGTGCAGGGCGTCGAGGTCGCGGGCGAGGAACTCCTGGGCGCGGCGCAGGTCCCGGCCGGGGCGCGGCACGAGGCGCCAGCCGGCGGGCGTGAGGTCCACGGCGAGGTCGACCAGCAGCGCGGCGCTGCGGCCGAGCAGGTCGGCGCCCGCGCCGCGGGCGGGCAGCTCGGGCAGGTGCGGCAGGCCCGGCAGTTCCCCGAGGACGACGCGCAGCGCCTCGGCCGGATCGGTGCCGGGCAGCGACCCGACGCCCGAGGCCGGCCCCCACGGTGCGGGAGCCGGCCTCGGGTCGGTGCTGGTCGGGTCGGGCTCGGTCGGGGTGGCCACGGCGGCGACGGTAGTACCGCCGCCGCCGTGGCCACCCTCCCGGTCAGGCGGCGCAGCTGGGCGTCGTCACCGGGATCGCGTGGTCGCCCGTGGGCGGCGTCAGCGGGGTGTTGGCGCGGAGGTAGTCCTCCGACGTGTCCACGTCGACGGGGCCGGTGACCTGGTTCGTCCCGGTCCGGAACGCGGTGAAGGAGTCCCCGCCGCCGGCGAGGAACGAGTTCGCCGCGACCCGGTAGGTGCCGGTCGGGCTCACCGGGGTGCCGTTGATGGTGATCGAGCAGTCGAACACCCGGTCCCCCTCGGCCCGGCTGCGGTCGTACTCGTAACGGAAGCCGTCGGAGGTGGACAGGACCAGGTCCTGCGACCCGTCCGGGAGCCCGCGGAACTGCTGCTCGAGCACGTCGTCGATGGCCCCGCCGGTCAGCGTGATCGTGTTGACGGTGTTGCTGAACGGCTGGACGTCGAAGAGCTCCCGGAAGGTGACCTCACCGGCGGCGACGTCGGTCCTCAGACCACCGGGGTTCATGAAGGCGACCACCGGGGACAGCAGCTCCGGTCGCGCCTGTGCCCCGGCCAGTTGCGCGTTGGCGACGAAGGTCCCCAGGACCGACTCGTCGTTGCGGACGACGGTCACACCGTCCGCGGCCCGCGCCCGCAGCAGCGGGCCGCTGACAGTGCCGACGACCACGTTGCCGGGCTCGGCGGCGCGGGCGTTCCAGTAGTCGACGATCGACTGCACCTCGGGGTCGGCAGCCTCGCGGGTCACCGGCACGTTGGTGGCCGCGTAGGCGGCCGAAGCGCGGTTGACGTCGCCGGTGGTCCGGCTGATGGGCAGCCGGATGTCGGTCACGAGACGGCCGTAGAAGCCGGCCTGGGTGACCAGTCGCGGCGTGCCGTCCGGGTCGTTCAGGCGGCAGTTGTAGGCGTTGTGCGTGTGGGCGCTGATGATCAAGTCGACAGCGGACGACGTCCGGTTGTTGATCTCGACGATCGGGCCCGACAGACCGGCGCAGCCGTTGACGAAGGGCTGGGCGTTCGGGTCGGTGACCGTGCCGCCCTCGTGGATCAGCACGCCGATGGCCTGGATGCCCTGCCGCTGCAGCTCGGGGACCCAGCGGTTGATCGCCTCGGCCTCGTCGATGAACGTGACGTCGGTGATGCCGGTCGGCGACACGATGGTCGGAGTGGTCTCGGTGACCACCCCGATGAGCGCGAAGCGCTGGTTCGCCGGCGTCCGGAAGACCTGGTACGGCGGCAGCATCGGCTGGCCGGTGGCCTTGTCGATGACGTTGGCGGCCAGGTAGGGGAACTCGGCGCCGTGGAAGGCGTGCTCGTCCTCGCCGAAGCAGCCGTCGACGCCCGGGGTGACGCCCTCGCAGGCCTCGACGTCGTCGCTGTACGTGCCGTCCGTGGCGGCGGAGATGCGGCGCAGTTCCTCGGTGCCCCGGTCGAACTCGTGGTTGCCCACCGACGAGACGTCCAGGCCCATGGCGTTGAGCGCCTCGATCGTCGGCTCGTCCTTGAAGACGCTCGACTCGAACGGCGAGGCGCTGACCAGGTCACCGGCGCCGACGAACAGCGAGGTCGACGGCCCCTGAGTCGTGTCCTTGAAGGCGGACTCGAGCCGCTGCACGGTGGCCGCGATCTGTGCCGCACCGCCGACCGGGACGGTGACGTCGTCGGAGTTGCCGTAGGTGCCGTTCGGCCCTGGGGAGGTAGCCAGCGAGCCGTCGGTCCCGGTCTGCGGCGTGATCCGGCCGTGGAAGTCGTTCATGGCCAGCAGTTGGACGGTCACGTCCTTGGGCGCGGCCTGGGCCGCGCTCGGGACGGCCACGAGACCGGCCGTGGTCGCCACCGCGACGGCGGCGGCGAGGGGGAAGCGCGTTCGGCGCAAGGAGTCCTCCGGAGGACATGCGGAGCGGGCCATCGGAGACGGCGGCCCGGGCGGGGGTCGTGAGCCGAGCTACGTAGCCGTGCTCAGGAAGTGGCTCGGCCGACACGGTAGGTGACGGACGGTTCCGGCACCACGTCCTCCAGGTGACGATCAGGTGTCGGGCGGTCAGCCGCTGACGGTCCCCTGACCGAGCACTAGGTCGCCCCGCTCCGGGTCGGGCGCGTAGAGGACGGCCGACTGCCCGGGCGCGACACCGCGCTGCGCCTCGTCGAGCGCGATCACCAGGCCGCCGTCGGCACCGGCGGTCACCGTGCAGGGGACGGCGGTGGCGTGCGCCCGCAGCTGCACCTCCGCGCGCAGCGGGAGCTCCGGGGCCGCCCCGGTCCACGTCGGCCGGCCGGTGCGGACCTCCGCGACGCCGGCGAGCTCGGCGGTCCCCACCGTCACGGTCCGGGTGACCGGCTCGATGGAGAGCACGTAGCGCGGCCGCTGGTCGCCGACGGCGATGCCCAGCCCGCGCCGCTGCCCGACGGTGAACCCGTGCGTGCCCTCGTGCGTGCCGACGGTGGCGCCGGTGGCGGCGTCGACGACCGGCCCGGGCGCCGTCCCCAGCCGCCGGGTGAGGAAGCCGCGGGTGTCGCCGTCGGGGATGAAGCAGATGTCGTGCGAGTCGGGCTTGGTGGCGACGGCGAACCCGCGCTCGGCGGCGATCGCGCGCACCCGCTCCTTGGTCGTCGACCCCAGCGGGAACACCGCCCCGGCCAGCTGGCGGGGGGTGAGCACGCCGAGGACGTAGGACTGGTCCTTGGCCGCGTCCACCGACCGGCGCAGCTCCCCGTCCGCCAGCCGCGCGTGGTGGCCGGTGACGACGGCGTCGAAGCCCAGCGCCAGCGCCCGGTCGAGCACCGCGGTGAACTTGATCCGCTCGTTGCACCGCAGGCACGGGTTGGGCGTGCGGCCGGCGGCGTACTCGGCGACGAAGTCCTCGACGACGTCCTCGGTGAACCGCTCGGCGAGGTCCCAGACGTAGAACGGGATGCCGAGCTCGTCGGCGACCCGCCGGGCGTCGTGGGCGTCCTCGACGCTGCAGCAGCCGCGGGCGCCGCTGCGCAGCGTCTGCCGGTCCGGCGAGAGCGCGAGGTGCACCCCGGTGACGTCGTGGCCGGCGTCGACCGCCAGCGCCGCGGCGACCGCGCTGTCCACTCCCCCGCTCATCGCGGCGAGCACGCGCACCGTCGCTACCTCCCCGCCCCGCGGGCGCGCTCCACGACCGGGGCGATCACGGCCAGCAGCGCGTCGACGTCCTCGCCGGTGCTCGGCGAGCCCAGGCTGAACCGCAGCGAGCTGCGCGCCCGCGCGGCGTCGGCGCCGACCGCGGTCAGCACGTGGCTGGGCCGGGCCACCCCGGCGCTGCACGCGGACCCGGTCGAGCACTCGATGCCGCGGGCGTCGAGCAGCATGAGCAGCGCGTCGCCCTCGGCGCCGGGGAAGGACAGGTGCGCGTTGCCCGGCAGCCGCCCGGGCCTGCCCGCCACGACGTCGTCGAGCGGGGCGCCGTTGAGCTCGGCGTCGGGGACCTGCTCGAGCACCCCGGCCACCAGCCGGTCGCGCAGCGCGGCCAGCCGGGCGACGCGCTCGGGCCGGGAGGCGACGGCGGTGGTCACGGCGACGGCGAGGCCGACGATGGCCGCCACGTCGAGGGTGCCCGAGCGGACGTCCCGCTCCTGGCCGCCGCCGTGCAGCAGCGGCATGCACTCGGCGTCGCGGCGCAGCAGCAGCACGCCGGCGCCCATCGGGCCGCCGAGCTTGTGGCCGGTCATGGTGAGCGCGTCGACGCCGCTGGCGGCGAAGTCCACCGGCACCTGGCCGACGGCCTGCACCGCGTCGGTGTGCAGCGGCACCCCGGCCGCGTGCGCCACCTCCGCCAGCGCGGCGACGTCGCTGACCGTGCCGATCTCGTTGTTGGCCCACATGACGCTGGCCATCGCGACGTCCGAGCCGTCGCCCAGCGCGTCGGCCAGCGCCTCCGGCGTCACCCGCCCGGTGGGCTCCAGGCGCAGCCAGGTGACCTCCGCGCCCTCGTGCTTGGCCAGCCACTCGGCGCTGTCGAGGACGGCGTGGTGCTCGGCCGGGCTCACCACGAGCCGCCGCCGGCGCGAGTCGGCCTCCCGCCGCGCCCAGTACAGGCCCTTCACCGCGAGGTTGTCGCTCTCGGTGCCGCCGCCGGTGAACAGCACCTCCGACGGGCGGGCGCCCAGCGCCTCGGCCAGCCGCTCCCGGGACTGCTCGGCGGCCCGCCGCGCGGCCCGGCCGCTCGCGTGCAGCGAGGAGGCGTTGCCCACCCGGCCGAGCTGCTCGGTCATCGCGGCCAGGACCTCGGGGAGCACCGGCGTGGTCGCCGCGTGGTCGAGGTAGGTCACTCCGCCCAGGTTAGTCGCGCACGACGGACCCGCTCGGGTGACGCCGGTGACCCCCGGGAACGGCGACGGGCGCCGACCCCCGTGGGGATCGGCGCCCATCTGGTGACGGACCGGAAAGACCCCTGCAGCGGGGTGCTCCGACTACTTCCGGGCGGCGATCTTCTCGGTGGCGGCCGGGACGACCTGGAACAGGTCGCCGACGACGCCGAAGTCGGCCAGCTCGAAGATCGGGGCCTCGGGGTCCTTGTTGACGGCCACGATGGTCTTCGAGGTCTGCATGCCCGCGCGGTGCTGGATCGCGCCGGAGATGCCGACGGCGATGTAGAGCTGCGGCGAGACGGTCTTGCCGGTCTGCCCGACCTGGAAGCTGTGCGGGTAGAAGCCGGAGTCGACCGCGGCGCGCGAGGCACCGACGGCGGCGCCGAGCGAGTCGGCCAGGGCCTCGATGATCGAGAAGTTCTCGGCGCTGGCCACACCGCGGCCACCGGAGACGACGATCGAGGCCTCGGTCAGCTCGGGCCGGTTGCTCTTCTGCTCCACGACCCGGTCGACCACGCGGGTCTGCTTCGCCTGGTCGGACAGGCTGACCTCGACCGGGACCTCCTCGCCGGCGGCGGGGGCCGGCTCGGGGGTGACCGAGTTGCCGCGCAGCGTGTAGACCGGCGTGCCGGTCGTCACCTTCGAGTGCACGATCTGCTGGCCGGCGAAGACCACCTGGGTGGCGGTGCCGTCGGCGGCGATCTCGCTGACGTCGGTGAGGAAGCCGCTGCCGGTCTTGAGCGCCAGCCGCGCGGCGACCTCCCGGCCCTCCGGGGAGGACGGGATGACGACGGCGGCCGGGGACGCCTGCTGCACCAGCTGGGCGAGCACCTCGGCCTTGGGGGCGACGAGGTAGTCGTCGATCTCCGGGGACGCGGCGACGTAGACCTTCGCCGCGCCGTACTGGGCGAGCTGCTCGCGGGCGCCGGCGGTGACGCCGGGGCCGCCGGCGACGACCGCCGAGACCTCACCCAGCGCGCGTGCGGCGGTGAGCGCCTCGAGGGTGCCCTTGCGGACGGTGCCGTCGGCCGGGTTCAGCTCGACGAGGACCAGGACCTCTGCCATGGCTGTTCAGTCTCCTCTTCGCTTCGATCCGGGCCGGGTCAGACGAGCTTCTGGGCGGCGAGGAAGCCCACGAGCTCCTCGGCGCCGTTGCCCTCGTCGGTGACCTTGACGCCCTCGCCCTTCGGCGGGCGGCCGGCGAAGTCGAGGACCTGGCTGGTGGCGGTGGCCAGGCCCACGGCCGAGGCGTCCACGCCCAGGTCGGCCAGCGACCGGCTCTCCACCGGCTTCTTCTTCGCGGCCATGATCCCCTTGAAGGAGGGGTAGCGCGGCTCGTTGATGGTGTCCCAGGTGGACACGATGGCCGGCAGCGGGGCCTCCAGGGCCCAGTAGCCGCCGTCGGTCTGCCGCTCCACCTTCACCGTCGAGCCCTCGACGGTGAGCTTGCGGGCGCCCGAGACCTGCGGGATGCCCAGCCGCTCGGACAGCAGCGCCGGCATGACGCCCATCTGGCCGTCGGTCGACGTGGCGCCCATGAGGACCAGGTCGTACTCGAGCTGCTGCAGCGCCGCGGCGAGGACCGCCGAGGTCTGGATCGCACACGAGCCGTGGATGGCGTCGTCCTGCACGTGGACGGCCTTGTCCGCGCCCATCGACAGGGCCTTGCGGATCGCGTCGGTGGCGCTGCCCGGGCCGACGGTCAGCACGGTGACCTCACCGCCCTGCGCCTCCTTGACCTGCAGCGCCTCCTCGATCGCGTACTCGTCGATCTCGTTGATGACGTTGTCCGCGGTCGCGCGGGCGACGGTGTTGTCCGACGGGTCCAGCGAGCGCTGGGTGCCCGAGTCGGGGACCTGCTTGACCAGAACGACGATGTTCATCGCCAGACCTACCTCCGCAGTCGGTCATGGGGGACGCGGGCCGCGGCCCGCCTGGCTCCGATAGTGGAGGTTACTGCGGGGTAACGGGGCGGCTCACCGGGGTGCCGGTGAGCCCCGTCACGCCGTCCAGCGGCCGGTGGCGGTGAACTCCTCGAGGACCGCCCGGTGGGGCTCGAGGTCCAGTCCGTGCTCGGCCACCCAGACGTCGGAGTGGTAGGTGTGCGCGTAGCGCTCCCCGCCGTCGCAGAGCAGGGTGACCACGCTGCCGGTCCGCCCCTCGGCGACCATCTCCGCGACCAGCCGGAACGCGCCCCACAGGTTGGTGCCGGTCGAGCCGCCGGCGAGCCGGCCGGTCACCCGCTCCAGGTGCCGCACCGCCGCCAGTGACGCGGCGTCGGGGACGCGGATCATCCGGTCGACCACCGAGGGCAGGAACGACGGCTCGACCCGCGGCCGGCCGATCCCCTCGATCCGCGACGGCATCCCGGTGGTCCAGGCCGGCTCGTCCTCCACCCAGCCGGGGAAGAACGCGGAGTTCTCCGGGTCGACGACGGCGAGCCGGGTGGGGTGCCGCCGGTAGCGCAGGTAGCGGCCGAAGGTCGCGCTGGTGCCGCCGGTGCCCGCACCGACGACGACCCACTCCGGCACCGGGTGGCGCTCCAGCGCCATCTGCTCGAACACCGACTCGGCGATGGTGTTGTTGCCCCGCCAGTCGGTGGCCCGCTCGGCGTTGCTGAACTGGTCGAGGTAGTGCCCGCCGCACTCGGCGGCCAGCCGGCGCGCCTCGTCGTAGACGTCCGGGGCGCGGTCGACGAAGTGGCAGCGCCCGCCGGCGAACTCGATGAGCGCCACCTTCTCCGGGCTGGTCGAGGCGGGCATGACCGCGACGAACGGCAGGCCCAGCATCCGGGCGAAGTAGGCCTCGCTGACCGCCGTCGACCCGCTGGAGGCCTCGACGACGGTGCTGCCCTCGGTGATCCAGCCCGAGCACAGCGCGTGCAGGAACAGGGAGCGGGCCAGCCGGTGCTTGAGGCTGCCGGTCGGGTGGGTCGACTCGTCCTTGAGGTAGAGGTCGACGCCCCACTCCGGCGGCAGCGGGTAGACGAGCAGGTGGGTGTCGGCGCTGCGCACGGCGTCGGCCTCGACGACGGCGATCGCCCGCTCCACCCACGCCCGCCCGGCGGGGTCGGACCGGTCGACGTCGGTGACCTCGGGGGGCGGGCGCTCGCTCACCCGGCCATCCTCGTGCACCTCAGCCGGCCGCCGGGCACTCCCCCGCGGGCTCGACCAGGGCGGGGCGCTCGGCCGGGGTGACGGTGACCGCCGTCCCCGGCGTGAGGCCCTGGCTCCCGGCGCTGGGGACGTCGGCCTGCACCTCGACGCCGTCGGGCAGCGCGACCGCCAGGCGGGTGGTGGCGCCGGAGAACGTGCGGGTGACCACGCGGCCCACCCCGCGCGGGTCCTCGACGACCTCCAGCGCCTCGGGCCGCACCAACGCGAATGCGGGACCGGACGGCGGGGCGGCGCCGAGCACCTCGCGGCGCACGCCGAGGAACTCGACGTCGCCGTCGCCGAGGACGGCCGGGATGCGGTTCATCGTGCCGACGAAGCCCGCCACGAACGCCGTCGCCGGGCGCTCGTAGAGCTCGTCGGGCGAGGCCACCTGCTCGAGCCGGCCGGCGCGCATGACGCCGACCCGGTCGGCCACCGACAGCGCCTCGGACTGGTCGTGGGTGACGAACACCGTGGTGGTGCCCAGCTCGAGCTGGATGCGGCGGATCTCCTCGCGCAGCTGCACGCGCACCTGGGCGTCCAGCGCCGACAGCGGCTCGTCGAGCAGCAGCACCTGTGGCGCGACGGCGAGCGCGCGGGCCAGCGCCACCCGCTGCTGCTGGCCGCCGGAGAGCTGGTGCGGGTAGCGCTGCCCGCGGTCGGCGAGCCCGACCAGCTCCAGCAGCTCCGCGGCCCGTCCGGCGCGCTCCTCCCTGCCCCGGCGGCGCACCCGCAGCCCGTACGCGACGTTCTCGGCCACGGTCATGTTCGGGAAGAGGCTGTAGGCCTGGAACACCATGCCGACGTCGCGCTTCGACGGCGGGATCCCGGTGACGTCGCGGCGGTCGAACCAGACCCGCCCGGCGTCGGGCACCTCGAAGCCGGCGATCGCGCGCAGCGCCGTCGTCTTGCCGCAGCCCGACGGCCCGAGCAGGGCGAGGAACTCCCCTCCCCCGATCTCCAGGTCGAGCCCGTCGAGCGCGAGCAGCGAGCCGTAGCGGCGGGTCAGCCCCTCCAGGCGGACCGCGACCGGCGTCTGCTCGCGCAGGTCGGCGGGCGCGGCCGCGCGGGCGGCCGTGGGGACGGCGGTCATGCGGGGTCCTCCTCGCGGCGCCGGCGGTCCAGCGCGGAGATGAGCAGCAGCAGCACCCAGGTGAGCAGCAGCGAGAGCACCGAGACCGCCACCGACAGCCGCGTCTGCGAGCCGGAGATGCGCACGATCCAGGTGGGGAAGGTCTCGAAGCCGAGGATGTTGGCGACGGTGAACTCGCCCAGCACCAGCGCCAGGGTGAGGAAGGCGGCGTTGAGCACCGACGTCCGCAGCACGGGCAGGACGACCGAGGTCATCACCCGCGGCCAGGAGGCGCCGAGCACCCGCGCGGCCTCGGTGAGCGTGCGCAGCTGGGCGCCGCGGACGCCGGCGTCGAGCGCCCGGTAGACGAACGGCAGCGCCAGCACGGCGTAGACGAGCACCAGGATCCACGGCAGCGCCGGCTCCTGGAGGGCGAAGAACGCCTCGGCGAGCGGGGTGCCGTAGAAGTGGTCGGGCGCCCAGGCCAGCACGCTGCGCACGCCGACGACCAGCGCGATCGGCGGCAGCAGCAGCGGCACCAGGGTGAGGAACTCGACCAGCGGGCGCAGCCGCGGCAGCCGCAGCTCGACGAGCACCACCGTGGGCACCACGAGCAGCAGCGCGATCGCGACGGTGAGCACCCCGAGCAGCAGCGAGCGGCCGAAGTTCTCGGCGAACCCCTCGGCGCCCGGGATGCCGGTGTAGGCGTCGGCGGTGACCCCGTCGCGGCCCCGGACGGTGAACCACACCGAGGCGCCCAGCGGCACGAGGAAGTACAGGCCGAGGACGGCGAAGACGGCCCACCGCCACCCCCCACGGCTCCGCCGGCGGGCCCGGACCGGGGTCTCCGGCTCGACGCCGCCGGTCACGGCCGCGGTGGACAGGCCGGTCGCGGTGGCGCTCACGCCAGCCACCGCGACGTGCGTCGCTGCACCCAGGTGTAGAAGACCATCACCAGCCCGACGAGGACGACCATCCCCAGGGCCAGCGCCTTGCCCAGGTTCTCCGCGCCGACGACGACGTTGCTCGACAGCGAGTCGGCGATCTGCAGCGTCACCAGCGGCAGGCTCGAGCCGACCAGCGCCTTGGCCGTGGCGTAGGCGGCGAACGCGGAGGCGAACAGCAGCATCGTGGCGCCCAGCACCGGCGGGAGGAGGACCGGACCGCCGACGTGACGCCAGTACTGCCGGCGGCTGGCGCCGAGGACGTCGGAGGCCTCCCGCCACTGCGGTCGCAGCGCCTCGACCGCCGGCACGATGGTCAGCACCATCAGCGGCACCAGGAAGTACAGGTAGACCAGCGCCAGGCCGGTCATCGAGTACAGCGAGAAGCCGTCGAGGCCGAGCGCGTCGGTCAGCAGGGCGGTGACGACGCCGGAGGTGCCGATGGTGGCGATGAACGCGAACGCCAGCGGGACGCCGCCGAAGTTGGCCAGCACGCCCGAGGCGGTGAGCACCAGGCGGCGCAGCACCCGGCCGCGGCGGGTGCCGACGACGGCGAAGGCCAGCGCCAGGCCGAGCACCGCGCCCAGCACCGCGGTGACGGCCGACAGCTGCAGGCTGCCGAGGTAGGCGCGGGCGTAGGCGCCGCCGGTGACCGTGCCGATGTTCGCCGTCGACCAGGTCTCCTCGAAGGTGACCGGGTCGGTGGCGCGGAAGGCCTCCACGGCGAGCACGCCGACCGGCAGCAGCAGGAAGACCGCGACGTAGAGCAGGAACGGCAGGACGCCCAGCGCGGGCAGCAGCGCACCGCGCCGGCGTCCCCTGCGGGACGCCGGCGCGGTGGGGGCGGGTGCGGTGCTCAGCCGGAGATCTCCTGGTTCCACCGGGTGGCGACCACCTGCTGGGCGGCGCTCTCCTGCTCCTGGGTCGGGAAGTCCGCGGTGCCCTCGACCGGCGGCAGGGCGGCCAGCGCCTCGGCGTCGGCGGTCCCGGCCTCCTGCATCGCCGGCAGCCGGACCGGCCGGGCGCCGCCGGCCAGGTACAGGTTCTGGCCGCGGTCGCTGTACAGGAACTCCTGCCACAGCCGCGCGGCGGCCGGGTGCGGGGCGTAGGCGCTGATCGCCTGGCTGTAGTAGCCGCCGAACAGCCCGTCGGAGGGGACGGCGACCTGCCACTCGACGCCCTGCTCGGCGAGGGTCCCCGTCAGGCCGGCGTTGAGGTAGTCCCAGTCGATGGCCAGCGGCGTCTCGCCGCTCTGGATGGTGGCCGGGGTGATCTCGACCGGGTTGAAGTTGCCGACCTCCTTGACCTGGGCGAAGAAGTCGATGCCCGGGCCGATGTCGTCGAGGCTGCCGCCGTTGGCCAGCGACGCCGCCCAGACGCCGGCGAAGGCGGCCGCGGCCTGCGTCGGGTTGCCGTTGAGCGCCACCTGGCCGGCGTACTGCGGGTCGAGCAGGTCCTCGAAGCTGGTCGGGCACTCGGCGATCGCCGTGGCGTTGCAGCCGATGGAGATGTAGCCGCCGTAGTCGTTGTACCAGTACCCCTCGGGGTCCTTCTGGCCCTCGGGGATGTCGTCCCAGGTCTCCACCCGGTAGGGCGCGAGCAGGTCCTGCGCCTGGCCCTGGCGGGCGAAGGCGGTGCCCAGGTCGAGGACGTCGGGCGCCCGGTCCTGGCCGCGCTGGCTCTCGACGGCGTTGAGCTCGTCCTGGCTGGTGCCGTCGGGCGAGGCGCTGTTGACGGTGATCCCGTACTCCTCCTCGAAGGCGGAGATGATCTCGCCGTAGTTCGCCCAGTCCGGCGGCAACGCGATGACGTTGAGCTCGCCCTCGGCCTGCGCCGCCTCGACGAGGGCGTCCATGCCGCCGAGGTCCTCGGCGGAGCGGGCGCTGGCCGCGTCCGAGCCGCCACCTCCCCCTCCGGAGCCGCCGTCGTCGCCGCCGCCGCAGGCGGTCAGCACGAGGGTCGCGGCCGCCAGCACGGTCGCGGTCCTCAGGGTGGGGGTGGAGCGCACGGGTCCTCCTCGGGAGCGGTCGGCCGCCCTCCGGGTCCCGGCGGGACGCCGTCCGGGAGGGCTCGCAGATGGTGACAGAACCGGACGGTCCGGAGGGCCGGTTCCGGTGACGGTCCGGAGAACGTCCGGGGGACGCCGGAGGTCAGCGCCCGGTGAAGGTCGCCTTGCCGGGCCCGTTCTCGAGGAAGGAGCGCATCCCGGTCTTCTGGTCCTCGGTGTCGAACAGCCCGGCGAACAGCCGGCTCTCCAGCGCCAGGCCCTGCTCGATCGGCCCGTCGAGGCCCTCGTCGATCGCCTGCTTCGCCGCGGCCAGCGCGAGCGGGGGGCCGGCGGCGAACTTCCGCGCCATGGCGACGGCGGTGTCGTACACCTCGGCGTCCGGGACGACGGCGTCGGCCAGGCCCGTCTCCAGCGCCTCCTCGGCGCCCACGTGCCGGCCGGTGAACACCAGCTCCTTGGCCTTCGCCGGGCCGACCAGGCGGGCCAGCCGCTGGGTGCCGCCGGCACCGGGGATGACGCCGAGCAGGATCTCCGGCTGCCCGACCTTCGCGCCCGCGCCCATGACCCGGAAGTCGGCGCACAGCGCGAGCTCGTAGCCGCCGCCGAGGGCGTAGCCGGTGATCGCGGCGATGACCGGCTTGGGGATGCGGGCGACCGTGGTGAAGCTGTGCGTGAGCTCGCGGCCCCAGGCGACCATCGAGCTGCCGGTCAGCTGCGACATGGCCTTGATGTCGGCGCCGGCGGCGAACACCCGCTCGCCGCCGTAGAGGACGACGGCGCGCACGTCCGCGCGCTCGGTCGCCTCGATCGCCGCGGCCCGCACCTCGGTGTGCAGCTGCTCGTCGATCGCGTTCATCTTGGGCCGGTCGAGGCGGATCGTGCCCACCCCGTCCTCCACCGACAGGGTCACGAACTCGGGCGCTGCCATGCACGGCCTCCAGCGAGGGGACGACGTCGTCGCCTGGACCCTAACCAGAGGCCGCAGGTCACCCCCGGCGACGGGCGGTGTAGCGGCCGTCGGAGCGCTCGAGCGCCAGCGGCAGGCCGAAGGTCTCCGACAGCAGCTCGGCGGTGACCACCTCACCCAGCGGACCCGCGGCGACCACCGCGCCCTGGCGGAGCAGCAGCGCGTGCGTGTAGCCCGGCGGGATCTCCTCGACGTGGTGGGTGACCAGCACCTGCGCCGGGGCGTAGAGGTAGGTGGCGAGGTCCGCCAGCCGGCCCACCAGGTCCTCGCGGCCGCCGAGGTCCAGGCCCGCGCCGGGCTCGTCGAGCAGCAGCAGCTCCGGGTCGGGCATGAGCGCGCGGGCGATCTGGACCCGCTTGCGCTCCCCCTCGCTGAGCGTGCCGAAGGGCCGGTGCGCGATCCGCTGCACGCCCCACTGCTGCATGAGCGTCGCGGCCCGGGTGAGGTCGTGGATGTCGTAGCGTTCCTTGGCGCGGCCGACGATCGCGTACCCGGCGGACAGGACGACGTCACCGGTCCGCTCCCCCGCCTCGATCCGCTGCGCCAGCGCCGCGCTGGTCAGGCCGATCCGCGGGCGCAGCTCGAAGACGTCGACCGCGCCCATCGTCTCGCCGAGCAGCCGCACCTCGCCGCGCGTCGGGTGCATGTGCGCCCCGGCCAACTGCAGCAGCGTCGTCTTCCCGGCGCCGTTGGGGCCGAGCACCACCCAGCGCTGGTCGGGCAGGACGGTCCAGTCGACCCCCCGCAGCAGGTGCGACTGCCCGCGGACGACGTCCACGCCGCTCATCTCGACGACCGGTTCTGCTCCGCCGACGGCGGCACTGCTCGACACGACCCCATCCAACCAACCCGCCCGCCTGCACCCGGGGAGGTGGCGGTCTTGGCACGATCGCCCGGTGAGGACCACCAGCGAGGACGTCGAGGTCTGGCCGGGCTCCCCCGCTCCCCTGGGCGCGCACTGGGACGGCACCGGCACGAACTTCGCGCTGTGGTCGGCCGGCGCCACCGCCGTCGACCTGTGCCTGTTCGACGACGACGGCTTCGAGCACCGGCACCGGCTGCAGGAGACCACCCACCAGGTCTGGCACGGGCGGCTGCCCGGCGTCGGCCCCGGCCAGCGCTACGGCTACCGGGTGCACGGGCCGTGGGACCCCGGCGCCGGGCACCGGTGGAACCTGGCGAAACTGCTGCTGGACCCGTACGCCCGCGCCGTCGACGGCGACCTGGCGCTGCACCCCGCGCTGTTCGCCTACCGCGCCGACGGCCCCGACACCGGACCGGCCGACCCGCGGGACTCCGCGCCGTACGTGCCGCGCGGCGTCGTCGTCCACGACTCCTTCCCCTGGGACGGCGACCGGCGGCCGGCCACCTCGTGGTCGGACACCGTCGTCTACGAGGTGCACGTCAAGGGCGCGACCATGCGCCACCCGGACATCCCGCCGGCGCTGCGCGGCACCTACGCGGGGCTGGCCCACCCGGCGTTCGTCGAGCACCTGGTGTCCCTGGGCGTCACCGCCGTCGAGCTGCTGCCGGTGCACCACTTCGTCAGCGAGCCGCACCTGCTGCGCCGCGGGCTGACCAACTACTGGGGCTACAACACCCTCGGCTACTTCGCGCCGCACGCCGCCTACAGCTCGGCCGGGTCCGGCGGGGCGCAGGTCACCGAGTTCAAGGCGATGGTCAAGGCGCTGCACGCGGCCGGCATCGAGGTGGTCCTCGACGTCGTCTACAACCACACCGCCGAGGGTGACCACACCGGGCCGTCACTGTCGCTCAAGGGCATCGACAACCCCGGCTACTACCGGCTCGACGGCGAGAACCGGGCCCGCTACACCGACTACACCGGCTGCGGGAACACCCTCGACGTCCGCCGGCCGCAGGTGCTCGCGATGCTCATGGACTCGCTGCGGTACTGGGTCACCGAGATGCACGTCGACGGCTTCCGGTTCGACCTCGCCGCGGCGCTGGCCCGCTCCTTCCACGACGTCGACCGGCTCTCGGCCTTCTTCGACGTCGTGCACCAGGACCCGGTGATCAGCCAGGTGAAGCTCATCGCCGAGCCGTGGGACGTCGGCGAGGGCGGCTACCAGGTGGGCAACTTCCCGCCGCTGTGGACCGAGTGGAACGGCCGCTACCGCGACACCGTGCGGGACGTGTGGGCCGGCTCGCACGTCGGCGTCCGCGACCTGGCCTACCGGCTGACCGGCTCCTCGGACCTCTACCGCTCCGACGGCCGCCGCCCGTTCGCCAGCGTCAACTTCGTCACCGCCCACGACGGGTTCACCCTCGCCGACCTGGTCACCTACGAGCACAAGCGCAACGAGGCCAACGGCGAGGACAACCGGGACGGCGAGAGCCACAACCGCAACTGGAACTGCGGCGTCGAGGGGCCCACCGACGACCCGGAGGTGCAGGCCCTGCGCGGCCGCCAGGTGCGCAACCTGCTGACGACGCTGCTGCTGTCGACCGGCGTGCCGATGCTCACCGCCGGCGACGAGCTCGGCCGCACCCAGGGCGGCAACAACAACGCCTACTGCCAGGACGGCGAGGTGTCCTGGATCGACTGGGACGCCGTCGACGGGGACCTGCTCGCCTTCGTCCGCCGGCTGGTGCGGCTGCGCCGCGACGCGCCGGTGCTGCGCCAGGAGGCGTTCTTCGAGGGCCACGAGATCCCGGGCACCGGCGGCACCCGCGACCTGGCCTGGTTCGCGCCCGACGGCGGGCAGCTGACCACCGCGGACTGGTTCGACACCGGCCTGCAGACGGTCGGCATGTACCTCGACGGCCGCGGCATCCGGCACCGCGACGAGCGCGGCCGCCCGGTCGTCGACGACTCCTACCTCGTGCAGCTGCACGCCGGGCCGGAGCCGGTGACGGTGCAGCTGCCCGGCGCGCCCTGGTCCGACGGCTACGAGTTCGTGCTGAGCACCGAGTACCCGACGGGGGCGCCGCCGCGGCCGAGCGTCGTCGCGCCGGGGCCGATCGAGGTGCCGCCGCGGACCGTCTGGCTGCTGCGCGTCCTGCGCCGCCCCTGAAGGGTGGAGGAAGCGATGCGCACGTCCCGGCCCTCCGGGCGTGCGCATCGCTTCCCGTGCCCCGCCCCCGGGAACGGCGAGAGCCCCGGTCCCTGGAGGGCCGGGGCTCTCGCCGTGTCGTTCAGTCCTGGGGCTGCTCGTAGGTGATGACCGTCCAGCCGAGCAGGAGGCGGTCGCCGTCGGAGAGCGGGTGGGCGACGCCGGGCTCGAGCTGCGTCCACTCGGTGGCCTCGGGCCCCGCGACGTGGGTGCCGTTGAGCGAGCCGAGGTCGGTGAGCGTGACCTCGCGGCCGGAGCGCTGGATGGCCGCGTGCGCCGAGGAGAGCACGTTCTGCGTGTCGGCGATCGGTACCGGCCGGGCGTTGCCGGCGGTCACCAGCTCGTGGCTGTCGGGGCGGCGGCCGAGGACGAGGTCCTCGTCGACGGTGACGACCAGGCCGTCGTCGAAGCGCAGCACCGGCGCGGCGGCGGCGTCGGGCTTCCAGAACGCCGTCTCCTCGCCGCCGTCGTCGACGCGGGTGGACCCCTGGCCCGACGGCGAGGACCCCACGGAGGCGCCGTAGGACGGCGCGGCGGCGAAGCCGGCGTCCGAGCCGGCGCTGAACGACGACGCCGGGGTGTGGGTGGCCGGCGGGACCGCGGCCGGGGCGGAGGAGGCCGCCGCGAGCTGCAGCAGCGCACCGGCCCCGGGGACCGCCCCCTCGACGAGGTCGTACGCGACACCCGGCGGCATCTGCGGCGTGGCCTGGCCCGGGCCGACGTAGAGGGTGGCGCCGAGCGGGAACCCGGCGGCCAGGCTGCACCCGTCGGCCGGCTGGCCGGAGACGGGGACGCCGTCGACGGCCGGCTGGCCCTTGCCGGACCACAGCGCGACGCCGGTGCCCGTGCCGCCGCTGGTGTCGACGAGGACGAGCGCGAAGGAGGCCGAGCCGCCCCCCAGCGCGGGCACCTGGGCGGCGACCGCCGCGAGGACGCGGTCGGCGCCGGGGCCGGACACGCCCAGGCAGGCGTGCAGCGCGGCGACCAGGGCCGGCGAGCCGGGAGCGTCGACCCAGAGCAGTCCCCCGCCGCGACGGGCCACGAGGGCGTCTCCGGGCAGGACTTCACAGCGGTCGGGCATGCGCGCCAGCCTAGTGACCGCGCGCCGCTGTGCGTGGTCCGGCCGCACCGCCACGCCGCCGGTGGGGACGCTGCGACCGGCGTGACTGGTGAGCCTGCGGCTACGCCGAGCGGACCAGCCCGAGCTCCGCGGGATCGGCCAGGTGCTCGGAGTGCGGCAGCACGCGCACCGTGTACCCGAACGCGCCGGTGCGCTCCAGCGGCAGGGTGGCGGTGAACCAGTGCCGGGAGCCCTCGGTGTGCTCGTGCCGCATCGGCACCGTCGTCACCTCGTGCAGGCCGTCGGCGTCGTCGACCCGCCCGTAGGCGGCCTGCACCTCGACGTCGGCCGGGGCGAGGTGCGGCAGCTCCACCTCCGCGCGCAGCGCCAGGGTCGAGCCGATCTCCGGGGTGTCGCCGGCGCCGGTGGCCTCGACGTGCGCCACCCGCACGCCCGACCAGTTCTCCAGCAGGTGCGCCCGCCACTGCGCCTCGGCCCGCGCCGGCCCGTACCCGCCGTCGGCCATCGTCCGCGAGGAGCCCGCCGCCGGCACGTACAGCCGCTCGACGTAGTCGCGCACCATCCGGGTGGCGAGCACCTTCGGGCCGGTCTCGCGCAGCGTGTGCCGCACCATCTCGACCCAGCGGGTGGGGATGCCGTCGCGGTCGGTCTCGTAGAACCGCGGCAGCACCTGGGTGGACAGCAGGTCGTAGATGGCCCGCGCCTCGACGTCGTCGCGCCGCTCGGGGTCGGTGACGCCGTCGGCGGTGGGGATCGCCCAGCCGTTCTGGCCGTCGAACCACTCGTCCCACCAGCCGTCGCGGATGGAGAGGTTGAGCCCGCCGTTGAGCGCGGCCTTCATCCCCGAGGTGCCGCAGGCCTCCAGCGGCCGCAGCGGGTTGTTCAGCCAGACGTCGCAGCCCCAGTACAGGTAGCGGGCCATCCCGATGTCGTAGCCGGGCAGGAACGCGATGCGGTGCCGGATCGCCGGGTCGTCGGCGAACTTCACCATCTGCTGGATCAGCTGCTTGCCGCCGTCGTCGGCCGGGTGGCTCTTGCCGGCGATGACCAGCTGGACCGGCCGCTCCTCGTCCAGCAGCAGGGCCCGCAGCCGGTCCGGGTCGCGCAGCATGAGCGTCAGCCGCTTGTAGGACGGCACCCGGCGGGCGAAGCCGATGGTGAGGACGTCGGGGTCGAAGGCGGTGTCGGTCCAGCGCACCTCGGCCTCGGCCGCGCCGCGCGAGCGCGCCGTCTCCCGCAGCCGGCGGCGCACCTCCTCGACCAGCCGGCCGCGCAGCATCCGGCGGGTGTTCCACAGCTCCAGCGCCGGGATCCGGTCGACGCCGTCGAAGGACGCCGGCCCGGTGCCCTCGAACGGGTCGCCGTCGCTGGAGGCCTGGGTGCCCAGCTCCACCAGCTCCCGCGCGGTCCAGGTCGGCGCGTGCACGCCGTTGGTGATCGAGGTGATCGGGACGTCGGCCTCGTCGAAGCCCGGCCACAGCGGGTTGAACATCGACCGGCTGACGTGCCCGTGCAGCTCGCTGACGCCGTTGGCCCGCTGCCCCAGCCGCAGGCCCATGTGCGCCATGTTGAACTTCGTCGGGTCGTCCTCGGCGCCGAGCGGGATGAGGTGCTCGAGCGGGACGCCGAACCCGGCGAAGTAGCGCTCGATCAGCGCGCGCGGGAACCGGTCGATGCCGGCGGGCACCGGCGTGTGCGTGGTGAACACCGTGCCGGCGCGGACGGCCTGCAGCGCCTCGGCGAAGGTCAGCCCGTGCGACTCGGTGAGCTCGCGGATCCGCTCGACCCCCTGGAAGCCGGCGTGGCCCTCGTTGGCGTGGAACACCTCCGGCTGCGGGGTGCCGGTGAGCTGACACCAGGCGCGCAGCGCCCGGACCCCGCCGATGCCGAGCAGCATCTCCTGGCGCAGCCGGTGGTCCTCGTCGCCGCCGTAGAGCCGGTCGGTCACCCCGCGCTCGGCCGGGGCGTTCTCCTCGATGTCGCTGTCGAGCAGCAGCAGCGACACCCGGCCCACCTGCGCCCGCCACACGTGCGCGTGCAGGGTGCGGCCCTCGGGCAGCGGCACGGTGATGACGACGGCGGACCCGTCGGGCTGGCGCAGCAGCTTGACCGGCAGGCCGTGCGGGTCCAGCGACGGGTAGTGCTCCAGCTGCCAGCCGTCGGCCGACAGCCCCTGCTCGAAGTAGCCGGCCCGGTAGAGCAGGCCGACGCCGATCAGCGGCACCCCGAGGTCGGAGGCGGCCTTGAGGTGGTCGCCGGCGAGGATGCCCAGGCCGCCGGAGTACTGGGGCAGCACCTCGGTGATGCCGAACTCGGCGGAGAAGTAGGCGATGCTGCGCGGCGCCTCCGGCCCCAGCGACTGGTACCAGTGCTCGGAGGACAGGTAGTCGTCGAGGTCGTCGACGACGTCCTGGAGGCGGCGGAGGAACCGGCGGTCGGTCGACAGCGTGGCCAGCCGCTCGGCCGACACCTCGCCCAGGACCTTCACCGGGTCGTTGTTGCAGGTCCGCCACAGTTCGGGGTCCAGCGCCTCGAACAGGTCGCGGGTCTCGGGGTGCCAGGACCAGCGCAGGTTCATGACCAGCTGGGACAGGGGCATCAGGGCCTCGGGGAGGGCCGCCCGGACGGTGAACCGACGCAGAGCTCGCACGCGGGGAGCCTAGCCAGCGGGGCGCGTCCGGACAGGTCGGGTGCACCACCCGGTCGGGGGCGGTGCACCCGGCCGGGGGCGTCTCGGCGGCCGAGGTGTGACCGGTCCCGGACCTGGATAGCGTGGCCGGGATGACTCGCCGCGCTGACCTCCGCCTCGGCATCACCGATGTCGCCCCCGTCGTGTCCTGCGGGTCGTTCTCGGCCCGCGCCGTGGTCGGCGAGCACCTGCCGGTCACCGCCACCGTCTTCCGGGAGGGCCACGACGCCGTCGCGGCCGACGTCGTCTGGACCGCTCCGGACGGCACCCGGGGTCCCCTCAACCGCATGCGCCGCTTCGGCGCGGAGCCCGACCGGTGGATCACCACCGTGGTGCCCGACCGGGAGGGGCGCTGGACGTTCCGGGTCGAGGCGTGGAGCGACCCGCTGGCCACCTGGCACCACGCCGTCGAGGTGAAGATCGAGGCCGGCCAGGGCCCCGGGGAGCTGGCCAACGACCTCGAGGAGGGCGCCCGGCTGCTCGAGCGGGTGGCCGAGGACGCCGACGACGAGTGGCGCGGCCGCCTCGGCGACGCCGTCGCGGCGCTGCGCGACACCTCCCGCACGCTGCCCGACCGGGTCGCGCCGGCGCTGGCCGCCGCGGTGCAGCGCTACCTCGACGAGCACCCGGTCCGCGAGCTGGTCACCCCGACGCCGGAGTACGAGGTGTGGGTCGACCGGCCGCGCGCGCTCTACGGCTCCTGGTACGAGTTCTTCCCCCGCTCCGAGGGCCCCGTCGTCGGCGGCGTCCCCGCGCACGGGACGTTCCAGACGGCGGGCGACCGGCTGCCGGCGGTCGCCGAGATGGGCTTCGACGTGGTCTACCTGCCGCCGATCCACCCGATCGGCAAGGTCAACCGCAAGGGCCCGAACACGCCGCAGTTCCCCGGCGGCAACCCGCACGAGGTCGGGCCCGACGACGTCGGCTCGCCGTGGGCCATCGGCAGCGAGGAGGGCGGCCACGACGCCGTCCACCCGCAGCTGGGCACGATGGAGGACTTCCGCGCCTTCGTCACCCGCACCCGCGGCCTGGGCATGGAGGTGGCGCTGGACCTCGCGCTGCAGGCGGCGCCGGACCACCCGTGGGTCAAGGAGCACCCGGAGTGGTTCACCACCAAGCCCGACGGGACCATCGCCTACGCGGAGAACCCGCCGAAGAAGTACCAGGACATCTACCCGGTCAACTTCGACAACGAC
The DNA here is from genome assembly GCF_054050475.1 of Geodermatophilus sp. SYSU D00525. Taxonomy (NCBI): domain Bacteria; kingdom Bacillati; phylum Actinomycetota; class Actinomycetes; order Geodermatophilales; family Geodermatophilaceae; genus Geodermatophilus; species Geodermatophilus sp. SYSU D00525. The sequence goes on from NZ_JBJGZK010000004.1 coordinate 128,872, forward strand.
CCCGAGGGCATCTACGCCGAGGTGCTGCGGGTGGTGCGGGTCTGGATGGACGCCGGCGTGCGGATCTTCCGGGTCGACAACCCGCACACCAAGCCGCTGGACTTCTGGCACTGGCTGATCTGGAAGGTCAAGGAGACCGACCCGGACGTGCTCTTCCTCGCCGAGGCCTTCACCCGGCCGGCGATGATGCACCAGCTGGCGCGGCTCGGGTTCACCCAGTCCTACACGTACTTCACGTGGCGGACCGCGCGCGGCGAGATCGAGGACTACGGCCGCGAGCTCGCCACCAGCGCGCACTACATGCGGCCGAACTTCTTCGTGAACACCCCGGACATCCTGCACGCGAGCCTGCAGTACGGCGGGCCGCCGATGTTCAAGATCCGCGCGGTGCTCGCGTCCATGATGAGCCCGACCTGGGGCGTCTACTCCGGGTACGAGCTCTACGAGCACGTGGCGGTGCGGCCGGGCAGCGAGGAGTACCTCGACAGCGAGAAGTACCGGCTGCGCCCGCGCGACTGGGCCGGTGCCGAGGCGGCCGGCCGGAGCCTGGCGCCCTACCTGCGCACGCTCAACGAGATCCGCCGCCGGCACCCGGCGCTGCAGCAGCTGCGGACGCTGCGGTTCCACCCGGTCGACAACCCGAACCTCATCTGCTTCTCCAAGACCGACCCGGGCTCGCAGGACGCCGTCCTGGTGGTCTGCGCCCTCGACAGCCAGAACCGGCAGATCGGGACGACGGCGCTGGACATGCCGACCCTCGGGCTGGACTGGCACGAGCGGTTCGGCGTCACCGACGAGATCACCGGCGCCCGCTACGACTGGGGCCAGTTCAACTACGTCGAGCTGGACCCCTACTGGGAGCCGGCGCACGTGTTCTCGGTCCACCTGCCCCGGCCGGTGACCTGGCCGCCGCCGGTCAGCTGATCCCCCACCCACGACGACCAGCGAGGCTCCCCGCACCGATGACGCTCCCCGTGCCCGACTCCCCCGACGCGGGCTCCGCGCTGCCACCGCGGGGCTCCGACCCGCTCTGGTACAAGCGCGCCGTCTTCTACGAGGTGCTCGTCCGCGGCTTCGCCGACAGCAACGCCGACGGCGTGGGCGACCTCCGCGGCATGCTCGACAAGCTCGACTACCTGCAGTGGCTCGGCGTCGACTGCCTCTGGCTGCCGCCGTTCTTCGCCTCGCCGCTGCGCGACGGCGGGTACGACGTCAGCGACTACACCGCGGTGCTGCCGGAGTTCGGCGACATCGAGGACTTCCGCGCCCTGCTGCACGCCGCCCACGCCCGCGGCATCCGCGTGATCATCGACTTCGTCATGAACCACACCTCGGACCAGCACCCCTGGTTCCAGGCCAGCCGCAGCGACCCCGAGGGCCCCTACGGCGACTTCTACGTGTGGGCCGACGACGACACCGGCTACGCGGACGCGCGGATCATCTTCGTCGACACCGAGTCGTCCAACTGGACGTTCGACCCGGTGCGCAAGCAGTACTTCTGGCACCGCTTCTTCTCGCACCAGCCGGACCTCAACTTCGAGAACCCGAAGGTGCAGGAGGCGATCATCGACGCCCTGCGCTTCTGGCTGGACCTGGGCATCGACGGCTTCCGGCTGGACGCGGTCCCCTACCTGTTCGAGGAAGAGGGGACCAACGGCGAGAACCTCCCCCGCACCCACGAGTTCCTCAAGCACGTCCGCAAGGTCGTCGACGCCGACTACCCCGACCGCGTACTGCTGTGCGAGGCCAACCAGTGGCCGGCCGACGTCGTCGAGTACTTCGGCGAGGACGGCGACGAGTGCCAGATGGCCTTCCACTTCCCGGTGATGCCGCGCCTGTTCATGGCCGCCCGCCGGGAGCAGCGGTTCCCGATCTCGGAGATCATGGCCCAGACGCCGCCGATCCCCGACAACTGCCAGTGGGGCATCTTCCTGCGCAACCACGACGAGCTGACCCTCGAGATGGTCACCGACGAGGAGCGCGACTACATGTGGGCGGAGTACGCCAAGGACCCCCGCATGAAGGCCAACATCGGCATCCGCCGCCGGCTGGCGCCGCTGCTGGAGAACGACACCAACACCCTCGAGCTGTTCAACGCGCTGCTGCTCTCGCTGCCCGGCTCGCCGGTCCTCTACTACGGCGACGAGATCGGCATGGGCGACAACATCTGGCTCGGTGACCGCGACGGCGTCCGCACGCCGATGCAGTGGACGCCCGACCGCAACGGCGGCTTCTCCACCGCCGACCCGCAGCGGATGTACCTGCCGCTGAACCAGGACCCGGTCTACGGCTACCAGACCACCAACGTCGAGGCGCAGCTGCGCAACACCAACTCGATGCTGCAGTGGATCCGCCGGATGATCGCCGTCCGCAAGGAGCACCCCACCTTCGGCCTGGGCAGCTACGAGGAGGTCGGGTCGCGCAACCCCACGGTGCTGTCGTTCGTCCGCGAGTTCGGCGACGACGTGGTGCTGTGCGTCAACAACCTGTCCCGCTTCCCGCAGCCGGTGGAGCTGGACCTGCGCCGGTTCGAGGGGTACACCCCCATCGAGCTCACCGGCCGGGTCGAGTTCCCGCAGATCGGCGTGCTGCCCTACATGCTCACCCTGGCCGGGCACGGCTTCTACTGGTTCGAGCTGGCCAAGCCGGTGGAGCCGGTCGAGGAGCCGGCCGCGGAGCCGGAGACCGCCACCAGTCCGGTCGCCGACTCGCTGCTGGCCGCCGGCCTGGTCAGCGAGGCCGAGGAGATCCCCGGCGACAGCGACACGAGGACCGGCGACGACGTCCCGCCCAGCACCGGAGGACCCCGATGAGCAAGGCCCTGGCCGACGTCCTGCGCGAGTGGATGCCGCACCAGCGCTGGTTCGGCGGCAAGGGCCGGGAGTGGGCCGACGTCGCCGAGGAGGGCTTCTTCCTCTCGCGGTCCGAGCCGGTCCTGTCGGTGCACCGCGTGCGGGTGACCTACGCCGACGGCGCCGTCGAGACCTACCTGGTGCCGCTGTCGTGGCGGGCGCACCCGGAGGAGGACCTGTCCGCGGCGCTCGTGGGCGCCGTCCCGGCCAAGGGCGCGGACGGGACCGACCGCGAGAACTACGCCTACGACGCGCTGCGCGACCGCGACGCCACCCCACCGTGGCTCACGCACCTGGTGGCCGCCTCGACGGTGGGGCCGATGCACTTCCACCCCGCCGGCCTCGCGCCGATCCCCGAGGGCGTGCCCGGCGACGTCGTCTCGACCGAGCAGAGCAACACCTCGCTGGTCTACGGCCAGGACGCCATCTTCAAGCTGTTCCGCCGGCTCGAGCCCGGGCTCAACCCCGACGTCGAGATCGGCCAGGCGCTGCGCAGGACGGAGAACCCGCACATCGCACCGCTGCTCGGCTACATCGAGATCGACGACCCCGACGGCGGCGAGCCGGCCACGGCGGCGATGCTGCAGACGTTCGTCCGCGGCGCCAGCGACGGGTGGCGGCTGGCCACCGCCAGCGTCCGCGACCTCTACGCCGAGGGCGACCTGCACGCCGACGAGGTGGGCGGCGACTTCGCCGCCGACAGCGAGCGGCTGGGCGCGGCGACCGCCTCGGTGCACGCCGACCTCGCCCGGGTCCTGGCCACCGAGCCGGCCGACCGCGAGTGGTTCGCCGCGACCGCGCGGGCGATGACCGACCGGCTGGAGGCGGCGCTGGCCGTCGTCCCGCAGCTGGAGGAGCACCTCGAGAGCCTGCGCGCGGTGTACGCCGCGGTGGCCGACAGCCCGGAGGAGGTGGTGCGCCAGCGGGTGCACGGCGACTTCCACCTCGGCCAGGTGCTGCGGACGGCGACCGGCTGGGTGGTGCTCGACTTCGAGGGCGAGCCGGCCCGGCCGCTGGCCGAGCGGCGGCAGCTCGACAGCCCGCTGCGCGACGTCGCGGGGATGCTGCGCAGCTTCGACTACGCCGCCCGGCACATGCTCGTGGAGCAGCCCGACGACCCCCAGCGCGCGTACCGGGCGCAGGAGTGGGCCGAGCGCAACCGCGGTGCCTTCTGTGCGGGCTACTCGGCGGCGAGCGGGATCGACCCGTGCGGGGACTCCCCCCTCCTGCGGGCCTTCGAGGCGGACAAGGCGGTCTACGAGTGCGTCTACGAGGCGCGCAACCGGCCGAACTGGCTGATGATCCCGCTGCACTCGCTGTCCCGGCTCACCGCCGCGAACACCTGACCCCCCACCAGACGACGACGACGCAGCAGACGACGCAGCAGACGACGAAGAGGACGGCAACGCGACGATGACGACGAGCGACCCGACACCCGCGAGCGGGGCGGCCGCCGAGACCGCTGACTCGCCGGCCACCAAGGAGCAGCTGCAGCAGGCGGTCGAGGCGATGACCGCGCAGGCCGAGGCCGCCGAGAGCGAGCCGGTCGTGAACCCCACCCCGGCGCGCAAGCGGGCCCCGGCCAAGAAGGCCGCCGCGAAGAAGGCCCCGGCCAAGAAGGCCGCGGCGGAGAAGGCCCCCGCCGCGGACGCGACCACCGCCGCGGCGGCCGGCGGCGACGGCGCCGCGGAGCCCGCGGCGGCGAAGAAGACCACGAAGCGGGCCGCCAGGAAGGCCGCACCGGCCACCGCCGACGGCGAGGCGCCGGTCAAGGCCACCCGCAAGCGCGCACCGCGCAAGACGGCCGCGGAGAGCGCCGCCCAGCCCGCCGCCGAGGTGGTCGCCGAGCAGGGCGGCACCGCGACGCCGGTGGTCGCGCCCGCGCCGATCGCCGAGCCCGGCTCTCCCTCGGGGGCGCCCGCCGGGCAGCCGGAGCCGCCCTCGCCGGACCCGGCCGAGCCCTCGACGCCGCAGGCGCCCGAGCAGGAGCCGGCCGCTGAACCGTCGACCGACGTCGCCGGGACCGCCGTCGCGCAGGCCCCCGAGCCGACGCCGCCGGGCGCCGAGGAGGGCGGTCTGACCAGCGGCGCCGGCGGCGGGGGCGAGCACGACGCCCCCGAGGAGGTCACCGAGGAGGACCTGCGGGCGATCGTCGACGGCTGGTCCCGCGACCCGCACCGGGTGCTCGGCGCGCACGCCACCGCCACGGGCTGGGTGGTGCGCACGCTGCGGCCCGACGCGTCCGCGGTGGTCGTCGTCGACCAGGACGACTCCCGCTACGAGGCCCGGCGGATCCACGGCGGCGGCATCTACGAGGCCACGCTGCCGCAGCAGCCCGGCGACTACCGGGTCGAGGTGACCTACGGCGGGGACACCTTCACCGTCGACGACCCCTACCGCTGGATGCCCACGCTCGGCGACCTGGACATGTACCTGATCGGCGAGGGCCGGCACGAGCGGCTGTGGGAGGCGCTCGGCGCGCACGTGCGGCGCTACGAGACCCCGCGCGGCACCGTCGAGGGCGTCTCCTTCGCCGTCTGGGCGCCCAACGCGCAGGGCGTGAAGGTCACCGGCGACTTCGACTACTGGGAGGCCCGCGCCTACCCGATGCGCCAGCTCGGCTCGATCGGCGTCTGGGAGATCTACATCCCGGGCGTGCAGGCCGGCACCCGGTACCGCTTCCACGTCCTGGGCGCCGACGGCGTCTGGCGGGAGAAGTCCGACCCGATGGCCTTCGCCACCGAGGTGCCGCCGGCCAACGCCTCCGTCGTCGTCGAGTCCACCCACGAGTGGAACGACGACGCCTGGCTGGCCGAGCGCGAGCGCGGCAACTGGCACGAGCGGCCGATGAGCGTCTACGAGGTGCACCTGGGCTCGTGGCGGCAGGGCCTGTCCTACCGCCAGCTGGCCGAGGAGCTCGTCGACTACGCCGTCGCCGCCGGGTTCACCCACCTGGAGTTCCTGCCGGTCGCCGAGCACCCCTTCGGCGGCTCGTGGGGCTACCAGGTCACCAGTTACTACGCCCCGACGTCGCGGTTCGGCAGCCCCGACGACTTCCGGTACCTCGTCGACCGGGCGCACCAGGCCGGCCTGGGCGTCATCGTCGACTGGGTGCCGGCGCACTTCCCCAAGGACGCCTGGGCGCTGGGCCGGTTCGACGGCACCGCGCTGTACGAGCACGACGACCCGCGCCGCGGCGAGCAGCCGGACTGGGGCACGTTCGTGTTCAACTTCGGCCGCACCGAGGTGCGCAACTTCCTGGTCGCCAACGCGCTGTTCTGGGCCCGGGAGTTCCACGTCGACGGGCTGCGGGTCGACGCCGTCGCCTCGATGCTCTACCTCGACTACTCGCGCGAGGACGGCGAGTGGATCCCCAACGTCCACGGCGGGCGGGAGAACCTCGAGGCGGTGTCGTTCCTCCAGGAGGTCAACGCCACCGTCTACCGCGAGGTGCCGGGCGTGGTGACCATCGCCGAGGAGTCGACCGCCTGGCCCGGCGTCACCCGGCCCACCTACCTCGGCGGCCTGGGCTTCGGCTTCAAGTGGAACATGGGCTGGATGCACGACTCGCTGGCCTACGTCCAGCGCCAGCCGGTGCACCGCAGCTACCACCACAACCAGCTGACGTTCTCGATGATGTACGCCTACTCCGAGAACTACGTGCTGCCGATCAGCCACGACGAGGTCGTCTACGGCAAGGGTTCGCTGCTGCGGAAGATGCCGGGCGACCGGTGGCAGCAGCTGGCCGGCGTGCGCGGCTACCTCGCCTACATGTGGGCCCACCCCGGCAAGCAGCTGCTGTTCATGGGCTCGGAGTTCGCCCAGGACGGCGAATGGGCCGAGAGCCGCTCGCTGGACTGGTGGCACCTCGACGACCCCGCGCACCGCGGCGTCCTGCAGCTGGTCACCGACCTCAACGCCCGGTACCGGGAGACCGAGGCGCTGTGGTCGCTCGACGTCGACCCGGCCGGGTTCCAGTGGATCGACGCCAACGACGCGTCGGGCAACGTCATCACCTTCCTGCGCTACGGCCGGCCGAAGGTCGCCGACGTCCCGACGCCGACCGAGGCCGCCGAGAGCGGCACCGAGGCCGCCGTCGTCGAGGGCGGCGGGCAGACGCCGGGCCAGGTGCTCGCCGTCGTCTGCAACTTCTCCGGCACCCCGCACCACGGTTACCGGATCGGCCTGCCGCGCGGCGGCCGCTGGCGCGAGGTGCTCAACACCGACGCCGAGGGCTACGGCGGCTCCGGGGTCGGCAACTACGGCGGGGTCGACGCGGTCGAGGAGCCCTGGCACGGCCAGCCGTTCTCGGCCACCGTCTCCGCCCCGCCGCTGGGCACCCTCTGGCTGCTCCACGAGGGCTGATCCCGAGGGCTGATCCCCCGGCCCTGACCTGCGACGGCCGGGTCGCTCCCACGGTGGAGCGGCCCGGCCGTCGTCGCGCGCGGACCCGTTCCCAGCCGCTGCCCGCCCGTGCATCATGGCCCGGCTCCGCGCCCCGGTGGCGCGGGCCGGCCCCGGCTCCCTCGGGCGCCCGCACCCCGGCAGAGAAGGAACCCCAGCTCCATGAGGCATGGTCTGCGCCGCGCGATCGTCGCGGCAGCGGCGGGCAGCGTGCTGCTCACCGGTTGCTCGAGCACCGTCGTCGGCGCCGCCTCCCGCGGCGCGAGCGTCCCGGTCGACGTGTCCGACGGCGAGTTCCCCATCACCGGGTCCGCGGACACCGAGGCCGACCGGCTGGCGCGCAACGCCCTGGCCGACCTCGACACCTTCTGGAGCGAGGCCTACCCCGAGTTCTTCGGCGAGGAGTACCAGCCGATCACCGGCGGCTACTTCTCCGTCGACTCGACGGACATCGACGAGTCCGCCTACCCGAGCACCGGCATCGGCTGCGAACGGGCGCCCGAGGACCCCGACGGCGTGGCGAACAACGCCCACTACGATCCCAACTGCGACGTCGTCGCCTACGACCGCGCGCTGCTCGACCAGCTCAGCGCCGAGTTCGGGCCCTACCTCGGCCCCGCCGTCATGGCGCACGAGATCGGCCACGCCATGCAGGGCCGGTTCGGCTTCGCCGACTCGACGATCGTCGTCGAGACGCAGGCCGACTGCCTGGCCGGTGCCTTCACCCGGTGGGTGATCGACGGCAACGCCGAGCACATCGCGCTGCGCGTCTCCGAGCTCGACCAGGTCGTGCTCGGGTTCATCGGCCTGCGCGACCCGGTCGGGTCCTCCCCCGACGACGACCGGGCGCACGGCTCGGGCTTCGACCGGCTGTCGGGCTTCTACGCCGGCTACGACGGCGGCGTGGGCACCTGCCGCGACGACTTCACCGAGCAGCGGCTGTTCGTCGCCACGGAGTTCACCACCCAGGACGACCTCGACAACGAGGGCAACGCCCCGTACGAGGACATCTCCGGGCTGACCGAGCAGACGCTGCCGCTGTTCTACGACCAGGTCTTCCCCGGCCTCGGCGAGGACTTCACCGCGCCGACCGTCCAGGTCTTCGACGGCACCGCGCCCGACTGCGGCGACATGGGCGCCGAGGACCGCGACCTCGGGTTCTGCGAGGCCGACGGCACCGTGTACGTCGACGAGACCGACCTGCTCGGCCCGGCGTACGAGGGCATCGGCGACTTCGCGGTCGCCACCGCCGTCTCCCTCGCCTACGCCCAGGCCGCGCGCGCCGAGCTCGGCCTGTCCATCGACGACGCCACCGCCGTCAGCTCGGCGGTCTGCCTGACCGGCTGGTACGCCGGGCGGTTCTGGACCGGCGACTTCCAGGACGTCGGCGCCCTGTCCCCCGGCGACGTCGACGAGGCGGCGATCTTCCTGCTCACCTACGGCCAGCAGGAGAGCGTCTTCCCGAACACCGACCTGTCCGGCTTCGAGATGGTCGACGCCTTCCGCGACGGCTTCCTCAACGGCGGCGCCGGCTGCGAGATCGGTCTCTGACGACGCACCACCCGTGACGGCGCCCGCCTCCCCCCGGGGGGCGGGCGCCGTCCGCGTTCACGCAGGCCGACGGCGGGTAGAGGCTCCCCCGATGGACCTCCGCACGCGCTCCCGGGGCGCACTCGCCGTCGTCGTGGCGCTCGGCGTCCTCCTGACGTCGGGGTGCTCGTACGTCGTCATCGGGCAGGCCCGCTCGCAGGGCCAGCCGTCGCAGTCGGTCGGCGACGACACCCTGCGCGTCGTCGGCGCCACCGACGGGCCGATCGACACCCTCGCCCGCAACGCCCTGGCCGACCTGCAGACGTTCTGGTCGGACACCTTCCCGGCCGTCTTCGGGGAGCAGTTCGTGCCGCTGGCCGGCGGCTACTTCAGCGTCGACCCGGACGACGTCGACCCGGCCGCCTACCCCCAGGGCATCGGCTGCGGCGAGGACCCGCGGAACCTGGAGAACAACGCCTTCTACTGCGCCGCGCCGGGCGTCCCCAACTCCGACTCGATCAGCTACGACCGCGCCTTCCTCGGCGAGCTGGCCGCGCAGTACGGCGAGGTGCTGCCGCAGCTGGTCATGGCGCACGAGTTCGGTCACGCCGTCCAGGCCCGGGTCGGGGATCCGCAGCAGCTGTCCATCGCCATCGAGACCCAGGCCGACTGCCTCGCGGGCGCGTGGACCGCGTGGGTGGCCGACGGCAACGCCGAGTACTCCTCCGTGGACACCGACGACCTCGACCAGCTGCTGCGCGGCTACTTCCTGCTGCGCGACCCGGTGGGCAGGGGGACGGGTGCACAACAGGCGCACGGCTCCTACTTCGACCGGGTGTCCGCGTTCCAGGAGGGGTTCGACGACGGCGCCGAGGCGTGCCGGGACAACTACGGCCCCGACCGCGTCTTCACCCAGGGCGAGTTCACCTCCGACGAGGACTTCGCCTCCGGCGGCAACGAGGACTTCGCGACCACCTTGCGGATCATCGAGCAGTCCCTGCCGGAGTTCTGGGGCCGCGCGTTCACCGAGGTGCTGGACGCCGACTTCAGCGAGCCGCAGCTGGAGACCACCTCGAGCCCGCCGGACTGCGCCCCGGAGGACGTCGCGCTCGTCTACTGCCCCGACGGCGGCAGCTCCGGGCTGGTCGCCTACGACGGGGACTTCGCCCAGCAGGTCTACGAGCTCGGCGACTTCGCCGTCGTCACCGGGGTGGCCATCCCCTATGCCCTGGCGGCGCGCGACCAGCTGGACCTGTCCACCGAGGACACCGCGGCCCTGCAGTCGGCGGTGTGCCTGACCGGCTGGTACTCCGCGCAGGTCTACAACAACCAGCTCGAGTCGGTGCGGATCTCACCGGGCGACATCGACGAGAGCGTGCAGTTCCTGCTCGAGTACGGCAACGACCCCGACGTGCTGGCCGACGTCGAGCTGACCGGCTTCCAGCTCGTCGACGTGTTCCGCGCCGGGTTCCTGCAGGGCGCCGCCGCCTGCGACGTCGGGGCCTAGACGAAGGACCCCGTCCCCCTCACCGCTCGCGAGCTCGCGGCGAGCCTCCGGACGGGGCCTCCTGAGAGGAAGACGACCTCAGTAGAGCGCGGCCATCAGCTGGCGGCGGGCGGCGATCACCCGCGGGTCCTCGGCGCCCACGACGTCGAACAGCTCGACCAGGTGCTTCCGCGCCGCGTCGCGGTCATCGCCGGCGGTGCGGCGGACGACGTCGACCAGCCGGGTGAAGGCGCCCTCGACGTCACCGGTGCCGAGCAGGAAGTCGGCAGCCCGGGTCTGGGCGGCGACGTCGTCGGGGGCGGCGTCGGCCGCGGCGAGCGCGTCGGGGCCGGCGGCGTCGGCGCGGCGGAACAGCTGCACCTGACGCAGCGCGAGGCCGGCGACCGGGTGGTCGGGCTCGGCGTCGACGATGGCCCGGTAGGCGGCCTCGGCGGCCTCGAGGTCCCCGCGCTCGAGGGCGGCCTCGGCGGCGTCCAGGCGCGGGTCGTCGAGGCCCTCGTCCTCGGCGCCCTCCGCGCCGGGCACCGCGCCGCCGGTGGTGGCGCGCACCAGCTCGGTGACGAACTGGCGGGCCTGCTCCTCGGGGATGGCGCCGGTGAACTCGGCGACCAGCTGCCCCTGCCAGACGGCCTTGACCGCCGGGATGCCCTGCACCCGCAGGCCCTGGGCCAGCGCCGGGTTGGCGTCGACGTCGACCTTCGCCAGCACCCACGAGCCGCCGCCCTCGGCGGCCAGCCGCTCGAGGACCGGGGACAGCTGCTTGCACGGCCCGCACCACTCGGCCCACAGGTCGAGGACGACCGGCACCTGGAAGGAGCGGTCGAGGACCTCGGTCTGGAAGGTGGCCTCGGTGACGTCCACGACGGCCGAGCCGGGGGCACCCGCCGGCGCGGCGGCGCTCGGCGGCGGGGCGGCCTGGGCCCGAGCGGCGGCCTCGGAGCGCGCCTTGACGGCGGCGAGGTCGACCGCACCGGCCAGGGAGGCGGCCAGCTGCGCCTGCTGGGCCTGCGCGCGCGGGTCGGGACGTCCGGGACGGGTGGGCTGCATGCCCCCATGATCCCACCGGCGGGCGGGTGTGGTGTCAGCCCTCGGCGGACGGGGCCGGGTCGACGTCCGCGACGTCGCCGGCGCCGAGGCGGACCCGTCGCAGCAGGTCGAACAGCTGCGCCTGCTCGGCCTCGGGCAGGTCGCCGAGGCCGAAGTCGAGGGCCATGAGCTGGCGGGTGGCCACCTCGACGACCTCGCGGCCGCGGTCGGTGATGCCGGCCAGGACGCCGCGGCCGTCGGCGGGGTTGGGCCGGCGGTCGACGAACCCGGCCGCGACCAGCCGGTCGATGGCGTTGGTGACGCTGGTCGGGTGCACCATCAGCCGGCTGCCGATCACCTTGAGCGGCAGCTGCCCCGTGCGGCTGAAGGTGAGCAGCACGAGGACCTCGTAGCGGGCGAAGGTCAGCCCGTGCGGGCGCAGCACCTCATCGAAGCGGGCGAGCAGGATCTGCTGGACCCGGAACACCGACGTCGCCGCGCGCATCGCCGCGGCGGGACCGAAGCGGTGCTCCCAGGTCTCCCCCGCCCGCTCGATCGGGTCGAACGGCAGCCCCAGCGCCCGGACCATGCGCCCGACGCTACCTGCCCCGGCGTCCGTACCCCGGTGAGATGCGGCTCAGGGTCGGCACCGAGCCCCGGATGACCGCCCTGGAGCGCATCTCGGCGCCGGCTGTGGACAGCCCGAGCGCCACGGCGGCCGGCTCCGGCAGCATGCCCGCCCGTGTCCCGACCGCCGGTCCGTCCGCCTCAGTTGGCGGACCGGGTCTTCCGCGGCTCCACGGTCGTCCGGGCGGGGCTCCTCACGCGCTCGCAGCTGAGGACCTCGGCCTGGCGTCGCCTGTTCCCGGACGTCTACGCCTGTACCACCGTGCAGGTCGACCACGCCGTCCGTGCACTGGCGGTCAGCCGACTGCTGCTCCCGGGCGCCGTCGTGAGCGGACGCAGTGCCGCGGTCCTGTGGGGTGCGGCCCTGGCGGACGCCGACGACGACGTCACCTGCACCGTCGTGCCCACCGTCCGCGCGGGTGAGGTGCCCGGTGTCGTCCTCACCCGGCGGAGCCTCCGCGCGGACGAGTCGACGACCCGGCGAGGCACCCGGGTCGCCACGCCTCTGCGCACGGCCCTGGACCTGGCCCGCACCCGCCCGCTCGAGGACGCGGTCGTCGACGTCGACCGGTTCCTCAGCAGTGGTCTGGTCGACCTCGGGTCGGTGCGGGAGGCGGCGGGCACCCTCACCGGCCGGGACTGCCGCCACGTCCGGCGCGTCCTGGCGCTGGCCGACGGGATGGCCGAGTCACCCCAGGAGACCAGGTTGCGGCTGCTCCTGCTCCGCTCGGGACTGGCGCCGCCCGTCGCCCAGTACGTCGTCCGTGACGGCTCGCGGTTCGTCGCCCGGGTCGACCTCGCCCGGCCCGACCGGCGCATCGCGGTCGAGTACGACGGCGTCTGGCACGCCGCCCCCGCGCAGTTCCGCGCCGACCGGCAGCGACTCAACCGCCTCACCGCGGCCGGCTGGCGCGTCGTCTTCGTCACCGCTGCGGACCTGCAGCGACCCGAGGCCCTGCTCGACCGCCTGCAGCCGCTTCTCGCCTCACCGGGACCTCCTGAGGGTCGTCAGCCGACGGCGGATGACCCTCAGGCGGATCCCGGCGCTGAAGTCGCTGCAGCCGGGCGCAGGCGGGGCACCTCGCGGACGCCGAACACCTCGCGCAGCGCCACCTGCGCGGCGTTGTCCCCGCAGGCGCCGTGCACCGCGGGCCCGGGCGGGGTGGCCGAGGACGCGAGGTACACGCCGTCGACCGGCGTCTTGTACGTGTTCCACCGCGGCACCGGGCGGAACAGCATCTGCCGCAGCGTCGCCTGGCCGTTGGAGATGTCCCCGCCGACGTACATCGGGTTCCACGCCTCCATCTGCACGGCGTTCTTGGTGACCCGGTCGACGATCGTGTCCTTGAAGCCCGGCGCGAACCGCTCTACCTGGTCCTCGATGGCCGCGGTCATGTCGACGTCGGAGCCGTGCGGCACGTGCACGTAGGCCCAGAACACGTGCCCGCCCTCGGGCGCGCGGGTCGGGTCGGGCACGGTCGGCTGGACGGCGAGCACGTACGGGCGCTCGGCGGCCCTCCCCTGGTTCGGGGCCCGCTCGCCGGCGATCGTCTCCTCCAGCGTCCCCGCGATGTGCAGCGTCCCGGCCCGCCGGACGTCGGGGTGGGTCCACGGCACCGGCTCGGACAGGATCCAGTCGATCTTGAACACCCCGGCGCCGTGCTTGTACCGCCGCACCCACCGCCGGTAGCCCTCGTTCACCCGGTCGCCGGCCATCGCCACGAACGCCTCGGGCGAGGTGTCCAGCAGCACCGCCGGGACGCCGTCGAACTCCCGCAGGTCGGTCACCAGGTGCCCGGTGACCACCTCACCGCCCTGCTGTTCCAGCGCGGTGACCATCGCGTCGGCCAGGTTCTGCGACCCGCCCTCGACCAGCGGCCAGCCGACGTGGTGGCCGAGCATCGTCAGCAGCATCCCGAGCGCGGAGGTCAGCGGCTGGCTGAGGTCGAGCATGCCGTGCGCGGCGGCCCCGCCCAGCAGCGCGCGGGCCTCCTCGGTGTCGAAGTAGCGGCGCGCCAGCCAGCTCACGTTGGGCAGCCCGTTGAGCCCGAAGTGCACGATCTGCGGCACGCTGCGGGTCGGCAGCCGTCGCAGCCGGCTGGTCAGGAAGAAGTCGACGACGTCCTGCCCGTGCGCCACCAGCGGCTCGAACAGCCGGCGGTAGGCCGCCCCGTCGGGCCCGAGCGCGTCCGCGGTCTCCTCCAGCGAGCGGTACTGGACCGCGGCCCGCCCGCCGTCGAGCGGGTGCGCGAAGTTGACCTCCGGCTGCACCAGCCGCACGCCCCGGCTGGGCAGGTCGAACTCGCGGAAGAACGGCGCCGCGGCGGCCATCGGCTGCACGATCGAGCAGACGTCGTGCCGGTACCCCGGCCGCATGAGCTCCTCGGTGCGCATCCCGCCGCCGGGCTTCTCCGCCGCCTCGACCACCTGCACGCGCAGGCCGGCGGCGGCCAGCCGGAGGGCGGCGGCCAGGCCGTTCGGCCCGGCCCCCACGACGACGGCGTCCGCTCTGCCGTTCATGGGCACAGTCCGTTCACCGGGCCAGTCTGCCCGGGGCAGGTCAGAGCTGCGCGAGGAGCCGGTCGGCCGCGCGGTAGGGGTCGGTCTCCCCCGCCACCACCTCGTCGGCGAGCGCGGCCAGCGCCGCGGACCCGCGCACCTCGCCGATCCGCTCGCGCAGCCCGGCCAGCGTGATCGCCTCGATCTCGCGGGCGGCCCGCTCGGCGCGGCGCCGGGTGCCCTCCCCGGAGTCGTCGAGCCAGCGGCGGTGCGCCTCGACCTCGGCGAGGAGCCGGTCGACCCCCTCGCCGCGGGCGGCCACGGTCCGCACGATCGGCGGCTTCCAGGCGCCGGGCCCGGTGTGCCGCCCGCCCAGCGACTGCGCGTACCGCAGGTCGCGGACGGTGCGGTCGGCGCCGTCGCGGTCGGCCTTGTTGACGACGAGGACGTCGGCCACCTCGAGGATCCCCGCCTTGGCCGCCTGGATGCCGTCGCCCATGCCCGGCGCCACGAGCACCAGCGTGGTGTCGGCCAGCGAGGCGATCTCCAGCTCCGACTGCCCGACGCCGACCGTCTCGACCAGCACGACGTCGCAGCCGGCCGCGTCGAGCACCCGCAGCGCCTGCGGCGTCGCCCAGGCCAGGCCGCCCAGGTGCCCGCGCGAGGCCATCGAGCGGATGTAGACGCCGGGGTCGCCGGCGTGGTCCTGCATCCGCACCCGGTCGCCGAGCAGTGCCCCGCCGGAGAACGGCGACGACGGGTCGACGGCGAGCACGCCCACCCGCCGGCCGGCCGCCCGCAGCGCGCGCACCAGCGCCGTCGTCGTCGTGGACTTGCCCACCCCCGGGGCGCCGGTCAGGCCGATGACCTGCGCGTGCCCGGTGTGCGGGGCCAGCGCGGCGGCGACCTCGCCCAGCACCGGGCTCGCGTCCTCGACCAGCGAGATCAGCCGCGCCACCGCGCGGGCCTCGCCGTCGCGGGCGCGGGCGACCAGGTCGGGGACGTCGACGGCGCGCCGCCCCCGCCGCCCGCGGGGGGCGGCGGGGGCGGCGGTCCGGACGGCGATGCCCTCCGGGATCACGCCTTCGCGGGCACGTGCAGGATCAGCGCGTCACCCTGGCCGCCGCCTCCGCAGAGGGCCGCGGCACCCACGCCGCCGCCGCGGCGGCCGAGCTCGAGGGCCAGGTGCAGCACGATCCGGGCGCCGCTCATGCCGATCGGGTGGCCCAGCGCGATCGCGCCGCCGTTCACGTTGACCTTCTCCGGGTCCAGGCCGAGCTCGCGGGTGGACACGATGCCCACCGCGGCGAACGCCTCGTTGATCTCGACCAGGTCGAGGTCGGCCGGGGAGATGCCCTCGCGCTCGCAGGCCCGGGCGATCGCCCGCGACGGCTGCTGCTGCAGCGTGGCGTCGGGACCGGCGACGACGCCGTGCGCGCCGATCTCGGCGATCGGGGTCAGGCCCAGCTCGGCGGCCTTCTCGGCGGACATGACGACGACCGCGCAGGCACCGTCGGAGATCTGCGAGGCGGTGCCGGCGGTGATCGTGCCGTCCTTGGCGAAGGCCGGCCGGAGCTTGGCGAGGGTCTCGACCGTGGTGTCGGCGCGGATGCCCTCGTCGTCGCGGAACTCGATCGGGTCGCCCTTGCGCTGCGGGATGGACACGGGCGTGACCTCGTCGTCGAACAGGCCGTTCTTGGCCGCGGCGGCCGCGCGCTGGTGGCTGGCCGCGGCGAAGGCGTCCTGCTCCTCGCGGGTCAGGTCGTAGCGGGCGTTGGCCTGCTCGGTCAGCGCGCCCATGGCGACCTGGTCGAAGGTGTCGGACAGACCGTCGTGGGCCATGGCGTCGACCAGCGTGGCGTCGCCGTACTTGGTGCCGGTGCGCGAGCTGGGCAGCAGGTGCGGCGCCTGGGTCATCGACTCCATGCCCCCGGCGACGACGACGTCGAACTCGCCGGCGCGGATGAGCTGGTCGGCCAGGGCGATCGCGTCGATGCCCGACAGGCACACCTTGTTGAGGGTGAACGACGGCACCGACATCGGGATGCCGCCCGCGACCGCCGCCGGGCGGGCCGGGTTCTGGCCGGCGCCGGCCTGGATGACCTGACCCATGATCACGTAGTCGACCTGGTCGCCGGAGATGCCGGCGCGCTCGAGGGCGGCCTTGATGGCGATGCCGCCGAGGTCGGCGGCGGAGAAGTCCTTGAGGGAGCCGAGGAGCCGGCCCATCGGGGTCCGGGCGCCGCTGACGATGACCGAGCGGGACATGCTGCCTCCAGTGCGGGTCGCCGACGCTGGCGACCGCGGGTCGGGCCGCGCCGGGCGGGCGGGTCGCGGCGGTCGGGCTGCCGGACAGGATAGATCGGTTCTCCAACCGGGGTCGACGGCCCGCTCCGGTGCCGGGCGGGGTGCGACACGGGCCTGTCGCGCTCGGCGAACCGGTGACGTGATGGTCGCCACACCGGGGAGTCGTCTCAGACGTCTTGCGTCAGGATGACGCGGTGACCGCCGACGCGACTGCTCCCGCGGGCCTGCCCGCCGAGCTGTTCACCACCATCGACCACGTGGGCATCGCCGTCCCCGACCTGGACGAGGCGATCGCCTTCTACGCACAGGCCTTCGGCGTGCGCTCCGTGCACGAGGAGACCAACGAGGAGCAGGGCGTCCGCGAGGCGATGCTCGCCGTCGGCTCCGGCGACACCCGCATCCAGCTGCTCGCCCCGCTGACGCCGGAGTCGACGATCGCCAGGTTCATCGGCCGGTCGGGCCCGGGCCTGCAGCAGCTCGCCTTCCGCGTCGACGACGTCGAGGCGGTCAGCGCCACCTTGCGCGAGCGCGGCCTGCGGCTGCTCTACGACACCCCGAAGCGCGGCACGTCGGACAGCCGCGTCAACTTCGTGCACCCCAAGGACGCCGGCGGAGTGCTGGTCGAGCTGGTCGAGCCCGCCCGCACCCCGCACTGACCCACCCGGGGAGGACCACCCCGACCTGCGCACGACCCGTGGGTTACCGGCCGGTAACCTGCCGCGCACCGCGCTACCACCCCTCCGAGCCGACGAAGACCCGGGAGAGACACGTGGACGAGATCAGGGACGCCATCCTCGCCGACCAGCTCAGCGACATCGGCGGTCTGCCGGTGCCGGAGTCCTACCGGGCGGTCCTCGTCCGCAAGGACGAGCAGGACATGTTCGCGGGGATGCCGACCAAGGAGAAGGACCCGCGCAAGTCGCTGCACGTGGAGGAGGTCGCCACCCCGGAGCTCGGCCCGGGCGAGGCGATCGTCGCCGTCATGGCGTCGTCGGTGAACTACAACACCGTCTGGACGTCGATCTTCGAGCCGGTCTCGACCTTCGGGTTCCTCGAGCGCTACGGCCGGGTCTCCGAGCTGACCAAGCGGCACGACCTGCCCTACCACGTGGTCGGCTCCGACCTGGCCGGCGTCGTGCTCCGGGTGGGCCCCGGCGTGAACAAGTGGAAGCCCGGCGACGAGGTCGTCGCGCACTGCCTGTCGGTCGAGCTCGAGGACCCGGCCGGTCACGACGACACGATGATGGACCCGCAGCAGCGGATCTGGGGCTTCGAGACCAACTTCGGCGGCCTCGCCGAGCTGGCGCTGGTCAAGAGCAACCAGCTCATGCCCAAGCCCGCGCACCTGTCCTGGGAGGAGGCGGCCGCCCCCGGGCTGGTCAACTCCACCGCCTACCGGCAGCTCGTGTCCCGCAACGGCGCGGACATGAAGCAGGGCGACGTCGTCCTGATCTGGGGGGCGTCGGGTGGGCTGGGCTCCTACGCCACCCAGATGGCCCTCAACGGCGGCGCCATCCCGGTGTGCGTGGTGTCCAGCCCGGAGAAGGCCGACATCGTCCGGCGGATGGGCGCCGAGCTGGTCATCGACCGCTCCGCCGAGGGCTACCGGTTCTGGAAGGACGAGCAGACCCAGGACCCCCGGGAGTGGCAGCGGTTCGGCAAGCGGATCCGCGAGCTGACCGGCGGGGACGACGTCGACATCGTCTTCGAGCACCCCGGCCGGGAGACCTTCGGCGCCAGCGTCTACGTCGCCAAGAAGGGCGGCACGATCGTCACCTGCGCCTCCACCAGCGGCTACATGCACTCCTACGACAACCGCTACCTGTGGATGAACCTCAAGCGGATCGTCGGGTCGCACTTCGCCAACTACAAGGAGGCGTGGGAGGCCAACCGGCTCATCGACAAGGGGCTGATCCACCCGACGCTGTCGAAGACCTACGCGATGGACGAGGTGGGCCAGGCCGCCTACGACGTCCACCACAACCTCCACCAGGGCAAGGTCGGCGTGCTGACCCTCGCCCCCGAGGAGGGCCTCGGCGTCAAGGACACCGAGAAGCGGGAGAAGCACCTGCCCGCGATCAACCGCTTCCGCGGGATCTGATCCGACGGGTCCCCGGACGGGGGTGCCCGGACGCCACCGCGGCGTCCGGGCACCCTGGGGGGAGCCGCCTCGTTGTCCGACGGGGCGCGGTCCGGGGGCCCCACCGGCACCACCCGGGGCGCCACACGCCGAACGGCCGGACCGCCTCGACACGCTGACGACCCTCCCCCGACTCTGCGAGGATGACCCGCATGACCGATCCCCGCCGCGACCTGCTGCCGATGCGCGAGGCCCAGCACTCGTTCGACGTGGTGCTGCGGGGTTACGACCGCCACCAGGTGGCCGAGACCATCGAGCGCCTCGAGGCCGACATCCGGGTCGCGCTCGCCGACCGGGACGCCGCGGCCGCCCGCGTCAGCGACCTGGCCGGCCAGCTGTCGGCGATGCACGCGGAGATCGACCAGCTGCGCCGCAAGGCCGCCACCTCCGGCCCGGCCACCTTCGAGAACATGAGCGAGCGCATCTCGCACATGCTCCGCCTGGCCGAGGAGGAGGCCGCCGACATCCGCGCGGCCGCCGAGCAGGAGGCCCGGGCGCTGCGCGAGCAGACCGCCGCCGAGGAGCGCGCGATGCTCGAGCGGCACGCGGCGGGCCGGGCCGAGGTGGAGCGGATGCTCGCCGAGGCCCGCCAGAACGCCGAGCAGATCGCCAGCAAGGCGCAGATCCGCGCCGACGAGCTGGTGGCCAAGGCGCAGGAGAAGGTCGCCCGGCTCGACGCCGAGTCGCAGGCCCGCCGCGCGAAGATCGAGGAGGACTTCGAGATCGCGCAGCGCGCCCGCCGCGCCGAGGCCGCGCGGATCGAGGAGGAGCGCGACCAGCAGTCGGTGCGGGCCGCGCAGGAGCGCGTCGCCGCCGCCGAGGCGCACGCGACCGGCGTCGTCGCCGACGCCGAGGCCTCCGCCGCCGCCGTCCGCCGGGTGCGCGACGAGCTCACCGCCCGGCTCAACGAGGCCCGGCGGGTGCTGGCCACCCTGCCGGACCTGGCCGACCGGCCCCAGCCCCAGCCGCAGCGCCCGGGTGCGCAGCCGCAGCAGGCCGCCCGCCCACCGGCCGCGCCGCAGGACCGTCAGCCGGCCGCCCCGGCGCCCCAGCCCGCGGCGCAGGCCCCGCAGCCCGCCGCGCAGGCGCCCCAGCCGGCGCCCCCGGCCCCGCAGCCGCCGCAGGAGCAGCAGCCCGCCGCCCGCCGTGACGTCGACGGCCCGCAGACCGCGGTGCAGCCGGCCGTCGGCCGCCCCGCCGGGGAGCCGCAGACGCTCGTGCAGCCCGCCGTCGGGCCGCAGACGGCCGTGCAGCGCGCCGTCGGCCCGCAGAGCGGCGGGCAGCCGGCGGCGCCGCGCCCGACGCCGCACACCCGGCCCGCCGAGGCCCCGGCCGGCGAGGCCGCCGCCGCCCGACAGCCCACCCGGCCGTCGTCGCCGCAGACGATGCCCGCCGTGCAGCCGCCGGCCGCGCAGGAGCCCGGCCGGCCCTCGGTGGCCGAGACCCAGCAGATCCGCCCGGTGCACACCGCGGGCCAGGAGGAGGGCCGGCAGGTCGGCGGGTCGAGCCGCGCCGAGCAGCCGTCCCCCGAGGGCGCCCCGGAGTCCCAGGGCCCGCAGACCGCGGTGCAGCCTGCCGTCCGCAGCGGCGACACCGGCGGCCAGCCCGCCGTCCCCGGGCGTCACTGACTCCTGCCCGCGCGCCGCGGCCCGCGGCGAGGTAGGCAGGGCACGTGGCAGACGTGTCCGGACCGGGTGCCCCCGGTCCGGACGCCCCACCTGCCGTCCCCCGCCGGCGGCGCGACCGGCACCGGCACCGCGCGCAGCCCTCGGGCCTGCGGCGTCCCGCCGTCCGCGGCACCCTGCTCGCCACGGGCCTGGCCGCCCTCCTGGGCGGCATGGGGCTGGTGCAGGCCGGCCGCGACGACGCCGGCCCGGCGGCCCGCCCGTCCGCCGCGAGCGCCTCGGCGCCGGGGGACGACGCGACGCCCCCGGACGGCGCCGAGCCGGTGGCCGGCTGGCTCGGTGCCGCGCTCCCGCCGCAGACCGACCTGGCCGGCACGGCCGCCGTCCGGCGGGAGCTCACCGACGCCGGCGTCCCGGCCGACCGGCTGCGTCCGGCCGAGGGCGGCGTCCCGGCCGGCACGCTGCTCGCCGTCGTCGGCGCCGCGCCGGCCGGCTCGCGCGTGGTGGCCCGCTTCGACCGGCACGGGGACGGCAGCGAGCTGCTCGTCGTCGACCCCGCGCCCGGCGAGCCCACCGCCGGGGAGCTGGCCCGCCGGCAGGACCTCGCCCGGGCGCTGCTCGCCAACCCGACCACCCGGGCCGTGGGCGCGGCGGCCGCCGTCCTCCAGGACGCCGCCGTCGACGAGCGGCTGCTCACCGTGCTGGCCGCCGTCGCCGCCACCGAGGGCGTCGGCATCGCGTCGTTCCCCGCGCTGCCGGGCGAGGAGGGCGCCGAGGCGCCGGCCCGCCGGGCGCTCGTCGACGCCGTCGGCGGCGCGCCGGTGCCCGGGGACCCGGAGGCCACCGAGCGGCTCCGGGCGTGGCTCGCCGCCCAGCTCGCGCCGTTCGCGCCCGACGACGTCGAGGTGACCGACGCCGGGGTGCTCGTGTCCTTCCGCTACGTTTCCGCCCCGGAGGCCCTGGTGACGGCCGCCACCGGCTGACGGCGCGCCCGGCGGACCCCCGCGGGTGTGGCCCCCGGGCGGACGAGGTAGACGTGGAGTCATCCCCTGACGACGGCGGGGTCCGACCCTGCACCGGGAGGCGTGAGTGAGCAGGACGAGCCGGGTCCTGGCAGTGGTGGCCCTGACCGCGGCCGTGGCGGGGTTGCCCGCCGGCCCGGCGGCCGCGGACGACGGCGGCCTGCTCCGGCTGGCGCACCTGTCGCCCGACACCCCCGCCGTCGACGTCTACGTCGACTCGGTCGCCGACCCCGCGGCCGGCCAGGTGTTCCCCGCGGTCGGCTACGGCACGGTGTCGGACTACCGGTCGGTCCCGGCCGGCACCTACGCGGTCAGCATGCGGGCCGCCGGTGCGGACCCGGAGAGCCCGCCGGTGCTGTCGACGACGGTGCAGGTCGGCGCGGACAGCGCGCACACCGTGGCCGGCGTCGGCCCCTTCGCCGACCTCGGCCTCGAGGTGCTCGACGACGACCTCACCCCGCCGCCGCCGGGTACCGCGCGGATGCGGGTCGTCGCCGCGGCGGCGGGCGCGCAGACCCTCGACGTCGCCGTCCCCGGCGGGCCGTCGCTGGCCACCGGCCTGGCCTTCGCCGACACGACCGGCTACGTCGACGTGCCCGCGGGCGCCACGGCGGTCACGGTGACGCCGCAGGGCGGCCAGGCCACGGACCTGCCGGTGCACGTCGACGCGGGGTCGGTGTACAGCGTGCTGGTGCTCGACCGGGCCGGCGGCGGGCTGACCGTCCGGACCGCCCTCGACGCCGCCGGCCCCGGGGTCGTCCCCACGGGCGGGGTGGAGGCCGGCGCCGGCGGCGCGGCGGGCACCGCGTCGCCGCCCGTCCTGGCCGTGGCCGGTGCCGCCGTCCTCGCCGCCGGCGCGAGCCTGGTCCTGCTCGCCCCGCGGCGGACGGCGGCCGGCGCCGCGCCGGGCCGGCACGCCGCGGGCCGCCGGCGCCGGTGACCGGGCCGGCCGCCCGCCACCGAGCGCCCGGGCGCCGGTCCCGGCACCGCGCGCCACGGAGCCGGGCGGGCCTGCTGCGGCCCGCACTGGCCGTCCTCGCGCTCGCCGCGGCGGCGGTCGCGCTGCTGGGGCCGGCCGCTCCCCCGCCGGCCACCGCCGGGACGGGCACTGCGGCCGTGCCGGGGCCGGTCGTGCTGGCGCAGCGGTCCGCCCCCGCGGCCGCGGCGCCCGTCCGGGTGCGGGCGCCGGCCATCGGTCTCGACAGCGGGCTGGTCGACCTGGGCCTCGACGCCACCGGCGCGCTGGCGGCCCCGGCCGACCCCGCGACGGCGGGCTGGTACACCGGCGGCCCGGCACCGGGCGACGTCGGGCCGGCGGTGCTGGCCGGGCACGTCGACTCCCGCAGGGGCCCGGCGGTCTTCTGGCGCCTGCGCGAGCTCACCTCCGGCGACGAGGTGCTCGTCGACCGCGCCGACGGCAGCACCGCCCGGTTCACCGTCACCCGGGTCGAGCGGCACCCGAAGGACGCGTTCCCGACCGACGCGGTGTACCGGCCGACCGCCGACGCCCAGCTGCGGCTGGTGACCTGCGGCGGCGACTTCGACCGCGCGGTGCGCAGCTACGAGGACAACGTGGTGGTGTTCGCGCAGACGGGATGACTCGCCCGATCGGCGCGGCCTCCCTGCAGGGGCCCGCCGCGAGCTCGCGAGTGGCGGGGGCAAGGTGACCCTTCGATCAGCGGCGGCGATCGCGGGCCTGCCAGCAGGCGGTGTGCCAGTGCCGGCGCCGGTCGGCGGCGGAGTCGGTGTCCCAGGGCTCGAGGTCCGAGTCGCGGGCGTAGGCCGGCCAGCTGACCACGTGCGGCGTGCCCGGCCGGATCTCCTGGTCGCAGCCCGGGCAGCGGTAGGGCTTGGTGCTCGCCGCCCCGGTCAGCCGGCGGACGACCCAGTCGCCGTCGGCGGCCTCCTCGACGTCCTCGCCCCGGCGCGGGAGCGGGGGGCGGCCGGCCGGCCGCCCCCCGCTGCGTCGTCCCCTGCGGGGCACCTCAGCGCCGGGAGTAGTCCCGGAACCCGCGGCCGGTCTTGCGGCCCAGGTAGCCGGCGGTGACCAGGTGCTCGAGCAGCGGGGCCGGCGCGAACCCGGGCTCGCGGAACTCGGTGTACAGCTCCCGCTCGATGGCCAGCGAGACGTCGAGACCGACGACGTCGAGCAGCTCGAACGGGCCCATCGGGTAGCCGCAGCCGACCTTCATGGCGGCGTCGATGTCGTCGGCGGTCGCGTAGTGCGCCTCGAGCATCTTCACCGCGTCGTTGAGGTAGGGGAACAGCAGCGCGTTGACGATGAACCCCGCCCGGTCGGTGCAGGACACCGCGTGCTTGCCCAGCCGGGCGCAGACCGCGTGCGCGGTGGCCGCGACGTCGGGAGCGGTGGCGATCGTGCTGACCACCTCGACCAGCTTCATCACCGGTGCGGGGTTGAAGAAGTGCAGGCCGACGACGTCGGCGGGGCGCTCGCTGGCCTTGGCGCACTCGATGACCGGCAGGCTCGACGTCGTCGTGGCCAGCACCGCGCCGGGCTTGCAGATCTCACCGAGGTTGGCGAACAGCGCCTGCTTGGTGGCCAGGTGCTCGACGACGGCCTCGATGACCAGGTCGACGTCGGCGAGGTCGTCCAGCGACGCGGTGCCGGTGACCCGGGTGAGGACCTCGTCCCGGCCGGCCTCGTCGAGCCGGCCGCGGGCGACCTGCTTGTCCAGCGACTTCCGCAGCGCGGTGTGCACGGCCTCGACCTTGTCGAGGGTGCGGGCGACGAAGACGACCTCGTAGCCGCCCTTGGCGGCGACCTCGACGATGCCGGTGGCCATCGTCCCGGAGCCGACGACGCCGACCTTCGACACCGGGCGGGCGCCCTGGGCGGCACCGCCGGCGGCCGGGGTGCGCTCGTCGGGCACGACCTCGGCGGAGCCGGGCTCGGCGTAGGTGTAGAAGCCGCGCCCGGACTTCCGGCCCAGCAGGCCCGCGGTCATCATCTGCTTGATGACCGGGCTGGGCGCGTGCAGCCGGTTGCGCGACTGCTTGTACATCGTGTCGAGGATCTCGTAGGCGGTGTCGATGCCGATGAGGTCCATGAGCGCGAGCGGGCCCATCGGCAGGCCGCAGCCCAGCCGCATGGCGGCGTCGATGTCCTCGCGGCTGGCGTAGCGGTTCTCGTACATCGAGACCGCGTGGTTGAGGTAGCCGAACAGCAGCGCGTTGGCGATGAAGCCGGCCTTGTCGCCGATGGTCACGTCGACCTTGCCCAGCCGCTCGGCCAGGGCCTCGACGTCCTCGATGACCGAGGGCTCGGTGACGACGGTGCGCACGACCTCGACCAGCTTCATGACCGGCGCCGGGTTGAAGAAGTGCATCCCGATGACCTTGCTCGGCCGGCCGGTGGCCACCGACAGCTCGGTCACCGACAGGCTGGAGGTGTTGGTCGCGAGGATGGTGTCCGGCGGGCAGATCTTGTCCAGCTTCGCGAACAGCTCGGTCTTGAGCTCCATCCGCTCCGGGACGGCCTCGATGACCAGCTCCGCGGCGGCGAGGTCCTCGAGCGAGGTGGTGAAGCGGATGCGGCCGAGGATCGCCTCGCGCTCGGCGTCGTCGAGCTTGCCGCGCGCGACCGCCTTCCCGGTGGACTGCTCGACGTGCCCGCGGCCGCGGGCCAGCGCCTCGTCCCCGACCTCCACGGCGGTCACCGACAGGCCCGCGCGGGCCAGCACCTCGGCGATGCCCGCACCCATGGTGCCCAGGCCCACCACGCCGACCTCGGTCAGTTCTCTGGCCACGCTGCCATCTCCTCCCGTGCGTTGACCGGGGCAGTCTCCCACCCCACGGGAGGCCGGCCTACCGGCGGGTAGCGCCCTAGAACAGCCGCTGGGTGGGGTCGTCGGTGCCCTTGAGGACGGCGTAGTCGACCGTCACGCACTCGATGCCGCGGTCGCCGGCCAGCACCCGCGCCTGCGGCTTGATCTCCTGCGCGGCGAACACGCCCTTGACCGGGGCCAGCAGCGGATCGCGGTTGAGCAGCTCGAGGTAGCGGGTCAGCTGCTCGACGCCGTCGATCTCGCCGCGCCGCTTGACCTCCACGGCGACGGTGCGCCCGTCGGCGTCGCGGCAGAGCAGGTCGACCGGGCCGATCGCCGTCGGGTACTCGCGGCGGACCAGCGACCAGCCCTGCCCGAAGGTCTCCACGTGCAGCGCGAGCAGCCGCTGCAGCTCGGCCTCGACGCCGTCCTTCTGCAGGCCGGGGTCCACGCCCAGCTCGTGCGCGGAGTCGTGCTCGACCGACTCGATGGTGATGACCAGCTGCTCACCGGCCTTGTTGGTGACCGTCCAGGTGCCGGACCCGTCGACCAGCTCGTCCTTCAGGGTGCACGGCGGGCTCATCCAGTTCAGCGGCTTGTAGGCGCGGTCGTCGGCGTGCACCGACACCGACCCGTCGGCCTTGACCAGCAGCAGCCGCGAGGCCATGGGCAGGTGGGCGGTCAGCCGCCCGATGTAGTCGACCGAGCAGCGGGCGATGACCAGACGCACGGGGGCCGACGGTACCGGTCCGGTCACGACGGGAACCGCGGCGCCGGGTCGCGCGTCGCAGGACCGTGACGACGACGTCGACGGTGCGCGCGGCCGCCCTGCTGGCCGGTGCGCTGGCGCTGGCGGGGTGTGCGCGGGACGGGACCGACGCCGCGGCGCCGTCGCCCGACCCCCTGCCCGCGGGGCCCGTGCTGCAGGTCGAGCACACCGGCGGCTTCGTGCCCCCGGAGGACCTGGCCACCCGGCTGCCGCTGGTCACCGTGCACGGCGACGGCCGGGTGTTCACCGAGGGCCCGCAGATCGAGATCTGGCCCTCCCCCGCGCTGCCGAACGTGCAGGTGACCGAGGTCGACGAGGCCACCGTCCGCGACCTGCTCGACCGCGCCGTCGACGCCGGGGTGACCGACGACGCCGACCTCGGCGAGCCGCCGGTGGCCGACGCGCCCACCACCCGCATCACCCTGACCACCGCCGAGGGCACCGCGGTCCGCGAGGTCTACGCGCTGGCCGAGACCCCCGACGAGTCCCTGACCCCGGAGCAGGCCGAGGCCCGCGGCCGGCTCCACGACCTGGTGGACGAGCTCACCGGCCTGGCCGCCGCGGGCCCGGCGGAGTCCTACGTGCCGCAGACGGTGGCCGCGGTGGTCCAGCCCTACACCGGCGGCGACCCGGAGTTCCCCCAGCCCGACGTCGCCTGGCCCGGGCCCGGGCTGCCCGGCACCCCGATCGGCGCCGGCCTGACCTGCGTGAGCGCCACCGGGCAGCAGGCGGCCGACGTGCTCGCGGCGGCCGCCCCGGCGAACGTGCTCACGCCGTGGACCACGCCGGACGGCACCCGCTGGTCGATCGCGTTCCGGCCGGTGCTGCCGCACGAGACCGGCTGCGCGGACCTGGACTGAGGCTCTTCCGCTCGGTCCGGCCCCGTCCCGGGGCCCGCCCTGAGCCTGCGGAGGGTGGGGAGGACGGGGTCCTCTCAGTCCTCCCAGACCGGCGGGCGCTTCTCCAGGAACGACCGCATGCCCTCGCGGGCGCCGTCGATCTGGCTGGCCGACGCCATCACCTCGACGGCGACGCCGTAGGCGTCCCGCTCGGGCCGGTCGAGCTGGGCGTACATCGTCTGCTTGCCCCACGCCTTGCTGGCCCGGGAGCCGCGGGTGGCCCGCGCCATGAGCTCGTCGACGGCGGCGTCGAGCTCGCCGTCGGGCACCACGCGGTTGACCAGGCCCCAGTCCAGCGCGGTCCGCGCGTCGATGACGTCGCCGGTGAGCGCGAGCTCCATCGCCCGCTTGCGGCCGACGTTGCGGGCGATGGCCACCATCGGCGTGTGGCAGAACCAGCCGCCCTTGCCGCCCGGGGCGGCGAAGCCGGCCGACTCCGCGGCCACCGCGAGGTCGCAGGAGGCCACGAGCTGGCAGCCCGCGGCGGTGGCCAGGGCGTGCACCCGCGCGACGACGACCTGCGGCACGTCCTGCAGCGTCTGCACCAGCTCGGTGCACAGGGCGAGCAGGCTGCGCACCTCGGTCACCGGCCGGTCCACGACGTCCCGGAAGTCGTGCCCGGCGCTGAACACCGGCCCCTCCGCGCCCAGGACGATGCCCGCCGCGTCGGTGCCGCCGGCCTCGGTGACGGCGGCCAGCAGCAGGGTCAGGTGGTCGCGGGACAGCGCGTTGCGCCGCTGCGGCCGGCACATGGTGATGCGGACGACGTCCTCGTCGCGCTCGACGCGGGGAGCTCCCTCGGCGGTCACGTGACCGACCTCACCACGGGCGGCCGGTCGGCCGCAACGCGGCTGGGACGCTGGAGGGGTGGACACCGGGAGGGACGTCGAGGAGGTCACCGACACCGCGCCGCGCGCCGCCGGGCGGACGCTGTTCAGCCAGGGCTGGCGGGACGTCGCGTTCCTCCACTGGGCGGTCGACCCGGACGTCGTCGCGCCGCTGCTGCCGCCGGGCACCCGGCCGGACACCACCCCGGACGGGCGCAGCTGGGTCGGGCTGGTGCCCTTCCGCATGCGCCGCACCGGCGTCCTCGGCTCGCCCGGCCTCCCCTACGTCGGCTCCTTCCTCGAGACCAACGTGCGGCTGTACTCCGTGGACGGGCGGGGCCGGCGCGGCGTCGTCTTCCGGTCCCTCGACGCCGACCGGCTGCTCCCGGTCCTGGTCGCCCGCGCCGCCGGGCTGCCCTACCTCTGGTCGCGGATGCGCCTGAGCCGCGACGGCGACCTGCTGACCTACACCTCCCGGCGGCGCTGGCCCGGCCCGCGCGGCGCCGGCGGCCGCGTCCAGGTGCGGGTCGGCCCACGGCTGGAGCGGCCCGGTCCGCTGGAGCGCTTCCTCACCGGCCGCTGGGGGCTGCACCAGACGAGCCGGGGCCGCACGCGGTACTGGCCCAACGAGCACCCGGCCTGGCCGCTGCACCGCGCCGAGCTCCTGGCCTGGGACGGCGACCTGCTCGCCGCGGCCGGGCTGCCCGGCGTCGGCGGCCCGCCGGACAGCGTGCTGTTCTCCCCCGGCGTCGACGTCCGCTTCGGCCCCCGCGTCTGACGCACGGAGCCGTTCCGCAACCCCCTGGGCAAGACGGCGCACAGCGGCGACACTGCCCGGGTGGGAGCACCGCAGCCCGTCGCGACCGCCGACCCGACGACCGACGACGCCGGCGGGGACTGGGTGCACCGCCTGCTCGACCTCGCGCGCGCCCGGCTCGGCATGGACGTCGCCTGGCTGTCGGTGTTCACCCAGGACCGCCAGGAGATCGCCTCGGCCACCGGCGCGCTCGGTGCCATGAACGTCTCCGAGGGCATGTCGATGCCGCTCGAGGAGTCCTTCTGCGTGCGGGTGCTCTCTGGTCAGCTGCCGCCGGTGGTCACCGGCGCCGACCGCAACCCGGTCACCCGCGAGCTCGCCGTCACCCACCAGCTGGGGATCGGTTCCTACGTCGGCGCCCCGGTGCGCGGCGACGACCGGCGCCCGCTCGGGATGCTGTGCTGCATCAGCCGGGACGCCGGCGAGCAGCTGGACGGCTCGTCGGTGCGGACGGTGGAGCTGCTCGCCGAGCTGATCGGCGAGCGGCTGACCGCCGAGGAGGCCGCCGAGGCCGAGCTGGCCACCCGGCGCGCGCGGGTCTGCGACGTCCTGGAGCGTCGGGCGCTGGAGGTGCACGTCCAGCCGGTCGTCGACATGCACAGCGGCACCGTCGTCGCCCACGAGGCGCTGTCCCGCTTCCCCGGCAGCGAGGGCGGCCCGGCGACGCTGTTCGCCGACGCCGCGGTCGTCGGCCTGGGCGTGGACCTGGAGCTGCTGGCCGTGCACGCCGCCCTGGAGGCCGGGGACCGGCTGCCGCGGGGCCGGCGGATGGCGGTCAACCTCTCCCCCGAGGCGCTGCTGTCCCCCCAGGTCGGCGAGGCGCTGCTCGCCGGCGTCCGGCGGACGGCGCTGACCGTGGAGATCACCGAGCACAGCCCGATCGCGGACTACGGGCCGGTCCTGGGCGCCCTGGCGCCGCTGCGGGCGGCCGGGATCCGGCTCAGCATCGACGACGCCGGTGCCGGCTACGCCAGCCTGCGGCACATCCTGCGGCTGCGGCCGGACACCATCAAGCTCGACATCGCGCTGGTCAGCGGGGTCGACGTCGACCCGGCCCGGCAGGCGATGACCGCGGCGATGGTGGCCTTCGCCGCCGACACCGGTGCCACGCTCGTGGCCGAGGGCATCGAGACCACCGCCGAGCGCGACGCCCTGCTCACCCGCGGCGTCCGCTACGGGCAGGGCCACCTGTTCGGCCGGCCGGCGCCGATCGCGTGAGCGGCGCCGGCCGGCGGCTCAGACGGAGGCCGGCACCTTCTCGTCCAGGCCGTTCGCCTCGCGGACGACGTCGACGACCTGGCCCATGATGTCGGTGAGCCCGAAGTCCTTGGGCGTGAACACCCGGGCCACGCCCTGCTCGCGCAGCCGGCGCGCGTCGCTGTCGGGGATGATCCCGCCGACGACGACCGGGACGTCGTCCAGGCCGGCCTCCCGCAGGCCCTGCAGCACCGCCGGGACCACCTGCAGGTGCGAGCCGGACAGCACCGACAGCCCGACGACGTGCACGTCCTCCTCGATCGCGGCCGACACGATCTGCGCAGGCGTGAGCCGGATGCCCTGGTAGACCACCTCGAACCCGGCGTCGCGGGCGCGGACGGCGATCTGCTCGGCGCCGTTGGAGTGCCCGTCCAGCCCCGGCTTGCCGACCAGGAACCGCAGCCGCCCGCCGAGCTCCTCGCCGGTGGCCCGCACCCGCTCGCGGACCCGACCCAGCGTCTCGTCGGCCTCGCCGCCGCCGGTGGCCGCGGCGACGCCGGTGGGGGCGCGGTACTCGCCGA
Source organism: Geodermatophilus sp. SYSU D00525 (assembly GCF_054050475.1). Classification (NCBI taxonomy): domain Bacteria; kingdom Bacillati; phylum Actinomycetota; class Actinomycetes; order Geodermatophilales; family Geodermatophilaceae; genus Geodermatophilus; species Geodermatophilus sp. SYSU D00525. Next base: position 159,286 of record NZ_JBJGZK010000004.1, read on the forward strand.
ACACCTCGCGCAGGACGCCGGCCCACTCCCCCGTCGTCACGCCCGCCCGGGCGCACCGCAGGGTCGCCTCCATGAGGTTGACGTCGCTGCCGGCGGCCTCCCGCAGGGCGGCCAGCGCGGCCTCCACCGGCGCCGGGTCGCGCTCGGCCCGCCACTTCCGCACCGCCTCCCGGGCGGCGCTCTCGACGGCGGGGTCGACGACCTGGATGGCGGCGTCGAGGTCGGCCAGCAGCGGGTTGGGCTCGGTGCCCTCGAACCGGTTGACCCCGACGACGACGTCCTCGCCGTTCTCCATCCGGCGCCGCCGCTCGGCCAGCGAGGCGACGAGCTGCCCCTTCATGTAGCCGGACTCGACGGCGGCCACCGCCCCGCCCATCTCCTGCACCCGGGCGATCTCGGCACGGGCGCCCTCGACCAGCTCGGCGACCTTCCGCTCCACCACGACCGACCCGGTGAACAGGTCGTCGTACTCGAGCAGGTCGGTCTCATAGGCGAGCACCTGCTGCAGCCGCAGCGACCACTGCTGGTCCCACGGCCGGGGCAGGCCCAGCGCCTCGTTCCACGCCGGCAGCTGCACCGCGCGGGCGCGGGCGTCCTTGGACAGCGTGACCGCGAGCATCTCGAGCACGATCCGCTGCACGTTGTTCTCCGGCTGGGCCTCGGTGAGGCCCAGGGAGTTGACCTGCACGCCGTAGCGGAACCGGCGGTGCTTGGGGTCCTGCACGCCGTAGCGCTCCTGCGTCAGCTCGTCCCAGAGCTGGGTGAAGGCGCGCATCTTGCACATCTCCTCGACGAAGCGGACGCCCGCGTTGACGAAGAAGGAGATGCGCGCGACCACCTCGCCGAAGCGCTCCTGCGGCACCTGGCCGGAGTCGCGCACCGAGTCCAGGACGGCGATCGCGGTGCTCATCGCGTAGGCGATCTCCTGCACCGGCGTCGCGCCGGCCTCCTGCAGGTGGTAGCTGCAGATGTTGATCGGGTTCCACTTGGGCATGGCCGTCACGGTGTAGGCGACCGTGTCGGTGATCAGCCGCATCGAGGGCCCGGGCGGGAACACGTAGGTCCCTCGCGACAGGTACTCCTTGATGATGTCGTTCTGCGTCGTCCCGGCGAGCTCCGCGACGTCGTGCCCGTGCTCCTCGGCGACCGCCTGGTAGAGCGCGAGCAGCCACATGGCGGTGGCGTTGATCGTCATCGACGTGTTCATCTCGTCGAGCGGGATGCCGTCGAACAGCGCCCGCATGTCGCCGAGGTGCGTGACCGGGACGCCGACCTTGCCGACCTCCCCGACGGCGAGCTCGTCGTCGGGGTCGTAACCGGTCTGCGTCGGCAGGTCGAAGGCGACCGACAGGCCGGTCTGCCCCTTCGCCAGGTTCCGGCGGTAGAGCGCGTTGGACTCGGCCGGCGAGGAGTGGCCGGCGTAGGTGCGCATGACCCAGGGGCGGTCGCGCTCCTTCGGCGATGAAGGGAACGGCATGCCAGCGGAGTGTAAGGGTGTTACCGACCAGTAGCAGCACCGGTCCGGGAGCCCCGCGGTGGCACACTCGGTCGTGTGCGACCGGGCCGGGAGGGGCCCGGACGCCACCCGCCGAGGGGAGGCGCCGTGCTGCAGCCGGGCAGTCTGAGCTACATCGCCGGACCGGTCATCGCGATCGTCGTCATGGTGCTGCTCGCCCTCTTCATGCGCTGGGCCTTCGGCGGGAGCTCCACCGGCGGCATGCGCCGGCGCCGCCCCTCGCCTGCCAACGACGGCCTGCTCACCCGGGTCGCCACCCTGTCCCGCCGCGAGTCGGCGCTGGCGCTGCGCGCGGTGCTCTCCGACGCGGGGATCCGCTCGACCGTCCGCTTCCCCGAGGCGCACCGCGCCGACGTGCTGGTCTTCCCGGAGGACGCGGCCCGCGCCCGCGCGCTGGCGTCCTCCTTCCCCGCGGCCTGAGTCAGTCCGGGCGCTCGACCCGCTGGATCTCCACGCCCAGGCCGCGCAGCTGCTCGACGAAGTCCGGGTAGCCGCGGTCGACGTGGTGCACGTCCTGCACCTCGGTGACGCCGTCGGACAGCAGGCCGGCGAGCACCAGCCCGGCGCCGGCGCGGATGTCGGTGGCCAGCACGGGTGCCGAGGACAGCCGCTCCCGCCCGCGGACGACGGCGTGGTGGCCGTCGATGCGCACGTCGGCGCCCAGGCGGACCAGCTCGTTGACGAACATGAACCGGCCCTCGAACACGTTCTCGGTGATCAGCGCCGTGCCGGTGGACACCGCGGCCAGCGCGACCGCCATCGGCTGCAGGTCGGTCGGGAACCCGGGGAACGGCAGCGTGACGACGTCGACCCCGCGCGGGCGCTCGTCCATGGCGACCCGGACGCCGTTCTCGACGACCTCCACGGTGGCGCCGGCGCTCACCAGCTTGTCCAGCGGGACGGCGAGGTGGTCGGGGACGGCCCGCTCGACGACGACGTCGCCGCGGGTCATCACCGCGCCGATCGCCCACGTCCCGGCGACGATCCGGTCGGGCACCGTCGAGTAGGTCACCGGCGACAGCACGTCCACGCCCTCGACGGTGAGCGTGGACGTGCCCGCGCCGTCGATGCGGGCGCCCATCGCGGTGAGCATCGAGCAGATGTCGACGATCTCCGGCTCGCGGGCGGCGTTGTCGATGACCGTCGTCCCCTCGGCGAGCACCGCGGCCATGAGCAGGTTCTCGGTGGCCCCGACCGACGGGAAGTCCAGCCAGATCGAGGTGCCCACCAGCCGCGGCGCGGAGGCGACGAGGAAGCCGTGCTCGCTGTGGATCGAGGCGCCGAGCCGCTCGAGGCCGGAGATGTGCATGTCCAGCCCGCGGGAGCCGATCGCGTCGCCGCCGGGCAGCGCCACCCGGGCGCTGCCGCAGCGCGCGACCAGCGGGCCGAGCACGCTGATCGAGGCGCGCATCTTGCGGACCAGGTCGTAGTCGGTCTCGGTGGTGGGGTCCTCCGGCACGTCGACGACGACCCGGCCGCCGCCCCCGGGGTGCCCCGAGCGCTCGTAGCCGACGTCGCAGCCGAGGCGGCGCAGCACCTCGCTCATGATCGCGACGTCGAGGATGTCGGGGACCTCGTCGATCGTCGTCCGCCCGGAGGCCAGGAGCGCGGCGGCCATGAGCTTGAGGGCGCTGTTCTTCGCCCCCGTGACCCGAACCTGGCCCCTGAGGGCGGTGCCGCCGGTCACCTCGAAGCACTGCACCCGACCACCCTACGGCGGGTGCGCGGGCGGCTCCGGGCAGCGTCCTACGCTCGCCCCATGACCGTCCGGCTCACCCGCATCTACACGAAGACCGGTGACGCCGGGCAGACCCACCTGGGCGACATGAGCCGGGTGGCCAAGACCGACCCGCGGCTGGCCGCCTACGCCGACGTCGACGAGGCCAACAGCGTGCTCGGCGTGGCGCTGGCGCTGGGGTCGCCGTCGCCGGGGCTGGTGGAGCTGGTGCGCAGCGTGCAGAACGACCTGTTCGACGTCGGCGCCGACCTGTCCACGCCCGTGGTGCCCGACCCCGCGCACCCACCGCTGCGGGTGACCGCCGCCTACACCGAGCGGCTGGAGGCGGCCTGCGACGAGCACAACGAGGCGCTGCCGAAGCTCACCAGCTTCGTGCTGCCCGGCGGGACGCCGCTGGCGGCGCTGCTGCACCAGGCGCGGGTGGTCGTCCGGCGGGCCGAGCGCAGCGTGTGGGCGCTGCTCGAGGCCGACGGCGAGCGCACCAACCCGGAGACCGCGCGCTACCTCAACCGGCTCTCGGACCTGCTGTTCATCCTCGCCCGCGCGGCCAACCCCGACGGCGACGTGCTGTGGGAGCCCGGGGCGCACAGCGGCGTCCACGCCCAGCGGGCCGCGCGGGGCTGACGCCGGGCGTCAGTGCACGGGCGGGGCCGACTCCACCCAGGAGAGGAACCCCGTCACCGTGGAGGGGTCCATGGCCAGCTCCTTGCGGCCGCTGCCGGTGACGCAGGTCAGGACGACGGCGTCGTCGGGCAGGGCGACGTCGTCCGGCCCGGGGGCCCGCCGGCCCTCGACCGCCACCTCCGTGCGGCACAGCCGCTGCTGCGGGCGGACCGACAGGGACAGCGCGCGGTACCAGAGCAGCGCCTCTCCCCCGTACCAGGCGACGCCCACCGACCACCGGGAGCTGCCCGCCGGGCGCAGCCACATCGTCACCGCGCCGAGGCCGGACAGCAGCAGCCGGCGGCGGATGAGGAAGGCGACCACCAGGACGACGACCAGCAGCCCGGCGAGGACGAGCAGGGCGGTGGTCACCGGCGGCTGGGACGGGCGCGGTCCGGTCGGTTCAGTCGGCCTGCCCGGCGGCCCGCAGGCGGGACTGGGCGCGGCGGGCGGCGGCGAGGGCCTCGGGGTCGTCGCCGGCGGACTCGGCGCGGCGCAGTGCCTCGCGGGCCCGCTCGACGTCGATCTCGGAGGAGATCTCCGCAGTCTCGGCGAGGATGGACACGCCCTTCGGCGTCACCGACAGGAAGCCACCGTGGGCGGCGACGACCATGTCCGGACCCTCGGTCGTCCGGACGGTGACGACGCCACCGGGAGCGAGCTCGCCGAGCAGCGGGGCGTGGCCGGGCAGGACGCCGATCTCGCCCTCGGTGGTGCGGGCGATGACCATGCTCGCCTCGCCCGACCAGATGGTCCGCTCGACGGCCACCAACTCGACCTGCAGGGTCGCCACGACACTCCTCCGGGTCCACCGACGGGCGGTGCTGGGACGCCGGCCGGGAAGCGGGCACGGCGACGGACGGGCCCACTCTAGCCGCGGGACCCGCGGCACCCGGCGCGGGCCGGGTGAGGTGCTGGAACGGCCACCCGTCAGGGGCCCGCGCCGGGCTGGCGAGGCGTGGGGGGAAGGGTGGCCGTTCCTCAGGCGGCGCGGCGGTAGAGGAGGGTCCAGCGACCGACGCGGACCCACGGGTGACGCACCGTCGAGGCGGGCGCCCACTCCTCGGTGTCGTAGGCGATGTCGTGCACGTGCGGTACGGACGTCGACGGCCAGGTCCACCCTGGATCGGCGGTCCCGGCCGGCAGGCGGGTCACCGTGCCGTCGGTGCTGGTCGCGTCCAGCCACTCCATGGTCTTCTCCCACACGACGCGTCCGGTCCCTCCGGGCGCCACCCTCTCCGATCGGCAGCAAGGCTCCCGCTCTTGAGGTGCGCCCGGAAGGCACCTGCCCACGACGCCGGGGACGTCAACCCCGTGCCGCGCCACGCCCTGGCCCGTCCCGACCGTCCGTGACGGTTTCTTCACGTACGTGGCACCCCGGACGCACGACGGCTGGGTGTCCCCCGCAAGGGACACCGGGCCGTCGCGGCCGGACCTCAGCCGATGCGCTCCCAGGAGCCGCAACGCTCGGAGGAGAAGGCGAGGTCGCCGGCCCGGATGGTGACGGTGGCGTCCCCGGCTCCGATGCCGTTCGCGATGATCTCGTCGAAGTCGCCGGACAGGCCCGAGAGCCGCTCCCAGTAGCACTCCCCCGGGTCGGTCGCACGGTAGGTACCCGGCGCGACCTCTGTCCCGACGAGGTGCACACCACTTCCCGGGATCCGGTTGTCGGCGGCCTGCTGCTCGAGGACCGAGACGGCGTCCTCCCGTGCGACGAGATCCGCCTCCCGTCCGTCGAGTGCCGCGGAGCGGGCGTCGAGTTCGGCCTGCCGGGCCGCGTAGTCCGCGGCCGCCGCCGACTCGGCCGCCGCACGGGCACCGGCGACGTCCCGCTCCGCCTGGTCGCGGGTGTCCTCGACCTCGGTCTGCAGCCCGTTCACCTGCTGGCGCAGATCACCCACCTCGGCAGTCAGGGCGTCGACGCGGACCTGGTCGTCGGCCGCGTCGGCCCCCGCGAGCCCGCCACCGACTCCACCGGTGAGCAGTGCGACCACCCCTGCAAGGACCGGCGCGACCCACCGGCGTGACCGTCGCGGCGCCGGTTCCGGGGTTGCCGGTGCCAGCAGTCCGGGCACCGCCGGCCCGGAGCCCGGCAGCGGCTCGAGCACCGCCGTCACACCTGGAGCAGCGGCGTCGCGCCCCTCGTGCTCCGTCGTCACCGTCGCCGACGACTCGTCGTCCCCTCGGACGACCTCCTGCTCCTGCACTGACACGCTCCCCGTTCCCGGCTCCCGCGACCGGCCGGGGCATCCTGCCAGCCGCGGACGACGAGACCCGGGAAGCACGATGGCCGGGTGCCCCAGCGGGACACCCGGCCATCGACGGCGCAGCCCGGGATCAGCCGCGCTTGAGCTTCTCCGCGTTGCGCTCGAGGTCCTCGAGCCCACCGCACATGAAGAAGGCCTGCTCGGGCACGTGGTCGTAGTTGCCCTCAGTGAGCGCCTTGAAGGCCTCGAGGGTCTCCGACAGCGGCACGAACGAGCCGGGCTGACCGGTGAAGGCCTCGGCCACGAACATGTTCTGCGAGAGGAACCGCTCGATCCGCCGTGCGCGCTGCACGGTGACCTTGTCCTCCTCGGAGAGCTCGTCGATGCCGAGGATCGCGATGATGTCCTGCAGCTCCTGGTAGCGCTGGAGGATCTGCTTCACCGTCTGCGCGACCTGGTAGTGCTCCTGCCCGACGTACTGCGGGTCGAGGATCCGGCTGGTGGAGTCCAGCGGGTCGACGGCCGGGTAGATGCCCTTCTCCGAGATCGGCCGGGAGAGCACCGTCGTCGCGTCGAGGTGCGCGAAGGTGGTGTGCGGCGCCGGGTCGGTGATGTCGTCGGCGGGCACGTAGATCGCCTGCAGCGAGGTGATCGAGTGACCCCGCGTCGAGGTGATCCGCTCCTGCAGCTCGCCCATCTCGTCGGCGAGGGTCGGCTGGTACCCCACGGCGGAGGGCATGCGGCCCAGCAGCGTGGACACCTCGGACCCGGCCTGGGTGAACCGGAAGATGTTGTCGATGAAGAGCAGCACGTCCTGGTTCTGCTCGTCGCGGAAGTACTCCGCCATCGTCAGCGCCGACAGCGCCACCCGCAGCCGGGTGCCCGGCGGCTCGTCCATCTGGCCGAAGACCAGCGCGGTGGACTCGATGACGCCGGACTCGGTCATCTCGGTGATGAGGTCGTTGCCCTCGCGGGTGCGCTCGCCGACGCCGGCGAACACCGACACGCCACCGAACTCCTGGGCGACCCGGCGGATCATCTCCTGGATCAGCACGGTCTTGCCCACGCCGGCACCGCCGAACAGGCCGATCTTCCCGCCGGCCACGTACGGGGTGAGCAGGTCGATGACCTTGATGCCGGTCTCGAGCAGCTCGGTGCGGCCCTCGAGCTGGTCGAACCGCGGCGCGTGCCGGTGGATCGACCAGCGCGGCAGGTCCTGGCCGTAGCCGGGCTTGTCGAGGCACTCACCGAGGGCGTTGAACACGTGCCCGGTGACCTCGTTGCCCACCGGGACGCTGATCGAGCCTCCGGTGTCCCGGACCTCGGCGCCACGGACCAGACCGTCGGTCGGGGCCATGGAGATGGTGCGGACCACGTTGTCGCCCAGGTGCTGGGCGACCTCGAGGGTCAGCGTCTTGCCCAGGTCGGCGAGGGTCACGTCGACGTGCAGGGCGTTGAACAGGTCGGGCATCGCGTCGCGCGGGAACTCGACGTCGACGACCGGCCCGGTGACCCGGACGACGCGGCCGGTCGTCTGGGTGGTCGGACGGTCCTCGGTGACGGTCATGAGGGGGCTCCTCGGTCAGGTGGATCGGAGATCCTGCGGCCCCCGCCTCGGGCGGGGACCGGGGTGGTCAGTCGTCGGCGTTGGCTGCGACCAGCGCGTCGGCGCCACCGACGATCTCGCTGATCTCCTGGGTGATCTCGGCCTGGCGCGCCTGGTTGGCCTGGCGGGAGAGGTTCTTCGCCAGCTCCTCGGCGTTGTCCGAGGCCGACTTCATCGCCCGCCGCCGCGACGCCGACTCGGAGGCCGCGGCCTCGAGCAGCGCCGCGTAGATGCGGGTGGTGACGTACTTCGGCAGCAGCGCGTCGAGCAGCGCGTCGGCCGAGGGCTCGAACTCGTACGAGGTGGGGACGCCGGAGTCGCCGGTGCGGCCGGCCTCGCGGTCCTCCCGCTCGAAGTCGAACTCCTCGACCTCCTCGACCTCCAGCGGGGCCAGCCGCTTGGCGACCGGGACCTGGGCGAGCAGCGACCGGAACTCGGTGTAGACGATGTGCAGCTCGTCCACGCCGGCCACGCCGTCGGCACCCGGGCCGCCGTCCGCGTCGTCGGCACCGGCGGTGAACGCGTCGATGAGGACGCGCCCGACCTCCTGGGCGTCGGGATAGGCCGGCTGCTCGGAGAACCCGGTGAAGGTCTGCACCACCGGCCGGTTGCGGAAGGAGTAGTAGGTCTCCCCCTTGCGGCCGATGACGTAGACCTGCGGCTCCTTGCCCTCCTGCCGCAGCAGCGACAGCAGCTCCTCGGTCCGCCGCAGCACGTTGACGTTGTACGAGCCGGCGAACCCGCGGTCGGAGGTGACCACCAGGACCGCGGCCCGCCGCGTCGACTGCCGCTCGGTGAGCAGCGGGTGCTCGAGCGAGGCGGACGACGCCAGCGCGGACAGGACCCGGGTGATCTCCCGGGCGTACGGCTTGGACGCCTCCACCCGGGCCTGGGCGCGCACGATGCGGGCGCCGGCGATCAGCTCCTGGGCCGAGAAGATCTTCTTCGTCGACTGGGTGGAGCGGATGCGGCGCCGCAGCGCGCGAAGGGAACCGGCCACCGGTCAGGCCTTCTTGACCTGGACGCGCTCCTGGCCACGCTCGGACGCGTCCATGGCCTCGGCCTCGGGCTCGTTGACCAGCGAGGTGCCGTCCGACGTCGTGAACTGCTGGTAGAAGCTCTCGACGGCGCGCTCGAGGCTGCTCACCGCGTCGTCGCCGAGGGCCCGCGAGCTGCGGATCTCGTCGAAGACGCCGCTCTCGCTGCGGCCGATGTAGTCGAGGAACTCCGACTCGAACCGGCGGACGTCGGACACCGGCACGCGGTCGAGCTTGCCGGTGGTGCCCAGCCACAGCGAGACGACCTCGCGCTCGACCGGGTACGGCTGGTACTGGCCCTGCTTGAGCAGCTCCACCAGGCGCTGGCCGCGGTCGAGGGTCGCCCGGCTGGAGGCGTCCAGGTCCGAGGCGAACGAGGCGAAGGCCTCGAGCTCGCGGTACTGGGCGAGGTCCAGGCGCAGGCGGCCCGCGACCGACTTCATCGCCTTGATCTGCGCCGAGCCGCCGACGCGGGACACCGAGATGCCGACGTTGATGGCCGGGCGGACACCGGAGTTGAACAGACCGGTCTCGAGGAAGATCTGCCCGTCGGTGATCGAGATGACGTTGGTCGGGATGTAGGCCGACACGTCGTTGCCCTTGGTCTCGATGAGCGGGAGACCCGTCATCGACCCGGCGCCCAGGTCGTCGGAGAGCTTGGCGCAGCGCTCCAGCAGCCGGGAGTGGAGGTAGAAGACGTCGCCCGGGTAGGCCTCGCGGCCCGGCGGGCGGCGCAGCAGCAGCGAGACGGCGCGGTAGGCCTCGGCCTGCTTGGACAGGTCGTCGAACACGATCAGGACGTGCTTGCCCTCGTACATCCAGTGCTGGCCGATGGCCGAGCCGGTGTAGGGGGCGATGTACTTGAAGCCGGCGGCCTCCGACGCGGGAGCGGCGACGATGGTCGTGTACTCCATCGCGCCGGCCTCCTCGAGCGAGGCGCGGATCGCCGCGATCGTCGAGCCCTTCTGGCCGACGGCGACGTAGATGCAGCGCACCTGCTGCTTCGGGTCGCCGGTGGCCCAGGCCTGCTTCTGGTTGATGATCGTGTCGAGCACGATCGCCGTCTTGCCGGTCTGGCGGTCGCCGATGACCAGCTGGCGCTGGCCGCGGCCGATCGGGGTCATGGCGTCGATGGCCTTGATCCCGGTCTGCAGCGGCTCGTGCACCGACTTGCGCTGCACGACGGTGGGGGCCTGCAGCTCCAGCGCGCGGCGGCCGGTGGTGGCGATCTCGCCGCCGCCGTCGATCGGGTTGCCGAGCGGGTCGACGACGCGGCCGAGGTAGCCGTCGCCGACCGGCACCGACAGGACCTCGCCGGTGCGGCGGACCTGCTGGCCCTCCTCGATGCCGGCGAAGTCACCGAGGATGACGACGCCGACCTCGCGGACGTCGAGGTTCAGCGCGAGGCCGCGGACGCCGCTCTCGAACTCGAGCAGCTCGTTGGTCATGACCGAGGGCAGGCCCTCGACCCGGGCGATGCCGTCGCCGGCCTCGGTGACGATCCCGACCTCTTCCCGGGACACGTCCGGGGAGTACTCGGTGACGTAGTTCTGGATGGCACTGCGGATCTCGTCTGCGGAGATCGTCAGCTCGGCCATGGCGCGCGTCCTCTTCCCTGCTGGGTCGTGCTGTCTGTGGTCTGGGGTGGGGCGGGTCAGCCGGCGAGCCGGCGGCCGGCGGACTCGAGCCGGTTGGCGATGCTGCCGTCGATGACCTCGTCGCCGACGCGCACGACCAGGCCGCCGAGCACCTCGGGGTCGACCGTCACCTGCAGGCCGATCGTCCGCCCGTAGATCCGGCCGAGCACGTCGCGCAGCCGCTGCTCCTGCGTCACGGTCAGCGGCACCGCCGTCGTCACGTGGGCGACCGAGCGGCCGCGCCGGGCGGAGGCCGCCACGGACAGCCGCTCGACACGGTTCTCCGCGTTACCGACGTGCCGGGCGGTCAGCGAGTTCCGCAGCAGCTGCTCGGTGACCGGGCTGACCCGGCCCGACAGGAGCCGGTCGAGCAGCGCCGCGCGTCCCTCGGCCGGTGCCGAGTCGTCGGAGAGGATGCGGGACAGCTCCGGGTCGCCGCCGACGATCCGGCCGAACCGGAACAGCTCGTCCTCGACGCCCTCGAGCTCCCCGCGCGCCTCGGCGGCGTCCAGCGAGGCCTCGGTGGCGAGGATCTCGGCGGCCTCGACGAGGTCCAGCGGCCGCGACCACCGCTGGCGGGCGGCGGTCTCGACCAGGTCGACGGTGGCCTCGGAGACCCGCCCGCCGAGGATCCGGCGGGCCAGCCCGGCCCGGTCGGCCGGCTTGGCCGCCGGGTCGGACAGGGCCCGGCGCAGCGCCACGGTGCCGTCGAGCAGCCGCGCGACGGCGAACAGCTCGTCGGCCAGGGCCAGCAGGCCCGGGCCGGCGGCACCGGCCGTCGTCGCGGCGAGGCGCTCGCGGCTGACCACGAGCGCCTCGCGGCTGGAGGCGTCCATCAGCGGTCGCCGCCGGGGACGAACACCGTGCTGCCGGTGCGGCCGTTGCCCGCCGCACCGCCGGCCATGCCGTCGAGCTGGTCGAGGAACCGGTCGACGGTGCCGCGGCGCCGGGCCTCGTCCTCCAGGGACTCCCCGACCACACGGCCGGCGAGGTCGACGGCCAGCGTGCCGATCTGGCCGCGCAGCTCGTTGACCACCGACTGCCGGTTGGCGGCCAGCTGCTCCTCGCCGCGGGCGACGATGCGGGCCGACTCCTCCTGCGCCTGGGCGCGCAGCTCCTCGAGGATCTGCTGGCCCTCGGCGCGGGCCTGGTCCCGGATCTGCGCGGCCTCGGTGCGTGCCTCGGCCAGCTGGGCGCGGTACTGCTCCAGCGCGGCCTTCGCCTCGGCCTGCATGGCCTCGGCGCGCTCGATCCCGCCCTCGATCGCCTCGCGGCGGGCCCGGAAGACCTGCTCGAAGCGGGGCGCGATGAACTTGAAGAAGACCAGCATGACGACCGCGAACGCGATCAGCCCGATGACGATCTCGCCGAGGGGCGGGAGGAGCGGGTTCGCGCTCTCCGCTGCGAGGATGTTCATGGTCTCAGTGTCCCTGTCTCAGTCGGTACCGGCCCGCGGGCGCGGATCAGGTGCCGAAGACGAAGGGGACGACGAAGCCGATGAGCGCGAGCGCCTCGGAGAGCGCGAACCCGAGGAACGCGTAGGTACGGGTCAGGCCGGCCGACTCGGGCTGCCGCGCGGTGGCCTGGATGTAGGCCGCCCACACGATGCCGACGCCGATGCCCGGGCCGATGGCGGCGAGGCCGTAGCCCACGGAGCCGATGCTGCCGGACAGCTCAGCCAGAAGATCCATGACGGGGTGTTCCTCCTGTGTCGTCGCCCGGTGTCTCCGGGCGGCTTGCGGGGGTCTTGGGGGGGGTGGTGCGGTCCGGGCTGTGCCTGCTCAGCCGGTCAGTGCTCGGCCTCGATCGAGCCGTTGAGGTAGGTCCCCATCAGCACGGTGAAGACGTAGGCCTGCAGGAAGATGACCAGCAGCTCGAAGAAGGTCATGACGATCGCCATCAGCGCCGAGATCGGACCGAAGACGATCGAGAAGTTGTCCCGGCTGAACAGGTAGACCGCGCCGAGGGAGAAGACCACCAGCAGCATGTGACCGGCGAACATGTTCGCGAAGAGCCGGACGGCCAGGGTGAAGGGCCGGACGATGAAGTTCTGCAGGATCTCGATCGGCGTGACCAGGATGTACATCGGCTTGGGCACGCCGGGCAGGAACAGGATGTCCTTGAAGTAGCGGCCGGCGCCCTGCTCGCGGATGCCGATGTAGATGTAGAGGACCCAGCAGATGGCGGCGAGCACCAACGGGAACGCGAACTTCGACATCGGGGAGATCTGCGCGAGCGGCAGGATCGACATGAAGTTGTTCGCGAGGATGAAGAAGAACAGCGACGCGAGGAACGGCGCGAAGGGGATCCCCTTGGGGCCGACGACGTCGCGGGCGATGCCGTCCCGGACCAGCGAGTAGCCGCTCTCCCCGACGAACTGCAGCTTGCCCGGCACGATCTGCGGCTTGCGGACCGTGAGGACCATGAAGACGAGCATCGCCAGGGTAGCGAACCACAGGCCGAGCGTGATGCGCGTGATCGCGAAGTCGATGCCGAGCAGCGTGAACTCGGCGATGGGCTCCGGGTAGAACTCCCCCAGGCCGGGGGCCTGGAAGCCGTCGCCGGACCCGCCGCCCTCGGCGGCGAGCACGTCCACGAGCGCGAGGGCGCTGGAGGTCACCGTTGTCCCTTCTGCGTCCTGGGCCGGCTCCGTCGTCCGCCCGGGGTGTTGCTTCCCTCGGGTGCACCAGGGGTTGGTGGCAGCCCGCCGAACCGTTTCACGACCAGGTAGATGGCCGCCGAGATGCCGAGGAGGATCCCGACCGGCAGGAACACCCGCGTGTCCAACCACCGGTCGAGCAACCACCCGGCTCCGCCCCACACGGCCATCCCGGAGATCATGGTCCCGATGACGGCCCAGCCGGTCTCGGCACCGCTGCCCCGAGGGGCTGGTCGCGCAGGTCGGGGCCGGGGGTCCCCACGGGTGGGGTCGTCCTCGGCCATCGCCCGGACACTATCAGCCGCGTGTCGGGGCGCCTCCCGGTGCCGGGGGGACCGTCGCCTGACCGGGTGGCGCGGGCGGCGTCACGTAGTACAGCGGGCGGGTCCACACCCACCGCAGCTGCACCCCGCTCCACAGCAGGGCCCCCACGACCACCGTCCACGCCAGCGTCCGGCGGTCGAGCCAGCCGTCCTCCGGCAGGGCGCTGAGGATCCCGAACAGCACGACGGCCTTGACGAAGAAGGTGCCCAGCGCCGCCGGCAGCGTGAAGGTGTCGTTGATCCGGCCGGCCCAGGCGATGACCACGCCCGAGACGACGAAGAACGCCGTCACCACCAAGGCGCCGACCAGGACCCCGACGGCGTCGGGCCAGCCGAGCACCAGGCCGACGACCAGGGCCGCCACGACGGCGACCGTGCCGGTGACCAGCGTCCCGACCTTGAGGAACGACAGGTCCCACGGGACCTGCGGGGCCGGGCGGGGCGCGCTCACCGCAGCCCCTGACCGGCTCCGGCCGCACGGGGTGCGGTCGGGCTGGTGCTCGCCGCGGCCGGTCCGGCGGCCGGCACCGCGGGACCCGCCGACGCCGCGGGCTCCGGGGACCGGCGCCCGCCACGGCGGACCCGCGCGGTCGGGTGGGCGGCGCGGCTGCGGCGGCGCTGCTCGGCGATCTCGGCGGCCCGGGCCTCGCGGGCGGCACGCCGGGCGTGCGGGGCGAGGACGACGACGACACCCACGACGAGCAGCACCCCGATCACGACGAGCAGCTCGACCGTCCCGCCGGTGACCGACAGGGCCACGGCGCCGAAGGACAGGAGAGCCGCCCAGAAGTACATGGTCAGCACCGCCCGGCGGTGCGAGTGTCCGATGGACAGGAGCCGGTGGTGCAGGTGCATCTTGTCCGGCGAGAACGGCGACTGCCCGCGCCGGGTCCGGCGGACCACCGCGAGGAGCAGGTCCACGAACGGGATGAAGAGCACCGCGACCGGCACCAGCAGCGGCAGGGCCAGCGGCAGGAGGCTGGCGGCGGAGTCGAAGGACTGGGCGTCGACCCGGCCGGTGGCGCTCACCGCGGCGGCCGAGAGCACCAGGCCCACGAGCATCGACCCCGAGTCGCCCATGAAGATGCGCGCCGGGCTGAAGTTGTGCGGCAGGAAGCCCAGGCAGGCACCCGCGAGCACCGCCGTCACCAGGGCCGGGGCGCTGGCCACCTCGTCGTAGCCCACCCGGCTGAGGTTGTAGCTGTAGGCGAAGAAGGCCAGCGCGGCGATGGCCGAGACTCCCGCGGCCAGCCCGTCGAGGCCGTCGATGAAGTTGAGCGCGTTGACCGTGAGGACGGTCAGCAGGATGGTCAGCGGCACGCCGACGTCCGGGCCGAAGGAGATGGTCCCGATGTCGGCGACCGGCAGGAACAGGAACGCCAGCTGGACGCCGAGCAGCACCATGACGCCGGCGGCGGCGATCTGGCCGGTGAGCTTGGTGAGCGCGTCGAGGCCGAACTTGTCGTCCAGGACGCCGAGCAGGCAGATCAGCCCGCCGGCGACGAGGACGGCGGCGGTCTGCGAGTCGTCGAAGGTGCGCTGCAGCGCGGGCAGCCGGGTGGCCACCATCACCGCCGCCGCGACCCCGAGGTACATGGCCACGCCCCCGCCGCGGGGGGTGGGGATGACGTGCACGTCGCGCTCGCGCGGGGCGGCCATCATCCGCAGCCGCACCGCCGCGATCCGCACCACCGGCGTGGCCAGGAAGGTGACCAGGCCCGCGGTCAGCAGGACGACGGCGTACTCCCGCACGGCTCAGCCCCCGTGCGGACCGCGCAGGGTCCCGGCCGGGCGCGCGGCGGGCGTGCTCATCGCGACGGTGCTCCCGGGGGGCGAGACGGCGGGCGGACGGGACGGGCGGTACCCCCACGGTATCCCCCCGTCACCGGACGGAGCGGGATCCGCAGCCGCCGGTGACGGGGCCCTAGTCCGTGACCTCGGGCACGACCTCGCGCAGCCGCTCGACCGGCACCGCGCCCACCCGCAGGACGCGCGGCACCGGACCGGTGCAGTCGACGATCGTGCTGGCCGCCGAGCCGGCGCGCCGGCCGCCGTCGAGGACGACCGCGGCGTGCTCGCCGAGCTGCGCGTCCGCCTCCTGCGCGCTCGTGGCGGCGGGCCGGCCGGAGCGGTTGGCGCTGGAGACGGCCAGCGGGCCGGTGCGGCGCAGCAGGTCGCGGGCGACGTCGTCGTCGGGGAGGCGGACGGCGACCGTCCCCTCGGCGTCGCCGAGGTCCCAGGCCAGCGACGGCGCGTGCTCGACGACGAGGGTCAGCCCGCCCGGCCAGAAGGCCTCGGCCAGCCGCTGCGCCACCCGCGGCACGCTCATCGTCAGCCCGGCCATCGTCGACGCCTCGCCGATCAGCACGGGGACCGGCATGGCCCGGCCGCGGTTCTTCGCGGCCAGCAGGCCGGCGACCGCCGCGGGCGAGAAGGCGTCCGCACCGACGCCGTAGACGGTGTCGGTGGGCAGCAGCACCAGCTCGCCGCGGGCGATCGCGGCAGCGGCGGCGTCGAGGCCCGCGGCGCGCTGCTCGGGGTCGGTGCAGTCGTAGAGGTCGGCCACGAGCGGTCAGTCTCCCCCAGCCCGGACTGCGGTCGTGAACCGCGGCCTCCCGGCGAGGTCGGGGTGGTCCGCGACGTCGGTGAAGTCTCCGGTGCCGCGCACCAGCGCGGGCAGCGCACTCCCCTGCTGGTCGGCGTGCTCGATGCCCAGCCCGCCGCCGGGGCGCAGCAGCCGGGCGGCGGTGCGCAGCAGCCCGCGGACGACGTCGAGACCGTCCGGGCCGCCCCACAGCGCGAGCGGCGGGTCGTGGTCGGCGACCTCGCGCGGCACCCGGGCGCCGTCGGGGACGTAGGGCGGGTTGGAGACGACGAGGTCGACGGTGCCGTCGAGGTCGCGCAGCAGGCCCGGGTCGGTCATGTCCCCGGCGAGCACGGGAACCGGCCGGTCCCCCGCCGCGGCGCGCAGGCCCGCGTTGTGGCGGGTCCACTCGATCGCCTGCGGGTCGCGCTCGACGGCGGTGACCCGCGCCCCGGGGTGCTCGTGCGCGAGGGACAGCGCGATCGCGCCCGAGCCGGCGCCCAGGTCGACGACGACCGGCTCGTCGACGCCCGCCAGCCGGGTGAGCGCCCACTCGACGAGCTGCTCGGTCTCCGGCCGGGGCACGAACACGCCCGGGCCGACGGCCAGCTCGAGGTGGCGGAACGGCGCCCGGCCGGTGAGGTGCTGCAGCGGGACGCGCTCGGCACGCTGGTCGAGCAGCGCGGCGAACCGGGCGGCGGCGGCGTCGTCGACGTCGTCGCGGGTGAGCAGGGCCGTCCGGGACGCCCCGAGGACGGAGGCGAGCAGCAGCTCGGCGTCCACGCGTGGCGACTCGACGCCGGCGTCGGCCAGGCGGCGGGCGGCGTCGGCGAGCAGCGTGCGCGTGTTCAGGACCCGGCCGCCAGCAGCTCGGCGGTGTGCGCGCGGGTGAGTGCGTCGATGACCGGGTCGAGCTCGCCGTCGAGGACCTGGTCGAGGTTGTGCGCCTTGAAGCCGACCCGGTGGTCGGAGATGCGGCTCTCCGGGAAGTTGTAGGTGCGGACCCGCTCGCTGCGGTCGACGGTGCGGACCTGGCTGCGGCGCTGGTCGCTGGCGGTGGCCGCGGCCTCCTCGCGGGCGGCGGCCAGCAGCCGGGAGCGCAGCACGCGCAGCGCCGACTCGCGGTTCTGCAGCTGGCTCTTCTCGTTCTGCGAGCTGACCACGATGCCGGTGGGCAGGTGGGTGACGCGCACGGCGGAGTCGGTGGTGTTCACGCTCTGCCCGCCGGGGCCGGAGGAGCGGAAGACGTCGATGCGCAGGTCGTTCGGGTCCACGGTGACGTCGACCTCCTCGGCCTCGGGCAGCACGAGGACACCGACGGCGGAGGTGTGGATGCGGCCCTGCGACTCGGTGACCGGCACCCGCTGCACCCGGTGGACGCCGCCCTCGAACTTCAGCCGGGACCAGATGCCCTCGTCGGTGCGGGACTTCACCGCGATCGAGACGTCCTTGTAGCCGCCGAGCTCGGCGGGGACGGCGTCGAGGACCTCGGTGGCCCAGCCGCGGCGCTCGGCGTAGCGCAGGTACATGCGCAGCAGGTCGCCGGCGAACAGCGCGGACTCCGCGCCGCCCTCCCCCGCCTTGATCTCGAGGATGACGTCCTTGTCGTCGTCGGGGTCCTTCGGCAGCAGCAGTTCGCGCAGCCGGTCGGTGAGCTCGTCGATGTGGGTCTCGAGGCCGCGGGCCTCCTCGGCGAACGAGGGGTCCTCGGCGGCCAGCTCGCGGGCGGCGTCGAGGTCGTCCCGGGCGGTGTCGAGCGCACGGGCGGTCTCCACGACGGGCGCGAGCTGGGCGTAGCGGCGGCCCAGGCGCCGGGCGCGGCCGGCGTCGGCGTGCACCGCGGGGTCGGCCAGCTCGGTCTCCAGCGCGGCGTGCTCCTCGAGCAGCCCGCGCAGCCGGTCGGGCGCGGCGTCGGTCGGGCTGCTCACGGGGAGGTGCCTCCTGGCGGGAGCGGCAGAAATGGCCATCTCTGCCGGAGGGGTGGGGCGGACACGACGACGGCGCCCGCCCCACGCGAGGTGGGACGGGCGCCGTCGGGGGTGCTACTTGCCGGCGGTGGCGCCGCGCTTGCCGAACCGCTTCTCGAAGCGGGCCACGCGGCCACCGGTGTCGAGGATCCGCTGCTTGCCCGTGTAGAAGGGGTGGCAGGCGGAGCAGGTCTCGACGGTCAGCGTGCCGCCGGGGGCGGTGCTGCGGGTGGTGAAGGTGTTCCCACACCCACAGGTCACCGTGGTGGTGTGGTAGTCGGGGTGGATACCGGACTTCATGATGCGGGCCTCTTCCGGGGACGTCTCGGTGCTGTTGTCGTGAACGCCGGCGGCCGGCCGGTCATTCCGGGCGCGCAGCAGGGCTCGGCCGTCCAGTGTCCCAGACGGCCGGCCGCCGCTGCCACGGTGGCCCCGCTGCAGGGTCCCGCCGCGAGCGTGCGAGCGGTGGGGGGCAGCGGGTCCTTCAACTAGTCGCGCTCGGGACCGAGCGTCGTCTTCTGGATCTGCATGAGGAACTCGACGTTGGTGCGCGTCTTGCGCAGCTTGTCGAGCAGCAGCTCCAGCGCCTGCTGCGGCTCGAGCGCGGCGAGCACCCGGCGCAGCTTGATGACGATGGCCAGCTCGTCGGGCGAGAGGAGGATCTCCTCCTTGCGGGTACCCGACGCGTTGACGTCGACGGCCGGGAAGACCCGCTTGTCCGCCAGCCGACGGTCGAGCTTGATCTCCGCGTTACCGGTGCCCTTGAACTCCTCGAAGATGACCGTGTCCATCGTCGAGCCGGTCTCGACCAGCGCCGACGCGAGGATGGTCAGCGAGCCGCCGTTCTCGATGTTGCGGGCGGCCCCGAGGAAGCGCTTGGGCGGGTAGAGCGCCGTCGAGTCGACACCGCCGGACAGGATGCGCCCGCTGGCGGGGGCGGCCAGGTTGTAGGCGCGGCCCAGGCGGGTGATCGAGTCCAGCAGGACGACGACGTCGTGGCCCATCTCGACCAGGCGCTTGGCGCGCTCGATCGACAGCTCCGCGACGGTGGTGTGGTCCGACGGCGGCCGGTCGAAGGTCGAGGCGATGACCTCGCCCTTCACCGAGCGCTGCATGTCGGTGACCTCCTCGGGCCGCTCGTCGACGAGGACGACCATGAGGTGGCACTCGGGGTTGTTCGTGGTGATCGCGTTGGCGATCGCCTGCAGCACCATCGTCTTGCCGGCCTTGGGCGGCGACACGATGAGCGCGCGCTGCCCCTTGCCGATCGGCATGACCAGGTCGATGACCCGGGTGGTCAGCTGGTGCGGGTCGGTCTCCAGCCGCAGGCGCTCCTGCGGGTAGAGCGGGGTCAGCTTGGTGAACTCCGGCCGGTTGCGGGCCTGCTCGGGGTCCAGCCCGTTGACCGAGTCGAGGCGGACCAGCGCGTTGTACTTGTCCTTGCGCTCGCCCTCGCGCGGCTGGCGGACGGCGCCGGTGATGGCGTCACCGCGGCGCAGGCCGTGCCGGCGCACCTGGGACAGCGAGACGTACACGTCGTTGGGGCCGGTCAGGTAGCCGGAGGTCCGGACGAACGCGTAGTTGTCGAGGACGTCGAGGATGCCGGCGACCGGCAGCAGGACGTCGTCCTCGCTGACCGTCGGCTCGCTCGGCTGGTCGAAGCGGTCCCGGCCGTTGCGGCGGTTGCGGTCCCGGTAGCGGCGCCCGCGGCGGCCGCGGCCGCCCTCGAAGTCGTCGTCGTCCTCGTCGTTGCGGTTGTCGGCGCGGTCGTTCCGGTCGCGGTCCGGCCGGGCGTTGCGGTCGGTGCGCTCGCCGCGGTCGGGGCCGCGCCCGTCGCGCTGCCCGTCCCGCTGGCCGTCGCGCTGGCCGTCGCGGGCACCGTCGCGCTGCCCGTCCCGGTTGCCGCGCTCGGCGCGGTCGCCGTCACGGGTGCCGTCGCGCTGCCCGTCCCGGTTGCCGCGCTCGGCGCGGTCGCCGTCCCGGGTGCCGTCGCGCTGCCCGTCCCGGTTGCCGTCGCGGGTGCCGCGCTCGGCGCGGTCGCCGTCGCGGGTGTCGCGGCCGTCCCGGGTGCGGTTGCGGTCCCGGTTGCGGGCCGGGCGGTCGCCGTCGGTGCGGTCGCCGTCGCCGCGGTCACCGTCGGTGCGGTCACCGGCGGGACGCTCGCCCTCGGTCCGCTCCGCGGGCGGGGCGACCGGCGCGGCGACAGCAGGAGCCTCGGCGGCCGGGGCCTCGGCGGCCGGAGCCTCGGCGGCGGGCGCCTCCGCGGTGGGGGCCTCCGCGGTGGGGGCACCGGCCGGGCGGCTGGAGGCGCGCCGGCGGCGCGGGGCGCCCTCGGCCGGGGCGTCGGTGGCCGGTGCGGTCACCGGACCGCCGTTGGCGCCCCCGGAGACGGGGGCCTCGACCGGCGTGGCGGTGGCGGCGACGGTGTCGGCGCCCCGCGAGGCCGGGACGTTCGGGGCCGCGTCGGCCGGAGCGCCGGGCGCCGGGACGCTGCCCGGCGCCGCGCCGCCGACCTGGCGGGCGGAGATGGCGGCGACGAGGTCGCCCTTGCGCATGCGGCCGGTGCCGGGGATGCCCAGCTCGGCCGCGAGCCGCTGCAGCTCGGGGAGCAGCATGCCGGCGAGCCCGCTGCCGCGGCGGCGGGAGCGGCCCGCCGTGCCGGAGGCCGCAGGTGCCTCGCCCGCAGCGCCCTCGGGGACGCCGGTGGTGGCGAGGTCGGTGGTTTCGCTCACGTACAGGTCCTTCCCTGCGGTGACCTGCGCCTACCAGCGCAGGAGGTGACCCGGCGCCGCCCCGTCCGTCTGTTTCGGGACAGGGGGGACGGCGGATCCAGTGGGTGCGGAGCGGGGATCAGCGTCGACAGGAAGGTCGTCTGCACGTTCCGCGCGAGGCTCGCCCGAGGGGCGGCTACGCAGCAAGCCTAGGACTCGCCCCACGGACGGGACAACACCGCTGACCAGCGGAGTGTTCCTCGTTACGAAGACGATACCCCAGGCGCCACTCCCACCACGCAGGCGCCGTCGTGGTCCACCTCGAGGGGGTACACGCGCCACCCGTCCGGGGTGATCCCGGTCACCTCGCGCACGGCCGCCGGGTCGCCGGGGACGTCGCCGGGGCGCCGCCGCGCGAGCACGAGGACGCTGGGCCCCGCCCCGGAGACGACGGCGGCGTGGCCGGCGGTGCGCAGCCGGTCGACCAGCGCGATCGTGTCCGGCATCGCGGCCGCGCGCTGCCGCTGGTGCAGCCGGTCGTCGGTGGCCTCGAGCAGCAGCCCGGGCTCCGCGGTGAGCGCGTGCACCAGCAGCGCGGCGCGGGCGGCGGTGAACGCGGCGTCGGCGTGCGGCACCGACGCCGGCAGCAGTGTGCGCGCGGTGTGCGTCGACAGCGTCGCACCGGGCACCAGCACCACCGGCACGACGTCCTCGCTCACCGGCAGCCGGTCGGCCCGCGCGCCCTCGGGTGTCGTCCAGGAGAGCGTCGCGCCGCCGAGCAGGCAGGCGGCGACGTTGTCCGGGTGCCCCTCGAGCTCGTCGGCCAGCCGCAGCACGGCGTCGTCGTCCCGGACGTCGACGTCGGGGCAGAGCTCGAACGCGCCGACCACGCCCGCGACGACGGCCGCGGCCGACGAGCCCATCCCCCGCCCCTGAGGGATCGCGTTCTCCGCGCGCACGCACAGGCCCGGCGGCGTCCAGCCGAGCCGCTCGCACGCGGCGCGGAAGGCCCGCACGACCAGGTGCCGCTCGTCGGTGGGCAGCTCCCCCGCGCCGACGCCGGACACCTCGACGGTGAGCCCCGAGTCGGCGACGGCGAACTCGACGACGTCGTGCAGGGTCAGCGCGAGGCCGGCGCAGTCGAACGCGGGACCGAGGTTGGCGCTGGTCGCGGGCACGCGGACCCGCACGGAGGACCGAGCGGCCACTCAGAGGCCCAGCTGCGCGGCGGCCGCGGCGGCGTCGACCGGCACGGTGACCGGGGCGGGCGCGCCGGAGATGGCCCACTCCGGGTCCTTGAGCCCGTTGCCGGTGACGGTGCACACGACGCGCTGCCCCGGCTCCAGCTCCCCGGCCGCGGCCACCTTGAGCAGCCCGGCGACCGACGCGGCCGAGGCGGGCTCGACGAAGACCGCCTCGCCGCGGGCGAGCAGCCGGTAGGCGGCGAGGATCTCGCGGTCGGTGACGGCGTCGATGCGGCCGCCGGACTCGTCGCGGGCGGCCAGCGCCTTCGTCCACGACGCTGGGTTGCCGATGCGGATCGCCGTCGCGATGGTGCTCGGGTTCTCGACCACCTGGCCGGTGACGATGGGCGCGGCGCCGGCGGCCTGGAAGCCGAACATCCGCGGGCGCCTGGTCGCGGTGCCGTCGTCGGCGTACTCGCGGTAGCCCTGCCAGTAGGCGGTGATGTTGCCGGCGTTGCCCACCGGGAGGCAGTGCACGTCGGGGGCGTCGCCGAGGACGTCGACGACCTCGAACGAGGCGGTCTTCTGCCCCTCGATGCGGTACTGGTTGACGCTGTTGACCAGGCTGACCGGGTAGTCGATCGCCAGCTTGCTGGCCAGCGCGAGGCAGTCGTCGAAGTTGCCCTCGACCTGCAGCAGCTTGGCGCCGTGCACCAGCGCCTGGGCGAGCTTGCCGAGCGCGATCTTGCCCTGCGGCACGAGGACGGCGCAGACCATCCCGGCACGCGCGGCGTAGGCCGCGGCGCTGGCGCTGGTGTTGCCGGTGGACGCGCAGATGACCGCCTGCGAGCCCTCCTCGCGCGCCTTGGTGATGGCCATGGTCATGCCGCGGTCCTTGAACGACCCGGTCGGGTTCGCGCCCTCGACCTTGAGGAACACCTCGCAGCCGGTGCGCCGGGACAGCTCGACGGCGGGCACCAGCGGGGTCGCGCCCTCGTGGAGGGTGACCACCGGCGTGGTGTCGCTGACCGGCAGCCGCGACCGGTAGGCCTCGATCAGCCCGGGCCAGAACGGCGAGACGGCACCGCGCAGCGTCCCCGTCATGACAGACCCTCCACCCTCAGCACGCTGGTGACCCCGCGGACCGCGGGGACCTCCCGGAGCGCGGCGATCGTCGCCGACAGCGCCGCGTCGGGGGCGCTGTGCGTGACGATGACCAGCGTGGCGGCGTCGCCGTGCCCGTCCTGGCGGACGGTGGCGATGCTCACCCCGTGCTCGGCGAAGGCGGTCGCGACGGTCGCCAGCACACCGGGGACGTCGGCCACGTCGAGGCTGACGTGGTACCGGGTGGGCGTCTCGGCGATCGGCCGCGCCGGCAGGTCGGCGTAGGCGGTGGGCCCGGCCCCGGCGGCGCCGGCCACCAGGTTGCGGGCGACGGCGACCAGGTCCCCGAGCACGGCGCTCGCGGTGGGCTCGCCGCCGGCGCCCTGCCCGTAGAACATCAGCTGCCCGGCGGCCTCGGCCTCGACGAACACGGCGTTGAACGCCCCGCCGACGGCGGCCAGCGGGTGCGACGTCGGGATCATCGCCGGGTGCACGCGGACGGCGACCGACTCGCCCTCCCCGTCCCCGTTGCCCGGCACCCGCTCGCAGATGGCCAGCAGCTTCACCGTGCAGCCGATCTCGGCGGCGCGGGCGACGTCGGTGGCGGTGACCGACGAGATGCCCTCGCGGTGCACGTCGGCGGCGGTGACCGCGGTGTGGAACCCCAGCGACGCGAGGATCGCGGCCTTCGCGGCGGCGTCGAAGCCGTCGACGTCGGCGGTCGGGTCGGCCTCGGCGTAGCCGAGCTCGGTGGCCTCGGCCAGTGCCTCGGCGAAGCCGTGCCCGGTCTCGGCCATCCGGGACAGGATGTAGTTGGTCGTGCCGTTGACGATGCCGACCACCCGGCGGATCTGGTCGCCGGCCAGCGACTCGCGCAGCGGGCGCAGCAGCGGGATCGCCCCGGCCACCGCGGCCTCGTAGTACAGGTCGACGCCGGCCTTCGCGGCCGCGGCGTGCAGCGCGACGCCGTCCTCGGCCAGCAGCGCCTTGTTCGCGCTGACCACCGACTTGCCGGCCTCGATGGCCGCCTGGACCAGCGTGCGGGCCGGCTCGATCCCGCCGATGACCTCGACGACCAGGTCGACGTCGTCGCGGGTGACCAGGCCGAGCGCGTCGGTGGTGAGCAGGTCCGCGGGCACGTCGGGGTGCCGGTCGAGCCGGCGGACGGCGACCCCGGCGACCTGCACCGGGCGGCCGACCCGGGCGGTGAGGTCGGCGGCCTGCTCGTCGACCAGCCGCAGTACCGCGCTGCCGACGGTGCCGCAGCCGAGCAGGGCGACCTTGAGCGGTTTCACGAGCGGGCTCCCACGGGGTGCTCGGGCGCGGGCTGGTCGATCGCCGGGGACGGGGCCGGCGTCGCGGCCAGCACGGCGTCCAGGGCGAACACGTCGGACAGTGTCTGACGCCGCACGATCTCGGTGGCGGCGCCGTCCCGCACGGCCACCACCGGCGGCTTGAGCAGGTAGTTGTAGTTGCTGGCCATCGACCAGCAGTAGGCGCCGGTGGCGGCGACGGCGAGCAGGTCGCCGGGCTGCACGTCCGAGGGCAGCCACAGGTCGCGGACCAGCACGTCGCCGCTCTCGCAGTGCTTGCCGACGACGCGGCACAGCGCCGGCGCGGCGTCGGAGGTGCGGTTGGCCAGCACGCAGGTGTAGCTCGCGTCGTAGAGCGCGGTGCGGATGTTGTCGCTCATCCCGCCGTCGACGGAGACGTAGTTGCGGACCTGTGGGCCGCCGTGGCCGCCGCCCAGCCGGACCGGCTTGATCGTGCCGATCTCGTACAGCGTGACCGTGCCGGGCCCGGCGATCGCGCGGCCGGGCTCGACGGCCAGCCGCGGCACCGGCAGGTCCAGCGCGGCGCACTCGGCGGCGACGACGGTGCGCAGCCGGCGGGCGACGTCGGCGGGGGTGACCGGGTCGTCGTCGGACAGGTAGGCGATGCCGAACCCGCCGCCGAGGTTCAACTCCTCCAGCACCTCGCCGGTGGCCTGGTGGACCTGCCCCATCAGCCCGACGACGCGGTGCGCGGCGGCCTCGAAGCCCGCGGTGTCGAAGATCTGCGAGCCGATGTGGCTGTGCAGCCCGGCCAGGTGCAGCGCGGGCTCGCGGATGACCCGCACCGCGGCGGTCAGCGCGTCGCCGGTGGCCAGCGAGAAGCCGAACTTCTGGTCCTCGTGGGCGGTGGCGATGAACTCGTGGGTGTGCGCCTCGATGCCGACCGTGGTGCGCACCAGCACCGGCACCGGGTCGCCGCCGGCGGCCACCCTCGCCGCGGCCATGGGCACCAGCCGGTCGATCTCGTCGAAGGAGTCGAGCACGACGTGGCCGATGCCGGAGTCGACGGCCAGCTGCAGCTCGACCAGCGACTTGTTGTTGCCGTGCAGCGCGATCCGCTCGGCGGGGAAGCCGGCGGCCAGCGCGACGGCGAGCTCGTTGCCGCTGCAGGCGTCCAGGTGCAGGCCGTCGTCGGCGATCCAGCGGGCCACCTGGCCGCAGAGGAACGCCTTGGAGGCGTAGTGCACGTCGGCGCCGTCGAAGGCGGCGGCGAAGTCGGCGGCGCGGCCGCGGAAGTCCTCCTCGTCGAGGACGAACAGCGGGGTGCCGTGGGTGCGGGCGAGCTCGGTGACCGGCTTCCCGCCCAGGTGCAGCACGCCGTCGACCCGGCGGGCCGTGCGCGGCCAGACCTGCGGGTCGAGTGCGCCGAGGTCGGCCGGGGGCATCCCGGCCGAGGGCTCCGGGGCGAAGGCGCCGTGGAGCGGCCCCGCCGGGTGGGCCCTCACATCCGCTCCGGCGCGGAGACGCCGAGCACGCCCAGGCCGTTGCGCAGCACCACCGCGGTGGCCGCGCACAGCCACAGCCGCGCGGTGGTCAGTGGCGTCGCCTCCTCGTCGCCGCGGGGCAGGACCCGGCAGACGTCGTAGAAGCGGTGGTAGGTGCCGGCCAGTTCCTCGAGGTAGCGGGCCACCCGGTGCGGCGCGCGCAGTTCGGCGGCCGAGGACACCACCCGCGGGAACTCGCCGATCGCCCGGAGCAGGTCGTTCTCCCGTTCGTGGGTGAGCAGCCCGGGGTCGACGCCGTCCGCGTCCCCCAGCCCGAGGCCGAGGTCGGCGGCGTTGCGCAGCACCGAGGAGATCCGGGCGTGCGCGTACTGGACGTAGAAGACCGGGTTGTCGTTGGTGCGCCGGCTCCACAGCTCGACGTCGATGTCGATGGTCTGGTCCACCGAGGCGCGGGCCAGGGCGTACCGGGCGGCGTCGACGCCGATCGCGTCGGTGAGGTCGGACAGCAGCACGATCGTGCCCGCCCGCTTGCTCATCCGGACCGGCTCGCCGTCGCGCAGCAGGTTCACCAGCTGGCCGATGAGGATCTCGAGGTGGGTGTCCGGGTCGTCGCCGGTCGCGGCCACCAGCGCCTTGTACCGGCCGACGTAGCCGGAGTGGTCGGCGCCGAGCATGATCACGACCCGGTCGAAGCCGCGGGCCCGCTTGTCCAGGTAGTAGGCGCAGTCGGAGGCGAAGTACGTCGTCTCGCCGTCGGCCTTGACCAGCACCCGGTCCTTGTCGTCGCCGAAGTCGGTGGTGCGCAGCCACACCGCGCCGTCGGACTCGTAGACGTGCCCCTGCTCCCGCAGCCGGGCCAGCGCCTTGTCCACCGCGCCGGTGTCGTACAGCGACTTCTCGGAGAACCAGACGTCGAAGTCGACGCCGAAGCCCTCCATCGACCGGCGGATCTCGTCGAGCATCAGCGCGACGCCGCGGTCGCGGAAGGCCTGCCGCTGCGCCTCGTCGTCCCGGTCGAGCACGTCGGGGACCTCGGCGACGACGGCGGCGGCGATGTCGGCGATGTAGGCGCCGCCGTAGCCGTCCTCGGGCACCGGCTCGCCCTTCGCGGCGGCCTGCAGGCTGCGGGCGAAGCGGTCGATCTGCGCGCCGGCGTCGTTGATGTAGTACTCGCGGGTCACGTCGGCGCCGCCGGCCTGCAGCAGCCGGCCGATCGCGTCGCCGACGGCGGCCCACCGGCTGCCACCGATGTGCACCGGGCCGGTCGGGTTGGCGGAGACGAACTCGAGGTCCAGCCGCTGACCGGCCAGCGTGGCGGTCCGGCCGTAGGCCTCCCCCGCGGTGACCGCCTGCACGGCGATCCGCCCCAGCGCGCCCTGCGCGAGGGTGACGTTGAGGAAGCCGGGACCGGCGACGTCGACCCGCTCGACGCCCGGCTGCGCGCGCAGCTCCTCGGCCAGCAGGTCGGCCACGGCGCGCGGCGGCATGCCGGCGGGCTTGGCCAGGCGCAGGGCGACGTTGGTCGCGTAGTCGCCGTGCTCGGGGTTCTTGGGACGCTCGACGAGGACGTCGTCGGGGACGGCGACGGCGAGCGTGCCGCGCTCGACGACCGCCGCGACCGCGGTCCGGACGAGGTCGCGCAGCTGCTCGGGTGTCACCGCGTCATCGTAGGCAGCGGCCGCGACCCGGTTCCCCGCCGCACCCGCGTTGCCAGGGAGCGCACAGCCGGGCGACCTAGACTCGCGTGCCGGGGCAGGCGCGAGGCCTGCCGCGCCGGAGCGCCCATCGTGCGCCACGACCGGCGGACGCACCACTCGACGATCACTGAGGAGAGCACGTGGCGAAGGACCGCAAGCCCGAGGCCGGCCGCGCCGGAGGCGGGTCGAGCCGGTCCGGGTCCGGCGCACGTCCGGTGTCGACGGCGAAGTCGGGCAGCGGGTCGTCGGCCCGCCCGCCCGCCGGCCGCCCGGGGGGCCGCGGTCGCACCCGCCCGCCGACGCAGGTGGTGACGCAGCAGCGGCCGTGGGGCCTGATCGCCGCCGCCGTCGCCGTCGTGGTGTTCGCCGCCGCGGCCATCACCTACGCCGTCGTCCAGGTGCGGCAGTCCGACGCCGCGGAGATCGACGCCCTCGACGAGATCTCCGGCATCCAGAGCTTCGACTACGCCGCCGGCCAGGAGCACGTCACCACCCCGGTGGAGTACGAGCAGACGCCGCCGGTCGGCGGGCCGCACGACGGCGAGTGGGCCGACTGCACCGGCACCGTCTACGACGTCGACATCCGGCACGAGAACGCCGTCCACTCGATGGAGCACGGCGCCGTGTGGATCACGTACGACCCGGACGCGGTCACAGGCGACGACGTCGAGAAGCTCGCCGAGCTGGTCGACGGCGTCTCCGGCCGGCTGCTGTCGCCCTACGCCGGCCTGGACTCCGCGGTCAGCCTGCAGTCCTGGAACCACCAGCTGAAGGTCGACTCCGTCGACGACCCGCGGATCGAGCAGTTCGCCGACTTCCTCACCTTCAACTCCGAGGTCGAGGGCGCCTACCCCGAGGTCGGCGCCAGCTGCGAGAACCCGACCTTCATCAGCGACCCGCTCGTCGTCGGCGACGCGAGCCGCGGCGCGGGCGCGACCACCGACGCGCCGACCACGCCGACCATGGGTGCCGACGGCTCCACCGAGTCCCCGACGGAGTGACCGCGCCGTGACCGCCACCGCCGTCCGCCCCGGGCAGGAGACCCCCGCGCCGGCCCCCCGCCCGCGCGGCCGCGGCCTGCGGGCCGCGCTCCTGGCCGTCATCGCCGTCGCGCTGGTCGCGCTCGGCGGCGGGCTGGCGGTGGGGCTCGGCATCGGGCAGGAGGCGACGCCGACGGCGGACTCCGTCGACGCCGGCTTCTCGCGGGACATGGCGGTGCACCACCGGCAGGGCGTGGAGATGGCCAACCTGGCCCTCGAGCGCAGCACCGACCCCGAGATCCGGCAGATCGCCTTCGACATCTCCAGCACCCAGACCAACCAGGCCGGGCAGATGGAGGGCTGGCTCGCGCTGTGGGGTCTCCCCCGCTCCGGCGGTGAGCACATGGCGTGGATGGGCGGCGGGCACGCCGGCCACGACACGTCCTCGACGTCCGGTTCAGGCGGCGCGCTGATGCCCGGCATGGCCACCGAGGACGAGCTCGCCGCCCTGCGGTCGCTGTCGGGGCCGGCGTTCGACGTCGAGTTCCTGCGGCTGATGATCCGCCACCACCAGGGCGGCTTCGACATGGCGCAGTACGCCGCGGAGAACGCCGCCGAGCCGGCCGTGCGGAGGCTGGCCCGCTCGATCGCCGAGACGCAGACCGCCGAGGTGACGACGATGGTCGGCATGCTGACCGCGCGGGGCGGGACGCCGCTGCCGGCGCCCTGACCCGCCGCCGGGACGGGCGGGGAGGGCTGGTAACTTCTCCCCTGCCCCGAGCCCCCGTAGCTCAGGGGATAGAGCACCGCCCTCCGGAGGCGGGTGCGCAGGTTCGAATCCTGCCGGGGGCACACCGGGTCGGAGGCCCCGCAGCGAGTCGCTGCGGGGCCTCCGTCGTGTCCGGGCCCGGTCCACTCCGGTGGACGCCGGGGACGGGCTCAGGCCAGGAAGGTCTCCCAGCCGCCGGCCGGAGCCGTGCCCACGGGCAGGGTCCGCAGCCGGTCGAGGACGGCGGGGTCCTGGGCGTCCAGCCAGTCGACCAGCTGGCGGAAGGACACCAGCCGCACCTCGGGCCGGCCGGCGACGGCCCGCAGGGCGTCCTCCACGGCGTCCATGTAGATCCCGCCGTTCCACTGCTCGAAGTGGTTGCCGACGAAGAACGGCGCGCGGTTGGTCGTGTAGGCCCGCTCGAACCCGGCCAGGTAGGCGTCCCGGGCCTGCTGCCGCCAGGTGCCGTACATCGCCGGGTCGCCGGACACGTCGCCCTGGGTCTGCCGGTACATGACGTTGTAGTCCATGGCGAGCACGCTGCCGCTCGAGCCCGGATCGGTGCCCGGGAAGGGCACCGACGGCAGCGGGAAGTCCCAGAGGCCGAGCTTCTTCCCGGGCCAGACCTGCTGCCCGCCGGGTGAGCTGGCGTCGTACCGCCACCCCAGCGCCCCGGCGGCGGGCAGCAGCCCGTCCTGGCCCTCCAGGCACGGGGTGCGGCCCCCGATCAGCTCGACGTCGTAGTCGAAGGGGAGCGGCGGCAGGTCGCTGCGGCCGGTGGTGGTCTTCCAGGTCTGCACGAACCGCTTGGCCTGGGTGATCTCGCTGGTCCAGTCCTCCGGGGACCACAGCCGGACGCCGGTCTCACCGCAGAAGTGGCCGTTGAAGTGGGTGCCGATCTCGTGCCCGTCCAGCCAGGCGAGGCGGACCTCGGCCACGGTGTCGAGCACCTCCTGGGTCGAGAGGAAGCCGATGTCGGAGGAGCCGACCGGGTGCCGCGGCGGGGCGTACTGCATCCGCTGGTCGGCCGGCAGCGCGTACAGCCCCGTGAGGAAGAAGGTCATTGACGCGCCGAGCTCCTGCGCCAGCCGCCGGAACCGGGGGAACTGACCGGTGGACAGGTTGGCCGCGCCGTCCCAGGAGAAGACGACGAACTGGGGCGGGCGCTCGCCGGGCGACAGCCGCCACGGGACCGGCTGGTGGGGCTGCGGTCCGGTGTCGGCCGTCGACCCGTCGCCGATCAGCCGCACCGCGGGTGCCCTGGCCGGCGGGGGTCCGGGACGCGGAGGAGCCGACGTGGCGGGCGCGGACGCCCTCTCCGTGGCCGCCGTGAAGGAACGCACTCCCGCACCGCAGCCGGTGGCGGCGAGCACGGACGCCCCCGCCCAGCCGAACAGTGCCCGTCGGCTCAGTTCCCGCACGAGCCGTCACCGGTGATGCCCACGAGGTCCCCCATCACGCCGGCCCCCGTGCCTGCGCCACGCGATGTCGCGGTGGCCCGACGCACAGTAGCGGTGACGAGGCAGATCCGGAACCGTTCCGTGCGCCCCGGGGCGGGGACGCGCCGGAGCCCGGGTCAGCGCGGGCGGAAGGGGCGGTAGCCGCCTCCGAGGTGCACGGGCGCGAGGCCGGGCTGCGCGCCGCCGCCGTCCGCCACCGCACCCTCGGCGCCCACGCCGAGCAGGGTGCGGGTGACCTGCTGGGTGGAGTCGAGCAGGTCGTCGAGGGCGCGGTCGAGGTGCTGCGCGGTGACCGCGACGAGCGGGTCCTGCTCGTGCAGCGCCTCGAGCACGGCGCGGCGCAGCAGTTCCTTGAGGAACGACGCCGTCACGCCCTCGCTGCGGTCGACGGCGCGCGTCACGTCGTCGTCGGTCAGCCGCAACGGCACCGCCCGGCCGTAGAGGAGCAGCAGCTGCCGGCGGGCCGCGGCGTCGGGGAGGTCGACCTGGACGGCGACGTCGATGCGGCCCGGGCGCGCCGCCAGCGCCGGCTCCAGCAGGTCGGCCCGGTTGGTGGTGAGCACGAACAGCAGGTCGGCGTCCGGCGCGGCGCCGTCCATCGCGTCGAGCAGGTCGAACAGGACCGGGCTGCCGCCGGGGCCGAAGGAGCGGTCGGCGGCGACGAGGTCGACGTCCTCGAGCACCACCACGGCCGGCTGCAGCTCGCGGGCGAGCTCGGCGACCGAGCCGACGACGCCGAGCGAGCGACCGGTGAGCAGCAGCCGGGTGTAGTCGCCCATGCGGCCGAGCAGGTAGCGGACGGTGTGCGTCTTGCCGGTGCCCGGCGGGCCGTAGAGCAGCAGCCCGCGCTTGAGGTGCTGGCCGGCGGCCCGCAGGCCGGCGCGGTGCCCGGCCACCCCGACGGCGTGCCGCTCGACGCGGTCGAGGACGGCCGCGGGCAGCACGACGTCGTCGCGGGTGAGGTCCGGCGGGTCCAGGAAGGTGAGCGCGACCTGGCCCGTCGGCGTCGGGGTGACCTCCACCAGCCGGCCCCGGTAGACGTTGAGCTCGCGGCGCAGCCGGTCGAGCTCGGCCAGGACGGCCTGCGCCCGCTGCACCGGCAGGCCGGCCACCTCGACGCTCATCGTCGGCCGGTGCTCCCCCGCCTCCTGCACCAGCAGGACGTAGCGGCCGTCGTCGTCGGTGACGAGCAGCAGCGCCAGGCGCAGGCAGGCCAGCGTCGACCCCGGCCCGTTCGGCAGGTCGACCACCGCGGGCGCGCTCAGCCGGACCGGCGGCAGCGCCTCACCGGTCATCAGCTGCTGCAGGTCGATGCCGACGTAGTGCGGCGGGAGCACGACGCCGCGCACCTCCACGGAGCGCCCGGGTGCGGCGCTCCACGCGTCGAGCGCGGTCTGCAGGTTGACGTGCTCGAAGGGCGGCAGCTCCCGGGCGACGACCGACTGGCCGAGGCCGGCCGGGCCGAGCGTCCGCTGCACCAGCGCGACGACCTCGTTGCCCGTCCCGTGCGCGGACAGCTGCAGCCAGTCGAGCAGGGACCGAAGCCCCGCGGCGAACTCCCTGACCTCGTCCTCCGACGCTCCCGCCACCGCGACCCCGCTCTCCTCGACCCACGTGGCGGCGGAGCGTAGCGACGGCCGGCCCGGCGTGTCGCCGGGAAACCCGGGCCGGCTCGCGCTCAGGCGGTCCTGGCCGGGCGGTCGAAGCGCCAGCCCTGCTCGCGCAGCAGCGGGACCAGCCGGTCGACGGCGTCGACGGTCTGGCTGCGGTCGCCGCCGCCGTCGTGCACCAGGACGACGGCGCCCGGGGTGACCCCGTCCACGACGCGGCGGACCAGCTCGGCGGTGCCCGGCGGCTCCCAGTCGCCGACGGCCAGCGCCCAGCCGAGCGGCTGCATGCCCAGCTCCGCGGCGACCTCCGGCGTCTGCCCCCAGCTGCCGTAGGGCGCGCGGAAGAACGGGATGGAGGCGCCGGGCACCGCATCGCGGATGACCGCCGAGGTGGCCTCGAGGTCGGCGCGGACCTGCTCGGGCGTCCAGGAGGCCATGTCGTCGTGGTGCATCGTGTGGTTGCACAGCGTGTGCCCGTCGCGGGCGATCGCCCGGGCGACCTCGGGGTACTCGCGGACGTGGTCGCCCCACAGGCAGAACGTCGCCTTCACGTGGTGCTCGCGCAGGACCTCGAGCAGGCGGTAGGTGTCCGGCGGGTTGGGCCCGTCGTCGAAGGTCAGGGCGACCGACCGGTCGTCGTGCCGGGTCGTCGTCACGACGTCGGTCGTGGGCTGCCCGGCCTGCGCCGGCGGCGCGGCGGCCAGGAGGAGACCGGCGGTGAGAACGGGGACGGCGAGGCGGACCAGGCGGGCGGGACGGCGCACGGGAACTCCTGTCGACGGTCGGGGGGCGGCTCGTTTCCGGGAACTTCCGGAAACGAACCCGGCCGAGCGTGGCACCCGTCACACCCATCAGCAAGCGCGGCCGGACGGTGGGAGGCGTCCGGCGAGGTCGGGACGGCGAGTCGCGGCGGGGCGGGTCA
This sequence comes from Geodermatophilus sp. SYSU D00525, assembly GCF_054050475.1. NCBI lineage: Bacteria > Bacillati > Actinomycetota > Actinomycetes > Geodermatophilales > Geodermatophilaceae > Geodermatophilus > Geodermatophilus sp. SYSU D00525. The sequence continues at coordinate 192,439 of NZ_JBJGZK010000004.1, forward strand.
GCGAGGCGGGGCGGGGCGGGGCGGGGCGGGTCAGCGGAGCGCGGTGCTGTCGCGCACGACGAGCCGGGTGGCCAACTCGACCTTCGGTCCCTCGAGCCGCTCGCCGTTGACCAGCCGCAGCACCGTGCGGGCGGCCAGCTCCCCCATCTGCCCGAGGGGCTGGTGCACGGTGGTCAGCGGCGGTGAGGACCACGCGGCCTGCGGCAGGTCGTCGAAGCCGACGACGCTCACGTCGTCGGGGACCCGCAGCCCCCGCCGGCGCACCGCCTCGTAGACGCCGAGCGCCATCTGGTCGCTGGCGGCGAAGACCGCGGTGGGCGGGTCGGCCAGCTCGAGCAGCTGCGCGGCGGCCCGGGCGCCCGAGGCGTAGTCGAACTCGCCGGGGACGACCAGCTGCGGGTCCGCGGCCAGACCCGCGTCGTCCAGCGCGGCCCGGTACCCGTCCAGCCGCGCGCGGGTGCACCACAGCCCCGGGCGGCCCGCGACGTGGGCGATCCGCCGGTGGCCGAGGGCGGTGAGGTGCTCGGTGGCGGCGACCCCGCCGGCCCAGTTGGTCGCACCGATCGTGGGGACGTCGAGGTCGGGCAGCCCGGCCGGGTCGACGACGACCGCCGGCAGGTGCAGCCCGCGCAGCTCGGTGTGCAGGTCCGGGTCGAGCGCGGTGGTGACCAGGATGACGCCGTCGCTGGCCCGCGCCCGGACGTTGTCCAGCCACTGCCGGGCCGAGCTGCGCCGCCGGTGCACGGCGGAGACGACGGTGCCCACCCCGGCGGCGTGCGCGACCTGCTCGACGCCGCGGATGACCTCCAGCGCCCACGGGCTGTCGAGGTCGTCGAAGACCAGGTCGACCAGCCCCGCCCGCTCCTCCCGGTGCGGGCCGCGGCGCTGGTAGCCGTGCTCGCGCAGCAGCCGCTCCACCCGCTCCCGGGTGTGCGGCGCGACGTCGGACCGGTGGTTGAGCACCCGGGAGACGGTGGGCACGGACACGCCGGCCTTCGCGGCGATCTCGGAGATCGTCACGGCATGGCGCTGGGTGTCCGTCACGTCCCCTCCTCCGGGCCGACGATCAGCCTACGGCCGTGGAGCGGCCAACACGGGCGCTCCCGTTCCGCCCACCCCCCTTGCGGATGACCGGTTGAGTTCCGGTAACTTCCGGAAGTGACGCGGGCCACAGGGCCGTGCCCGCGCACCGGACGTCCTTGGAGGGACACCGTGAAGCGAGTTCTCCGACTGGCCGCCGCCACGTGCGCCGCCTCTGCCCTGCTGTCCACCGGCGCCCAGGCCTGGGCCGCGCCGACGGGCGGGGGCACCGCGGCCGCACCCGGTTACGACAAGCAGGACAGCCTGCGCCGCCTCGCGCCGCAGGACCTCGTGATCGGCAGCGCCGTCGCCGGTGGCGGCCACCACGAGACGATGGACTACCCCCCGCCGTTCCCGGACGACGCGGAGTACACCGAGATCCTGGGCGAGGAGTTCAGCTCGCTGTCGCCCGAGAACCAGATGAAGTGGGAGTTCATCCACCCCGAGCGCGACCGCTGGAACTTCGGGCCGGCCGACGAGATCGTCGCCTTCGCCCGCCAGAACAACCAGGTCGTGCGCGGCCACACGCTGCTGTGGCACAGCCAGAACCCGGCCTGGCTGGAGCAGGGCGACTTCTCGGCCGAGGAGTTGCGCGAGATCCTGCGCGAGCACATCCAGACGGTGGTCGGCCGCTACAAGGGCCAGATCCAGCAGTGGGACGTCGCGAACGAGATCTTCGACGGGGCCGGGAACCTCCGGACCGAGGAGAACATCTGGATCCGCGAGCTCGGCCCGGGGATCATCGCCGACGCCTTCCGCTGGGCACACGAGGCCGACCCGCACGCCAAGCTGTTCTTCAACGACTACGGCGTGGAGAGCGTCAACGCCAAGAGCAACGCCTACCACGCGCTGATCCAGCAGCTGCAGGCCCAGGGCGTGCCCGTCGACGGCTTCTCCGCACAGGCGCACCTGAGCATCCAGTACGGGTTCCCGGGCGACCTGCAGCGGAACCTGCAGCGCTTCGACGACCTGGGCCTGGAGACCGCCATCACCGAGCTCGACGTCCGCATGGTGCTGCCGCCCGGCGGCGAGCCCACCGCCGGGCAGCTGGAGCAGCAGGCCGACTACTACGGCCGGACCCTGGAGGCGTGCCTCGCCGTCGAGGACTGCAACTCCTTCACCCTCTGGGGCTTCACCGACAAGTACTCCTGGGTGCCGGTGTTCTTCCCCGCCGAGGGCGAGGCGACCGTGATGGACGAGGAGTACGCGCCCAAGCCGGCCTACGAGCGCCTGCAGGAGCTGCTGGCCGAGGCCCGGCCCGGCCGGCAGGTCACCGAGCGCTGACCGTCCCGCCCCCTCGCGCCGCCCGGCACCGGTCCCGTCCGGTGCCGGGCGGTCGCGCGTCCGGGGCTAGCGTGCGGAGCATGGAGCACACCGGGGTGCAGACCACCCGCGCCGGCGACGTCGAGCTGGCCTACGAGACCTTCGGCTCGGCCGGGGACCCGCCGCTGCTGCTGGTCATGGGACTGGCCACGCAGATGATCGGCTGGCCCGACGAGTTCTGCCGGATGCTGGCCGAGCGCGGCCTGTACGTCGTCCGGTTCGACAACCGGGACATCGGCCTGTCCACCCACCTCGACGACGCCGGGGCGCCCGACGTCCTCGCCGTCATGGGCGGCGACCACTCGAAGGTGCCCTACCGCCTCGCCGACATGGCCGACGACACCGCCGCCCTCCTCGACGCGCTGGGCATCGACAGCGCCCACGTCGTCGGCGCCTCGATGGGCGGGATGATCGCCCAGTCGCTGGCCGTCCGGCACCCGGAGAGGGTCCGCAGCCTCACCTCGATCATGTCGACGACGGGCGACCCCGCCGTCGGCGCGCCCGCCGAGGCCGCCATCGGCGTCCTGCTCGCCCCGCCGGCCACCGACCGGGAGAGCGCCGTGCAGCGTGCGGTCGACACCTACCGGGTCATCGGCTCCCCCGGCTTCGAGTTCGACGAGCACGGGCTGCGGGAGCGGGCCGGGCTGTCGTTCGACCGCGCCCACAACCCGGCCGGCGTCGCCCGCCAGCTCGCCGCGATCCTGGCCAGCCCCGACCGCACCGCCGACCTCGCACGGGTCGCCGTCCCCACCCTCGTCGTCCACGGCGAGCACGACGCGCTGGTCAACGTGTCCGGCGGCCGGGCGACGGCGGCCGCGATCCCCGGCGCCGAGCTGCTCGTCGTCGACGGGATGGGCCACGACCTGCCGCGCGAGGTGTGGCCGCAGCTGGTCGACCGGATCACCGAGCTCGCCGCGCGCGCGGACGGCCGCTGAGTGCGACCGGGGCCCCGCCGCACGGGGCGGGGCCCCGGGACCCGGTCAGCTGGTGAGCATGCCGCCTTCCACCGGGATCGTCGTCCCGGTGACGTAGCCGCCGGCGTCGCTGACCAGGAAGACCAGGGCGGCCGCGAGCTCCATCGGGTCGCCGGCGCGGCCGGCCAGCACCCGGCCCATCTGCTGGTCGAGGTAGCCCTCGGGGTACTGGTCGGTCATCTCCGAGGCGAAGAAGCCCGGTGCCAGCGCGTTGACCCGGATGCCCTTGCGGCCGGTCCACTGCTGGGCGAGGTCGCGGGTCAGCCCGATGAGGCCGGCCTTGCTCGCCGCGTAGGCGGCCTGCGGCAGCCCGGCGGTGGTCAGGCCCAGGATGCTGGAGATGTTCACGATGGAGCTGCCCGGCTTCATCACCCGCCCGCAGGCCTGGGCCATCCAGTAGCAGCCGTTGAGGTTGACGTCGATGACCGACCGGAACTCCTCGGGCTTCTCCCGGGTGGCCGGGACCGCGGTGCCGATGCCGGCGTTGTTGACCAGGACGTCGACCCGGCCGAACTCGGCCATCGTGGCGTCGACCAGCGCCTGGCAGTCCTCCACCTCGGCGACGTCGGTGCGCACGGTGATCGCCCGCCGGCCCTCGGCCTCGACGGCCTCCTTCGTGGCGGCCATCCGGTCCTCGCGGCGGGCGCCCAGCGCCACGTCCGCCCCGGCCTGGGCCAGCGCCCGGGCGAACACCACGCCCAGCCCCGACGACGCCCCCGTGATGATCGCCACCTTCCCGTCGAGCCGGAACATGTCCAGGATCGTCCTGTCCGCCACCGTGGTCTCCTCTCCCGCGCCGCACCGTCCCCAGGACCGTAACGGCGCTGTGCGGTAGATCACCGCGCGGGCGGGTAGGAGGCCCGGCGGGTAGCCGGTCCCGCTGAGGAGGAACTCGATGTCGTCACCGACACCGCCGGGGCCCCCGCTGTGGCGGCAGGCGTACGACGCCGCCGAGAAGCGGGTGACCCCGCACGCGGAGAACCTGGTGCGCACGCCGTACTTCGCCGTCGGGGTGGGCCTGCTGCGCCGCGCGCAGACGCTGGCGAAGGACACCGCCCGCGGCGTCTCCGCGCGCGCCTGGCACCTGGTCAACCTGCCCGCCGGCACCGATCTCGCCCGGCTGCGCGCCCAGGTCGGCGCGCTTGACCGCGAGGTCCGGCGACTGACCGTGCAGCTGGACAACGAGCGCCGCCGTCCCCGGACGGCGGACGTCCCGCCCCCCTCGACCTCGGAGGAAGCCGATGCCGACGGTGCCCAGTCCCCAGGCGGTCCTCGACCGCGTCCGCCGCGACGTGGAGCGCAACGCCCTCCGCGCGCGTAACGGCATCAAGCTCGTCGCCGGCGTCGACCGGCCCGGCGTGGGGCTGACGCCCAAGGACGTCGTCTGGGAGCGCGGCCGCACCCAGCTGTGGCACTACCGCAGCGACAAGGTCCGGTACTCGCCGCCGCTGCTGATCGTGTTCAGCCTGATCAGCCGCAGCTACATCCTCGACCTCACGCCGGGGAACTCCTTCGTCGAGCAGCTGCTCGACGCGGGGTTCGACGTCTACATGGTCGACTGGGGCGAGCCCGACGCGCGGGACGCGCAGAACCGGCTCGAGGACTACGTCGACGACTACATCCCCGCCGCCGTCGAACGGGTGCGCGAGCTGTCCGGCGCCGACGAGGTCAACCTGTTCGGCTACTGCTTCGGCGGCAACCTGACCCTGCTCTACGCCGCCCACCACCCGGACGCCCCGGTCCGCAGCCTCACCGTGCTGGCCACCCCGGTCGACTTCACGCAGATGGGGCCGATGGCGGACGTCTTCCGCGGCGGCCTCGACGTCGACGACGTGGTCGACGAGGACGGCAACGTGCCGCCGCGGGTCGTCGTCCAGGGGTTCCGCACCCTCACCCCCACCTCCGAGGTCACCCGGTACGTGACGCTGTGGGAGCGCCTCTGGAACGACGAGTACGTGGCGGCCTACCAGGCGATGACCGGCTGGTCCGACGACCACATCCCGTTCCCCGGCGCGGCCGCCCGCGAGACGGTGCAGATGCTGGTGCGTGACAACGGGATGGTCACCGACCGGCTGACCGTCGCCGGGGACCCGGTGCACCTGTCCGACATCCGGCTGCCGTTCCTCACCGTGCGCGCCGACCGCGACCACATCGTCCCGCCGGACGCGACCGCGCCGCTGATCGACCTGGTCGGCTCGGAGGACAAGCACGAGCTGCGGCTCAACGCGGGGCACATGGGCCTGGTCGTCGGCCGGACGGCGGCGAAGACCACGGTGCCGGAGATCATCGGCTTCCTGAGGAAGCGCAGCGACGAGGTCGGGGAGGACTGAGCGTGGACGTCGTCGAGCTCGGGTCGGCGCACTGCGACGCGCTGCTGCGCTTCTTCGGGAGCCTGCCCGAGGGCGACCTGACCTTCATCGAGGAGGAGGTCACCGACCCCGACGTCGTCCGGTCCTGGGCGTCGGGCAGCGCGGGCGGGCGGCGGTTCGTGGCGCTGGACGGGGACGAGGTCGCCGGGTACGTCGCGGTGCGCCCGCTGCCCGGCTGGTCCTCGCACGTCGGGGAGGTGCGGCTGGTCGTCTCCCCCACCCGGCGCGGCGAGGGCCTGGGCCGGCAGCTCGCCCGGCAGGCGCTGGTGACGGCGGTCGGGGACGGGCTGGCGAAGCTGGTCGTGGAGGTCGTCGCCGAGCAGGGCGCGGCGCTGGCGCTGTTCACCGACCTGGGCTTCACCGGGGAGGCGCTGCTGCGCGACCACGTCCGGGACCGCGAGGGGAACCTGCGCGACCTCATGGTGCTGGCCCACCACGTCGACGACACCTGGTCGGGCATGGCCACCGTCGGCCTGGACGAGGCGCTGGGCCAGGACCTCAGCTGACGGTCGGCGCGCAGCACCTGCCGCTGTTCCGGCCTCCCTGCAGGGCCCCGCTGCGAGCGTGCGAGCAGTGGGGGGCAGGGAGGTCCTTCATCCCGTGACCCGGCCGCCGTCGACGGTGAGCCGCCGGGTGGTGGCCACCGCCTCGAGCATCCGGCGGTCGTGGGTGACCAGCAGCAGCGTGCCCGGGTAGGCGGCCAGCGCCGACTCCAGCTGCTCGATCGCCGGCAGGTCGAGGTGGTTGGTCGGCTCGTCGAGCACGAGCACGTTCACCCCGCGGGCCTGCAGCAGCGCCAGCGCCGCGCGGGTCCGCTCCCCCGGCGAGAGGGTGGCCGCCGGGCGCAGGACGTGCTCGGCGGTGAGGCCGAACTTGGCCAGCAGGGTGCGCACCTCGGCGGTCGGCCAGTCGGGCACCTCGGCGGCGAAGGCGTCGAGCAGCCGCCGGTCGCCGGTGAACAGCCCGCGGGCCTGGTCGACCTCGCCGAGCCGCACCGCCGGGCCCATCGAGGCCGCGCCGGAGTCCAGCGGCACCCGGCCCAGCAGCGCGCCGAGCAGCGTCGTCTTGCCGGCGCCGTTGGGCCCGGTGATCGCCACCCGGTCGCCCCAGTCGACCTGCAGGCTCACCGGGCCGAGGGTGAAGCCCCCGCGGCGCACCACGGCGTCGCGCAGCGTGGCGACGACGGCCCCGGCGCGCGGGGCGGCGGCGATGGTCATCCGCAGCTCCCACTCCTTGCGGGGCTCCTCGACCACCTCCAGCCGCTCGATCCGCCGCTCGGTCTGCTTCGCCTTGGCGCCCTGCTTCTCCGCCGTCGACCGGTTGTGCGCCTTGATGAACTTGTCGGGGTCCTTCTGCTTCTTGACCGCGTCGCGCACGCCCTTGGCCAGCCAGTTGCGCTGCATCCGCGCCCGGGCCTCCAGCTCGGCCTTCGTCTCGGCGTACTCCTCGTACTCCTCGCGCGCGTGCCGGCGGGCCACCTCGCGCTCGACCAGGTAGCTGTCGTAGCCGCCGTCGTGCACCCGCACCAGCTGCTGGGCGAGGTCGAGCTCGACGACGCGGGTGACGGTGCGGGCGAGGAACTCGCGGTCGTGGCTGACGACGACGATGCCGCTGCGGGTGCCGGCGACGAAGGCCTCCAGCTGGTCGAGCCCGGCCAGGTCGAGGTCGTTGGTCGGCTCGTCGAGCAGCAGCACGTCGTAGCGGGACAGCAGCAGCGCGGCCAGCCCGACCCGCGCCGCCTGGCCCCCGGACAGCGCCGGCATCGCGGCGTCCGGGTCGACACCGGGGGCGACCTCGGCGAGGACCTGCTCGAGCCGCTCGTCGAGGTCGGCGCCGCCCAGGGCCAGCCAGCGCTCCAGCGCCTCGGCGTAGGCGTCGTCGGCGCCGGGGCGGCCCTCGGCGAGGTCGGCGGTGGCGGCGTCGAGCGCGGCCTGCGCGGCGGCGACGCCGGTGCGGCGGGCCAGCGCGGCGGCGACGGTCTCGCCCTCGCGGCGGTCGCGCTCCTGCGGCAGGTGCCCGACGGTGGCCGTCGGCGGGCTCAGCGTGACCGAGCCGGAGCCGGCCGGCAGCTCACCGGCCAGCGTGCGCAGCAGCGTGGACTTGCCGGCGCCGTTGACGCCGACCAGGCCCACGACGTCACCGGGCGCGACGACGAGGTCGAGGCCGGAGAAGAGGACGCGGGCGCCGTGGCCGGCGGCCAGGCCGCGCGCGAGGAGGGTGGCGCTCATGGAGGTGCTCCCGGGAGGACGGATCGGTCGGGTCGACGTCGTTCCGGGGGTCACAGCACGCACCCACCGTAGCGCGCGGGCCGGTCAGGCGTCGCGCGCGTTCCCGTCGCCCGGCCCGTCGCCGTGGTCCTCGCCGTGGTCCTCGTCGTGGTCCTCGTCGTGGTCCTCGTCGAGGTCCTCATCGGGGTCCTCGCCGGCGTCCTCGTCGGGGTCCTCGCCGAGGACGTCGTCGGCCATGTCGTCGAGCATGTCCTCGAGCGCGTTGTCCTCCTCCCCCTCCGGCCGGCGGCGGACCAGCCACGGCTGGAGGTGGTCGTAGCCGCGCACCGACACCCGGCGCAGCGGCCGCACCCGGTACCGCGGCTGCCCGCGCAGGCGGCGGGCGAGCTCGCGGTCGACCAGCATCGTCCCGGCGTGTGCCACCGAGGTCAGCCGGCTGGCCAGGTTGACCACCGGCGAGTAGACGTCGCCGAGCCGGGTGAGCACCGTGCCGTAGGCGGCGCCGACCCGCAGCGGCGGCCGGTCGGGGGCGTCCCAGGCCTCGGGCAGGGTCAGCCCGATCTCGACCGCGTCCACGGCGGAGACCGCGGTGTAGAGGACGCCGTCGCCGACGGTCTTGACCACCCGGCCGTGCGAGCGGGCGATGACCTCGGTCGCGGTCGCCTCGAACGCCTCGACCATCGCGCCGAGCTCGCGGCCGGCCATGCCGCGGGAGCGGGTGGTGTAGCCGACCAGGTCGGCGAAGCCGACGGCGAGCTCGCGGCGGTCGCCGGGCTCGCCGGTGGCCAGCACCCGGTCGATGTTGGCCGCGAGGTGCCGGCGCCACACGTAGTCCTGCGTGCGGGCGAGCAGGGGCAGCAGCACCTCGGCCGCGGCGACCGGGTCGACGGCCTCGGGACCGAGCTCGCGGGCCTGCCGGGTGAGGACGTCGGCGAGCAGGTCGGTCTGCCAGTCCGCCAGCCGCGACAGCGCCTGGCCGGTGGCCCGGGCGATGGAGGCCTCGGTGTCGGGGTCGACGAAGCCGGAGTCGATGAGCGCCGACAGGGTGGCCAGCGCACCCACGTCGGCGAGGGTGAAGGCCGGGTCGTCGTCGGCGACGTCCGGGAAGCCCAGCGCGCGCCACAGCCGCTGGGTGCGCTCGGGCGGCATGCCCGCCGCCGCGGCCACCTGCAGCCGGGTCAGCCGGCGCGGGCCGCCGAGCAGCAGCCGCTCCAGCGCCTCCCGGACGGCGTCGCGGTCCGGGCCGGGTCCGGGGTCCACGTCCGCCCCCGGGTCAGCCCGTCGTGTGGACGACGAGCACGTCGCAGGCCGAGCGGCGCGTGGCGTCGGCCGGGACCGAGCCCAGCAGCCGGCCCCGGATGCCGTTGAGCCCGCGGTTGCCGACCACCAGCAGGTCGGCGTCCTCGCGCCGGACGACGTCGAGCAGCGCCTCCACCGGGGACCCGAGGACGGCGACCGTGCGGACGTCGCCGGCGCCCGCCTCCGACGCCACCTCGCCGGCCTGCCGGACGGTCTCCTCGGCGGGGTTCGAGCCCACCACCTGGTAGGCCTCCTCCCCCAGCACGTCCCGGGCCCGGGACAGCTCCCGGTCGTCCTCCTCGGTGGGCAGGTAGGCGCAGGCCACGACGAGGGTCGCCCCGCAGGCGCCGGCGAGGGCACCGGCCCGCGCGACCGCGCGCAGCGAGGACTCCGAGCCGTCGGTCCCGACCACGACCGTCCGATAGGCGCTCACGGCGCGCACTGTAGTGATCGCGCCGCGCCGCTGTGCCGCCGGTCACGGGCCGGGCACCCGATCGGGCCGGCGGGAAACGGCTGGTGGACGGCGGGTTGCCGGAGCACGACGGGACGGCGCGCCGTCCCCCCGCGACCTCGGCAGCGTCCCCGGCGTGGGCCAGGATGGCGACCGCACGGGGACCGACGGCTGAGGAGGACCATGACCAGCGCGACTCCCGGACGCGCGGGACCGGTGCGGGTCGAGGTGTCCGGTCTGAGCAAGACCTTCGGCACGGTGCGGGCCGTCTCCGACCTGGGCTTCACCGTGGAGCCGGGCTCGGTGACCGGCTTCCTCGGCCCCAACGGCGCGGGCAAGACGACGACGCTGCGGATGGTGCTCGGGCTGGTCACGCCCGACGCCGGCACCGCGACCTTCGACGGCGTGCCCTACGCGGCCCTGCGGGAGCCGGTGCGCACCGTCGGTGCCGTCCTGGAGACCGCGTTCCACCCCGCCCGCTCCGGCCGCGACCACCTGCGCGTGTACTGCCGCGCCGCCGGTCTGCCCGTCTCCCGCGCCGACGAGGTGCTCGAGCGGGTCGGGCTGACCGCCGCCGGGCGCCGCCGCGCCGGCGGCTACTCCCTCGGCATGCGGCAGCGGCTGGCACTGGCCACCGCCCTGCTCGGCGACCCGCCGGTGCTCGTGCTCGACGAGCCGGCCAACGGCCTGGACCCCGAGGGCATCCTCTGGCTGCGCGGGTTCCTGCGGCACCTCGCCCACGACGAGGGGCGCACGATCCTCGTCTCCAGCCACCTGCTCGCCGAGGTCGAGCAGACCGCCGACCGCGTGGTCATCGTCGGCGCCGGCCGGCTGGTGCGGCAGGGCTCGATCGCCGAGCTGCGCGCCGGGGCGTCCGGGGGCGGCGTGCTGGCCCGCAGCCCCGAGGCCGACCGGCTGGCCGCCGTCCTCACCGAGGCGGGCGTCGTCGCCACCCGCGGCGAGGACGGCCTGGTCACCGTGCGCGGGACGACGCCGGCCGACGTCGGCGCCCGCGCCTTCGCCGCCGGGGTGGAGCTGCACGAGCTGCGCGCCGAGACCACCGGCCTCGAGGACCTGTACTTCCGGCTCACCGCCGGCCAGGAGCAGTTCGCCGCCGACCCGGCCGCCGTGACCGCCGAGGGAGCCGCCCGATGACCGCGTTGGTGCGCGCCGAGTGGACCAAGCTGTTCACCACGCGCGTGTGGATCGGCCTGCTGGCCGGCGCCTGCCTCATGGCCGGCGGCTTCGCCGCGCTGTTCACCGGCCTGGCCGGCGTCGAGCAGGACGGCCAGCCGGGGCTGCCCGCGGTGGGGACGCCGGAGTACGAGGAGGTCGTCTTCTCCGTCGCGGCCAACGCCAGCGTGTTCTTCCTGATCCTCGGCATCATCGGGATGACCGCCGAGTACCGGCACCGCACCGCGACGCCGACCTTCCTCACCACCCCGCGCCGCGGGCGGGTGGTCGCCGGCAAGCTGCTCGCCTTCGCCGCCGCGGCGGTCCCGTTCGCGCTGCTCGTGCTGGCCGTCGTCACCGTCGTCGTCCTGGTCTACGCCGGTGCCCGCGGAGCGGCGCCGGCGCTGGACGCGGACAACCTGCGGACGCTGGGCGCGGCCGGGCTGGTGCTCGTCGTCTTCGCGGTCATCGGCGTCGGCGTCGGCGCGCTGCTGCGCAACCAGGTCGGCGCGATCGTCGGCGCGCTGGTCTACCTGTACGTGGCCGAGCCGATCATCTCCTCGATCGGCGCGATCCAGGGCGCGTACAAGTGGCTGCCCGGCGGCGCGGTGCAGGCGGTCACCTCCGACTTCCAGGCCCCGGACCTCCTGGAGCCGTGGCAGGGCGGCCTGCTGCTGCTCGGATACGGTCTGCTGGCGGCGCTGCTCGGCACCTTCCTGGCCGTCCGCCGCGACGTCGGCTAGCCCGCGCCGGCCTCCCCGCACCCGCACCGAGAGGTCCCCCTCGCATGACCACCCGCATGACCCTGCAGCGCCTGGGCCGGCTCGTGGCCGACGGCGACGCCGAGGCCGTCCGCAGCGCCGTCACCGAGGCGCCGCGGCTGCTCACCGGCACGGTCGAGCGCGCCGGCGACGGCGGCTGGACGCCGCTGCACCTGGCCGTCGCGCAGGGCCGGGAGGACGTCGTGCGCGTGCTGGTCGACGCCGGCGCCGACCTGGGGGCGCGCACCGAGTCCGGCCGCACGCCGCTGCACGTCGCCGTCGAGCACGCCCCGCAGCTGGTCCCCGTGCTCACCGGGCTCGGCGCCGCCGTCGACGCCGCGGCCGCGGCCTACCTCGACGACTCCGGCCGGCTCGCCGCCGAGCTCGACGCCGGCGCGCCCCTGACCGACGTCGCCGGCGGCTGGGACCTGCTCACGCTCGCCGCCGCCGGCGGCGCCCCGGGCACGCTGCGCCTGCTGCTCGACCGCGGTGCCGACCCCGACGGCGGCGCGCTGGCCGCCGCGGCCGCCGTCGGCCGGGCGGACCTGGTCCGCGTCCTGCTCGACGCCGGCGCTACCGTCGGCCGCCGGGACCCCGACACCGGCCGCACCGCGCTGCACGAGGCCGTCGAGGCCGGCCGGGGCGACGACGCGCCCGAGGTCGTGCGGCTGCTGCTGGCCGCCGGGGCGGACGTCAACGCCACCACCAGCGACGGCGCCAGCGCGCTCGACATCAGCCGCATCGCGGCGGCCCGCCACCGGCGCGACGCAGGTCAGGCGGGCGCCCGGGACGCGCTCGTCGACCTGCTCGTCGCCTCCGGCGCCGCCGACTGACCGGCCCCCGACCAGCGGCTCCCGCGACGCGGACGGCCTGCTCCGGGCGGTTCCGGAGAACCGGACGGGCGTAGACTCCAACCCCGGTCCAGCGACGTCCACCGACGACGAAGAAGGCACTCGCCCCGTGTCACGCGACAACTCATCCCGGCCGTCCGCCACCTCGTCCTCCTCCGCGGTGGCGGGCTTCGGCACCAACGAGTGGCTGGTCGAGGAGATGTACCAGCAGTACCTCGCCGACCCGTCCAGCGTGGACCAGGCCTGGCACGAGTTCTTCGCCGACTACCGGCCGGGCAGCCCGGTCGCCGCCAGCGACGACCGCGAGCAGGCGCCGGCCCCCGCAGCCGGCAACGGTGCCGCCGCCCAGCCGGCGCCCGCGGCCGCCGCGCCCTCCCCCGAGCGCCCGGCCGCCGCCGACGCCGCCGCCTCGGCTCCCGCGACCGCCGCCCCCGTGGCGCCGTCCCCGGCCCCGGCGCGCTCCACCCCGGTCCCCGAGCGCACGGAGGCCACCGTGGTCGACCAGGCCGCCGACCGCGCCGACCGGACGGAGAAGGCCGCGCCGGCGAAGACCGCGCCGGCCAAGCCCGCCCCGGCCGCCGCGAAGCCCGCCCCCGCCGCCGACGGCCCGAAGCGGACGCCGCTGCGAGGCGCCGCCGCCAGCGTCGTCAAGAACATGAACGCCTCGCTCACCGTGCCGACGGCGACGAGCGTGCGCGCGGTGCCGGCCAAGCTGCTGGCCGACAACCGCATCGTCATCAACAACCACCTGAAGCGCTCGCGCGGCGGGAAGGTCTCCTTCACGCACCTGATCGGCTACGCGCTGGTCCGGGCGCTGGACGACTTCCCGAACATGAACGCGGCCTTCGCCGAGGTCGACGGCAAGCCGACCCTGGTGCAGCCCGAGCACGTCAACTTCGGCCTGGCCATCGACCTGCCCAAGGCCGACGGCTCCCGCTCGCTCGTCGTCGCCTCGATCAAGGCCGCCGAGCAGATGGACTTCGCCCAGTTCTGGGGCGCCTACGAGGACGTCATCCGCCGCGCCCGCGCCGGCAAGCTGACCCTCGAGGACTTCTCCGGGACGACGATCAGCCTGACCAACCCGGGCACGATCGGCACCGTCCACTCGGTGCCGCGGCTGACCGCCGGCCAGGGCGCGATCATCGGCGTCGGCGCGATGGAGTACCCGGCCGAGTTCCAGGGGATGAGCCCCGAGGCGCTGACCGAGCTCGGCGTCTCGAAGATCATCACGCTGACCTCGACCTACGACCACCGGATCATCCAGGGCGCCGAGTCCGGCGACTTCCTGCGCCGGCTGCACCAGCTGCTGCTCGGCGAGGACGGCTTCTACGACGAGGTCTTCCGGTCGCTGCGCCTCCCCTACGAGCCGGTGCGCTGGATGCCGGACGTGCGGGTCAGCCGCGAGGGGCAGATCGACAAGGAAGCCCGGGTCATCGAGGTCATCGAGTCCTACCGGCGCAACGGCCACCTCATGGCCGACACCGACCCGCTCGAGTTCAAGGTCCGCAGCCACCCCGACCTGGACATCCTCCAGCACGGCCTCACGCTGTGGGACCTCGACCGGCCCTTCCCCGTCGGCGGGTTCGTCGGCGAGAAGGTCATGCCGCTGCGCGACATCCTCGGCGTGCTGCGCAACTCCTACTGCCGCACCGTCGGCGTGGAGTACATGCACATCACCGACCCCGAGGAGCGCGAGTGGCTGCAGAAGCGCATCGAGCTCAAGGCCGAGCAGCCCGACCGGGAGAAGCAGAAGCACATCCTCGGCCGGCTCAACGCCGCTGAGGCGTTCGAGACCTTCCTGCAGACCAAGTACGTCGGCCAGAAGCGGTTCAGCCTCGAGGGCGGCGAGTCGGTCATCCCGATCCTCGACGAGGTCCTCATCGCGGGCACCGACCACGGCCTGGACGAGGTCGCGATCGGCATGGCCCACCGTGGCCGGCTCAACGTGCTGGCCAACGTCCTCGGCAAGAGCTACTCGAAGATCTTCGGCGAGTTCGAGGGCAACATCGACCCCGGCACGGTCCAGGGTTCGGGCGACGTGAAGTACCACCTCGGCGCCGAGGGCACCTTCGAGAACCCGTTCAAGCCGGGTGCCGAGATCGCCGTCTCGCTGGCGAGCAACCCCTCGCACCTGGAGACGGTCAACCCCGTCCTCGAGGGCATCACCCGCGCCAAGCAGGACATGATCGACAAGGGCGAGCAGGGCTTCACCGTCCTGCCGGTCCTGCTGCACGGCGACTCCGCGTTCGCCGGCCAGGGCGTCGTCCAGGAGACGCTGAACCTGTCCCAGCTGCGCGGCTACCGCACCGGCGGCACCGTGCACGTGGTCATCAACAACCAGGTCGGCTTCACCACCAGCCCGGCCGCGGCGCGCTCGAGCCTCTACTCGACCGACGTCGCGCGGATGGTCAACGCGCCGGTCTTCCACGTCAACGGCGACGACCCCGAGGCGTGCGTCCGCGTGGCCCGGCTGGCCGTCGAGTACCGGCAGGCGTTCAAGAAGGACGTCGTCATCGACCTGGTCTGCTACCGCCGCCGCGGGCACAACGAGGGCGACGACCCGTCGATGACCCAGCCGCTGATGTACGACATCATCGACCGCAAGCGCTCGGTCCGGAAGCTGTACACCGAGGCGCTGGTCGGCCGCGGCGACATCACGCTGGCCGAGGCCGAGGAGGCGCTGAAGGACTACCGCGACCAGCTGGAGCGGGCCTTCGCCGAGACCCACGACGTCACCGAGACCCCCAAGCCGCAGCCGGTCATGGACCAGCCGGCCCAGCAGGTCTCCCCCGTCGCCACCGCCATCACCCCCGAGGTGATGAAGGCGATCGGCGACGCGCACGTCTCGCTGCCGCCGGACTTCACCCCGCACCCGAAGCTCAAGCGGCTGCTCGAGCGGCGCGCGGCGATGATCAGCGAGGGCGGCATCGACTGGGCGATGGGCGAGCTGCTGGCCTTCGGGTCGCTGCTCATGCAGGGCATCCCGGTGCGGCTGGCCGGTCAGGACTCCCGCCGCGGCACGTTCGTGCAGCGCCACTCGGTGCTCATCGACCGGGAGACCGCCGCCGAGTACACGCCGCTGGCGCACCTGGCCGAGGACCAGGCGAAGTTCTTCGTCTACGACTCGCTGCTGTCCGAGTACGCCGCCCTCGGGTTCGAGTACGGCTACTCGGTGGCCAACCCCAGGGCGCTGGTCCTCTGGGAGGCCCAGTTCGGCGACTTCGTCGACGGCGCGCAGATGGTCATCGACGAGTTCATCTCCTCGGGCGAGGCCAAGTGGGGCCAGCGTTCCGGCGTGACCATGCTGCTGCCGCACGGTCTCGAGGGTCAGGGCCCGGACCACTCCAGCGGCCGCATCGAGCGGTTCCTGCAGCTGTGCGCCGAGAACAACATGACCGTCGCCAACTGCTCGACCCCGGGCAACTACTTCCACCTGCTGCGCCGGCAGGCGCTCTCCGACGTGCACCGGCCGCTGGTCGTGTTCACGCCGAAGTCGCTGCTGCGGGCCAAGGCGGCGGTCAGCCCGGTCGCGGACTTCACCGACGAGGGCTTCCGCCCGGTGCTCGGCGACCCCGGTGTCGGCGGCGAGCCGCTCGACGACGCCGCGGTGCGCCGGGTGCTGCTGTGCAGCGGCAAGGTCGCCTACGACCTGGTCGCGCAGCGGGAGAACGAGGGCCGCACGGACACCGCGATCCTGCGGGTCGAGCAGCTCTACCCGCTGCCGGCCGAGCAGATCGCCGAGGCGGTCGGCCGCTACCCGAACGCGCAGGACCTCGTCTGGGTGCAGGAGGAGCCGGCGAACATGGGCGCCTGGTCGTTCATGGCGCTCAACCTCCCCGAGCACCTCGGCGGCCGGACGCTGCGGCGGGTCAGCCGGAAGGCCTCGGCCAGCCCCGCGGTCGGCTCGGCGAAGGTCCACGAGGTGGAGCAGAAGGAGCTCGTCGCGAGCGCCTTCGCCGACTGAGCGTGTACTTCACCGACCGGGGCCTGGAGGAGCTGGCCGACCGGCGGGGCGAGGAGCAGGTGACCCTCGCCTGGCTGGCCGACCAGCTGCAGGCCTTCGTCGACCAGCACCCCGACTTCGAGGTGCCGATCGAGCGGCTGGCCACGTGGCTGGCGCGCGGCGGCACCGACGACGTCGAGGACCTCGACTAGCCCGACCACACGACGACGAGATCGGTGATCCCGCCCGCTCCGGCCACCCGGAGTGCGCGAGATCGCCGATCTCGTCGTCCGTGGAGCGCGCCTGCACCGGCCGGGCCGCGCACGACGGCACGCTGTGTCCGTGCTCGGTCACTCGCACGCCCTGTCCGGACTCGCGGCCGGCGCGGCGGCCCTGCCCTGGGCGCCCGTCGAGGGCCCCGTCGCCCAGGTCGCGTGGGTCGCCGCCGTCGGCGGGTTCGCCATGCTGCCCGACCTCGACCACACCGGCTCCACGGTCTCGGACATGTGGGGGCCGGTCACCGACGTGCCCTCCGGCGCGATCGGCCGGCTGGCCGGCGGGCACCGCTGGGGCACCCACGACGCCGTCCTGGCGCCGCTGGCCTTCGGCGCGCTCGCGCTCGCCGCGGCCAACCTGTTCTGGTCCAGCCTCGTGGTCATGGCGCTGGGGATCGGGCTGGCGCTGCGGGCGCTGCACTTCGTCATCCCCGGCCGCGCGGAGAACACCGTCGTCGGCAACCTGGTGCTCTCCTTCGGCGGCGCCTGGCTGCTGCTGGCGCACATCCCGCAGCCGACGTGGCTGCCTCTCGCGGTCGGGCTGGGCGTCCTCACGCACATCGCGGGCGACCTGATCACCAAGCAGGGCGTGCCCCTGCCGGTGCTGTGGCTGGCCAAGCGGCGGCGGCTCGCGCTCACCCCGATGCGCACCGGGACGACGCTGGAGAAGGCGGTGCTGGCCCCCCTGTTCCTCGGGGTCGCGGTCTGGTTCGTCTACGCCAACACCGGTGTCCGCGAGGCCCTGGACCCCTACCTGGCCGACCTGGTCACCCTCGGCGGCTGAGACCGCGCCGAGACCCGGGCGCGCCATGCTCGCCGCGTGACCCGCGCCGTCGTGCTGCTCACCGCCCTGGCGTGTGCCGCGTGCGCCCCGTCGGCCGGCGCCCCGGCCGCGTTCACCGACCGCGATGCGCTGCCCGCCTGCCCCGCCCAGGACCTCGGCCAGGGCGAGCCGGTCGCGGCGGACGCCCTGGCGTGCCTGGCCGCCGGCGAGGCCGAGCTGGAGGTCACCCGCCCGACCACCGAGGGCGACCCCGTGACGAGCTGGTACCGCGCCCGGCCCGGCCTCCCCGGCCTGGAGGTGTTCGTCGACGGCAGCCGCGACCGGTTCGGCACCGGTGACTGGCTGCGGCTGGACTGCCCCGCGGCGACCTCCCCCGAGGACCTCGGGGACTGCGCGGAGACCGTGCTGGGCTGAGGTCAGCCGGCCCGGGTCATCGTGGACTCGTAGCCGCCGCCGGGCCACCGCCACGCGCCCTCGTTGACCGTGCCGTCGGGGCTGAAGCGCCCCTCGTAGCGGGCCGGGGAGTCGGTGCCGCCGAACCAGATCCGGAGGACGTCGTCCTCGACCCGGTAGGTGTACTCGAGCAGCTCCCCACCGGCGCCGAAGTAGTGCGACCGCAGCTCGCCGGCGGCCTCGTCCCAGCCGATGTACTCCACCCCGCGGGTGGCGTCGTCGCCGCGCAGGTCCACGTGCTGGACCAGCCAGTTGCCGCCGTCCATCCACTCGTAGCGGACCTGGCCGCGCGGGCCGCCGGGGCCCGAGACGGTCCAGGTGCCGACGAGCCGGTCGAGGGTGCGCAGCGCCGCCGCGCGGGCCTCGGGAGCGGCCGGGGTGCTCGGGTCGGGGTCCATGGTCGCCTCCTGGGCGGGCGGGGCCCGGCGCCGTCGCGGGGCCACACCGGGGAGACCGCCCGGCGGCGCCTCCCTCATCGGTGGACCCCGCGGAGGTCTCCGGGACCGTGCCGCGCCGACGGCGGCTACGGTCCCCCGCTGTGACCGCCGTCGCACCGCGCCTGTCCCGGGGGACCCACCTCGGCTACGCCCTCGGCTCGATCGGGACGGCGGCGTTCGGCACGGTGCCCGGCCTGCTGCTGCTCCACTACCTGACCGACGAGCTGGGCGTCGCCGCCGGGCTGGCCGGGCTGGTGGTGTTCGCTCCCAAGGCCTGGGACGTGCTGCTCAACCCGTGGATCGGCAGCCGCTCGGACCGGACGACGGGCCGCTGGGGGCCGCGCCGGCCGTGGATGCTGGCCGGCGGGCTCGCCCTGCCGCCGCTGTTCGTCCTCGTGTTCACCGGGCCGGGCGCCCCGCCGGCGGCGGCCGCGGCGTGGGTGGCGGTGGCCTTCCTGCTCGCGGCGACCGCCTACGGCTGCTTCCAGGTGCCCTACGTCGCGCAGCCGGCCGAGATCACCGACGACCCCGGCGAGCGGGCCACGCTCGTGTCGTGGCGGGTGGCGGCGCTGGCGGTGGGCATCCTGCTGGCCGGCGCCGGCGCGCCGGCGGTGGTCGACGCGTTCGGCGGCGGGCGCGCCGGGCACCTGGCCATGGCGGTGTTCGTGGCGGTGCTGCTGGCCGCCGGGATGCTCGGCGCGGTGGCCGGCACGCGGCGGGCGCCCACGCTCACCCGGGTGACGAGCGAGGGCCGGCTGGGCGCGACGCTCGTCGTCGCCTGGCGGTCCCGGCCGTTCCGGGTGCTGCTCACCGGGTTCGTCGTCCAGGCGCTGGGGATCGGCGTGATGCTCGCCGGCGTGCCCTACTTCTCCGAGCACGTGCTCGGCGACGCCGCGGCCGGCTCGCTGCTGTTCGCCGCGCTGGTCGGCCCGGCGATCCTCGTCATGCCGCTGTGGCTGCGGGTGAGCCGGCGGCTGGGCAAGCGGACCGGGCTGCTGGCGTCCTCGGCGCTGTTCGCGGTGGGCACCGGGGCGCTGGCGCTGGTCGGCACCGACGGCACGGGGGCGGCCGTCGCGCTCGTGGTGCTGGTCGGCGTCGGTTACGCGGGCATGCAGATGTTCCCGCTGGCGATGCTGCCCGACGTCGTCGCCGCCGACGAGGCCGCCTCCGGGCGGCGGCGGGCCGGCGTCTTCACCGGCGTCTGGACGGCCGCCGAGACGCTCGGCCTCGCCGTGGGGCCGGGCCTGCTCGGGCTGCTGCTCGCCGCGGCCGGCTACGTCTCCTCCGCCGGCGGCGACGCCGTCCAGTCCGGCGGCGCGGTGCTCGCCGTCCGGCTGGGCTTCACCGTCGTCCCGGCGCTGCTCGTGCTGGCCAGCCTGCCGGTGCTGGCCCGCTACCGGCTCCACCCCGTCCCCGCCCGGCCCCAGGAGGTCCCCGCGTGACGCCGCAGGAGGTGCTGGCCGAGCTCACCGCGCTGCAGGCCGGCGACGTGCCCACCCACGGGGGCTCGACGATGGCCTACGTCTACGACTCCGGGCTCGCCGGCGTCGAGGACCTCGCCGCCGCCGCGCAGGCCGCGTTCCAGTGGACCAACGCGCTGGACCCGACCGCCTTCCCCAGCGTCGCCCGCATCGAGGACGACCTGGTGGGCGCGGCGGCCGACCTGCTCGGCGGCGGGCCGGCGACGGTCGGCACGGTGACCAGCGGCGGCACCGAGAGCTGCCTGCTGGCGGTGCTGGCCGCCCGCGAGCGCTGGCGGGCACGCGGCGGCACCGGGCGGGCGCGGCTGCTGCTGCCGGTCACCGCGCACGCCGCGTTCCGCAAGGCCGCGCACCTGTTCGACCTCGAGGTCGCCGACGTCGCCGTCGACCCGGACACCTGCCGGGCGCTGCCCTCGTCGGTGGCGGCCACGCTGGACGCCCGTGCCGCGCTGGTGGTGGTCAGCGCGCCGTCCTACCCGCACGGCGTCCTCGACCCGGTCGGCGAGGTGGCCGCGCTGGCCGCCGCCGCGGGCGTCCCCTGCCACGTCGACGCCTGCATCGGCGGCTGGGTGCTGCCCTTCCTCGACGACGTCCCCGAGCCCTTCGACCTGTCGGTGCCCGGCGTGACCTCGCTGTCGGTGGACCTGCACAAGTACGGCTACGCGCCCAAGGGCGTCTCCGTGCTGCTCACCGCGGAGCCGGAGCTGCGGCAGGGGCACTGGTTCAGCACCGCCGGCTGGCCTGGCTACCCGGTGGTCAACCCGACGCTGGCCGGCACCCGCCCGGCCGGGCCGATGGCCGCCGCCTGGGCCGTGCACCGGTGGCTGGGCCGGGACGGCTACGCCGAGCTGGCGCGGGCCACGCGGGCGGCCACGGTCGCCCTCGCCGAGGGCGCGGCGGCGATCCCCGGCCTGCGGGTGGTCGGGACGCCGGTCGCCACCCTGGTCGCGCTGGCGCAGGACGGCCCGGCCGGCGTCGACGTGCTCAACCTCGCCGACGAGGCCACCGCCCGCGGCTGGCTGCTGCAGCCCCAGCCGCCGTTCGCCCAGCCCGGCGGCGCCGGCCTGCCCGCCACGCTGCACCTCACCGTCACCGGCGCCACGGCCGGCCGGGTGGACGTCCTGCTCGCCGACCTCGCCGACGCCGCCCGCGCGGCCGCCGCGCTGCCCCCGCCGGTGGCCGACCCGGACCTGGTCGCGGCGGCCGCGACGATCGACCCCGCGGCGCTCACCGTGGCCGAGGTCGACGCGCTGCTGGAGGTCGCCGGCGTCGGCGGCGGCCGGCTGCCCGAGCGGATGGCGCCGGTGCACGCCCTGGTGGCCGCGCTCCCCCGCCCGGTGGCCGAGCGGCTGCTCGCCGGCGTCCTCGACCTGGTCTACCGGCCGCGCCGGGAGGCGGCGGCTACCTCGTGACGCCCTGCTCGCGGGCGCAGGCGGCCACGGCCTCGGCGACCGCGGTGGCCACCCGCCGGTCCAGCGGGCTCGGCACGACGTACCCCGGCGCGAGGTCCTCGCCGACGACGCCCGCGATCGCCTCGGCCGCCGCGAGCTTCATCTCCTCGGTGATCGCCGTGGCGCCGGCGTCGATGGCGCCGCGGAACACCCCGGGGAACGCCAGCACGTTGTTGATCTGGTTGGGCAGGTCGCTGCGCCCGGTGGCGACGACGGCCGCGTACCGCGCCGCCATCTCCGGGTCCACCTCGGGCGTCGGGTTGGCCAGCGAGAACACGATGCAGTCCGCCGCCATCGACGCGATCGCCGCCTCCGGCACCGAGCCGCCGGACAGGCCCAGGTACACGTCGGCGCCCTCGAGCGCGCCTGTCATCGTGCCCGCGTGGCCGGCCCGGTTCGTGTTCTCGGCGACCCACCGCTTGACCGGCGTCAGGTCCTCGCGCCCGGTGTGCAGCACCCCGCGGGAGTCCGCGACGGCGATGTCCCCGACGCCGGCCCCCAGCAGGATCTTCGTGCAGGCGACCCCCGCCGCCCCGGCGCCGGAGACGACCACCCGCAGGTCGCCGAGCGCGCGCCCGGTCACCCGCGCCGCGTTGCGCAGCGCCGCGAGGACGACGATCGCCGTCCCGTGCTGGTCGTCGTGCATGACCGGGACGTCCAGCCGCGCGCGCAGCCGCTCCTCGACCTCGAAGCAGCGCGGGGCGCTGATGTCCTCGAGGTTGATCCCGCCGAAGGACGGCGCGATCGCGACGACCGCCTCGACGATCTCGTCGACGTCGGTGGTCGACAGCACGATCGGCACCGACGACAGCCCGGCGAACTCGCTGAACAGGCAGGCCTTGCCCTCCATCACCGGCAGCGCCGCGGCGGGGCCGATGTCGCCCAGGCCCAGGACGGCGGTCCCGTCGGAGACGACCGCGACGACCCGCGGGGCCCAGGTGAACCGGCGGGCGAGCGCGGGCTCCGCGGCGATCGCACTGGAGACGCGCGCCACGCCCGGGGTGTAGGTGAGCGCGAGGTCCTCGCGGGACTCGATCGGCCGGGTCGGCCGGACCACCAGCTTGCCGCCCTCGTGCACGGCGAACGCCGCGTCCCCGCTGAAGCGGTCGGCACTGTCCCCGGCGGAGCCCGTCGCTGCGCTCATGGCCTCGACAGGGTAGTGCTGTGACCTCCGTCGCCGGGCCGCCGACCCCGCACCCGTGGCACCCGCCTCGTTACCGTGCGGCCGTGGAGATCCGAGAACTCGCCGTCCCGGACAGCTACGTCCTCGACCTGGTGCCGCACGGGGACGACCGTGGCCGGTTCACCGAGTGGTACCGCGCCGACGTGCTCGCCGGGGCCACCGGGCGGGCGCTGCCGCTGGCCCAGGCCAACCACAGCGTCTCGGCGCGCGGCGTGCTGCGCGGCGTGCACTTCGCGCTCGTGCCGCCCGGGCAGGCCAAGTACGTCTACTGCCCGGCGGGGCGGGTGCTCGACGTCGTCGTCGACGTGCGGGTCGGCTCGCCCACCTTCGGCGTCTCCGACGCCGTGCTGCTCGAGGCGGAGCGGCCGCGCGCGGTCTTCCTCGCCGAGGGCCTCGGCCACGCCTTCCTCTCCCTCGAGGACGGCTCGTCGGTCACCTACCTGGTCTCCACGGGCTACTCCCCCGGTCGCGAGTTCGGCGTCTCGCCGCTGGACCCCGAGCTCGACCTGCCGTGGCCGGGCGACGTCGAGGTCCGGCTCTCGGACAAGGACCGGGCCGCCCCCACCCTGGCGCAGGCCCGCGAGCAGGGCGTCCTGCCGACGATGGCGGAGTGCCGCGCCTGGTACGCCCAGCAGCGCGCCGGGGCCTAGAGGGCGGGGGCCGCGGGCAGCCGGCCGGGGCGCGGCTGCAGCCGGAGCACCACCCGGCCCACGGCGACCGCGGGCCCGTAGGCCCGGCTGTCGTCGGTGACCAGCGGGTTGTCCCCGCGGACGTCGACCGCGCCGTCGCCGAGCAGCCGGTGCACCCGCTTGACCACCAGCAGGTCCGGGCGGGCCGGGAAGCGGGCCAGGACGACGTCGCCGACCGCCACCCCGCCCGGACGCACCCGCCGCACCAGCAGCCGGTCGCCGTGGCGGACCGTGGGCGACATCGACGGGCCGGTCACCCGGGCCAGGACCCACCCCGAGGGCAGCGGTGGGAACGGTCGCTCGGCGGGACGGGGGCTGATCACCGCGAGTAGGGTCGCAGACGACCCGATCGATCGACACACGAAGGAGCAAGCATGCTGTTCAGCCGCGTGTTCTCCGCCGTCGAGGCCACCGCGCACTGCGACCTCCCGTGCGGCGTGTACGACCCGGCCCAGGCCCGCATCGAGGCGGAGTCGGTCAAGGCCATCCAGGAGAAGTACCAGGGCAGCGACGACGAGGTCTTCAAGCAGCGCTGCGTGCTCATCAAGGAGCAGCGCTCGGACCTGGTCAAGCACCACCTGTGGGTGCTGTGGACCGACTACTTCAAGCCGCCGCACTTCGAGAAGTACCCGCAGCTGCACGAGCTGTTCAACAAGGCCACCAAGCAGGCCGGCGCCGCCGGCGGCAAGGGCAGCATGGACCCGGCCGAGGGCCAGAAGCTCCTCGACTACATCGCCGAGATCGACAAGATCTTCTGGGAGACCAAGGCCGCGGCCTGAGCGCGGACGACGTCCAGACGGCCGGTGGGCACCTCGCCCACCGGCCGTCGGCGTCCCCGGGACCGATGAGTCCCGCCGCCCCGGCCGGTCTGCACCCCGCCACCCCCAGCCCCGAGGAGACCCGATGGCCGTCCGGCTCAACCCCTACCTGCACTTCTCCGGCAACGCCCGCGAGGCGATGGAGCTCTACCGGTCCGTCTTCGGCGGGCACCTCGAGGTCATGACCTTCGGCGACGTCGGCGGGGGCGGTGACCGGTTCCCCGACGAC
This sequence comes from Geodermatophilus sp. SYSU D00525, assembly GCF_054050475.1. NCBI lineage: Bacteria > Bacillati > Actinomycetota > Actinomycetes > Geodermatophilales > Geodermatophilaceae > Geodermatophilus > Geodermatophilus sp. SYSU D00525. The sequence continues at coordinate 216,691 of NZ_JBJGZK010000004.1, forward strand.
GGCGTCATGCACGCCTTCCTGCGCACCGACCACGGCCTGGAGCTCATGGCCTCCGACGGCCACGACCCCGACGCCGGCGGGCCGGACAAGGTGTCGGTATCGCTGTCCGGGGACGAGACGGAGACCATGACCCGCTGGTTCGAGCAGCTCGCCGAGGGCGGCCAGGTCGACGTCCCGCTCGAGAAGCAGGTGTGGGGCGACACCTTCGGCCAGGTCACCGACCGGTTCGGGATCCGCTGGCTGGTGAACGTCGCGACCCCCGCGAGCTGACGCCGCGACCCGCCCCCCGGCCTCCCCGGCGGGTGGGCGGGGCGCGCGGCCGCCCCCGGTACCGTCGGACCCTGATGCGCATCGACCGGGCCGGGTGGCCCTTCATCACCGGACCCCTGGCCCCGGCCGCCCTGCTGGCCGCCGCCGGCGTGGCCCGCGGGCGCCGCTGGGCGCGGCTCGCCGCGTGGCCGTTCCTCGCCCTGTCGGCCTACATGGTCCTGTTCTTCCGCGACCCCGAGCGCGCCTGCGACCGCGAGGAGCCGCCGGCCGACGTCGTCCTCTCCCCCGCCGACGGCATGGTGATGGTCGCCGGCGAGCCGCAGCAGGGGGTCGCCCCCGAGCCCGCGCCCGAGGGCGGCTGGCAGCAGGTCAGCGTCTTCCTCTCCGTGGTCGACGTGCACGTCAACCGCTCGCCCTACCGCGGCGAGGTGGTGCAGAGCTCCTACCGCAAGGGCAGCTTCCTGGCGGCCTACCGCGCGGAGTCGGCGCACCGGAACGAGCGCAGCGAGCTGTGGCTGCGCGACGGCGAGCGCACCGTCGTCTTCCGGCAGCTGGTCGGGGTGCTGGCCCGCCGCATCGTCACGCGCACCGGCGTCGGCCGGCGGCTGGCCACCGGCGAGCGCTTCGGTCTGATGAAGTTCGGCTCGCGGATGGACGTCTTCGTCCCGGCCGGGTGCACGCTCACCGTGCAGAAGGGGCAGCGGGTGCGCGGCGGGGAGACCGTCATCGCCCGCTGGCCCGCCGCGGGCTGAGGGGCCCGCGGTGCCCAGTACCGCCTCGGGAGAGGGGCGGCCGGCCCCCACGCGGCGCACGGCCACGGTCGAGTTCGTCCGCGGGTCGGTGCGCGGCAGCCGCCGGCGCGCGCTGGCGACCCTGCCCAGCCTGTTCACCCTCGGCAACATGATGTGCGGCTTCGCCGCCATCCTCGTGTCGATCCGCGGCCAGTACACGCTCGCCGCGGTGCTCATCGGCCTGTCGGTGCTGTTCGACATCACCGACGGCGCCGTCGCCCGGCTGGTCGGCGCGGTGAGCGCCTTCGGCCTGCAGTTCGACTCGCTCGCCGACCTGGTGTCCTTCGGGCTGGCCCCCGCGCTGCTGGCGTTCACGCTGTTCTCCGAGGGCCGCGACGAGTGGGACCCGCTGGGCTGGGTCGTGTGCTTCCTCTGGGTGGCGTGCGCCGCGATCCGGCTGGCCCGCTTCAACACCACCATCGACCCGACGGCGGACAAGCGGTACTTCACCGGCATGCCCAGCCCCGGCGCGGCCGGCGTCGTGCTGGCCTCGGTGTTCGCGTTCGGTGACCAGATGCAGGGCCGCGACCGGCTGTGGGTGCTGCTCATCGTGGCCGTCCCGGCGCTGCTCATGGTCAGCACCATCCGGTTCCGCTCGTTCCGCTCGCTGGTCAGCCCGAAGAGCGGCCGGCCCTACGGCCTGGTCGCCGCGGCGGTCGCGCTGGTGATCGGCTTCGCCACCGTCCCCGTCGTCACCGGCTGCGTGCTCGCCTACGGCTACCTGCTGGCGCCGGTCCTGGTCCCCCTGCTGTCCCCCCTCGCCCGGCTGGTGCCGGCCCGCCTCCGTGAGGTGCTGACGTGAGCGTCCGCCCGATCCGTCCCGACGACGTCCCGGCCGTGGTCGGCCTGGTCCGCGAGCTCGCCGAGTACGAGAAGGCCGCGCACGAGGTGCGGCTGACCGAGGAGCAGCTGCACACCGCCCTGTTCGGCGACTCCCCCGCGCTGTTCGGGCACGTGGCCGAGCGCGACGGCGCCGTCGTCGGCACGGCGCTGTGGTTCCTCAACTTCTCCACCTGGCGCGGCACCCACGGCATCTACCTCGAGGACCTCTACGTCCAGCCGCAGCACCGCGGCGGTGGCCTGGGCCGGGAGCTGCTGCGCACGCTGGCCGCCACCTGCGTCGAGCGCGGCTACGACCGGCTGGAGTGGTCGGTGCTCGACTGGAACGAGCCGTCGATCGCGTTCTACCGGGCCGCCGGCGCGGTCCCGATGGACGAGTGGACGGTGTTCCGGCTCACCGATCGGGCTCTGGCCGGTTTCGCGGCCGGCCGGCGCGATGCGGCAGGCTGACGCGGTGACCATCGAGCGGGGCACCGCGGAGTGCTGGCTGACCGACATGGACGGCGTCCTCGTGCACGAGGGGCAGGCCCTCCCGGGCGCCGCCGAGTTCCTCGCGCGCCTGGTCGACAAGGACCGCCGGTTCCTCGTCCTGACCAACAACTCGATCTTCACCCCGCGCGACCTGTCCGCCCGGCTGTCCCGCTCGGGCCTGCAGGTGCCCGAGACCTCGATCTGGACCTCGGCCCTGGCGACGGCGGACTTCCTGTCCACCCAGCTGCCCGGGGGCTCGGCCTACGTCATCGGCGAGGCGGGGCTGACCACGGCGCTGTACGAGGCCGGCTACACCCTGACCGACACCGACCCGGACTTCGTCGTCCTCGGCGAGACCCGCACCTACTCGTTCGAGGCGATCACCCGGGCGATCCGGCTGATCGGCACCGGCGCGCGGTTCATCGCCACCAACCCCGACGTCACCGGGCCCTCGCCGGAGGGACCGCTGCCGGCCACCGGGTCGGTCGCCGCGATGATCACCGAGGCCACCGGCGCCAAGCCCTACTTCGTCGGCAAGCCCAACCCGATGATGTTCCGCAGCGCGATGAACCGGATCGACGCGCACTCGGAGAGCACGGTGATGATCGGCGACCGGATGGACACCGACGTCGTCGCCGGCATCGAGGCGGGCCTGGAGACGATCCTCGTGCTCACCGGCTCGACCACCGCCGCCGACGTCGGCCGCTTCCCGTTCCGGCCCAGCCGGGTCCTGGACTCGATCGCCGACGTCGTCGACCTCGTCGTCTAGCGGCCGGTCGTCCAGCGGCCGGTCGTCCAGCGGCTGGTCGTCCAGCGACCGGTCGTCTAGCGGTCCAGGAAGGCCAGCCGCGCCTCGGGCGTGAACAGCAGGTACAGCTCCGCGACCGCCAGCACGATCAGCGGGATGCCCAGCAGCGGCTGGCCGCCGGGGAACGCGGTGCTGTAGCCGAACAGCCCCAGCAGGATCTGCAGGACGACGACCGGCCCCCGCGCCCACCCCGACACCCGCCGCAGGCCGACGGCGGCGGCGGCCAGGACGGCGCCGAAGATGCCGACGTAGACCACCTCGGCCAGCGCGCGGGCCACGCTGTCGGGGTCGCTGGTGAGGGTCAGCCACAGGAGGACCAGCGCCCCGCCGATCAGCAGGGCCGCCTCGATCGCGGCCACCAGCGCCGCCCGGACGACCGCCGGCGGGGCCTCGGGCCGCGCTGGCCGCGGCGGGCGGGCGGAGGGCTGCGCGGCGCCGCCGAGGAGCCGCTCGGCCCGGCTGGGGCGGCGGGTCGCGTCCTCGTCCGTCACAGGAGCGAGGCTACGCGTCACCGGTCACGCCAGGTCCCGTCCGTGCCCGTCGGACGCCCGGGTGCTGGCTAGCCTGGCCGCATGCGTGCGCTCGTGGTGGCCAACCCCGCGGCGACGACGACCACCGGCCGGGTCCGGGACGTGCTCGTCGGCGCGCTGGCCAGCGAGCTCAAGGTGGACCTCGCCGAGACCACCCACCGCGGCCACGCCCGCGAGCTGGGCCGGCACGCGCTGGCCGACGGGTTCGACGTCGTCGTCGCGCTCGGCGGGGACGGCACGGTCAACGAGGTGGTCAACGGCCTGCTGGCCGACGGGCCCGGCGAGCACGTGCCGACGCTGGCGGTCGTCCCCGGCGGCTCGACCAACGTGTTCTCCCGGGCCCTGGGCCGCTCCCGCGACCCGGTCGAGGCCACCGGCGAGATCCTCGACGCGCTGCGCGCCGGGCGCACCCGCCGCGTCTCGCTCGGCACCGCCAGCGCCACCGGCACCAGCACCGCGCCCGCGGAGGGGGTGGACCCGGCCGCCGCGACCACCGTCGCCGAGGTCGACGCCGCGGCCGACCGAGGCTGGACCGACCCGCGCTGGTTCGTCTTCGCCGCCGGCCTGGGCTTCGACGCCGACGTCATCGCGCGGGTGGAGGCCCAGCGGGCGCGCGGTCGTCGCTCCACCGGCGCGCTCTACGTCCGGGAGGCCACCCGGGCGTTCGTCCTCGGCCGCGAGCGCCGCCGGCCCGCCGTGACGCTGTGCGTCCCGGGCTCCCCGGACCTCGACGGGCTCTTCCTCTGCCTGGTCTCCAACGTCAGCCCGTGGACCTACCTGGGCTCCCGGCCGGTCAACCCGAGCCCGGAGGCCTCCTTCGAGGCCGGCCTCGACGTGTTCGCGCTCGGCCGGATGGGCGTGCTGCGGATGCTGCACACCACCCGGCAGGTGCTGGCCCGCCGCCCCGACGCGCGCGGCCGCGGCGTGCACCGCCTGCACGATCTCGCCGGATTCGAGCTGCGGGCGTCCCGCCCGCAGGGCTGGCAGCTCGACGGCGACCACCTCGGGACGGCGACCGGGCTGCGCGTGCGGTCGGTGCCGTCGGCGCTGTCCGTCATCGCCTAGGTCAGGACCCCACTGCCCCTCCACCCCTCGCACGCTCGGGGCGGGCCCCTGCAGCGGGGCCGAGGCCGGATCGTCGGGCCCGAGGACACGCCCGGGGGCCCGTGTCAAGCACCACTACGCCGCCGAGTGGCGGCCCTAGCACGCCCGTGGTGAGCTTGCTCACGAGGGGTCGACCCAGGGCCCCGGTGCGCTTGACACGAGTTCCTCAGGTGAAAACATCGCGAGAGGAACGCAACCTGCCGGTAACAAGCGGTGGGCGGTCGCTGGAACGAGGCGCTGGGCAACCGGTGTCGCGCCCGCGCGAGCGGCCCGATGTCAGCGATTCGCAAGCAATGTAGTCGACACCGAGGAGTGCACAGACATGGACTGGCGCCACCGCGCGCTCTGCCGGGACGAGGACCCGGAGCTGTTCTTCCCCATCGGGACGACCGGCCCCGCCCTCGTGCAGATCGAGCAGGCGAAGGCGGTCTGCCGCCGCTGCTCGGTCGTCGAGTCCTGCCTCGACTGGGCTCTGCGCTCGGGTCAGGACTCCGGCGTGTGGGGCGGGCTGTCCGAGGACGAGCGGCGTGCTCTCAAGCGCCGTCAGTCCCGCACCCGCGTCCGCGCCTGACGCAGCGGCTGCCGGCTCCCGCCGGCTGAGCAACGGCGCGAGGCCGGTCCCCCAACGGGGACCGGCCTC